>NZ_CP147776.1:2454756-3068445 GCF_037300705.1 Massilia sp. W12 | reverse complement strand
GTTTGCCCATAAGCTGCCGCTGTTGCCGGTGGTTACCCTGCAAGCCCTGGCGCAAGCCGCCTGGAGCGCGCTTGATGCGCCCCCGCATGCAGATCTCCTGTGCTTGCTGGACGCCCGCATGGAGCAAGTGTATTGGGCGCAATACCGCCGCCAGGGGCAAGACTGGCTGGAAGTGGCGGCGCCGGCCTTGAGCGACCCGGTGCAAGTCATGCCGCAACCCGCCGCCGCTCTGTATTACTGCGGCAATCCGGCGCAGGACTTGCCGCAACTGGCCGCCTGCCAGCGCGTAAGCGCGGTGCAGCGGCCACATGCGCAGCAAATCGCGCAACTCGGATTGCGCCAATTGCAAGCCGGCCTGGGCGTGGCCCCCGCCGATGCGCAACCTTTGTATTTACGCAATAAAGTCGCGCAAACCAGCGCCGAGCGCGCCGCCAAAGCGCACAGCGGAGGCGCACATGAATGACGCGCTGCCGGCCGGCTTCGCCTGGCGCATTATGCAGGCGCAGGATGTGGCGGAAGTGGCGGCGCTGGAACAGGCGGCCTACGTCTATCCCTGGAGCGCCGCCAATTTCCGCGATTCGCTGGCGCATGGCTATCACGCCTGGCTGCTGTGCGAAGAAAATGGCGCCGTGGCCGGTTACAGCATTTGTATGGATGTGGTGGACGAGGTGCATTTATTGAATATCGCGGTGCGCCCGGATTTGCAAAGACGCGGTCTGGCCCGGTGCATCTTGCAGCGCGCCATCGGCATGGCGCGCGCTGGCGGCATGCAATCGATGTTGCTCGAAGTGCGCCCCGGCAATCAGCGCGCGCGCGCATTGTATGAGCGTATGGGGTTTGTGCAAATCGGCCTGCGCAAGGGCTATTATCCAGCGCAACAGGGGCGCGAAGATGCGCTGGTGTTGCGCTTGAATTTTGATTGATGTTACAGGAAATGGGGCTGGCATGACAGGGGTGCAGGATTTCAGTGGCGGACAAAGCGCAATCTTGCGTGAGATCGGTGTGCCGGTATTCTGGCGCCTGCGCAGCCGCGCGCAGCAGCCTGAGACAGCGCCGCCGCCAGCGCTGGCGACTGAAGCCGGCCTGGCGCAGGTGGCGGCCCCGGCGACTGCCCTGAACCCTGCTCCTGCGCCTGCTGTGCGCACACCCGCTGCGCCGCCGGAAGCGGCCGCGCGGCCCGCCCCCGTGCCATCTGCGGCGCCGTCTGCGCTTGCCGCTCCCGCGCAAGCGGCCCAGGCCAGCGCCTGGGATGATGGCCCCGCCGCGCCGGCCACACCGGCCGCGCCGGCCCTCAGCGCGCCGGCCCCGTCCAGCGCTGCGCCGGAAACAGATCAGCGTGCGCAGGCGATTGCGCAAATGGATTGGCTGCAACTGGAACAAGCCGTGCGCACCTGCCGCGCCTGTCCCTTGGGCAAGGGGCGCACCCAGGCCGTGTTCGGCGTCGGCGACCGCCAGGCGCAATGGTTGCTGGTGGGCGAAGGCCCGGGCCGCACCGAGGATGCGCTGGGCGAACCCTTTGTCGGCAAATCCGGCAAACTGCTCGACAATATGCTGGCCGCATTGCAATTGGCGCGCGGGCGCAATGTGTATATCGCCAATATTGTCAAATGCCGGCCCACTGATGCGCGCGGCAATGATCGTGCGCCGACCGAATTTGAAGCCGCCGCCTGCCGTCCTTTTTTGCAAAGGCAAATCAGCTTGCTGCAACCGCGCGTCATGTTGGCGCTGGGCAAAACCGCCGCGATTTCACTCTTGCAACTGGATGCGCAAACCCCAGTCTCCGGCTTGCGCGCGCGCGTGCACCAATTTACGCTGAGCGGGCAGGGCGGCAGCATTCCGCTGGTGGCCACATACCACCCGGCTTATCTCTTGCGCAGCCCGACTGAAAAAGCCAAGGCCTGGGCCGATCTGTGCCTGGCCACGCAGCAAATGGCGCGCCCGGAGCCGGCATGAGCGCGCCGCCTGCCTGTGCGATTCGCAGCTGGCAGGCTGATTTTTATCAGCGCTGGTTCAGTTCCCCCGCTTTGCTGTTGGAAGAGCCGTGGCCAGCGCTGGCCTGGCTTTTATTCGCGCCGGATTTGCTGGACGCCGCAGCGCCTGCCTGGCAAGGCCGCTTAGCGCGCTGGCCCTCGCAGGCCCCCGCGCCGGCCACCTTGCCGGCCTGGCGTCAGGCATTGCTCAGCCACAGCGCGCCGCAGCTCTTGCAACAAGCCTGGGACGCCCTGCAAACCAGCCTGCCGCAGCAAACCCGTCTGGGCCGTCAGGCCGAAAAACTGCTTGGTTTTTATCTCGCCGCCAGCGGCCAATTGCAAGCCCAGGGTGTGCAGGTGCGCAGCCAGTTGCCGCAAGGCGGTTGGCGCACGGTGGGGGAATTTGATTTTCTGCTGTACGCCAGCGCTGACACGCTCTTGCATTGGGAATTGGCGACCAAGTTTTATTTATACGCGCCCTTGCAAAACGGGGCCGCCGCGCCCGATTATTTCCTGGGGCCGAATCTGGCCGACAGCCTGGGGGCCAAGATGCGCAAAATTTTGCAGCGCCAACTCGGCCTGGGTCAGCTTGGGGCCGCGCAATTGGCCTTGCCCTTGCAAGCCGCGCAAGCGTATGTCAAAGGCTGGCTGTTTTACCCCTGGCGCGTGGCGGATGTGGAAGATTTTTCAGGGCGCCAGGAGCTGACTGCGCTGTGTCAAAGCACAGGTTTGTCGCCCGCACATTGCCGTGGCTGGTGGTGCCGCTTATCCGATTGGGCTATGCTGGACGCCAGCCTGGGCGCGCCGCATTGGCGACTCTTGCCGCGCCTGCGCTGGCTGGCCCCGGCCTGGCTGGCGCCGCAGCATGCAGATCAAGCCCGCCCTTGCCACGCCTGGGCGGGAGAGTTGGCGCAGCAATTTGCCCAGCAGGCTATGCCGCAATTAATGGCCGCCATGCAGCCCGGCGCGGATGGCGTGTGGCGCGAATGCGCCAGGGTGTTTGTGGCCCCGGATGATTGGTTGTTGCGCGCCAGGGCCGGCGAGCGGGGTGCTGGCTGATAAGTGCGCGCGGTCATATGCCAGGGGGGGCGGTTAGCCGCTAATGAAGCGTAAAGAGCCACAACCTACAGAAAATGCAGTGTAAAACTGCGCCAAACAGAATTTTTCCGCGCCCCCCGCGAGAAATGCGCGGCAATTTCATCGGCTCATGAACAGCGCTGCCCTCCGCCGCATCAGCGCTGCAACTGCCATGCTGGCGAGGCGCAGCGGGGAGGTAAAAAATCCGCTTGCGGTATGTATCAAGAGTGCATTATTTTCTGACATAAGATGATTGATGTTATCATCAAGTGCTTGTGAATCAGATCGTTTGCATGATGTGAATTGAAAAATTGATGTACATACGATCTTCATTGCGGCAAGCCGCCGCAGCAAAACCAAGCTTGTCTGCTTCGCCTGTCAATTTGCAGATTGCATCAATCTGCCCAGTGTCTTTTATTTCAAATTGAGGATGTCATGATCAGTGAAGATGTCAATGAATTCGATGCAATCATCGCCGCCATGCGCGCATGGCATCGCACCGGAGCTGCGCCGCCGCCTGGCATAGGGATTACCGCCAACCCGGCCAATAACGTCTGGGATATGCAATATGGCAGCTATGGCAATGTGTTTGGTTCCATTCGCATGAACCGGGACAACTTTGAGGTTACCCATGTGACAGATGCTGGGGGCAATTTTATCAATTTTGCGTATAACCACATTTGGCCCGGCTTGATCTCTTTACCCGCCATCAGCACAGCACTGAGTCAAAATGCACTGGCCGGCAATCATGGCGCGCGCTCGCTGATTATTTTGCTGACCTCTGAATGCGCCCGTTCCACGCTGGTTGAGCGCTATGTGAAATCCCTGCTCAATGGCAATCAGCATACGCAAGCTTCCTATGTCACGGTGCAAGCCTTGACGGCGGAATACGCACATACCCAATTGGCCGATGGCGGTCAAGTTGGCCCAGGCCCGGCCTGGGCCCCATTGGAAATGCGCTCCCATCTGTACCACAATTCCCATAAAGCGCCGAATGTGGTGAATTTGTATGACCAGATCCTGGCGCTGAATACTGATCTGAATCAATACTGAAGGCCGGATTGATGGCAGCGGCAGGGACGCAAGCCGCGCCCCCGCAGCTGCCATGTTTCCGCCGCATCTTGCATCTTTCCGCCGGCGCAATGCAGGCGCTGGAAATTCCACACTCTTTGCACAGGAGATCACAACATGGCCTTCAATCCGGTCAGCGAAGTCGATAGCGGTTCAGATGGCGGCAAATTCACCGTCGCGAATCGAAAATTTTTCAATGCCTGTGGCGCCGCTCATTTCATGGGCAAGCTGCAGTTTCAGGATGTTTCCCATGCGGAACGGGCGGTGCCGATTTTTCATGACGATTGTCTGGAAGATAAGCCGGAGACCTATGCGCTGCTGCGCAATCTGCGCAAGGCAATGAAGCTGCCTTCCGCGCTCGCGCCCAGTTATGCGCTGGGGCAATCGACTTGCTCAGTGCGCTCCTTTCACCAAAATGAAAATGGCTATCTGCCATTTAAAGATGATGGCGGCGTCAGCACCAGCGGCTTGAGCGCGCCGGCAATTGGCGGAATGGCGATTGCCTTTGGCGGTTTGCCCAATAATCAAAAGCAGAAAGGAAGCGGCACTAACGGCCAGTTTCTTGAATACACCTGCGGCGATGGAATGCATGTTGAATGCCGGCTGATCGTGGATTACCGCTTTGGATTTATTTATATGACCCTGGGGCATTACCATAAAGATTCGTTTGCCATGCTGGCGCGCTCCGAGGCGGAAATCAATTTTGAATTGAAACCCACACTGCCTGCGCTGGGTGCGCGTTTCGGCGCATAAAGCGCAACGCCCGATTCTGCGCCAGCGCAATTGCACCCGACGCCTGGCGCAGAGATGGAGAACAGTCCCCCGCATTGCAGACTGCTGCAGATGAGCGCCTGGCCGAATGTCCAGCGCGCATGCGCCCGATCTTCTCAAAACATCACCACTGACGCAAGCCGCACCCGGCCAGCACAAGACATGCGCAGCGCCATGCATCCTGCCGGCCAATTGTTGGCCGCAGATCAGGACGGCGCTGCATCATGCCAGCCGCATCCACCCTGTTGCAAGCCTTACACAAAATTTCATCTCCGCCTTCAGGTGCGCCTTCCGGACATGCAAAAATAATGCATGCAAAGGATTTCCCTTTGCCCATGTCTTTCTTCCCATGCAACCATGAACAAGAAAAAACTCTTCGCTGGCGGGCTGGTCATCTTGGCAGTGTTCGGTCTGGTCTGGCTGGCCAAGGCGCGCCTGCCGTTTGGCGGCAAAGTCGGCGCGCTGGAGATCAATTTATCCCAGCCCGACGCCTGGATCAAAACCGACAGCCTGGCGCAGCTGCCGCGCGATTTGCTCAAAGTCCCCTTGGCGCGCGATGTGCTGACTGAAGATCTGGTGAATTACTACGAAACGCATGACGAGCGCTTGAGCATGTCCGGCGCAATCCGCCGCATCGCCTACGAGCACAATATGAAATGGGAAGACCGCTTGCTCGAAGCGGCGTTGAATGAAGCGGCGGAAGTCGCCTTGTGGCGCGATCAGCGCGGCGCGCTGCGCCATTATCTGGCGGTGGTGAAACGCAATACCTTGTCCAAAGCGATAGAACAAGCCGCCAAAATCGCCGCTTCCGATACGCAGTTAAGCAGCCTGGGACAGATCAGTATTGATGGCGATGAAGTGGAGCTGCTGGCGCTGAATATCAGCAATCAACGCACCTTTGTTGTGGCCAGCCATGGCGAGCGCATCCTGCTGGCGTCCAGTCCGGAGCTGCTGTTTGATGAGGAACAAGGCTTGCGCGAAGATGGCGAAACCCTGCTCAAGCAATTGCTGGGCAAAGATGCGGCGGGGCAGCAACGCTACGCCGACTATTTTCAATACAAGGCCGGCGCCAAGAATGAGAAGGCGGCGCGGCACGTTTTGATTATGGACGCCAACTTCATGTCTTTTGGCTACCAGCATTTCTTTGCCGGCATGCAAGCCTTGCGCTTTGAATTTGACCGCCAGGGCAAATGGAGCAGCGCGGTCTTGTTGGATGGCAAACAATTGCCGCCGGAATCCCTGAACGACGCCGTGTTATGGCAAGCCGCGCCGATGGACCCGGCGGCCTGCGCCTTGCTGCCGGTGGATTGGCAGATGGGCAACCGCGTGCTTGGCCCCTTGCCCTCGGAAAAAGTGGCGGCCTTGCTGAAACAATTCGATGGCCCGGCGGCGATTTGCTGGTATGCGCAATCGAATTTGCATACCCCGCTGATCCTGGCCCACACCAAGCCCGGCAGCAAACCCGATCCCTTGTTTTTGGAACAATTATTCCGCTGGATGATACGCGGCGCGCAACAAGCGCAAGGCGATAAAACCAAAGACGGCGGCCATCTGTGGCAGCATGAAGTCAGCGCCCCATTCGGCATGGCGGCCCAGGCCAAAGCCAAAGGCAAAGACAAGAAAAACACAGAAGGCGAAGAAACCGTGTATCAACCCGCATTGGCGCAACAGGGCGATTTCATTGCCTTTTCACCCGATGTGAAATTGGTGCAATTGGCCTTGCAAACCCAGGCCAAACGTTATCCCAATCTGCGCGATGTGCTGCCGAAAAACAGCAAAACCCTGGTCTGGCTGTCTTCGCCCAAGCTGGCGCAGATGATGCGCAATGAAACCCTGCAAGTGCTCGACACCCCGGGCGAGGAATTGTTTTTGATGCAGGCCAAAACCCATTTATGGCCCAAGCTGGACGCCTTGAAAAAATATCCATCCTGGCGTTTGCAACTCTCACGCCTGCCGGGCAAGGATGAAAAAGCCTGGTTGCCGGTCGAGTGGCACGCGGTCAGCAAGGGCCGGGAGTGAGCATGCCAGCCAGTTTTTTGATGCGCCGGCGCCGCCTGCTGGCAGCCGGCTTGATCGCCGGCGCGCTCAGTCCGGCGCATGCGCTGATCCCGCGCCATCTGCCTTCGCAGCGCAGCGCAGCGCTGCCGCCGGGCATGCAATTGGATCAAACCCAATCGCGCATTGTGCGCTTGTGGATGGCGAAAATCATCCAAAGCCAATTCAAGCAAGCCAATCCGCGCTGGCAGCAGCGCGATTGCGCCGGCCTGGTGCGCTTTGCCGTGGCGGAAAGCCTGCGCAGCCATGACGCCGCCTGGCGCCGCGCCAATGGTTTGCTGCAAGAAAAACTGCCGCCCGATCCACAGCTCAGCATGCAGCAGGCCGCTTTGCGCCACCAATGGCGCTTAGCCGATGGCCGCCAATCGTCCTGGGTCGGAGCGCTCGAATTGGTGCAGGAAAACACCGTGTTTGCCGGGCGCGACTGGCGCCGCGCGCAATTAGCCGATCTGTTTTTATACGACCAGGGCGACGCCCAGCATTTAATGGTGTGGATGGATGGCTATCTGGCTTACCACACCGGCAGCAATACAGGCAGCGGCAACCAGGCGCGCGCCAAGGATGACGGTTTGCGCAGCGTCCCCCTGCGCAAACTGCTGTCCTGGCAAGACACGCGCTGGCGTCCCGCGCCGGACAATCCGAATTTCGCCGGCGTGTACCGCCTGCAATTTCTTTCCGCTACTTAAGGTGCGAGCAAGATGATGAACATCAAGCGTCTGACTCAAATTTTCCTGCTGTTTTTGCTGTGCTGCAGCTCAGTGCTGCAAGCCGCCCCCAAAACCCTGGAGCCAAGTTATTACAACCCGGCCAACGGCGGCCCGTTTTTTCTTTTGACTGACGCCAGTTATGGCAGCAGTGAAAACGCCTTGGTGCGCTTTGAAACCACAGACATGTATCCGCTGGAAAATTATGGCGGGCTGGATCTGCGCATCTACCGCGTGCCCAAGCCGCTGGAATTTTTGAAAGCGCAAAAAAATCTGCACCGCATTGATGTGCAGCCGAATCCGGGCAGCGAGGGCTTGGGCAATGCCAGCACTTATTTGTGGGACAGCTGGTTTAAAAAATCGCGCATGGCCTGGCAGAGCCTGTTTTCAGCTGACAGCCGCAAACAAGTCACCAAGGAAGAGCCGCGCCTGCAAACGCCGAAAAACTATGGCGGCGCCAGCCAATTCAGCCACCCGAATCAATTCAAACCGATACCCGGCCTCGAACTGCAAGACAGCTTCCGCTATCCGGTGCATAACGCCAAAACGATTGCCCCGCCCAAAGACTTGAAGCTCGAAGGCAGCAACAGCAATCTGGCCGCCGGCAATGGCAATATCATGATCCCGCTGGGCAAGCGCGCACCGGGTCTGTATGTGGTGGAAGGCATGGCCGGCAGCCATCGCGCCGTCACCTTGCTGTTTGTGTCAGACTCGATTGCCGTGACCAAGAGCGCGGCGCGGCAAATGCTGGTGTGGAGCGTGCGCCGCAGCAGCGGGGCCGCTGTGCCGGGCACGCAAATTGTCTGGACAGACGGGGCCGGCGTCTTGCAAAGCGGGGTGACCGATGCGCGCGGGGTGGCTGATCTGCAGCGCGACAACCCGGAAAAAACCTATGTCTTCGGGCAAGATGCGCAAGGCGGCGTGTTTATCTCAGAAAACTTTTATTACGACAGCGAAATTTACGACACCAAGGTGTACGCCACCACCGACCGTCCCTTGTACCGTCCCGGCGACACGGTGTTTGTGAAAGTCTTTGCGCGCCAGTTTTTGCAAGCCATGCAATCCAAAGCCGCCACTGCCGGCGCCTTGGAATTGCAAGTGATAGACCCGAATGGCATGCCGGTGGCCAGCCAGAAATTGCAACTCTCGTCCAGCGATGGCGTGGACAGCAGCTTACGCCTGCCGGATAACGCGGCGGTGGGCGGCTATGAATTGCGCATGCGCTATCAAGACCAGCTGTATTTGGCCGCGTTTCGCGTGGCGCAATATCAAAAACCGCATTTTGAGATCAATTTGCTGGCGGAAAAAAACGGCTATAAAACCGGGCAGGCGGTGCGCGCCAAATTGCAATTGCGCTATCCCGACGGCAAGCCGGTGGCCAACGCCAAAGTGCAACTCAGCTTGCGCGCTCAGCAGCTGACCATGGTGGAAGGCGATTTGACCTATTCCGGCCAATTTCCGCTCAAGCTCAAAGCAGAGGAATATGAAAGCGATAGCAAGGGCATGGTCGAGCTGGATCTGCCGCCGGCCAAGGAACCCAGCCGCTATATCATCACCGCCTTCGCCAGCGATGGCGCGGCGTATCGCGTCAAACTGTCACGCGAAATTCTGATCGAGCGCGCCGCCAACGCTTACCAAATGCGCGCCTCCGAGCAAATCAGCCAACCGCAGCAAAACGTGCGTTTCACGCTGCAGGCCCAGGGCGCACAGCAAGCCAATGGCGGCAAACCGCAGCGCTGGCAGGCGATTAAGCTGGAAAACCGCGAAAAAACCGAAGGCAGGATTAACGGCGCGCAATTTGACATCGCCTTCGCGCAAAGCGGTTCTTACACCGTCAGCGCACTCGATGAAGAGGGCAATGTGCTCGGCGCCACCACGCACTGGGTGGCGGGCGATGGCATGCAGGCCTCGCCCGGCACGCTGGAAATTGTATTCAATAAAGATCACTTCCAACCCGGTGAAACCGCGCAAGCCTTGATCACCTTCCCGGAAGAAGTCAGTCAGGCGCTCTTGACGATGGAGCGCGATAAAGTGGAAGCGGTGGCGCTGATGGCGCAGGGCGAAGCCTGGGTGCGCATGCAAAAAATCGGCGCGCGCCAATACCGCGCGCATATTCCGGTGAAAGCGGAATACGGACCGAATATGACCTTCTCCGTGGCGTATGTCAAAAACGGCCAGTTTTTATTTGAAAACGCCGGCTTGCGCGTGGCGATTCCCAAAGTTGATATCGCGCTGCGCTACGCCAAGGAAGTCTATCAACCGGGTGAAAAGGTGACGCTGGAAGTGCAAACCAGCGTAGCCGGCAAACAGGTCGCCGCCAATCTCTCGCTGGGCGTGGTGGATGAAATGATTTACGTGCTGCAGCCGGAAATCGCGCCGGATATCTTTGACTTTTTCTATCATCCGCGCCGCAACAATGTGCGCACCAGCGTCAGCTTGAACTTCGTCACCTACGATCTGGCGATCAGTAAAAACGGCGAAGTCCCGCGCCGCAGCGAAGTCAATGAGCGCAATGTCAAAGTGCTGGAGCGTCCGCGCCGCGACGAGGTGGACACCGCCTTCTGGGATGGCAATCTGAAAACCGATGCCAATGGCCGCGCCGCCGTCAGCTTCACCATGCCGGATTCGCTCACGCGCTGGCGCATCACCGCGCGCGCCATGAATGAGGCCGGGGTGGTGGGACAGAAATCAAGCTGGCTGCGTTCAGATAAAGCGTTTTACGTGAAATGGACCAGCCCGGATTGGATGCGCCAGGGCGATGCGCCGCAAGCCGCACTGGCGCTCTTTAACCAGACCCGGCAAGAGCAAAAACTCGATTTGCACATCAATGGCGCCGGCTTTGAGAAAAAGCAAAGCGTGAATTTGAAGCCCGGCATCAATTTCCACAGCGTCGAGCTGGCCAGCATCAATCGCAGTCAGCCGCTCACCATGCGCCTGCTGCAAAACGGACAAAGCGTGGATCTGTTCCAAACCGGCTTCAAACTCTTGCCGCAGGCTTGGCGCAGTCCGCGTGCGGTCAGCCTCAGCGCAGACGCGGGGGAAGTTGCGCTGAGCTTGCCGCCGGATGCGGCGAATGTCAGCGTGTTTTTCGCCAGCAATGCGCAAGACCAGTTTGCGCGCGTGATGGAGAATCTGATCGAATATCCATATGGCTGTGTCGAGCAAACCGCCAGCCGCTTGATTCCGCTGACCCTGGCCTTGCAATCGGCCGCGCCGCAACACGCGAAAATCGCCCCGCGCTTACAGCAAATCCTGCACACCCAGCGCCTGCGCTTAGCGCAAATGGCCGGGCCGAATGCGGTCTTCAGCTGGTGGGGCGGGCAGGGCGAGGCTGACCCCTTTGTCACCACTTACGCCTATTACGCCGATTGGCGCGCGGCCCAGGTCTTGAAATTGAATCTGCCAGAAGGCCACTTCAGCAATCTGCCCAAGCTGTACGCCGAGCACGGCGTCAAAGCGCCGCTGCAGCAACAGGCCTTGATGCTGTGGATGATGAAGGAAATCGGCTTGCCGGTAGAGGGCGTGGCGGCGAATCTGGCGAAATCCTTGCAAGCCAAAGCCGGCCCCGCGCAAGCTTCTGCGCAAGACAGTTTGCTGATGGGACAGGGCGAGGGCGCGCTGCAACGAGCGCTGGCGCTGGGCATATTGTCCAAAGTCACGCCGGCGGCCAGCTTTGGCGCGGAACAAAGCGAGTTGCTGCGCAAAGCCAATCTGCCTTTAAGCCAGGCTTTATTGGTCTGGCTGCGCCAGGCCGGGCCGGATGCGGCGGAAAAATTGCTGGCCGCCAGCAGTGTGCAAAGCCCGACGATTGACCGCGCCATCAGCCTGGTGTGGCTGCAGCAAAGCATGGGCAATAAGCTGAGCGAGTCTGGCGCCGCCGCCAAACTGGGCGCGCCATGGCAAGCCAAGACCAGCAATCTGGGGCATACCTACTACAGCCTGCCGGAGGGACAAAGCCTGCCGGCGCAGCTGAAGATAGAGGGCGCCAAAGCCGGTTTGGTGGCGCAGGTGCAATACGATTCCAGCGCCGCCGAAGCGAGCGGTTTGCCGCTCAAATTCACGCGCCGCATCTATCGTCTGGAATCCGATAAAAGCAAGGTGGAAGCGCCCAAGCCAGGCCAGGAAAAGACAGGCAAACAGGCCGCCAGCGCGCCGCCGCCGCCCTCATCGGAAGGGGCCAGTTTCCGTCTGGTCTTGCTCAAACCGGGTACAGTGCTCAAAACCAATGAGCTGTATTTGGATGAAATCGAGCTTGAATCGGGCAGCGCGCATCAACATGTGTTAGCCGAAATTCCGCTGCCGCCGGGGGCGGCGGTGGAAAGCTCGACCTGGGGCATTAATGTGCGCAAGGAAAATGAATTACAAGGCTTGGAGCGCGCCCGCCATCAGGTGCTGGCCGCCGGCTACGCACTGCCGTTTGAGCAATTGCAGGGACGCGAAGTGCGCCGCCATTTACTGCGCTTTTCGCAGCCGGGTAAATACCGCCTGCCGCCAGCGCGCGCCTGGCGCATGTATCAGCCGGAAAAGAAAGCCTATGAGGCCGCCGTGGCCTGGGACAAGATGGACGTGCAATAAGGCGGGCCGGGGCGATGTTGAGATTGAAGAACATACAGCGCATGCCTTGGCCGCGTTTCGCGCCCCGGTCACAAATCGCAGGCTGGGTTGAGCAAGGGCAAACCCGGCGTCCGGCGCCATCGGCCACGCATGCGGCTTATGGCGCATATTTTCGCCCGCTCCAATGCTTGATGTTTGCCGCCGCTGTCGGCTGGGTTTGCAACCCAGCCTGCGCAAAACCCGTGGCCGCCGCGCCATCCGCCCGCCTTGCTGCGCCGCCGGCCTTGCTCATCATGCAAAGCCCCGATGGCGCGCAAAGTTACTGGGAATTGCGCAAACAGGAGGCGCGTGAAGCGGGGCCGGCGACACAAGACTATTGGCGACAAGCGCCGCTGGGCAGCTTATGGAAAATTTTCAGCTATCTCTATTTGCAGCAGCAAAAAATCGCTGAAAATCCCTACCAATGCCAGGGCCGCGACCTGGAGCAGGAAGCCTATTGCTGTGAAAGCGGACAAAGCATACAAAGGCAGGCCGCTCTGGCGCGTTCCTGCGGCTTGTATTTTGAGCCGGCGCGCTGGCAAATCACAGCGCAAGACTGGCGCCAATTCTGGCAGCAGGCGCTTGCCGATGCGCCGCACTGGCTCTTGACGCTGCCCGCCAAACGCGGTCTTCAGCAAGCCGCGCTCAACATCTCCCCAGAGGAATTGTTACGCCTGATGGCCAAATTGCCGCCCGCCTGGCGCGATGATTTGCGCCAGGGCTTGCTCGACGTCAGCCTGCACGGCACCGCGCGCGAATTGCTGCCAGTCAGCGGCAGCGCGCCGCGCCTGAAAACCTGGACCTGGCGCGATCCGCAAGACAAACACCGGCGCATCAGCGGGGCGATGGGTTTTTTGCCCGATGGCAGCCTGTTTTGGCTGGGCGGCCCTGGCAGCAGCCAGCATTTTTTGCCAGCCTACAGCGCAGCCTTTACCCAAGTCTGGCAGCAGGCGATGCGCCTGCCTGAGATCCGTCACAGCGCTTCCTACAAAGGGGAAGAATGCGTGGACGTGCATTTTTACAAACGCTATCCCTTGCGCCAGGTGCTGCAGCGCAAAGACGGCGCCTGGAGAGCGGCCGCCAGCGGCCCGCTGCAGGGCGAATACCAACTGCATTTTGAACATGGCAAGCAATTGCAAATCCGGCTTGAGTCGCCGCTGCACTTGCTGCAAAAACAGGGACGCTGGCAAATTCATGGACGCATGGCCTTGAACGATTATGTCGCCCGTGTGGTCGAGCGCGAAGGGCAGGGCGCGCAAGCGGGACAGGCTGCCGCCGCCTATGCGCTGGCGGTGGCGGCGCGCAGTTATTTGTGGCAAAACGGCCAGTTTCATGGCGGCTGCCGCAGCATCGCCGACGACACCCGCCATCAGCGCGTCTTGGCGGCGCGTCCGGCTCATGCGGCCTTGCAGGCGGCCTGGTTTACCGATGGCTTATTGCTCGACGGCGCAGCGGTGCAATATCACCTGGATGCCGCACGCCCCGGCGTGATGTCCTGGCGGCTGGCGCAGCAACAGGCGCGCGCCGGCTGGGATTTCACCCGCATTCTGCGGCACGTCTGGCCGCAAGCGCAACTGGCCAGCGTGCACGGCGCCAAAGCCTGCGAGCGCTTAAGCCAAAGCGAAGCCTGGCTGGCGCAAAAGCTGCCGCGCTGGCGCAGCCGTTTGCAAACTGAGACAGGTTTTGAGGATTTGCCGGCGGCGCCGCACATCTGTCTGCTGGATTATGGCAACCCGTATTCCGATCAGCGCAGCATGCGCATGTATGTGCGCAGCGGCCAGGGATTGGAAGATAAATTGAATATTGCGCATGAATACTTGCATCTGGCTTTCAAGCGCCACCCGCGCGGGGTGGATGAAGCCTGGCTGGAACACAAGGCGCGTGAATTGGTGGAAGGACTGTGATATGAAAAAGCAATCGCGCCTCGCGCTGTCAGCCGGAATCGGCCTTGGTCTTGGCTTCGCCACATTCTCAGCATGGGCGCTGGAAATAGAAGCGCCGGCTGGCGGCTGGCGTTTTCATCAGGAAAACGATAGCGGTTTTGCCCAGCAAGTGCAGTACCCGGCATCCAGCGTGAACAGCAGCGGAAACGCCGCGCGCCATTTGATCAAAGGCCGCATCGCGCAATGGAAAAAACAGGGCAAACCGGCCACCCTGGTGGTGAATGGCGTGGCCATGCCCTTGCTGGTGGGCGATGACGGCGCCTTCAGCCGCCCGTATGCATTCGGACGCGGTTCTAACAGCATCGAAGTGCGCGATGGCGGCAAGCGCAGCCGGGTGCAGTTTTACGACGGACGCGAGAATAAATTGCAAGCCCGTTTGCGCGTGGTGATGTCCTGGGATACCGGCGACAATGATCTGGATTTGCATGTGGTCTCGCCCGATGGCCAGCATGTATTCTGGGCTGGCCGCACAGCCGCCAATGGCGGCGCCTTGGATGTGGACGTGACCACCGGCTTTGGCCCGGAAATCTACGCCAATCCTACCCCGCCGCGCGGCCTGTACCATGTATTTGTGTATTACTGGGGCGCCGGCAAAGACAAGGGCGAACTCACCAGCGCCAGCATCAGCCTGGTGACGCATGAAAACACAGTGAATGAAAAGCAGCAAAATTTCCGCGTGCCCTTGCGCAAACCGGGCGACTTGGTGCTGGTGAAATCATTTTATTTCTGACGCCATATGAAAACGCTTGCCTGCCTGTGCTTGTTGTATAGCAGCGCCGTCTTGGCGCAGAGCGGCGTGGCGCTGGACAACCCGGCTGGCGGCTGGCGCTATGAAGAGGCGCAGGCGGATCGGCAGGGCAGCGGCTACGCTTACCCGTATTCGCCGATTGATCGCGGGCGCCAGGATGGGCGCACCCTGATTCAGGGCCGCTTGCAAGAGCTTGGGCGGCAGGGACGCACACCGCTGATTGTGATCAATGGCAATCCGATGCCGCTGTATACCGATAAAGATGGGCGCTTTGTGCGGCCCTATGCCTTTGGCGCCGGCTCCAACAGTATTGAGATCCGCAGCAAACAGCAGACTTACCGCATGCAGTTTTATGAAGCCAAGGCCAACCGCCAGCAAGCCGCCATACGCATCATATTGGATTGGGATGAACCGCAGGCCGAAATTGATTTACATGTGATCACCCCGGATGGCCAGCACGCCTTCTGGGCGCGGCCACAGCTTGAGGGCGGCGGCGGCATGGATTTGGATTCTGTCGATGGGGCCGGGCCGGAAATGTTTTCCACCACAGCGCCTAAGCGCGGCTTGTATCAGGTGTATTTGAATTATTGGGGCAATTTGGGCAATGCCGGTTATCATTTCAATGATATCAACCGCAAAGCGCCGATTATCACAGCCAATGTGACCTTGGTGCTGCATGAAAACACAGGACGCGAAAAGCGTATGCACTATGTGGCGCCCATCCGTAAAATCGGCGATCTGCAAAAAATCACTGCCTTCATCTGGTGAGCGCGGCCTTGTCGCGCTCTTATTCGCCGGCGCCATTTGCTACGCAGGGCCGGTTTGTGCGGCCAGCTTTGAAGAAGAATGCAAGCGCATCAGCCATGAGGTGCGCATCTTCGAGCAACCCTTGCAATATCAGATCTCCCACCAGGCCGACATACGCACCCTGGCGCAAATGCATCAAGGCGAGCAGGCCCAGGCGCTTGAAAAGAACGGTAAAAAGCAGCATGTGCTGGGCCTCACCCGCATGCAGGGCAATTCGCTGATACAAATGTTTTTGCGCGGGCGCGAATATCTGCAAAGTGAATGCTATGGCGTGCAACTCGAACTGCGCATGGACTATCCGCCCGCCATCATCTATCTGGCGCGCGAACTCACGCCCGATTCCTGCGCCTGGAAAGAAGTGCTGGCGCATGAATTGCGCCATGTCGAAGCATACCGCCGCCACCTGCCGCGCGTGGCGCAAGTGATGCGCCAATTATTGAGCACGCGCCTGGGCAAGCAAGCCCTGTATTTCCAGCGCGGCACAGGGCAGGCCGCTTTGCAGCGTGAACTCAATGAAGTCTGGATGCCGCGCCTGCAAGCCGAATTGGATAAAGCGGAAGCCGAACAGGAGCAGATCGACAGCCCGGCAGAATATGCGCGCTTAGGCCTTGTTTGCCAGGGCGAGATTCAACAGATTCTGCGCAAAATCCCGGCTGCGGGTTAGGACGGCATGGGTATGGGGTGGGCGGCGCACTATATTGAAAAACTCAAGCGCGGCGAAACCGTTTCCTTCCGCCCGCGCGGGCATTCGATGATGCCAAAAATCAAATCCGGCCAGCTCTGCACCGTCGCCCCGGCCGAGCCTGGCGCGCTGGGCGTGGATGATATCGTGCTGTGCAAAGTGCATGGGGTCGAGTATCTGCATTTGATCAAAGCGATACAAGGCGGCCGCTTTCAAATCGGCAATAACCGGGGCAAGATCAATGGCTGGATCAGCGCCAACAGTATTTTCGGACGCCTGATCAAACTGGAAGATTAGCGCCTGTTCAAACAAATTCAGATCAAAAAACGGAAAAAATAATGAAATCAAAAATCAATGGGGTCAGACTCGATTGAAACAAAAATCAATGGGGTCTAATCAATGGGGTCAGACTCGATTGAAATCAACAACAATAGTCAAAGATCGCTTGAAGGACTTGCGGCGCTGCCAAAGGCGGGCATGGCAGCGTCAAAATGAGATGGTGCAGGCTGAAATGGTGCAATCTGCTGCGCCGACTTTGCGCGCAGGAGGTCAGCAGTAATGCTCTGCGCGATGCGGAAAATGTTGCTTGCCATTTCGCCGGGCGCCATCCTTGCAGCGAGACGGCGCCCCGCGCCACATCAATTCACATCCGTGTTACCAGCCGCTTGCGCAAATCGTTGCAGCACACTGGAAAAATCCAGCTTTCCCGCCCCCGTCTGGCAATGCATCTGATACAGGGCCATGGCGGCGCTGCCCAGTGGCGTCGGACTGGGCTGTTCGAGTTGCGCGGCCAGGCGCAAATCATTCCGCCAATGCTGTGCTATTCTCCCTCGTCCATATTTCAACGTCTCGATGAAGAAGTTCAGGCTATCCGGCTGGGCGAGTTGAGAAATCAATCCAGTCTGACCCCATTGATCCTTCATACGGATTGTCTGTCTTGCACAGGCGGTTTGCCGCCAAGGTCAGTTCCTGCTGATTTGGCAGGGCTAAAACTGCCAGAAAGTGAATGCGCTTGCATCTCAGTTTTCAATCCAGCCATGCTCCATCAGCCGCGCCCGCAATAATTTGCCGCGCGCAACGTGTTCGGGGTTGTCAGCCGAAACCATTTCCTGATCGAGCATGAATAAGGTTCCGCCCTGCGGCACGGCTTCCCAGGTAATGCCCATGCCCAACAACTCGGATTTGGCGGGGATTTGCTCGGGGGGGAGGTGGGCTAAATAGGTGAGCCAGCCGATGGCAGTAAAATTATCATCGTCGATTGCATCTGATAGCTTAAGTGAAAAGATTTTCCCTAAACTAACATTCCAATGCGTTATGCCAAATAAGAGTGTTTTCTTGACCACCTGAAATAAAGGGGATGATTTTATAATTTCCGAACAAATATCTTTGCATATCTTGACTGTTACGCTATTTTTAGTGAATTCGTCATACGCGCCGATTGTCCCAATCAGGTGGAGGCCAGTATTACGTTTTTCTGAATTACTAAGATGAAATGAGAATCCTAGTGGTGAATTTGCGTGTGATGTTGGCTTCCCATTTGCTTCATAGCTTGAGTATCTATGTTGATCTGATATCGTGTGCGTACAGAATTCACTGATCCAGTCATCGCTTTGACTTTGTTTATCGAGAGTTGTAGATTGAAAAGAAATTTTGTTACCATGTGGTATTTGCTTCTCCAATAATTTCTGGAACACATGTACTGCTTGAGCCGCATCCAAAAGGCTAAGCATGCGAGACTGCCAATAAAATCCGATCATCAGATCATTCATCATGTCCTCATTAAATCTTTGGGTTGAAGATGCATTTGATCTCATATTTTCCATTTTCGCGTAAGAAGTCGCTCACCGCTTGCTTTGCCTGTTCAGTTGAGAAATGCCATTCGGTTTTCGTTCCACGTGCCGATGCAATTTGCTTTACGGCTGATTCCAATACACTCTTGTTCCAAAAGCTCGCATCCAGAGGCGGAAACTTCTCCCAATCCTTCGCATCCAGCAACACCTTGCGCACCGGATCATACCCATCAAACAGCACCTTGCCGCTGGGCACGCCAGGGTGCTCAACTGCATATTCTACCCCACGCTCCACGCCGGTCACCAATTCCTGATATTCCACACCCTTGGCGCGCAGCGGCGCCGCTTGCCAGACGCCGGGGCCGCCTTGGCTTTGGCCGATCAGGCTTTGCGCTGCCGTCAGCGGCGGGCGGCTTGGTATAGGCGCGGTGGCGGGTTTGGATGTTGGCGCTGGCGCGCGGGGTGGCGGGCTGGCTGGCGGCCCAGACACTGCCGGCCGGGCGAAAGGGCCGGGCGCGGCTGCGCTGCCTGCGGGTTTCGGGCCGCTGCTGGCGTGGGCGTGCGCGGGTGGTTTGACTTGCAGCAAGGGATGGCGGTGGCGGCGGCGCCGTGCTGGCTGAGCCATTGCGCAAAGCGTTCGCCCTTGCCACGGGTGAACCAGGCCAGCAAGGCGCTCAGCAAAGCCAGGGTAAACAGCATATGCCCCTCAGCAAAGTGCTGGCTGGCGCGCAGCGTGCTGACTTTTCCCAAGGCCATCCGATCTGTGTGCGGCATCGGCCCCCAAGCGTCCCAAAAACCAAGTTTGTAAGACTGCAGCACTTGCGGCATGGTGTGCACCAGATACTGCGCCACCTCGGCGATGCCGACCAGAATGCATGCTATCAGTAAAAAATTGATAGGCCAGCCGGTTGAATAGCCCAGCCAGTTATATTTGCATCTTGGAAAATATTCACTAAGTCTTGTTTTGCAGCATGATTCAGATAAATTCTGTTATTTGCTGTGTGCTTATCTTTGAATATGCAAGGCTTACTTGGAATATTATCCTCAAAGAAAGCTTCTTGAATAACAGAACCATGCAGCTTCTCGGACTTGTCGTAATCAACGCACTGAATAATGGTTTGTACATTGTAAAGCCATGCATCACCATCTTTACACGCAAGCTGGATGAGTTCGCCAAAGTTCCCTAGATATTCAGCCAGAACTCCATGCGCCTTTTGAGAAAGAATAACTGTACCAGGAATAAGCAAGCCTATGTCGGCTCGCTCTTTTTGTTTTTTTCTTCTCTTGTCAAAATACTTTTCAATAACAGGCGGGGTCTTCCAGTTAATTTTTTCTCCATTCAAATCAAGATATTCATCCAATATCTCTGTTTCACGCGAGAAAACCATCGTTGCGAAGTTGTTGACATCGCCACATTTTAATTCGTAGATCATTATTACCTCAATAAGGAAATGTGCCGCTCATAATTCGCACAGCAATTAATGTAAGTGTTTCTCTTACCGCGTCGGGACCTTTATTTTTGGACGTTCGGAGTAAATTGTAAACATTCATGTGATAAACATCCGTATGAATATTCTCATGCGGCAAGGAATTTGGCAAATGCGGCACTTTGCTGGTTTTCTTGCGTTTGGTGTAGCAGCCATTTGCAAAGTCATTAATACCCACGCCTTTATTGAACATAATCAATCGGGATAGTTCGGCGCGCACATCTTGCGCCGCTACGATGTGATGTGCGTCGGAGTGGCAATATAAGTGGGTGCGAAATGGCATCAATACATATCAGACAATCCTGCTTCCTCAATATGGCAGCCTGTTAAATTATTGCTATCAACAATTTTTTCTACCACCACCTTGGCAGCCTCATTTAAATATATTCTTGACTTTGCTGTCAGAGTATCTTTGAAAATACATGGAGCATCAGGTACATTTGAAAAATAGAATTTTTCACGTATTACTTGATCAAGAAATTTTTCAGAATTTTTATAATCAACACAATCAATAAGAGTAGTTACGTTGTACAGCCATACTTTCTTATCTTCTGTATCCAGTTGAATTAATTCTCCGAATGACAATAAAAAGTCGTGTATTGCATCATATGCTTTTTCAGACAAGGCAATGCCACCGTGAAGAAAAAATGCAAAATCCGCAACATCCTTTTGCTTCTTACGCTTTTTGTCGAAAAATGGCACTACCCTTGGAGGTTTGTTCCACTGTATCGCTTTTCCTTCAAGGATAAAATCATGTATTGTCATGCCAGCATTATTATCTAGAACCCACATAGAAAAATTATTTAAATTTCCGCACTTTATTTGATAAATCATAATTTTCTCCTTTTTAATATGAAAAAGTTCCGTTAACAATCATTTTTCCAATAGCCTTTAAAACTTCGCGGCAACTATCGCTACCTTTATTTACTGTAAAGCTCAATCTGAAATACACAGCGGTATGATAGATATCCGTATGAATATTCTCATGCGGCAAGGAATTTGGCAAATGCGGCACTTTGCTGGTTTTCTTGCGTTTGGTGTAGCAGCCATTTGCAAAGTCATTAATACCCACGCCTTCATTGAACATAATCAATCGGGATAGTTCGGCGCGCACATCTTGCGCCGCTACGATGTGATGCGCGTCGGCGTCGGGGTGGCGTTGTAAGTTGGGATCGGCGCGGTGCATGTTGGCGGCAAGCTTGCGGGCGTGGCGCAGTTTGCGTGCGGCCTCCTGTTGCAGTTGTTCTGCTTTGGCTGGCAGGGTGACGCCGTTTTTGTAGAGAATTTGTCGCTTCTTCTCTTGCAAAATGAGCTGATTGGTAACCGCCCAACGCGCCCACGCCCCCCCTTCAAACTTGAGGCAGTGGCGCGAGCGGCAATAACTCATCCAGTCTGCTGGTAGGCCAAGTGGGTAATTTATTGAGGGTATCCAGTAGCCAGGCATACGGTTCCAGGCCATTGAGTTTGGCAGTTGTCAGTAAAGACATAATGCTTGATGCGCGGTGGCCGGCGCGCTCGGTGCCGTAAAACAGCCAATTCTTACGTCCGATAGCGATCGGGCGCAAGGCGTTTTCTGCCGGATTATTGTCAATCGGCAAATCGCCGCTGTGCGCATAACGCACCCGCGAAGCCCAACGGCTGATGGTGTACATGACCGCTTTTTGCAAGCCGGAGGACGGTGACGCCCTGGCCCCGATTTCTGTGAGCCACGCCTCGAACTCCGTCAACAATGGTATGCTCTTTCGTCGTCGCAAGGCCGCGCGGTCTTCGATGCTCATCTCCTTGGCTTCGCGCTCAATTTCGTACAGCTGGCCAAAGCGGAATAAGGCTTCGGTCGTGATCGGCGTTGGCTGCGTCGCATGCAAATCAAAGAATTTTCGTCGCGCATGCGCCATGCAGCCCAGCTCCACCACGCCGCCAGTAAACAAGGCATCATAGCCGGAGTACGCATCCACCATCAGATAGCCACGCCAACCATCCAGCATGTTGCGCGCATGCTGTCCCTTCCGCGAAGGCTGATAGTCGTACACCACAATGCGCGGCCCCGGCTCCAGATCATTGCTGCGATACACCCATTGATAACCGCGCTCGGTTTTACCCGTCTTCGGCGCCAATTGCGCCACCGGCGTTTCATCGGCATGCAAGCATTGCCGCTGGCGCAGCAATTCGGCCAAGCGATCAGCCAGCGGCGCCAGCGCCACGCCCAAACGCCCCACCCACTGCGCCAGCTTGGTGCGCGACAAGGCAACCTCATGGCGTGCGCCGATCTGTTCCAGGCGATACAGCGGCAGATGATCGATGTATTTCGCCACCGCCAGCCAGGCCAGCACATCGTGTTCGACGCCGCCACCGTCAATAATCGAGGGCGCACTTGGCGCTTGATGAATGGCTTGGCAAGCGTGACAGGCGTATTTCGGATAGCGGTGGCGCTTGACGCTGAACACAGCGGGCTGCACCGATAATTTTTCGGTGACATCTTCACCAATTTTGCGCATCGCTTTGCCGCATTCCGGGCAGTCGTAACTGGCCGGCTCGTGCAACACGTCTTCGCGCGGCAAGTGCGCCGCCAACGGCAGGCGTCCGGGACGCCTTTGCTTGGCCGGCTTGGCTTGCCGGGACGCAGCCGCGAGTTTATCCAACTCGACTTGCGCAGCTTCAAGGTCGGCTTCAATGTCTTCCTCGAACAAGCTGCGCTGATGGCTATCCACCACCCGCTCGCTCTTGACGCCGTAACGCATGCGGCGCAAATACGCGACTTCTTGCTGGAGTCTTTCGTTGTGCTGTTGCAGTTGCGCAGCGTGCCGTTCTGCGTGCGCGGCTTGCTGTGCGAGCAATGTGACTTTTTGCTCGGCGTGCGCGGCGCGTTGCGCGAATGCGGACGCATTTTGCTCGACGTGCGCGGCTTGCTCAAGCAGCGCCAGCAGCTCTTCCCGCAGCGGGGACGGGATGCCTTCGGCGTGTTGCAAGCGGTGTTTTTGCGCAGTGAAATCCATGCGCTAAGTGTAGCATTTGCCGGTGTATTGCTCTGTGCAAACGGCATGATTTTTGCGGTTTTTTTCATGTGTTTTCCTGCTTGAGAAAGCGCCCATGCGATGGCTGCAAAAATGCGCTTTAATACAGCCAATCCGGGATGCGATCCGCGCTCAAACGGCGCCAATCGACGCCTTTGCAAAGCCATTCCCATTGCGCAGGATTGAGTATAAAAAGTTGTGCGTCAGCTTCGGGCCAGGTGAAGCCGCCTTGATGCAAACGGCGTTGACACAGCCAAATGCCGCTGGCGTCAAACACCAGCGCCTTGAGACGGTTTGCGCGCCGATTGCGAAACACATACGCCGCGCCGTCGCTGGGCGTGCGTCCCAAGGTGTGTTGAATACGGGCGGCCAGACTGTCGATGCCGGCGCGCATATCAATCGCCTCTTGCACCAGCCAAATTTGCCCAGGCTGCGGCCAACTCATGCCAACTCCCGCAGTAATGCGGCCAGCCATTGCGGCGTGACATGCAGCGGAATATGCAGGCGCTGCACTCCGCTTTCGAGGGTGAGATGGCCAGCGGGGGAAGCCGGCATGACGTCGGCTGGCGCTTGCGTGGCGACCAGCGTTAGCGGCGCGCTGTGCTCTGCTGTCGTGCGGCTGCGTTTGATCCAATATTGCAGGACCGGCAGATTGATTTCATGCTGACGGGAATATGCGGTTTGCGTTTGCCCGCTCAAGCGCCATGCCCTTACGTGCGCGAGCCATTCTTCCCTGCGTTGTTTGCGTGATTTGCTGTGCATCCTATGCCTCCTTTTTGATGGGCATAGCATGCGCTGGTTTTTATGGGCTGGGGAGATGGGGCTGTTGGGCGCTTACGCTGATTGCGCACTTCATACGGATTGTCTGTCTTGCACAGGCGGTTTGCCGCCAAGGTCAGTTCCTGCTGATTTGGCAGGGCTAAAACTGCCAGAAAGTGAATGCGCTTGCATCTCAGTTTTCAATCCAGCCATGCTCCATCAGCCGCGCCCGCAATAATTTGCCGCGTGCGACGTGCTCGGGATTGTCAGCCGAAACCATTTCCTGATCAAGCATGAATAAAGTACCGCCTTGCGGTACGGCTTCCCAGGTAATTCCCATGCCCAGCAGCTCGGATTTGGCGGGGATTTGCTCGGGGGGGAGGTGGGCGAGGTAGGTGAGCCAATTAATTGCGGTGATGTCCTCTTCAGAAATTTTATAGGCAAAATCCTGATCACCTGCACGCAAGGAATCAGGTTTGCACATAGAAATACTTAGCAATGCCAGATTTTTTAGTTTTATCTTCATGAGATGAATAGTATTATCATCAGCTTTTCTTGTGTTTGGAAAGTTAATGAGGAAGCTATTTTTTCTGAAAAATTTCCCATGATTCCCATCGGAAAAAGAAATATTAATTCCCCCATCTTTTAATTTCTTTCCAGTGTTAAAGGCTTCATCAAATCCAAATATGCTTTTTGCATTATCGCTGATCATGTTATTCTCATCAACTTCGGTGAAAATCTTATCATCCGCACTGGAAGACACTCGCAAGATTTGCATCAAGTTTGAAAAATTTTCGGCAATAGGATGTGTTACATCTTTTCCTTTGGCGATGTGACAAAAGTGAGAAAATGTATTATCAAATTCTCTTAATGCGCTTAGCATTTTCTGGATATTAGCCGCAAATTCACCAAAAGAAATGTATGACTCATTCCAATAGGCTCCAAGTATGACACGTCTCATTTCTTATTCCTTTCCACTTACTAATAGACGTATGCCTTTAATTTCATATTCATTTAACAGGTCGCGCACAGCATTTTTTGCCGAAAGCGTGCTGAAATGCCATTCAATCGGCATTCCTCTTGCTGCTTCTATTTGTTTTTTGGCGTCGTTTCGAGTTTTTGCATACCAAAACTCAGCATCCAGAGGCGGAAACTTCTCCCAATCCTTCGCATCGATCAAAACCTTGCGCACCGGATCATACCC
Source organism: Massilia sp. W12 (assembly GCF_037300705.1). Classification (NCBI taxonomy): domain Bacteria; kingdom Pseudomonadati; phylum Pseudomonadota; class Betaproteobacteria; order Burkholderiales; family Oxalobacteraceae; genus Massilia; species Massilia sp. W12. The sequence goes on along the minus strand of NZ_CP147776.1, from coordinate 3,043,773 downwards.
ATCAAACAGCACCTTGCCGCTGGGCACGCCAGGGTGCTCAACTGCATATTCTACCCCACGCTCCACGCCGGTCACCAATTCCTGATATTCCACACCCTTGGCGCGCAGCGGCGCCGCTTGCCAGACGCCGGGGCCGCCTTGGCTTTGGCCGATCAAGCTTTGCGCTGCCGTCAGCGGCGGGCGGCTTGGTATAGGCGCGGTGGCGGGTTTGGATGTTGGCGCTGGCGCGCGGGGTGGCGGGCTGGCTGGCGGCCCAGACACTGCCGGCCGGGCGAAAGGGCCGGGCGCGGCTGTGCTGCCTGCGGGTTTCGGGCCGCTGCTGGCGTGGGCGTGCACCGGTGGTTTGACTTGCAGCAATGGGTGGCGGCTGGCGGCGGCGCCGTGTTGGCTGAGCCATTGCGCAAAGCGCTCGCCCAGCGCAGGCGCGGCGCGCACGCTGGCCAGCATGGCTTGCGCTTCGCCTTTGCCACGGGTGAACCAGGCCAGCAAGGCGCTCAGCAAAGCCAGGGTAAACAGCATATGCCCCTCAGCAAAGTGCTGGCTGGCGCGCAGCGTGCTGACTTTTCCCAAGGCCATCCGATCTGTGTGCGGCATCGGCCCCCAAGCGTCCCAAAAACCAAGTTTGTAAGACTGCAGCACTTGCGGCATGGTGTGCACCAGATACTGCGCCACCTCGGCGATGCCGACCAGATTGAGCAGAAAGGCGCCAATTTGCGTGCCCAGCACGGCGCCGGCGGCGGCGCCGGGCGCCGCGCCTACACCTGCGGCAAGCGCACCCGCAGCGCCACCCAGCAGCGCGCCCAAAGCCGCGCCGCCGCCCAGATATAAAGCCAATTCCTTGCACAGTTTTTCCAGCAGCGGGAGCAAGCTGGCGATGTGAAACTGGCCGAGCGCGTTGTGCATGCGCTCCTGATACATGGCGTTGGCCTGTTCCAAGGCTTGCATGACGCGCTGCCCGCGCGCAATCGCCCCACAGGCGTCGCGCGTCATGCCGAAAGCGCTGTCGCCGCTGGCCAAGCGGCAGGCGCGCTGTAATTCTGGCCAGGAAGGCAGGCGCACACGCTGCAAGTCATATAAAAATGCTTGCACGCCGCGCTGCCAGATGGCGAAAAGGGGGTCTTGTTGCATGGGTGTCGGCAAAGAATGCGCAGAACAGCGCTTGTCACACGGGAAGTGCGGCAGTGTAGCATTTCCTTTGCTGTGTGTTGACTTATGCTTATAAATAAATAATTTCCATCAGAAAACGCAAACAAGCGCGGCAGTCAGGGGCGCTTAATTCTCAATCCAACCATGTTCCATCAGCCGCGCCCGCAACAACTTGCCGCGCGCCACGTGTTCAGGATTGTCAGCCGAAACCATTTCCTGATCCAGCATGAATAAGGTTCCGCCCTGCGGCACGGCTTCCCAGGTGATGCCCATGCCGAGCAACTCGGATTTGGCGGGGATTTCTTCCAAAGAGATATGTTTAAAAAAACTTATCCAACCTATATCGCTAACTTTGGAACCGCTTAATATTTTGCTGAATTGGAAATTGAAAATCTTCGCTTTGCATGCTTTCCAATGGGAAATGTTCAACAGTATAAGATCAACTATCCAATTTCTTAGTCTAACCTCTGATCCAGAAAATTCCAAAAGGCAGTTTTCAGAAAGTGTTATGCTCACGCAGTTATTGATAAATCCTTCTTCATATCCACCTTCCGTGATAATGATTGAAACATCGTTTCTAGGTTGGCTTGAGGTTAAATGGGTTACGAATCCCATTTTGCAATATGATTGATCCTGAATTTTTCCGTTTGGATCTAAGTTTGTATAATTTCTATCCAACCTAATTGCATGCTCGGCAATTTTCTCCTTTAATTTTGCAAGTGGCGTCGTTGTCTCTTTTTTTGAATCTCCATTGACTAAAAAAAGATTGTTAAAAAGTGGGCTGTACGCAGATATTTTCTGCAAAAAAGATGTTGTTTTATCGACATGATCTGAAAAACTTATCTTTTCTTCAGGCCAGAAAAGAGTGAGGATTATTTTCTTCATTTTAATTTTTCATAAATATGCATGTAATTGAATCCAAGCCATTCGATGCCAACAGTTCTTCTACGGCATCTTTTGCTTCTTTGGTGCTAAAAAGCCACTCGACCTTTGTTTTGCCAGCGGCAATCAATTGCTTTTGAGCATCTGCAACGACATTTGCATGCCAGAAAATTTCTTCAAGGGGTGGGTATTTCCGCCAATCCTTCGCATCGATCAAAACCTTGCGCACCGGATCATACCCATCAAACAGCACCTTGCCGCTGGGCACGCCAGGGTGCTCAACTGCATATTCTACCCCACGCTCCACGCCGGTCACCAATTCCTGATATTCCACACCCTTGGCGCGCAGCGGCGCCGCTTGCCAGACGCCGGGGCCGCCTTGGCTTTGGCCGATCAAGCTTTGCGCTGCCGTCAGCGGCGGGCGGCTTGGTATAGGCGCGGCGGCGGGTTTGGATGTTAGCGTTGGCGCGCGGGGTGGCTGGCGGCCCAGACACTGCCGGGCGGGCGAAAGGGCCGGGCGCGGCTGCGCTGCCTGCGGGTTTCGGGCCGCTGCTGGCGTGGGCGTGCGCTGGCGGTTTGACTTGCAGCAAGGGATGGCGGCTGGCGGCGGCGCCGTGCTGGCTGAGCCATTGCGCAAAGAAGAGAGTATTTTTTAGAATTTTTTGCTTTTCGATCTTATGATTCGGACCACTGCTGCATAATTCGCGGTCCGAAACCAGTACGCAGGCAGAAAAAGATGGCAATCAGTAAAATTCTGATATGCCAGCCTGCCTGATATCCAAACCTGTCAAGGAATGTTCCATTTGCAGTTTTTCCAAAATCATCTTTGCCTCTACATTTAAATAGATTCTGGTTCTTACAGTATGCACATCTTTGAATATTGCGGGCGTATTCGGAATATTATCTTCATAAAAATTTTCTATTCGGATTATATTCCCGGATTTTTCTGACTTCTCGAAATCAACACATGCAATCAGATTAGTTACATTATAAAGCCAAGCTTCTCCATTTTCGCACTCTAATTGAACCAGTTCGCCAAATTGCTTGAGGAAATCAGATAAAGCAATATATGCTTTATTGGTAAGTGTGATTGAGCCAGGAATAAAAATTCCAATATCTGCCCGATCTTTTTGAATTTTCCTCTTTTTATCATAATATTTTTGCACTTTGGGAAGTATCGGCCATTGCAAAGGCTTTCCATCAAAAAATAATTTGACATTCAATAAGTTTTGACCTGGGCTTGGTACTAAAGGTGCAAAGCTATTCAAGTCAGCACATCTTAGTTCGTATATCATATGAGCCTCAATATGGAAAAATACCTGCAACAATTTTGGCTGCAATTTTCTGTAAAGCAGCCCTGCATTCGTCAGCCCCAGTGCCAACTATTTCAAGAAGGCGTTGGTATACAGCGAAATGATAAACATCCGTATGAATATTCTCATGCGGCAAGGAATTTGGCAAATGCGGCACTTTGCTGGTTTTCTTGCGTTTGGTGTAGCAGCCATTTGCAAAGTCATTAATACCCACGCCTTCATTGAACATAATCAATCGGGATAGTTCGGCGCGCACATCTTGCGCCGCTACGATGTGATGCGCGTCGGCGTCGGGGTGGCGTTGTAAGTTGGGATCGGCGCGGTGCATGTTGGCGGCAAGCTTGCGGGCGTGGCGCAGTTTGCGTGCGGCCTCCTGTTGCAGTTGCTCTGCTTTGGCTGGCAGGGTGACGCCGTTTTTGTAGAGAATTTGTCGCTTCTTCTCTTGCAAAATGAGCTGATTGCGCACTTCATACGGATTGTCTGTCTTGCACAGGCGGTTTGCCGCCAAGGTCAGTTCCTGCTGATTTGGCAGGGCTTTTGCATAAATTTCTTCAGTCGTCGTCTGATCTTTTGGCATAGGGATTCCAAATAGGTGTCGGAAGTATGTGCAACAGAACTGTGCACGGGAAGTCAGAAGCGTCGCACGAAGGCTGGTTATTGCGCGAGAAATGTTAACATTTGTAACATCATTTCTTCATGGAAATTTCAATTATGGAAAGAGGAATTTAGCGCGTTCGTTATGTCTGACATGCGCCGCGCGGCGCCTCGGACCTTAGCTTAGATCGGGATGGAGTGCACACATATAAACTGTTGCAAATGTGCTGCTGTTCGCGCACTTTTTGCAATTTATGGCGATACTTTTGCTGCATTTCTCTTACAATTCCTCACATTAACACAGCGGGAAGCAAGATCATGAGTAAACGGGATTTGGCGGGGGATAGCATCAGCGCGTTTTGTCAACGCATGGTGGCGATGCGGGAGTTTTTTGGTTTGTCGCAGGCGGCCATGGCGGATCGGGTGGGGTGTTCGCGCTCGATTTGGCAACGTTATGAACGCGGCACCGAACCCGGCGCGCTGCAGATTGCGCGGGTGGCCAAACTGGGCGTGGATGTGCATTGGTTGTTGACGGGCGAAGGCAGTATGTTGCGCAAACCGGAACGCAGTTTGCCGGATGTGCCGCAACAAGTGTTGCTGGCGGCGCAGTTGCTCGACGATCTGCAAGCCGATTATTCCTGGCTGCGCGTGCCTGCAGTGCGCAATGCTTTGCAGGTGTTTTGCATGCAGGCCTGGGTGTTGGGGCTGGCGCAAGACGAACAGCGTGAATTATTAACGGGCTTGTGTCAGCAACTGGCGCAAGTGGATGCCCACGCGGATGGCGTGTTGCACGCTTTGTTGCACGCCAGTCCGGCGCAGCGCGCGGCCTGGGTGGCTCAGCTCAGCACGCCCAAGATGCGGCAAGAGGTGGCGTAAATGGCGACGCTGCGCCAGTGGGGCGCTTGTTTTCCAGCTGCAGTGCTGCGTATACTGAGGACTTTGCCACTCGCCCTCAGGAGTTTGCCATGCTGGACCTTTTACTGTTGGTGGATGCAAGCGCGGCGACGCTGCCTTGTGACCTTTCTTTACTTGGCGCTGATGCAGCAACAGGCGCGGACAGCTTCATGTCAAGCTCAGAAGTTCGCGCTGACGCATCGCTGCTCTTTATCTCTGGTACCGAAGGGTTGGAGGTGGGGCCACCACCACCACCTCGCTTTGTTTCTATTGAATCTGATACAGTCAGCATCAAATCAACCGCAGAAAGTAATATTGGCGGTTCGTTCCCCGGCATTTGGAAAACTGACCTCGATACTGGATGGCCCCCTCCGCCACGTTAATGTAACTGCACAATTTCAAGCCCTCCACCTGGAGCGCTGCCCCTGTGGTTTCAATGCACACTGCAATGCTGTGCTAGGAAATCAACACCGCAGGGGAGACTTCATTTACTATCTGAGGAGGATGGGTGAATGAATAATTCTGAAAACAATTTCCGAGAAGAAATTTCAATTGAAATTGTGGGCCGCGTCGTGCTTTGGCTTTTCTTGTTTGTGGAATTTTTATTTCTTGCAGAAATACGGAAATATAAAATTCTTATCTCTGATAACGCATATTTTTTAATTAATACCATACTCCCCATTATTTTGCTGCTTTCATTAAGAAAGTGGAGAGAAGTTCCTATAGTGCAAGATGTGATTGTGTACAATCTGTTCCGAGTTATGTGGTTTACATTCATGCACTGGAACTATCTGCTCGAAACGTCATTCTATAAATGGCAATATCAATATTTACTCATCCAGATTGTTTTTTATAATTTATTCATTTATTTCCTGATTCGCATTTCTTATTTTCCGCTCAAAGACGGTTATATCCCCTACCGCTGGCCGAACATCGCCTGGCCCCTGCAAGTATTCAGCCGTCGGCGCCTGTTTCCCGCTGCGTCTGTGCATTTACCCAACATGGGCTGGGCGCAATATGGGCGGATTGCTGCTTTGTTTGTCGCTGGCAATATCTTTGTGGTCGCCATGTTGGTGCAAGGGGAATTGCCGGGCAATTACCTGGCGGGTTTCTGTTGCCTGTTTTTACTCGCGTATCGTGCGCCCGCCTGCTTTCGCTGGGCGAACGACTTCATTACCCGCGCCAACCGCGCCGACCTCTTGCAACAACAATTGCTGCAGCAGGCCAGCAACCAGGCGCAATTGGACAGCGCGCACCAGCGCGCCTTGGCGATACGCGATCAGGAAATCGCCAATTTACGCCAGCAGCATGCGCAGCAGATGCGCGCCTGGGAGCAGCGCTTTGCCGAACATCAGCGCCAAACCATGGACAAAATCGCGCTGCTTGAAGCCAGCCACCAGGCCAGCCAGCGCACCCATTTACAGCACGCCAACGCGCTGCAGGCGCGCTTGCTGCAGATTGAGCAAAGCAGCCAGCGCCAACAACACGCGGTGCATGAACAACTCAAAGCGCACCGGTATAAAACCGCACAGCGTTTGCGCAGCATGCGCCAGCAGTGGCGCGATATGTTGCAAGCCTATGATTTCCAAAGCAACAGCACAGCGCTGTATCGCGACAGCTTGAACGAGTTGCAAACCGAGGCGCAGCACATGCGCAAGCTGTTGCAACTTGGGGCTGATGCCTTGCCGGCTTGCCTGCTGCCCGCGCTTGGCATGCTGGCCGACTATGCCAAGGCGGAACGCGAAGTGTTGGCGCAGGCTTTTTATGATTTGGTGTGCCCGGATCGCGGCCCCAAACCACGTTTGCGGGTGGCAGGCTGAGCCGGTCTGGTGATGACTCTTTTCGTTAAGGCACAGGAGGGGGCGATGATTGTAAATTTGGCGGATTGCCTGGAAGTGCGTTGCGGCGTCACCATGCGCAGCCGCATCATTACGCACCCGCAGGGGAATGTCTGTCTGGTGCGCATGCAAGATATGCATGATGAGAATGCTTGGCAGGCTTTACCATGCGTTTTGGCGAAAAACATGCCGCATGCCAATTTATTGGATCCTGCTTGCGATCTGGTTTTACGCGGGCGCGGGCAAAGGCTGACGATGCGCTGTGTGCCGCAGTTGACGATGCCGACGGTGTGCGTGTCGCCTTTGATGCGGGTGCGGGTGCGCGATCCGGCGCGCTTGCTGCCGCAGTATCTGTGCTGGTATGTGAATACGCCACAGGCACAGGCGCAATTGCAGCACCAGGCATATCAAAGCGATATTGCGCAATTGCGGGTACATGCTTTGGATGCACTGTGCATGCCCCTGCCTGCGCCTGAACGTCAGGCCATGATTTTGACGGCGGCGGCGCAGGCCAGATCGGATTGCGCCGCCGCGCAAGCCAAGGCTTGGCAGACGTATGAACAGATGATTCAGGATTTATTGGAGGAGGCTGGGCAATGAAATGCATTGATCCTGTCCTTTTTGCTTTGCCGGATGCGGTGTTGCAAGCGGGCGCCACGCTGCGTCGCCGTGTGGGTTGGCAGGCCGCTGCGCAAGCGCTCTTACCATTGCAGTTGTCGCATTATCTGGCGCAAGGGTGGTTACAGTGGCGGGCCGCGCGTTTTGGCGCGCATCCCGACTTGCAGCAATGGCGTAATCTGCAAGCTTTCACGCCGGGGGTGATGCGATGTGCGGGTCAAGCTTGGCATGTCAGCACGATGTTTTCGCATGCGCTGAGGGAGCGTCAGCCGACTTTTTTGCCGTCTGCTTTACAGCAATTGGAAGCAGCGTTTCCGGATTTACTGGCGCCGTGTTTCAGCGCTGGAGCATGGCCGGACCAGGTGCTGGAACCGTTGTTGTTGCGGCGTTTGCTGAATGCTTTGATGGCGTGTGATTTGTCTCAGACTGATACCTTGCACGCATGGCGCGCCTGGGTGCGCGCCACCCAGGCGCCAGCGCGACAGACGGTGTTGCCGGCTGGTTTGGCGGATTTGCTTGCCGCACTTTGCCAGCAGGATGCGGTATGTCATCTGCGGCGATGCGCAGTTGATTTATTTGGTGTTTTGCATGCGGCGGGCGTGCAGCAATCGCTGTTTTCTGCGCAAGCATCTGAGCGGGCGCATTGGCGGGCGCTTGGGCTGATGCATAATTTTTGCGAGGAAAGCTGGCATGCTTCGTCAGCCGGCTGTCAAAAGCAGCACTGGTTTTTACTGGATGTGCGGCAAGCACCGGCGCAGACATGCCAGCGCATGATTGAAGCGCAGCTTGAGACTTTACAAGCTGAGGCGTTTTTACTGGTGCTGGCGACAGAAGATGTGTCTCATCACGGTCAGTTTGCGCAGCTGTATGCTGCCTTACTGGAGCGTGCTGCGCTTGGCATGGTCTGTCATTTTCATGCAGGGCAGCAACCGGGGAGCGTGCTGCTTGTGCTGCGCCATGCTTGCCCGCGCCTGTTGTTGGCGCGTAGCGGGGCTGAGCTTAGCAAGGTGGAAATGCATGCCCTTGGGCATACTTTGCGCCATATCTGCGCTGGATGGACGCTCTGCTATCCACTGGAAACCCCTGCGCAGCGGGCGCAAGCGTTGGCGGCGTTGTTGTCGGATGGCAGCTTGTTATTGGCTGCGTAGTCTGCAAGAATCAATGGGGTCAGACTCGATTGAAATCAACAACAATAGTCAAAGATCGCTTGAAGGACTTGCGGCGCTGCCAAAGAATCAATGGGGTCAGACTCGATTGGAATCAATGGGGTCAGACTCGATTGAAATCAGCAACAATAGTCAAAGATCGCTTGAAGGACTTGCGGCGCAGCCAAAGGCGGGCATGGCAGCGCCAAAATGAGATGGTGCAGGCTGAAATGGTGCAATCTGCTGCGCCGACTTTGCGCGCAGGAGGTCAGCAGTAATGCTCTGCGCGATGCGGAAAATGTTGCTTGCCATTTCTCCGGGCGCCATCCTTGCAGCGAGACGGCGCCCCGCGCCACATCAATTCACATCCGTGTTACCAGCCGCTTGCGCAAATCGTTGCAGCACACTGGAAAAATCCAGCTTTCCCGCCCCCGTTTGGCAATGCATCTGATACAGGGCCATGGCGGCGCTGCCCAGTGGCGTCGGGCTGGGCTGTTCGAGTTGCGCGGCCAGGCGCAAATCTTTCAGCATCAAAGCGCTGGCGAAACCGCCGCTGTAGCCGCGCGCCGCCGGGGCTTGCGGCATCACACCCGGCCAGGGGTTATAGCCTTCCAACACCCAGTTGCGGCCCGAACTTTGGCTCATGATTTGCGATAAGACATCGGCTTGCAAACCATTCGCCACCCCCAGCGCCAAGGCTTCCGCCGTGCCGGCCATCAAAATCGCCAGCAAATGGTTGTTGCAGAGTTTGGCGGTTTGTCCTGCGCCATGGGGGCCGGCGTGAAAAGTATGCCGCCCCATCGCCGCCAGCAGCGGTGCGGCGCGCGCCAGGCTGGCAGCGTCGCCGCCAACCATGAAAGACAAGGTGGCGGCGGCGGCCCCGGCCACACCGCCCGACACCGGTGCGTCCAGCATCGTCACCCCGCGCGCCTGCGCCGCCTGGGCAATCTGGCGCGCCAGTTGCGGCGCAATCGTGCTGCATTCCAAAATCAGGCTGCCGGCAGGCAATAAGGGCAATATGCCATCTGTCCCCAGATACAGGCTGTGTACGGCTTGATTGTCCGGCAGCATGCTGATCACAGCTTGCACGCCTTCCAGCGCGGCGGCGGCAGTCGGCGCCAGCGCGGCGCCGAGCGCCGCCAACTCTGCTCCGGCGGCAGGGTTGTGGTCATACGCTTGCACGGCAAAACCGGCGCGGCACAGATTGCGCGCCATCGGCAAACCCATTTGCCCTAAGCCGATAAACGCCAGTTTGCGGATTTCATACGGTGCATTCATCTATCTGCTCCAAATCATGTAAGGGATGTTGTGCTGCCGGCCATAGTGGCTGGAGCCAGTCGGCCATGGCCGCGCTTGGCAAACGCCATTGCGGCTGGCGATCTTTATCAATCAACAAGGCGCGTATGCCTTCCACAAAATCCGGCCCTTGCGCGCAGCGCAGCGCGACGCCCAATTCCAAGCGCAGCGCCGCCGCCAGGGACAGGTGACGGGCCGCGTCCTGGATGCGCCAGGCCAGCTCCAGCATGGCCGGGCAGGCGCTGCGTACATAGTCTTGCGCGCAGCGCAGCCAGGCGTCGGCCTCATCCCATTCCAGCAAGGCTTGCGCCGCCTCCTGCGCATTGCCCAGCTGGCACAGCAGCTGTAAGCGGGACGCATGAATTTGCAAGGGGCCGGGCTGGGCCGGCAAGCCATCTTGCATGCTGACAGTGTGCAAGAGGCGCGCCAGCACGCCATGGTTGTGCGCGGCATCCGCAGTCCAGGTTTGCATGATCATGCTTTCCAGCACCCGGCTGCGCAGCTGATGCGGCAGACGGTAATCGGCCAGGCCGGCGGCGCAGATGTCATCGGCCTGCAATTGTGCGCCGCTGATGGCCAGAAAACGCCCCAGGCGGCGCGGGATGCGCGCCAAAAACCAGCTGGCTCCGACATCCGGGAACAAACCAATCGCCGCCTCCGGCATCGCCAGCTTACTGTGCTCTGTCACCACACGAAACGCCGCTCCGGCCAATAAACCCAGGCCGCCGCCCAACACCAGGCCATTGCCCCAGCACAGCAAGGGTTTGCGATAGCGGTGGAGCAGATAATCAAGCCGGTATTCATGGCTGAAAAAGTTGAGCGCAGCCTGGTTGGCGCAGGCGTCGGCGGCCTGTGCGCTGGCGTGATGTGCGCGCATGGCGTCATACAAGCCATGCAAATCGCCACCCGCGCAAAATGCTTTGTCCCCTTGCGCTTGCAAAAACACGGCGGCAATCCGCGCATCGGTCTGCCAGTCTTGCAGTTGCGCAAACAGCGCATCCACCAGCGCCACATCCAGCGCATGCAAGCTGTGCGGGCGTTGCAGGGTCAGCACGCCGATGGCGCCATGCGCGCCTGCCATCACTTCTGCGTGCAGGCCGTTCATGCCGCCTCCTGTCGCGTTTGCTGCGCCGTGTATTCCCATTGCGGACTGCGTTTTTGTAAAAACGCCTGCACCCCTTCGGCCTGATTCACGCCGTCAAACAGGGCCAGAAATGCGGCTTGTTCCTGCGCCAATTGGCCCGCCAGCCAGCCCTTGCGCGCGCCATGGATCAAACGCTTGCAGGCCGCGCGCGCATCCGGGCTTTGGCGCCGCGCTTGCGCCGCCAACTCGCGTGCCGTCTGCAGCGCGGCGCCGCGCGCGCAGCGTTGCGCTAAGCCGATTTGCTCCGCGCACCCGGCGTCAATCCGCTCGCCCAGCAAAATCATGCGCTTGGCCCAGGCTTCTCCCACCAGCCAGGGCAGCAGCTGGGTGCCGCCGGCGCAAGGCAGCAGACCGACTGCCGCCTCCGGCAGCGCGAGTTGGGCATGTTCTTCGACGATGCGTACATCGCATGCCAGCGCGCATTCCAGTCCGCCGCCCATGGCGTAGCCATTGATGGCGGCAATGCTTAAGCCGCGATACCCGGCCAGCGCGCTGAAGGCGGCGTTAAACGCTTGCGCCATCGCCGCCCCGGCGGCGCGCGCCTGCGCGGCATCTTCATGCGCAAAGCTGCGCAATTCGGCGCCGGCGCTGAAAAATTTCCCGCCGGCGCCATGAATAATCAAGACATCCACCGCACTTTGCGCAGACAGCCATTGCAATAAAGCGGGCAGGGCGCGCAAGGCATCCAGGGTGAAGGTATTGGCTGGCGGGTTGGCCAGTTGCAGCAGCGCGCACTCAGCTTCAATCTGCAGTTGCAGCGCGGGATGAAATACAGGGCAATGCATCAATCCATCTCCAATGTGGTTTCTTGCAAAATATGGCGGGCGATGATGACGCGCATGATTTCATTCGCGCCTTCAACGATTTGATGGGTGCGCAAATCGCGCAGCAGACGTTCCAGGGGATATTCGGCAGTCAAGCCATTGCCGCCATGGATTTGCAGCGCTTCATTGCAAATCGCATAGCCGGCGTCTGTCGCCAGGCGCTTGGCCATGGCGCAATACACGCTGGCGTCGGCGCGCCCGGCGTCCAGACGCACGGCGGCCAGGCGCACCATTTGGCGCGCCGCCACCAACTGGGTTTGCATATCGGCCAGCTTGAATTGCAAGGCCTGGAACTCAGACAGGGGACGGGAGAATTGCCGCCTTTGCAGCACATATTGCTGCGCCAGTTGCAAGGCGGCTTGCGCGCCGCCCAGCGAGCAGGCGGCGATATTCAGGCGGCCGCCGTCCAGACTGCGCATGGCCAGGCCAAAACCTTCACCCGCCGCACCCAGCAGTTGCCCGGCATGCAAGCGCACGCCGTCAAAATGAATGCTGCGCGTGGGTTGCGCGCGCCAGCCCAGCTTATCTTCCGCCCGGCCATAGCTGACGCCGGGCGCATGCGCATCCAGCGCGAAGGCGGAAATTCCGCGCCGCCCGCTGGCTTGCATATCGCTGCGCGCAAACACCACCAGCACATCGCTGATTCCGGCGCCGGAAATAAACACTTTGCCGCCATCCAAGCGCCAGCCGGCCCCATCCGGGCGCGCGCGCGTGGCCAGCGCCGCCGCGTCTGAGCCGGCCCCGGCTTCGGTCAGACAAAACGACGCCAGCTTGGCGCCGCTGGCCAGGGCCGGGGCCAGATCGCGTGCAAAGGGGCCGGGCGCATGCGCGGTCAGCGCCGCCGCCATATTGTGAATCGCCAGCCAGGCCGCAGTGGCGGGACAGGCTTTCGCCAGCTCTTCAAAAATCAGGCAGCCATCCAGGCGGCTGGCTTGCATGCCGCCCAGTTGTTCGGGTAAATACAAGCCGCAAAAGCCAAGTTCGCCGGCCTGTTGCAAGACCTGGCGCGGCACATGTCCCTGCTGATCCCATTGCGCCGCATACGGGGCCAGCGCCTGTTGCGCAAAAGCGCGCGCACTCTGGCAAAAAGCGCGCTGTTCTTCGGTCAAATCAAAATCCATCGCTCACCCCAGACCGATAGTGGTGTTGGCGGGGGCCGTTTGGGTGGCATGCAGCCAGCGTGTGGTGATGGTTTTGGTTTGCGTGTAAAACGCAATCGCCTGCGGGCCATAGGGGCCCAGGTCGCCCAGCTTGGAGGCGCGTGAACCGGTGAAAGAAAACAGGGGACTTGGCACCGGAATCGGCACATTCACGCCGATCTGTCCCACCTCCACCTCATGCTGGAATTGGCGCGCCGCCGCGCCGGATTGGGTAAACAGCGCCACCCCGTTGCCATGCGGGTTGGCGTTGATGATAGCGATGGCCTGCTCCAGGGTATCGAGCTGCATCACGCACAAAACCGGGCCGAAAATCTCTTCCTGGTACACCGCCATCTCGCAGCTGACATCCGCCAGAATGGTCGGCCCGACAAAATTGCCTTGCGCGTAGCCGGGCGCGCTCGCGCTGCGGCCATCCAGCAAGAGCCGCGCGCCTTGCGCCTGGCCGCGCGCAATCAGCTGACAGACGCGGTCGCGCGCCTGCGGCGTGATCAACGGCCCCAGATCGGCTCCCGCTTCATGCCCGGCGTTGAGACGCAATTGGCGCGCTTTCTCGACCAACAGCGGCAACCAGTCGCGCGCCGCGCCGACAGTCAGTAAGACCGACAAGGCCATGCAACGCTGGCCGGCGGCGCCGAAAGCGGCCCCGACGATTTGATTCAAGCTGGCCTCGCACACCGCATCCGGCAGCAAGACCGCATGGTTTTTCGCGCCCATCATGCACTGCACCCGTTTTCCGGCCAGGCTCGCTTCGCGGTGCACAATCTGTCCCACCCGACTGGAGCCGACAAAAGACACCGCCGCCACCAGCGCATGATTGCAGAGCTGTCGCACCACCTCGGCCCCGCCATGCACCACATTCAAGACCCCCGGCGGCAGCCCGGCTTGCATGGCCAGTTCACACAAGCGCATCGTCACCAGCGGATCTTGTTCAGAAGGCTTGAGCACAAAGGTATTGCCGCAGGCAATCGCCAGTGGAAACATCCACAGCGGAATCATGGCCGGGAAGTTAAACGGCGTGATGCCGACGCACACCCCGATCGGCGACAGATGGGTATGGGTATCGACGCCGCCGGCGATATTTTGCGCTATCGCCCCCATCTGCCAGTGCCCGATATTTGCCGCTTGCTCAACCACTTCCAGACCGCGCTGGATATCGCCGTGCGCATCGGCCAGGGTTTTGCCTTGTTCGCGGCAGAGCAGGGCGGCGAGCTGTTCCATGTTGTCGCGGATTAATTGCTGATAGCGCCAGAAGATGCCGCTGCGCACTTGCAAAGAAGTATGGCGCCAGGTTTGGTAAGCCTTGCTGGCCGTTTGCAGCGCGCGCTCGACTTCCTCTGCCGTGGCGAACGGCGTATAGGCCAGGATTTCCTGCGTCGCCGGGTTGCGCACGGCGTGCAGTTCCTGTCCCTGCGAGGCGATAAAGGCGCCGCCGATCAAGAGCGGCACGCGTGGCGCGCCCTGGTCTGTTTTGTTAAAAATGCAAGTGTCCGCCGGCAATGCGGCGTTCGTGTGCTGTGAGGTGCTCATCAAAAATTCCCGGATGAAAGCCGCGTTTTATGGCGGCGTTGTCTGTATGTCCCGGACAATCAAACGCATGCGGCAATCCGCCAGCCGGCCCCATGCAGGACGCCAGGCGTGACAGATACGGCGCGCAGGGCAAAACCGCCGCTGCACAGCTGCATGAAAGTGATGTCCGACCGCTTGGATGTGTATGCATCCGTCAGGCGCCTTCCGCACCTGACCAGACCAGAACCAGACAGACCGCACGCCGGCAATGCCGGCAGCCAGCCAATCTCCCGCACGGCAAGCCGCGCAGGCTGGTAAAACAGGCCGGTATCCGGGCTTGCAAGTTTTGTGACATCGCCTTCCCGGCTTAGCGCCAGTGGCGTGGATGATGTCACCGCACTCACTTACCGTTGCGGAGGCAGCAGAGGCTTAGGCGAAGCGCACCTCTTTCCCGTTTAACACCGGACAAGAACTTGTCCGGCGCACCTGTTCTTTTTCAGAATAACACAGGATTTGACGTTTACGTAAACGTCACATGTCACGCGTTTCAGCGCATATTTGCCGTTTTTTATGGCACAGGAAGTCAGCTGTATTGCCTGATGGCGAGGCTTTCAGATGGCGGGCATTCCCCCCCGCCTGGCATGCTTGTGTGGATTATTGGTGTAAAGTAAATCGCCGGGAACGACTGATGCGCGCCCGTTTTTTGGCAAGGTTTTGCAGGCGATAAAAACGCGCCAATGCAAGCTGGCGCGTGGCGGGTGACTTTATGCAATCAGTGCTTGGCGGCGACGCGCCAGCAAACCCAGTCCGCCCAGACCAGCCAACAGCATGGCCCAGGTTTCGGCTTCGGGAATTTGCGGCACTTCGCCGGAATTATCCGAGGCGGCGATTACAAAGTTATCCATGGCCGCATAGCCGCCACGGATCAAATCAATTTGCAGCGTCACATTGCCATTGCTGGCGCGGCTGGCGTCCAGCGCGGCTACCAGATTTGTCCAATTGAATACGCCATTGTGCGCCGAATTCGCGCCTTCCATGGTCAGGCTGGACAGCAGGACGCCATTGCCATTGATGGTGGCCTGTCCCAGAGGATTGTCAAACAGGCTGAAGCGGAATTTCGGCGCATCATTCGCAAACGGGCCATTGCCGCCGGACAGGCCGATACGTGACACATCCAGACGGAAATTCAAAAACTTGTGGCCGGCCACATTGAAATTCAAGCCGAGCCGGTCATCCTGCACGCTCTCCAGCATACCCAGGGCATAGTTGCCGCCCTTGTGCTGCGGGTCTTGATAGCCATTGCCAAACGCACGGCCGCCGCTGATGTGCAGGGTTTCCACTGTATAAGTGTGATTGAACGTAAAGCCTGCCGGCTGGTTGCCATACAGGCTGTTGACCGGAGCGGAAGACAGATCATGGTAATAAGTGGAGGGGATATAGCCGGTTGGCGCTTCAAAATTCTGGGAATACAAAACTGTGGCGGCTTGTGCTTGCGTGACGCAGGCGAGTAAAGCGAAGCAAAGAAAACGCATTTTCATATTGAACCTTTGTGTGTGACGCGGTGCACTGCGCCTGTTTGGCTGTTTGATGTGTTGGGATGTCATTCATTTTATCTGACATATGCATTATGCATGATTTCTATAATTTTGTTGTCATTGTATCTATGGTTGAGTTTTTCAAGAATGGCCATTTCAGCGTCTTGGTCAAGGCTATTTTCCTGGCTGCAAGATTGCGTCTGGAAAAAACAAATTTGCGGCATGGCGTGACGCAAGCCGGGACAAACAGCGCATACTGGTGGCCTTCTGACGCCAGGCAGCCAGGTGGACTCAGCGGATCGGAGCGGAAAATCTGCAGACGCGTATCGCTATGCTGATTTTGCAGTCGCAATCACTGATCTCTCTGGCTGCATTATCACGTCCGTCCCGTTTTGTGAAACAAGCCGGCGCAGCTTGTGGTCAGGCCAAAACGGATATTGCACGCCATTCATGATGTTCTTTTGCAAAAAGAGGTCAAGCATGTCAATTCCGACTTTCCCCACACCACCTTATCCTGCCTATACCGATGCGGTTCTGTCTGAACCGGCCAATTACGGCATTTTGCAGCAGCTCATTGGCACTTGGGTCAATGTCAATCCTGAGAAAAAGAATACTGGCTGGGGTATGCACACCACCTGCATGCCATCGCCCGGTACGAATTCCGAAACCATTTTTGGCATCTTTCATTTTTTGTGCGATGACTACACCGAAGAGCTGACCTTTACGCCGGTAGCGGGCGGGGTGCGCAATCGCGGTGGTACGAATGAGCAATTCATCGGCGCGCTGGAATACCGCCAAAGCATTCAGCGCGTCAGCGATGGCGTCGGAATTCATGAAGAAGCCGGCATGTATTTGTGGCTCAATCAAATGTACAACCATCCGGCGGATGAGGAGTCGGTGCTGGAGGACAATGGCTATCCCGGTATCGCCATCGGCGCGGGTGCAAATGGGCCGAATTTTGTCCCGCCATATGCCATCGCGCGCAGCGGTACGATTCCGCATGGCACATCCATCATGCTGACCGGCAGCTTTGCCGAAGATGTGCCGGGCAAACCGCCGTATCCCACCGGGACAGATTGCTGGACATTGCCGTTTGTCGCTTCCTGGCCCCAATTGCAGATTGCCAACGGGCCGAATCTGGCCGCTTCGCCGCTGGCGATTTCACCCAGTATGGGGGCCGAGTCCTTCCTGCCTAAACCGCAGGATGGCCCGCTGAATCTGGATCAGCCAGCCCCGGCCTGGGCTTTTGATAAATCGCTGCCGGTGACAGACCCGGATGGCAATCTGACATATTTCCAGCGCATTGTGGCCGATCCGCACTACCCGTACTCTGTGCGTCCCGACTTGCGCCTGCGCGATGCGATCAAAGATCAGAACATCAGCAAATACACCCTGATTCAATTGAGCAGCCGCCACGACGGCGGGCCGCAGGGCGGGGTGATGAATACCCCGTTCGTGCAGAAATTCGCGAATGTGACTGAGATGACGCTGAATATGTGGCTGGAAACCGTGGTCGAAGACGGCCAGGAAATTTTACAGCTGCAATATGAGCAGATCATTTTCTTTGAATTCATGTTCGGCTCAAACGGCCAGACCACGCGCTGGCCGCATATTCAGGTCAATACTTTGCGCAAGAAGGCATGAGTTTTTGACGCGCCGTTCGGCTGGGCTGGGGGACGATCAAGCCGTGCTTCGACAAGCTCAGCACGAACGGCAAAAAAGCGGTGCTTCGGCAAGCTTCAGCGTTGTTTGGCCTGAATTAGGCTGAAAAGTCAGCAAAACAGACTTTTTGAAGAGTCGCCAGTATGAAAATAGAAATTGCTCCCATTTTGTTGGCAGGCATGTGTTTTTCTGTGGTTTGTCACGCCAAAGATGTGCATCCAGGTTTGGCATCACTGTATTCACATGATCAAGCTGAACGCAGTGCGCAGCAGATCGATTGGCCTGCCTTGCATAAGCGTGACCGCGCCCGCTTAATTCAAGTGGAAAAGTGGCGCCAATCCGGGGTCTTGCAAACTGCGCGCGACTACTTTCATGCTGCAACCATATTTCAGCATGGTGGCGGGGCCGGAAATTTTCGGACAGCCTTGGCGCTTTGCAAACAAGGATTGACACTCAAGCCCGATGATCCAGATTTACTTGCGTTGTACGCCGCTACTTGGGACAGACTTATGCTGGTGCAAGGCCGCCCGCAGTGGTATGCCACCAATTATGTTCAAAAAGGTGAACAAGCTAAGTGGGAATTGGCGCCAGTCGATGAAAGCATTAGCGATGAGCAAAGGCGGGCATTCAAGGTGGCAAGCCTGGCGGAAATGCGTGAAAAAGTCGCCAAACTGAATGCGGCTTTGCCGGCTCCCAAGCCTGCAGAAAATACCGGGCGGGCTCCTGTGCGCATGCTGCATACCAAAGCCGATGCCGCAACATTGCAAAAACTGTTTGCAGTTGATCCTTTGCTGGTTCTGTTCTGGTTGCATTTTGAAAAATACGGCATGCCACTGGAAACCGGCCCGCATGGCCAGAGTCAAGCCATGTTTGTGTATCTGCAAAGAGATGTGCGGGAAATTCAAGCAATGATGCGCAATAAAAATTTGCCGGAACTTGAGGGCAGCTCTGAAGACGCTTGCATGAGCCGGATTCAGGCCGAAGAAGCTAAAGATGGCGCATGGCTGTTGCAGATTGCGAATGCTTGTGGCATCCAACCAGCGCCCGGCGCCCTGCAATTCAAAGCTGATAAATTCTGGCGTATGACGATAAAACCGATTGAACCGGCGCAAGCCCTTTTTCAACTCGATTCCCTGGCGCATGGCCGTAAGCCGAATTGATCAAGCCATGCTCAACACGCACAAAGCCAGATAAATTAAACGCCTGTTCCGGCAAGCGCAGGCGTTGCGCTTGCCGGGCCGTGATTTTGCGGCGCATTCCGGGCAACAAACAATGCCGCAACCCGCGCGGTGACGCAGCCATGCCGCCATGCCGCGCGTTCTGCCGCCGGCTTCAATACTCTGCAATCAAGCGATCCGGCTTGAGCGTGGTGCCTTCCAATGCCCGTCCCTTGCCGCCGCGTTTGCCCTGGTGCGGGGTTAAGGCGGAATTGGCCAGCAGGGCTTCTTGCGGTTTGCCGCCGCGCGCTGTGCCGGCGGCTTTGACGCCGCGTGTGCCTGTCGGCAGGGCGGCCAGCAGGCTTTCTTTTTCCTGCAGACTCTGCAACATCGTGCCGCGTCCGCCGCCGGAGAGCGTTTTCACATCCGCCAGCGGGAACAGCAAAATCCGTCCCTGTTCCGAGAGACAGGCCAGCTGGCTGTCTTGTTCCTGCACCACCTGCGGCGGCAACATGGCGTCGCCTTCATCGAGCGTGATGAAGGATTTGCCGGCTTTTTGCCGGCTTTGCATGTCTTGCGCGCGGCAGATGAAGCCATAGCCATTGCTGGCGGCCAGCAGCAAACGGGTCTCGCCCTGGCCGGCGAAATAATGCAGGATGCGGCTGCCGGGGGCCAATTCAATCAAGCTGGTGACAGGCACGCCATCGCCGCGCGCGCCCGGCAAAAGCGAAACCGGCACGCTGTACACCTTGCCATTGCTGCCAAACGCCAGCAGCGTGTCCACGGTGCGGCAGGCGAATGCGCCGTACAGGCCGTCGCCGGCTTTGAATGTGAATTGGGACGGGTCGTGGCCAACGCCATTGCGCGCGCGCACCCAGCCTTTTTGTGAAATCACCACCGTCACCGGTTCATCGACAACCTTGGTTTCCGCCACCGCGCGTTGCGCTTCTTCGATCAGGCTGCGGCGCGCATCGCCAAACTGTTTTTTGTCTTGCTCGATTTCTTTGATCAGGAGCTTTTTCAAGCTGGCCGGATTGTCCAAAATCTCTTGCAAATCCTGCTGTTGGCCGCGCAATTCGGCCAATTCCTGTTCGATTTTGATCGCTTCCAGCTTGGCCAACTGGCGCAGGCGGATTTCCAGAATATCTTCGGCCTGCACTGCGCTGAGCGAGAAGGCGCGCATCAAATCGGCCTTCGGATCATCGGCGTTGCGGATGATGCGGATGACTTCATCAATATTCAGCAAAACCTGTTGCCGACCTTCCAGAATATGAATCCGGTCGCTGACTTTTTTCAAGCGGTACTGGCTGCGCCGCGTCACGGTCTGGAAGCGGAAGGCGATCCATTCGCGCAAAATCGCCAGCAAGCCTTTTTGCTGCGGGCGCTCATCATTGCCTATCATCACCAGATTGATCGAGGCGCTGGTTTCCAGCGAGGTGTGAGCCAGCATGGTTTGCATGAATTCCTGCTGATCGACATTTTTCGATTTCGGCTCTAACACCAGGCGCACCGGCGCATTGCGCCCGGATTCATCGCGGATGCCATCCAACAGCGCCAGCATGCTTTGCTTGAGATTGATTTGCTCCGGCGTGAGCGCTTTTTTGCCCAGCTTGATCTTGGGGTTGGTGATTTCCTCGATTTCTTCCGCCACCCTGGCCGCTGAGACGCCCGGCGGCAATTCATACACCACCGCCTGCCACTGGCCGCGCGCCATTTCTTCAATTTTCCAGCGCGCGCGCACTTTTAAACTGCCGCGCCCGGCTTCATAAATATCGCTGATCTGGCTGGCCGGCGTGATGATCTGACCGCCGCCCGGGAAATCCGGCCCCGGTATGATTTGCATCAGCTCGGCATGGCTCATCGCTTCATTGCGGATCAAGGCCACTGCCGCCTGCGCCACTTCGCTCAGATTATGCGAAGGGATTTCTGTGGCCATGCCGACTGCAATGCCCGAGGCGCCATTCAAGAGCAGCATAGGCAGGCGCGCCGGCAGATATTCCGGCTCTTTTGATGAGCCATCGTAATTCGGGATGAAATTGACTGTGTCTTCGTCAATCTCATCTAACAGCAGACTGGAAATTTTGGTCAGGCGTGCTTCGGTGTAGCGCATCGCCGCCGCGCCGTCGCCATCGCGCGAACCGAAATTGCCCTGGCCGTCGATCAGGGGATAGCGCAAGCTGAAATCCTGCGCCATGCGCACTAAGGCGTCATATACCGACTGGTCGCCATGCGGATGCAGCTTGCCCAGCACATCGCCAACCACCGCAGCCGATTTGCGCGGTTTGGCGCTGGCTTGCAAACCGAGTTCGTGCATGGCGTACAAAATGCGCCGCTGCACCGGTTTTTGCCCGTCGCACACAGCGGGCAGGGCGCGTCCTTTGACCACCGAAATCGCGTAATCGAGATAGGCGCGTTCGGCAAAGCTGGCCAGGGTTAAGGTTTCATCCGGCGCAGCCGGTTCTTCCAGTACATCGAACAAATTGGCTTGTTGGGACATGTGTTTTACTGATTATCGTTGGAATCGGGGGCGGTGAAGAGATTCACCAGCAATTGGCAGGCGAACAAAAAACAAGCAGTCATGATGGCCCTGCCATCCTTGCTCATGAAGGGCTGAAAATCCTTCAGCAAATCGGCGTACAGACGGGCGCACACCAGCATCAGCACCAGCGCAAAGCCGGCGGCTTTGTTCGTCATTTGCAAGCGGCATAACATCAGACCGCAGGCCGCCAGCGGCCATAATAAAACGCCGTGGGCCTCAAAAACATCGCTGAGCAAGCCCAGGCTTGCGCAGGCAAACAGGGTAAGCCAGATAATCCGGCAGCGTAAAATGGTTTGTTGCGGCCATTCCAGCATTTGCAAAAAGCTGACCCCGCCGCGCAGCATCAGCGCGCTGTAGCTGATGCTGAGCATAAAAATCCCCCAGGACGATATGCCAGCGCGGTTCATGGCGTGAAACAGGCCGATAAAAGGAATCGTCAAGGCTAAGCACAGCAACCAGGCTTGCCAGGAGAAAAATGCGCTGTTGAAAAAAATCGTGGCCAGCAGCCATATCCCGGCCAGCAGCAGATAGGTTTCCTGGCTGGCCACGGTATTGAATGGCAGCAGGTGCAGCAGCGGGGTGAACAGCAGCAGGGGCAGCCAGGCGGTTTGCCAGCGCGCATCAAAGCGCCAGACTTTGCGCGGCACTTCAGTCAAATTGGCGATGCGCTCGCTTTGGCGTTGCAGCCAGGCCGGCGGGCGTATCGTCAGCCAGGCTGCGCCGCCTATGCACAGCGCCTGTGACAGCAGCAAATGCAGAAAAACGGCCACACCTTGGTGCGCCTGCCAGCCCAGCCAATCGACCAGTTGCAACAGCGGGTCGAGCATGAAGAAAAACAGCAAAAAGCCGGCCAGGCAAGACCAGCCCAGGGTGTTGGAGAAATAACGCTTGGCGAAAGCATGTTCGCGCCAGGTTTGCAGCACCGGCTCATGCAAATGCAGGCGCTGGGTTTCGGCGAAGCGCCAATCCAGGGTTTGAATCGCCTCGCGCATGGCCTCGGTGAATTTGCGTGAAAACAGGCGTTTCAAGTCTTTTTTATCGACTTTATCGGCCATCAGTAAATTGAGTTGCGCATGTCCGCTGCGTGCGGCCTGCAATTCGGCCATGCCACGGTCGGCGTAATACCATTCCAGCGCAAGATGGGCGATTTCCGGGTTCATGCGGCGCAAATGCAGATTATCGTGCGGCCAGTCAAAATATTCGACAATGGTTTTGCGCATCGCGGCGTCAGCTTCGCGCGCTGAGCAATATTGGGCGCAGATGAATTCAAATGCGTCGCGCACTTCCAGATTGAGCAATTCCTCATGCTGCATCATGCGCGCCAAGGCTTGCGGCTGCAAAATATCATGCTGCACGACGAATTCCTGCCACAGCTTTTGCGCCATTTCAATCGGACTGAGCTGCAAGCGCGCGGCCTGCAATACGTCTTCATCCAATTCCAGGGTGGGCGGCGGCGCGCTTTGCGCTGCCGAGGGGAGCAGAATTTCCTGATTTGGCGCGGCGGTTTCAGGTGCGCTGGCGGCGGCTTCCGGCTGCTGCGTCAGCAGCGGCTCGCGATTGTCTGCCTGCGCCGGGCTTTCGTCCTCCAGACTGCGCGCCCAGGCGGCAATCCGCAATGCGCGTTCATAGGCGTCGCGCAAGTTTTGAAAGCCCTGCGCATCGTCTTCCGGGCGGGTTTGTTTCAAGCGTTTGGCATACGCCCGCTTGATGGCTTTTTCGTCTGACGTGGCGGCAATCCCGAGTTCAGGCCAAACCGCATCCTCATGCCATTCCATCACAAAAAGCTTTCGTTCTCGATTTGTTCCAGCAGCTCGCGCAAGCGGCTGCGCGCATGGCGGATCTGGTTCTCATCCTGGCTCTCCAGCACGCTTTGAAATTGGGCGATGGCTTGCGCTAAAAAATTGCGCACATCACCCAGGGACTGTTCATAGAGACGGTCGGCATGCGCGATCAGGGTGCGGTTTTCCATCTGGTCGCGCGGGTGGATTTTCAGATGCGCCAATTCCTGCATGCGCTTTTCCATTTCCTCTTGCGACATCACGCCGGCGTTTTCAGTGATCAGGACCTTGTACTTTTCATTGGTCTCTTTGACCGTGGCTTCGACTTCGAGCACGCCGGAAATATCGTAGGTGAAACGGATATCAATGGAGATTTCACCGGCTTTTTTCTGCGGCACCGGGAAATCAATTTTGCCCAGATAGACATTGTCTTTCACCAGGCGCGATTCGCCCTGGTAAATCGCGACATTCAATTCCCGCTGAAAATCGCGGATAGTGGTGATATTTTCAATGCGCGACACCGGCACCGTGGAATTGCGCTCGATAATCGGCAGATAATGGCCGCCGTCATATTGATTAGGCCCTACCTGGCGTGCAATCGCAATTCCCAGCGAGTAGGGCGCAACATCGGTCATCACCACTTCTTCCAGGGCCGCATCGCGCATTTTCAAGCCGCCCTGAATCGCCGCGCCCAGCGCAATCGCCTCATCCGGGTTCAAGCCGGTGGCCGGGAAGCGGCCAAACATGCGCGAGACCAGCTTGCGCACAATCGGCATGCGCGTGGCGCCGCCGGCCAACACCACCGAATCAAGTTCTGAGGCGCGGATGGTGGCGTCGCGCAAGGCGCGCTCAACCGGGCTGCGCAAGCGCTGCAACAGCGGTTCGGCCAATTGCGTGAGCGCGTCTTCCGTCACTTCCCAGCGGTATTCCGTTTCTTCATGCTGGATCTGCATCACAGCCTGGGTTTGCTGCGAGAGCAGGCGCTTGACGCGCTCGGCCTCATCGCGCAGGCGCTGCACCTGGCGCGGGGCCAGTGTTTTACCGCCCAGGGCCGCTTGCAAACCGCTTTGCTGCAAAAATTGATCGTACATCAGGCTGACAAAATCTTCGCCGCCTAAAAAATTGTCGCCGGCTGAGGCGCGCACTTCCATCACGCCGTCAAATAATTCCAAAATGGAGACGTCAAAAGTGCCGCCGCCAAAGTCAAACACTAAAAACTTGGCTTCATTGCCGGCTTCGTGAATGCCATAGGCCAGGGCGGCTGCGGTCGGTTCATTTAACAGGCGTTCGACCTTCAAACCGGCCAATTGCCCGGCGATTTTGGTGGCTTTGCGTTGCGCGTCGGAAAAATAGGCCGGCACAGTGATGATGGCTTCAGTGACGGTTTCCCCCAGGGCGTGTTCCGCGTCTTCTTTCAAGGCGCGCAAGACCATGGATGACAGTTCTTCCGGGCGGAATTCTTTGTCGCCCAGCATGACTTTGCGCTCGCTGCCCATATAGCGCTTAAACAGCGCGGTGGTGCGTTCGGGGTGGGTTTGCAAGCGCTCGCGCGCGGCGCGCCCGACCAGAATCGAGCCATCATCATCCAGCCCGACCACTGATGGTGTGAGTGATTCGCCCAGCGCATTCGGGATGATGTGGGCTTTGCCGTCGCGCCAATACGCGCACAGGCTGTTGGTGGTTCCCAGGTCGATTCCAATAATCATTGCTCAATCCTCAAGCGGTGATGCAGGCATTGTATGCCATGGCCGCGCCGCCGCATCAAATATCCGCTTCCACTTCGTCGCCGTGCTCTTCCAGCCAGGAGCGGCGCGCTTGCGACTCGCCCTTGCCCATTAACATATTGAAGCGCGCCATCGAAGCGTCAAAACCGAATTCCCCTAAAGCCACCGGCAAGAGGCGGCGCGTGTCCGGGTTCATGGTGGTTTCCCACAGCTGTTCAGCATTCATTTCACCCAGGCCTTTGAAGCGGGAAATGCTCCAACTGCCTTCTTTTAAACCGTCTTTGCGCAATTTGTCTTCAATTGCGGTCAATTCGCCATCATCCAGCGCGTACAGTTTTTGAATCGGTTTTTTGCCGCGCGCCGGCGCATCCACCCGGTACAGCGGCGGGCGCGCCACCCAGATATTGCCGCGCGCAATCAATTGCGGGAAATGGCGGAAAAACAGGGTCAAGAGCAGCACTTGGATATGCGAGCCGTCCACGTCCGCATCAGAGAGGATGCAAATTTTGCCGTAGCGCAGGCCGGACAAATCGATTTCATCCTGCGGCCCATGCGGATCGACCCCGATGGCCACCGCGATATCGTGGATTTCATTATTCGCAAACAGGCGCTCGCGCTCGGTTTCCCAGGAATTCAAGACTTTGCCGCGCAGGGGCAAAATCGCCTGGAATTCTTTATCGCGCCCCATCTTGGCCGAACCGCCGGCGGAATCGCCCTCGACCAGGAATAATTCATTGCGCGAGATATCTGAAGATTCGCAATCAGTCAGCTTGCCCGGCAACACCGCCACCCCGGAGGATTTTTTCTTTTCGACTTTTTGCAGGCTGCGCATGCGGCTTTGCGCCTGGCGGATCGCCAACTCAGCCAGCTTTTTGCCATATTCCACATGCTGATTGAGCCATAATTCGAGCTGCGGACGGCAGCAGGTGGAGACTAAGCGCACCGCATCGCGCGAATTGAGTTTTTCCTTGATCTGGCCCTGGAATTGCGGATCGAGCACCTTGGCCGAGAGCACAAAGGAGGTGCGCGCAAACACATCTTCCGGCAGCAGCTTGACGCCCTTGGGCAAGAGCGAATGCAATTCGACAAAGCTTTTCACCGCGCCGAACAAACCTTCGCGCAAGCCTGATTCATGGGTGCCGCCATTTGGCGTCGGGATCAGATTCACATACGACTCGCGCACCACGCCGCCATCTTCAGTCCAGGCCACCACCCAGGCCGCGCCTTCGCCCTCGGCGAAGCCTTCGGCGTCGGCATTGGCGTATTGCTCGCCTTCAAACAGGGGAATCAAAAGCTGGCTGTTGCCATGCTGCGCCAATTCTTCCTGCAGATAGCCGCGCAAGCCTTGGTCGTATTGCCAGCTTTGGGTGTCGCCGCTTTTTTGATTGATCAGGCTGACTTTCACGCCCGGCAGCAAGACTGCTTTGCTGCGCAAGAGGCGCTGCAATTCAGCCAGCGGGATTACAGCAGAGTCAAAATATTTGGCGTCCGGCCAGACGGTGACGCGGGTGCCGGATTTTTTGCCATCGCGCGGGGCCGGCTGGGATTGCAGCGGGCTGACCACATCGCCATGCGCAAACGCGATCTGGTGCAAGCCGTTGCCGGCCTCATCCTTGCGCCAGACCATGATTTCCAAACGCGAGGAAAGCGCATTCGTGACCGACACGCCGACCCCGTGCAGACCGCCGGAAAAGGCATATGCGCCGCCGGAACCCTTATCGAATTTACCGCCGGCGTGCAGCCGGGTGAACACGATTTCCACGGTGGGCACGCCTTCCTCCGGGTGCAGGCCGACCGGAATCCCGCGCCCATCGTCTTCCACGCTGAGCGCGCCATCCGCGTGCAGCGTGACTTGAATATGTTTGCAATGACCGCCCAAGGCTTCATCGGAAGCATTGTCGATCACTTCTTGAATAATATGCAGCGGATTTTCCGTGCGGGTGTACATACCAGGGCGCTGCTTGACGGGTTCCAAACCCTTGAGCACCTTGATTGAGGCTTCACTATAGTCGGTCGTGGTGGTTTTTTTGGTAGCCATGCTTGCCATTCGTCAATGCCCATCCCGGGGCAAGAAAGACGGCATTCTAAACAAACTGCCGCCGATCCGCCAAACGCGTGCAAACAAATGCGCAGGCGGGGAAAAGGATCAGGCAAGATTTTAACTGTATTTTTATACAGAGGTGTGCTGTAAAGCGGATTTGCCGGAAAAAAGTGCATGCCAGGCTTTGAGCGCAACCCTTGGCAATCTCAAATCTGCGCACGATGCCGATGTCCGGCAATGCTGCTGTGGAGATATCATGCATTTGTCATGTATTTTTTGGATTTTCAAAGTTGAATGGGCAAAAGCCTCATTCAGCCACGCCACAACAAATACAAATTCAACACAATCGCCGCCAAGGCCAGCGCTTGCCAAAACGCCAGCGGGGCGCGTTTGAGCAAGGGCAGGGCGCGCGGGGCGGGCAGGGGGTGGGCGGCGCCGCCTTCGAGCGCCAACAGCAATTCTTCCGCCGTCTCAAAGCGCGCCGCCGGGTCTGCCGCCACGGCTTTTAAGATCACATGCTCCAGCCAAACGGGAATCTCGGGCCGGTAGCGCGCCGGCGCAGTCGGCGCGCCGAATTGCGGGCGCTGGAAGGCTTCGACTTCGCCATACGGGTAATGCCGCGTCAGCAAGTAATACAGGGTCACGCCAAAGGCATAGAGATCGCTTTGCCGGCCATGGGTGGCGCCGGCGAACATTTCCGGGGCCAGATAGCTGGGCGTGCCGGCCGGACGTTCTTGCGGCGCCGCCCCGGCGGGCATCGCTTCACACAGCGCAATGCCCAAATCCAGAATGCGCAATTCGCCATCCTCGCCCAGATGCAAATTGTCCGGCTTGATATCGCAATGGGTAATCCCGCGCCGGTGCAAGGCGCCGAGCGCGCGCGTGCCTAAGATCGCCAGCCGCAACATTTCAGGAATCGTCCAGTGCCGCCCCTCATCCTGCCATTGCTGCAGG
The DNA here is from genome assembly GCF_037300705.1 of Massilia sp. W12. NCBI lineage: Bacteria > Pseudomonadati > Pseudomonadota > Betaproteobacteria > Burkholderiales > Oxalobacteraceae > Massilia > Massilia sp. W12. The sequence continues at coordinate 3,016,023 of NZ_CP147776.1, read as the reverse complement.
CTGCGCCCGGCATGCCAGGTGCACAGCCAGTACAGCCAATGGCGCTCCGGGGCGTCGATCACTTGCGGGAAGAAGCGCGCCACCACGCGCCGCGCCAGCCATTCTTCTTGCGCCAGCGCCTGGCGCGCGGCGGCGTTGGCGGCGGCTTCTGGCAGGGTTTTTAAGACCAGCAGCCGTCCGGCCCCATCCTGCACCTGATACACCAGGCTGTGCGCGCTGTGTTGCAAACAGGCCAGCACTTGCATGCCGTCAATTGTCTCGCCAATTTGCAGCACGGGCGGCGGCGGCAGCCATTGCAGGCGGCTGACGCTTTCCTGCAAGTCCGGCGCGCCCAGGCTTTGCACGCACAGCACAATCGCGCTGGCGTTATCGCGCCCGCCGGCGGCCAGGGCGGCGGCGGTCAAGGCTTGCGCCGCCGCCTGCGCTTGCGCATCGCCGCTGATGCCCTGCAGTTGCGGCAAGTCCAGCCAGACATAGGGCGGCAGCGCGCCCCACACGCCATCGCTGACCAGGATGAAGGTGTCGCCCTGCTGCAAATCGCCATGGCCGTGGTCGATCAAAATGCGCCGGTCAAGGCCGATGGCGCGTGACAGCACATGCCGCATATGCGGCTGTTCCCACACATGGTCTTGGGTTAAACAGCTTAGAGTTTCGCCGCGCAAGAGATAAATCCGGCTGTCGCCGACATGCGCAAAATGATAGCTGCGTGCGCGCAGACACAGGCAGCTCAGGGTGCAGGCCATACCGCTCAATTCCGCATTCTGGCTGCCCTGATGCTGCAGCCATTGATTGAGCGCTTGAATCACTTTGTCCAAAGCGTGTTGCACGCTCCAGGTGTCGGAGGTGGCGTAGTAATCAGTGAGCAGACCGCGCACCGTGTACTCCGCCGCCTGACGGCCGCCGGCGTGGCCGCCGACGCCATCGGCCAGGGCCGCCAACACCCCCTTGCTGGCGCAGACCGGCGGCAGCGGCGTCACCATGCCAACGAAATCTTCGTTGGCCTTGCGTGGCCCGCATTCCGTGGAAAAGCCTGCCGCCAGTTGTAATTGCATGCCTGCTCCTTTAAATTCTGGCGTTCGTCACCGCGCTGCTGCCCCAGGTGGTGCGCCAGCGCTGTTTCACCAGGGACAAACCAAACAGGGCGAACACGGCCAGCAGGGCGAAAATGATGAAGCCGACTTGATAGCTGCCGCTTAATTGGCGCGACCAGCCCAGGCTGGAGGCCAGATAAAAGCCGCCGATCCCGCCCGCCATGCCGACCAGGCCGGTAATGATCCCGATCTCCTGACGGAAGCGCTGCGGCGCCAATTGGAACACCGCGCCATTGCCCGCGCCCAGCGCTAACATCGCCAGCACAAAGCATAACAGGGCTTGGCTGGCTTGCGGCAAACCGAAGCTGACCAAAAACAGGGCGCAGGCGGCAATCATATACATCACACCCAGGGTGCGGATGCCGCCATGACGGTCGGCCAGCCAGCCGCCCAGCGGGCGCACCAGGGAGCCGGCGAAGACGCAGGCGGCGGTGAAATAGCCTGCTGTCACCGGGGCTAAGCCATATTGGCCATTGAAATAAATCGTCAGCGAACTGGCCAGCCCGGAAAAGCCGCCAAAGGTGACGCTGTAGAAAAACATAAACCACCAGGCGTCGTTTTCGCGCAAAACGCTCAAATAGGCGGACAGCGGTTTGGGCGGCGGCGCGTCCGGCGCATCCTTGGCCATGAAGATAAACACCAGCAGCGCTAAGCCCAAGGGGATTAAGCACCAGCCGAACACATTTTGCCAACCCCAGGCCAGCCCCAGCGCCGGCGCGAACAGGGCGGCGAACACGGTGCCGGAATTGCCGGCCCCGGCAATGCCCAGAGCCTTACCCTGGTGTTGCGGCGGATACCAGCGCGAGGCCATCGGCAGAGCCACCGCAAACGAGGCCCCGGCCACGCCCAGCAAACCGCCCAGAATCAAGAGATTGTGAAACGAGCGCATATCCGATTGCCAGGCCCAGAACATGGCGGCGATCACAATCAGCTGGCCGATGATGCCGGCTTTTTTCGGTTGCAGACGATCCACCAGCAAGCCCATCACCAGACGCAATAATGCGCCGGCCAGCAGCGGGGTGGCCACCATCAACCCTTTTTGCGCCGGATCGAGCGCCAGATCTTTGGCGATCAAGACCGCTAAAGGCCCCAGCAATACCCAAACCATGAAGCTCAAATCGAAGTAAAAGAATGCGGCAAACAGCGTCGGCAGATGCCCGGCGCGCCAAAAACTTGTCGATGCAGGACTGCTCATATCGTTCTCCAGTGGGTCAAAACTGCGCTCAGTTATGCAATTGCTGTGCCATGTCCCGGTCTGGATAGATTTTTGTTGCGCTGCACAGTGAACGGCATCTGGCGGCATTCCTTGGGAAAACGCAGGCTGGCGGGCTTGTTTTGCCTGTTTATGGTGCGTTGCACTAAAAACAAGCCGGGACGCACTGGTCTGGTTATGGGGCGCCCGTTTGCAGTGCGCGCGGCTGCCGGCGGGTTTTGTTGCTGCATAAAAATGTAAAGAAAATCAATCTGTTAGCGGCTGAAATCCGGTCTGGCCCGGTTTTTGCAAGCAGGCTTGGCGTCACTCAGTGTGGAGGCTGGTATGCAAAAGCAAAAACTGGTATTGGTGGGGAATGGCATGGCCGGGGTGCGCACCCTGGAAGAATTATTGGCGCTGGCGCCGGATCGCTATGAGATCACAGTGTTTGGCGCCGAGCCGCACCCGAATTACAACCGGATTCAACTCTCGCCGGTGTTAGCCGGTGAAAAATCCCTCGATGAAATCATCATCAACGATTGGGACTGGTACAAGCAGCATGGTTTGACCCTGCACACCGGCTGCAAAGTGCAGCAGATTGCACGCCACGCCAAGCATGTGATTGACGAACAGGGACGTGTCACCCCGTATGACAAATTGATTTTGGCGACTGGCTCACAAGCGTTCATGCTGCCGCTGCCGGGCGCCGATTTGTCAGGGGTGCAGGCGTATCGCGATATCGCTGACACTGAGCGCATGATTGCCGCCGCCGCGCAATACAAGCAGGCGGTGGTGATTGGCGGCGGTTTGCTGGGCTTGGAAGCGGCCAACGGTTTGCGTAATCGCGGCATGGAGGTCAGCGTGGTGCATTTGCCGGATTGGTTAATGGAGCGCCAGCTCGACGCCGACGCCGCGCGCCTGTTGCAAGCGGAACTGGAGCAGCGCGGCATCCGCTTTTTGCTCAAACGCCAATCCGCCGCCTTGCTCGGCGATGAAGATGGGCGTGTGCGTGCGCTGCGCTTTGCCGATGGCGAAGAAGTGGCGGCGCAATTGGTGGTGATGGCGGTTGGCATCCGTCCTGACGAAGCCTTGGCCAAAAGCGCCGGGCTGGAATGCGCGCGCGGGGTGGTGGTGAATGATGTTTTGCAGACCAGCGACCCGGATATTTATGCGGTGGGCGAGTGCGCCAATCATCGCGGCACAGCATATGGCTTAGTCGCCCCGCTGTACGATATGGCCAAGGTGTGTGCGCGCCATCTGGCGGATCAGGATGGCGCTTTTGCCGCCGTGCAGCTTTCAACCCGCTTGAAAGTGACAGGCGTGGATTTGTTTTCCGCTGGCGACTTCATGGGCGGCGAAGGCAGCGAGGAAATTATTTTGCGCGACGCCGCAGCCGGCGTGTATAAGCGTCTGGTGTTGCGCGATGAGCGCCTGGTGGGGGCCTGTCTGTATGGCGATACTGCCGATGCGGCCTGGTATTTGCGCTTGATGAAAGAACAGGCGCCAATCGCCGATGTGCGTCCCTATCTGATGTTTGGCGAGCAGGCCGGCCAGGCCCAAGGCGGCCAGGCTGATCCGATTGCCGCTGCCGCCGCGATGCCCGATCAAGCCGAGGTGTGCGGCTGCAATGGCGTGTGCAAAGGCCAGATTGTGGAGGTGATCAAGCAGCGCGGCTTGCACAGCCTGGAAGAAGTGCGCAAGCACAGCAAGGCATCCGCTTCCTGCGGTTCGTGCAGCGGGCTGGTGCAAAATATTCTGTGCGCCACGCTGGGGCAGTCAGCTGCGGCGCCGAAACGCAAGAGTCTGTGCGGCTGCACCAGTCTGGGCCATGGCGAGGTGCGTGAGGCGATTGTCCAGCAGAAGTTATTGAGTCTGTCACAAGTCATGCAAACGCTGGGCTGGAGCACGCCCAGCGGCTGCGCCACCTGTCGCCCGGCTTTGAACTATTACCTGATTTCGAGCTGGCCGCATGAGGCCAAAGATGATCCGCAATCGCGCGCCATCAATGAGCGCGCGCATGCAAATATCCAAAAAGACGGGCGCTATTCGGTGGTGCCGCGTATGTGGGGCGGCATGACGTCCAGCGCGCAGCTGCGCAAAATCGCCGATGTGGTTGACCAATTCCAGATCCCGGCGGTGAAAGTGACAGGCGGGCAGCGCATTGATTTGCTTGGCGTGCGCAAGGCGGATTTGCCGGCAGTCTGGCAGGCGCTGGATATGCCTTCCGGCGCGGCCTACGCCAAGGGCTTGCGCACCGTCAAAACCTGTGTCGGCAGCGAATGGTGCCGCTTTGGCACGCAAGATTCCACCGCCATGGGGCAGCAACTCGAACACACCCTGAATTTGATGTCGGCCCCGCACAAGGTCAAGCTGGCGGTTTCCGGCTGTCCGCGCAATTGCGCCGAGGCCGGCATTAAAGATGTCGGGGTGGTGGGGGTGGATTCGGGCTGGGAAATTTATATCGGCGGCAATGGCGGCATCAAAACCGAAGTCGCGCAACTGCTGGTCAAGGTCAAAAGCGCGCAGGAAGTGATGGAATACAGCGGCGCTTTCTTGCAACTTTATCGCGAGCAGGGCTGGTATCTGGAGCGCACCGTGCATTATCTGGCGCGCGTCGGGCTGGAATTCATCAAGCAGCAAGTGGTGCAGGACGCGGCCAATCGCGCCGCCTTGTACGCGCGCCTGCTGTATGCGTTGGAAGGGGCGGCCGATCCCTGGTTGCAACCGGAGCAGGCCGGGGTCGATTTACGGCAATTTAATTCCTTGCAAGGGACGGAGGTGGAATATGCAAAACTGGCTTGAAGTGGGCAGCCTGGAACACATCCCGCTGCAGGGCGCGCGCGTGGTCGAATATGCAGACTTACCGCCCTTGGCGCTGTTTCGCACGGCTGACGATCAGGTGTATGCCCTGCTTGACCGTTGTCCGCACCAGGGCGGCCCCTTGTCGCAAGGCATGGTTTTCGCTGATTCGGTTTCCTGTCCCTTGCATAATTGGCAGATTGATCTGAAAAGCGGCCAGGCGCATGCGCCGGATGTCGGCTGCACGCCGGTGGTGGCGCTGAAATTGATGGCCGGCCAGGTCTATGTGGATGCGCACAGCTGGCGCGCGGCGGCCAGTGCGGCGCACAAGATGGCATGCCCGCAACACGGGGCCGCGCGCAGCATGCCGCTGCGTATTTACAGTATGTGAATCAAGCAGGGGAGTGGCGTATGGAAGCAGCCGGCCAGATCAAAGAAATCAAAAGCGCCTGCCCGTATTGCGGCACAGGTTGCGGCGTGCTGCTGAAAAGCGATGGCCGCCGCATTCTGGAGGTGCGCGGCGACCCTGCGCACCCGGCCAATTTTGGCCGGCTGTGCGGCAAAGGCGCCAGCCTGGCCGCTGTCAGTCAGGCGGCGCAGGGCGCGCGCCGCTTGCACACGCCGCTGTTGCGTCCCGCACGCGGCGCGCCCTTGCAAGAGATTTCATGGGAGCAGGCGTATCAGATCATGACAGAGCGCATGGCGCAGATTTGGCGCGTGCATGGCGCGGATGCGTTTGGCCTGTATGTCTCCGGGCAATTGCTGACGGAAGATTATTATGTCTTCAATAAACTGGCGAAAGCCTTATTGGGGACAAACAATATCGATTCCAACTCGCGCCTGTGCATGTCCTCTGCCGTGGCCGGCTATAAGCAAAGCCTGGGCGCGGATGCGCCGCCCTGCAGCTACGCCGATCTTGAGTTGGCTGATGTGGTCGTCATCATCGGGGCCAATCCGGCCTGGGCGCACCCGGTTTTGTATCGCCGCCTGGAAGCGGCGCGCGCCGCGCGTCCTGAGATGAAGGTGATTGTGATCGATCCGCGCCGCAGCGATACCGCAGCCGAGGCCGATTTGCATCTGGCGCTCTTGCCCGGCAGCGATATCACCCTGTTAAACGGCATTTTGCATCTGTGTTGCTGGGAGGGCTGGCTGGATCAAGCCTTTATTGCACAGCACACCAGCGGCTTTGCCGCCTTGCGTGAACAGCTGCGCGACTGCACTCCGGCGCTGGTGGCGCAGCGCTGCGGTATTGCGCAGGATGATTTGTTGCAAGCCGCGCGCTGGATCGGCCAGGCCGCTTTGCAGGATAAACGTGTGCTGTCCCTGTATTGCCAGGGCGTGAATCAATCGGTGCAGGGGGTGGCGAATAACAGCGCGATTATCAATTTGCACCTGGCGCTGGGACAGATAGGCAAGCCGGGAGCCGGCCCGTTTTCACTCACCGGGCAGCCGAATGCGATGGGCGGGCGCGAAGTGGGCGCGATGGCGAATCTGGCCAGCGGTCACCGCAATCTGGGCAATCATGAAGAGATGGCGCAAATCGCCGCACACTGGGGGCTGGCGGCGCAGGATCTGCCGCGCCAGCCAGGCTTGACGGCGCTGCAAATGTTTGACGCCGCCGCCGCCGGCCAGCTCAAGATGCTGTGGATCGCCTGCACCAATCCGGCCCATTCCATCCCCGATCAAAACCGCTTGCGCCAGGCATTGCAAACAACGCCGTTTGTGGTGGTGCAAGAAGCCATGGCCGATGTCGCCACGCTGGAATATGCCGATCTGGTCTTGCCGGCTGCCGCCTGGGGCGAAAAAGAGGGCACCTTGACCAATTCTGAACGCCGCATCAGCCGCGTGCATGCGGCCATCCCGGCCCCGGGACAGGCGCTGGCGGATTGGCGGATTGTGTGTGAAGTCGGACGCCGCCTGCAGCAATTGTTGAAACCTGCTTTGCCGCCGCTGTTTGCGTTTGATTCCGGGGAGGCGATCTGGCGCGAACATCAAGCGCTGTGCGCCGGGCGCGATCTGGACATCAGCGGTTTGACTTACGCCAGCCTGGAGCAGGCCCCGCAGCAATGGCCTTGCCCGGCGCCGGGACAGGCGCAAGCGCGCTTGTATCAAGATGGCCGCTTTGCCCATGCTGACGGGCGCGCGCGCTTTATTGCACTCACTCAAGCGGCGCTGCCGGAGCGCTGCGACGCGCATTATCCTTTTCTCTTGAACACCGGGCGCCTGCGCGATCAATGGCATGGCATGAGCCGCAGCGGTTTGTTGCCGGCCATGTTTGGTCATGTCGAACAGGCGTGTTTGCAGATGGCGCGCGCGGATATGGCGCGGCGCGGCTGGCAGGATGGGCAATTGGTGCGCGTGGCGAGCCGGCGCGGCAATCTGATCTTGCCCTTGCAAGCCAGCGATGAGGTGCGCAGCGGCCAGCTGTTTTTGCCCATGCATTGGGGCGCGGAATATCTGGGCGGACGCCAGCGCAATGGCGCGCCAGTGTATGGCGTGAATACCTTGAGTCTGGCGGCGCATGATCCGGTGTCGCGCCAGCCGGCCTTAAAACATGCGGCGGTGCAATTGGAAACGGTGGATTTGCCCTGGCGTATGCAGATTTTTGCCTGGGATGCGGATGCGCCCGCGCTGCTGGCGGCTGTGCGCCCCTGGCTGGCGCGCTTTGATTACGCCGCTTGTTCACTGTTTGGCAGTGCTGGCAGTGCTGGCAGCGCTGCTGAGGCGCACGCCACAGGTTGCGGCGCCGGCGTGCGTCTGTGGGCGGGCGCCGCCAGCGCCCCGGCCTGGGGCAGTGTGCAGGATTTGCTGGCGCTGTTTGGTTTGCTGGAGGGCGATATCTTGCGCTACGCCGATCCGGCGCGCGGTCAGGCGCGGCTGGTGAAGTTGGCTGGGCCGCGCCTGCAGGCGGCAGCCTTGCTGGGCGATTGTGCGGCGGCTGACTGGCTGTGGCCGATTTTGCGCGGCCGGCAAGACGCGCCGATGCCGGCCTGGCGTCTGCTGGGGCCGCAAGCCCCTGGCGGGCAGCCAGCGCCTGCCGCGCCCATGGTGTGCCAGTGCATGCAAGTCAGTCAAGCGCAATTGGAAACGCTGTTTTCGGCCTGTCCGCCGGATATGGATCAGGCCGCCTGTCTGGCGCATGCGCAAGCGCAATTGCAATGCGGCACGGCATGCGGCTCTTGTGTGCCGCAGATCAAGCGCATGCTGGGGCCGCGCAGCAAGGCGGCGGCTTGAAGCGATGCGATAAGCCGGCGCTTGACGCGGTTTGATTCACAACCGGGGCCTATCCTGCGTGCTGCAATGTCATGCTTCCTTCATCAGTCTGTCATGTGCTTGCAGCATTGCCGACTTACGCTCACAGCCATTGTCAACCAATGGCTGGAGGATACAGCATGCAAGTCTTCGATACCCGGGGTTTGAGCAGTAAACAGGAAAATAAAAACACGCCTCGTCTGTCACTTTCCTTGGCGCAGGATGCAGGTGAAGTGCGCGAAGCGCAAAGCCTGCGTTACCGCAGTTTTGTGCAGGAAATGGGGCTGGTGAATTTGCAAAATCCGGAAGGCCTGGATGCTGATGAGTTTGACCCCTGGTGCGATCATTTGCTGGTGCGCGACAATCAAACGCTGGAAGTGGTCGGCGCCTATCGTTTGCTGTCGCCGGCGCGCGCGCGTCAATTCGGCCGCATGTATTCTGAAAATGAATTCGATATCAGCCGCCTGTCCCATTTAAAACCGCGCATGGTGGAAGCCGGGCGCGCCTGCATCCATCCGGATTATCGCGGCGGTTCGGTTTTGATGCTGCTGTGGCAGGGTATGTCGGAATATATGCGGCGGCAACAGGCGGAATTTCTGGTCGGCTGCGCCAGCATCAGTCTGGCCGATGGCGGTATGAACGCGGCGGCGGTGTACCGCAGCTTGCAAGCGCAGAATATGGCCCCGCCGGAATACCGCGTCAAACCGCATCTGCCGTTTCCGCACGAACATTTGCACCCGAATGCGCAGCATAAAGTGCATGTGCCGCCCCTGCTTAAAGGCTATCTGCGGGCGCAAACCTGGGTCTGCGGCGAACCGGCCTGGGACCCTGATTTTGATTGCGCCGATTTACTCATGCTTTTGCCGCTGCGCAATCTGGATGCGCGTTACGCCCGCCATTTCGGCGCACTGTAAGGGAGGCCGCGATGGCTTTGCCGCAGCACAAAATGCGCATTGCGCTGGTGACAGACACCTGGGCGCCGGCGGTAAACGGCGTGGTGATGACATTGCAAGCCACCTGCAAAGGCTTGCAACAGCGCGGGCATGAGGTGGAAGTCATCGGCCCGCAGGGCATGAAAAGCATTTGCTGGCCGGGTTTTTCCGACGTGCCCTTAGCCTTGCATGCCAGCGCGCGCGTGGAGCAGAGCTTGCAGACGTTCGCCCCGGATCTGATCCATATCGCCACCGAAGGCCCGCTGGGTTTGGCGGCGCGCCGCTATTGTTTGCAAAACCGGCTGCAGTTCAGCACCGCATACCATACCCGTTTTCCGGAATATTTATGGCAGCGCGCGCGCGTGCCGCTGGCCCTGACTTACCGCTGGCTGCGCTGGTTTCACGGCCCGGCGCAAGCGGTCTTGGTCAGCAGCGAAAGGATGCGCCAGGTTTTGCAGGCGCGCGGCTTCGCCAATCTCTGTTTGTGGGGACGCGGCGTGGATACCGCTTTATTCAGCCCGGATGAAGTCGGACGCCGCGCCTGCTGCCATATCGTGCAGGACAGCGGCTGTGGCAAGGGACATGATCCGGTCTTTATGTATGTCGGGCGGGTGGCGGCGGAAAAAAATCTGCCGGCTTTTTTGTCGCTCGATCTGCCGGGCCGCAAATGGGTGGTCGGCGATGGCCCGGCGCGCGCGCAATTGGAACAGCGTTTTCCGCAAGTGCGCTTTGTCGGTATGCGCGCACATCATGAATTGCCGGCCTGGCTTAATTGCGCTGATGTGTTTGTGTTTCCCAGTCAAACCGACACGCTGGGCCTGGTGATGTTGGAAGCGATGGCGTGCGGCGTGCCGGTGGCCGCCTTTCCGGTCGCAGGGCCGCTGGATGTGGTGCAGCAGGGCGTGTCCGGCATGCTGGATATGGATTTAAGGCAAGCCGCCCTGTCTGCACTGGATTTGCCGCGCGCGCAAGTGCGCGCCCATGCCCTGCAATTCGGCTGGGAGGCGACGGTGACGCAGTTTTTGCAACACTGCCCGCCGCGCCAATCCCAGTCTGCGCGCGCGCCGGCCATACCGGTCGCGCTGCAGTCGCGCATCTGATCAGGCGTCGAGCATCGCGGCGACACACTCACAGATTTTTTCCAGCGCGTTTTGCTCGGCGCGCAAGGCTTCATCATTGCGTTGCAATTGGTCGTTGCGCCAATCCCAGATTTCTTTGAGAAATTGCAGATTGTCTTGCAAGGAGGCCATCTCGCGCCGGCTGGCCCCCGGCTGGCGCGCCAGTTGCAAGGCTTTGATGATTTGCTCGCAGTGTTTTGGCAATTGTCCGTTCGCCAGCGATTTGATCAACAAGCTTTGCGGCAGTGCGCTGGCGGCCCAGAAGTCCGGCGCGCTGCGGTTGCTTTCTTTTTCCCGGTTGTAAATTTCATCGCAACTGGCGGCGATGCGCCGCACTTCGCTTTGTGGCAAAGGCAGTTCCGGCGCCATTAAAACATCCAGCATCAACAGGCACAGCGTTGGATGTTGTGAGGACAGCTTGCGCGCTTGTCCCTCGACTTGGGCTTTGGCGTAATAGCTGCGCATGGTTTGCAGCAAGGCTTCGCGTTCACTCGCCGCCGCGCACACCAGGGCGCGCCGCTTGGCGGTTGAGGCCAGCATCACATAGCGCTCCATGGTCGGGCCGAAATCGAGCAAACGCGTCAATTCCGCTTCCGCTGTCGCCAGTTTTTCCAGGCTCTGCAGGCGCACATCTTCCAGATTGTCCGCATTGTTGGCGCAGGCTTGATTAAATTGCTGCAACGCCAGGCGCGCCTTGAAATTGGCGCGCTGCTCCAGCGCGCTCACCGGCAAGGTGGCGCTGTCCGCCGCCAGGGCTTGTTCCAGCATGTCCAGCGCTTTCGCGAAGTTCTGCAATTCGCCCCAGGCCAGGCCAAGCGCGGTGGCGATATCGGCGCGTTTGAGCCAGTTTTCTTCCAGTCCCGGCGGGATGCGCTTGAGCACGGCATCGACATGGCGCGCTTGCGCATGGCCGAAGCGGGCGCGCTGGCCCAGATTATCCAATTCCAGCTTCATTTCCTGCGGCGAAAGAAAATCCGGGACATGCTGGCGACGGCTTAAATTGTCATCGGCGCGCAAACGGAAATCCGGATCGCCATAACACTGATACGCGCCCCAGGTGTTGACTTGCGGGAAATTGGTGTGAATATGCTTGCGCGCCAGTTTCACCGCCTGGCCGAACGGCTCGCCGTCGAGCATGGCGTCATAAAAACGCTCGGCGAAGGCGCAAGCCGCGCTGTCATCCACTTCCCAGCCGGCGGCCACCACGGCGCGCACCCCCATGCGGATGAACTGCGCCGCCAGATTCGCCGCCAGTCCATTGTGTTCCAGCTTGCGGCCTGTGGTTTGTCCCAGATGGCAGCAGTTGATAAACACCAGATCCGGCACATGGCGCATTTGCTCAATATCTGCGGCGGTAAGCAAAATTCCATCGCCGATCACCATGCCGGAGAGTGTGCTGTTTTGCGCCGGCAGCGGTTGCAGACAGCTTTCGCAATCGCCTTGCGCGCTGTGGCTGATGGCGAATTCATGCACCCCGTGTCCGGCCAGATGCAAAATGCGGTAGGCGTCGGCGTGCAGCGCAATCATGATGTCTTGCGCATTGCAGTCGATTTTATGTTCGACATCAATCCCGCGCCGCTTATTGAAGAGGGAGGCGACGCGCTGCGCTTCATTGCGCGCGCCGGGCAGGTCGGTCAGCGCTTTGCCATTTAAACGGCAATTCGCCGGATTGCCCACCACCAGCGCGCGCCGGCTTGCGCCGTCGGACACCTGACTGCGGAAATCCACCGTTTTCAATTGCCGGATCAGGCCGGCGGCCACTGCCGGCGGTTCGGCCTCAGCGCCGTTCCAGCGGTCTTCCATCATTTCCCAGGGGAACCAGGCGCTTTCCTCATCCAGCACCAGCACCAGATCCTGGCGGTCAGGCGCGAATTCTTTGAGCCGGTTGGGGATCAGCATTTCAAACAGGGTGCGCGAAATTTCCTGATTGCGTGCGCTGCCATGTGTCGCTTCGCGCACAAATTGGCGCGCCAATTGCATCTGTCCGGCGATTAAGGATTGTTCAGCGCGCGCGCGTTTGGTCAGGGCCACATAGCGCAATTCCTGGCGCTTGGCGTCAAAGCTGATTTCCGTGCGCTGCCACCAGCTTTGCGCCTCTTCATAACGCGCCCGGTAATAGCCGCTGCCGCTATCGATCACCTGCGCTTCATTCCATTGAAATTCAGCGCGCAATTCCGGGTCCAGCATGACGCTGTGCAAGGCGTCCGCCGCGCTTAAGGCGACATCGTGGAACAGTTCGACGATTTCAATTTTGGCGATGCGGCTTTTTTGCGGTCTGCCGGCGGCTAAGCGCTGGTTGGCTTTTTTCACGCTGCGCAAGATCACGCTGACCGAATCCTGCACCGAAATGCCGCCCGCGCCGGTGCCGATCAGCAGGAAGGAAAGCGCGGTTTGGGTCACGCCTTGCTGGACTTCAAATAATTGCTCTTCTTTGGGCAAGAGCTGGCGCGCTTGCAAATTCGCCGCTTGCAAGGCGAAATCGACCAGCGCGGAAGACAAGCCGGCTTCCAGCGTGCCCACGCTCAATTCGCCGACCTTGCCCAGCCCCACCACCAGCGCGCCGCCGGGCCGCATCTGCGGCGCCGGTGCGATAAACGCATGCCAGGTGTTGCAGCGCCCCGGGTACACGCCCATGCGCAGGCGCTCGCGCAATGCGCCGTCCAATTTCTGATCCAGACTGCTTTCCGCGCTGACAATGGTGTCGCCCTGATAGTGCCCGACCACTACCGGATACAAGGCGTAGGCCAGATCGCCGTGGCGCACGTTGACGCTGATTTTTTGCGTTTTGAGGTTGGCGGCTTGGCGCCGCTTCACGCGGCCTGAGCTGCCGCCGAAATTGTCTAAGGTGGCTTGATAGTGCATGTGATCCGGCGCAATCTTTTCGCGCGGCCCGGTGTGCTCTGCGCTGCGGGTTTGCGGCTCTTCACTCAATAGCACGCGGGTTTTGCCTTCACGCGCCAATTCCAGATAAGCAGGGAAGAATTGTGCGCAATTCAAGAGCTGGTCGTGTCCCACATCCGGCACATAGTAGGCCGGAATGCCGGGCAGCATGCCTAAATCCCAAGGCACTGTGCCATCGCCGCGCGCGGTCGAGTAAAACACGATTTCCTGCGTATTGCCGCCAAACAGGCTGTCGCTTTTTTCCAGCGCCATGGCGTAAGGGGTGTGGCTGTCCTGCCCGGCCAGATAGATGGTGTTGGCCGGGTTCAGCCGCGCACGCGCCAAGGCTTCGCGGGTTTTGCGTGCGCGCGCCAGGCATTCCGGCTCAGGCAGCGGCCAGTTGCCGCCGCTCTCGCGCCGCAGCTGTTCCCAAGTGGCCGGATCGGTGAAGTCGTATTGGTTGTCGCGCATCGGCAGCAAATCGGTGCTGCTGGCGTATTGGTTGATGATGCGCTGGATTTCTTCGGTGTCGTGGCTCAGATCCAATAAACCCAGCCAGCCCGGCAATTGGTGCTGGCCGACGATCATGCGCACCGATTGGTATGAGCCGAGGTTGGGCGTGCCCAGCATGATCAGGCGGAAGCCTGGCAGGTCGTTTAATTCATTCCACAAAGGGCTGTAGAGCGCGGATAACTGGCGCACCACCATCCCGCCCAGCGAGTGGGCGAAGATGCGCAGGGCTTGCCCGCTTTGTTTGAGCTGCGGAGCCAGCGGTTTGAGATATTCATGCAGCAAGCGTGCATTTTCAGCTTGCGCCAGACGCCAGTCATACGGCCAGACCAGCACTTCATGGCTGTTTTGCATGAAGTTGATAAAGTCGCCATAGTATGTCGCCAAGGCTTCGCCGGCTTTGACATCGGGCGCGTCCATGCGTAAATCGCCCATGCCGCCGCCGGCCAATTGCACCATATCCAGCCAAACCCGGTTATTGCGCGATTGCAAGTGGCTCGCCATCAAGCCCGGGATCAAAAGCAAGACCGGGCGTTTGCCATCAAGCGCGGCCGGGGCCACGCCGCGCACCGGGGCTTCGCGTTGCTCTTCCATGATGGGCGTGAATTGCTGCCACAGCACATCATCGCGTTGCAATGCGGCTAATAAACCGCGCACCGTGCGCGGGTTTTTGAAATAGTTGAAATGATTCACTTCGCGCCCGGCGTCAAACAGCGCGCGCGCTGTGCCGGCCGGGCGCCGCATGCCGCCGTACATTGAGCCGGTATTGACCACCAGATCGTGGCGGCTGGCAAAAAAGCGGTCGCTTAACATCATCGCCAGCCATGCAAAACCGCTCGCATTTTCAATATCGCCGGCGATTACCGCCAGATCGGACTGGCTGTGCATGGCCGGATGATTGAGCAGGCGTTGCAGGGCCGAGCCTGGCATCATCGCTTCGGTACCCGGCAGGGTGCGCGGATCGGTGCGCTCTTTGATGACGGCCAGCAAGAACGCCAGCAAATTGTCGGCAAACAGATTTTGCATGCCGAGCAAGGCGACGCTGCGAATCACTGACAGCCAGCGGTCCAGCCGGCCCGAGGCCAGGGTGGTGCCCAGGGCAGGGCAGGCCACGCGCACAAAGCGCGTAATGCGCAGGCGTTTTTGCTGCAAAACCTGGAATAATTCCTGCAAATCGCGCCATTGTTGCTGATAGCCGTTTGCCACACTGTCCAACGGCTGCCAACCCCAGTTGGTGGCGATATTGCGGTCGCGCGCAAACAGGCTGGCGGCATCAGGCGGCAGCGCTTGCGCTTGCGCCAGACAGAGCAGTTCGCCCAAAAGCCCGCCTTGCGAGTGGCTGACCACATGCAATTCCGCGCCGTCCGGCAAGGCTTTGGCCAGCGCCAGCGTGTTTTCAATCGGCCCGCGTGTGATTGACAGATATTCCCAGGCCAGGCAGCGCGCGCCGTAGCGGGCGTGCAGCACATGCGCAGCAGGGGCGGCGACATCGCCTTGCCATAAACCGGCGAAACTGCCGGCGGTGGAGGAGGCGGTGCCGTGGATAAACAGCAGAATCGGCCCGCCATCCTGGACTGCCGGCGCAATCGTTTCCTGCAACACCGGATCATTTGCGCCCAGATCCAATTGGAATAAACCGGCTTTGCGCAGACTCAGATTGCGCAACTCGACCCAGCCGGCCAGATTGCGCGCGCTGCTTTCTTTTAAATCAAAACGCAGACTGTCCAAGGCCTTGATTTGCACTTCGCCACGGCTTTTGCGCGGCGCGGCGCGCGTCACATCCAGCTCGCACACCAGGCTCTCCTGTTTGGCCTGCATCTCCTGCGGCTGGCCGGTGTGCATCAATTGCGCCGCTTCTTCGGCGCGCATCCACCATTCCACCCCGTCTTGCAGGCGGACGCATACCGCATCATCCGGCCTGAGGGCGATTTCCTGGGTATTGCTGGCGCTGCGGTGTTGTGACAGCCGATGGCTGGAGCTGGCTTGAACTTCAATGCCGCAACCTGCCTGCAAGGCGTCGAATGAGGGGGATATATCGAATTCACCGGCAAAGCGGAATGTGATTTGGCTCATTTTTTCAATAGGGGTAAGCAGACTGGGCCGTAGATGCGGCCGGGATGGGCAGGGCAGACAACAGGCGGCAAGCGCCGCCTGCATCAGTGTAACAGGGTGGAGGCTGGCATGGTGAATGCTTCATGCGCCGCACCATTCACATAAGGTAAAAAATCTTGCAGTAATTGGGCGATTTGGGCTTGCTGTTCGCATACCCGGTTTAATGGCGTGGTCAAGAGCCAGGCCAGACTGTCGTGAAAAACCTGGCTGGCCGCGCCTGCGTTTTCCAGTTCACACCAGATGCACATCAAATCATAGGCGGCGATCGTGGTTTCGACATGGCGCGCGCCGAACAGCGATTTGCGCACCGCATGCACTTTTTCCAGCCAGGAAGCGGCTTGTTTGAGTTTGTTTTGCGCAAACAGATTGCCGGCCAGCAAATCCATCATGGCTTGCGTGCGCCAGTCGCATTCGCCAAACAGACGCAGATGGATTTGCACCAATTCCTGCAACAGCGCTTCCACTTCCGGCGTGGCCGGCACCTGACTTAATGAGTGCGCCAGATTGTGCATCACCGCCAGCACTTGCGGATGGGCGTCGCCTAAGGCGCGGCGCAAAATTGACAGCGCCTGCTGTTCCAGCTCAATCGCCGCCAGATGCTGGCCGCGCAGGGCGAACAGGCGCGCCAGATTATTCAGATAAATCGAGGTTTGCGGCGCGCTTTCGCCTAAGTGCTGACGCGCCATCGAGAGTGCGGAAAAGAGGAGTTGCTGCGCCTCATCCAGCCGGCCCTGGGTTTTCAGGTTTTGCGCCAGCAGATTCTGGCAATCCAGCGCTTCGGCGTCCGGGCTGCGGTTTTCGGTGCGCAAAGCCAGAATGCGGCGCAATAAGACTTCGCTCTCATGCAACTGATGCTGGTAATGCTGTTCCAGCAATTGCAATAAGAGCGCAGCCTGATCCGGGCTGTGTTTTTGCTGCGCCAGCAGGTATTCGAGATGGCTGGCGAACAGCGGCAGCAGCGCTTTTGGCAGTTTGGCGCTGGAGAGCACATCCTGAATGGTTTGTTGCGCGCAAAAAGCGTCATTCGGGTCGCCCAGGGCGCGCTGCAGATATTGGATGGAAGGCGAAAACTCCAGCGTCGGCCAGATCCCGCCTTCTGGATTGGCAAGCCCCCCGGCCTGACAGAACTGCAGATTGATCAATTCCTGCACCCTGGCTTGCCAGCTGGCGCTCTGGTCGCCTTGCAAAAAGAATTGCCAGGGCAGGGCTTGCGGGCCAAACCAGGCGAAAATGCCCAGCAAATGACGGGCGCCGGCAGACAGCGCGGATAAATTCAGTAAATAGGCATGCCGCAGGGCGCGCGGAATGCGGCTGCCTTCATGCGCCGGCGCGCGCGGATTGAGTTTGGCCACGCCTTTGAGCGCTTGCAGACAGGCGTTGCGCGCCTCGCTTTCCGACAAACCCTGTTGCCGGCGTGATTGCAGCCAAGCCTGCGCCAATTGCAATGCCTGGCTGTTGTGCGCCAGCGCGCAAGCGAGGCGGTCATTATCCGGCGCGATGGTCTGGTTTTCATGCAGACGCATCAGGCCGGCGTCCAGCGTTTGGCTGGGCCAGCTGGGCAGATTGGAGCAAAACAGAAAATGATTGGCGCGGTCTTGCAAACCGGATAACAGTTGCGGATCGCTGACATGTTCCACAATCAGCAGCAACTGCGCATGTTGATTGATCCAGTGTTGCAATTCCTGTTCGGGATCATGTTGCACCGCCAAGCCGAGTTTGACGCATTGCTGCTGACAGGACAGGCGGAATAATGGACGGCTGCTGGCGTCCAGCCATAATACCTGGCTGTAATTCTGTCGATACGTCTGCGCATATAACTGCGCTAATTGATATTGCTCGACTTCGGTGACGCCATCCGCCACCAGGGCCACCCTGGCATGTTGCGCAAATAAATTACGCAAAGCCACCACATTATTGCGTATGACCATATCCGCCTCGTCATCGTGCGTTGGCGCAACCCGCGCCTGTGGCAACACAGCAGAAAACAATAGCGCACCCTGTTTTCTCCGGTTTCCTCTTATTTACCGGCTGCAAGCGTTTCAGCGCTGCAAGCAAGCCGCCAGCCGGCGCACGCGGGTTGTGGTGCGCGCCGGCTACTGTGCTGCTTTGATCGATGGGTACAGTTTGCAACTGTTCCTGGCTGTCATCGGAAAAAAAGCGGCACAGTTCGGGCGTTGATGATGTATTGTTGCGCAAACTTGGGCGTTTGCGGAGGTTTTATGAAAAAAAATTTGGAAATTGGCTTGACAGCGGCTTGAAAATATCAATCATTGCGGATTTCAGGGGATAATCATGCCACAATTCCATTACTTTTTTATCAAGTGATTTTCCGCATGGAAAAATAAATGGCAGAATATATGCTGATTTACGTTTTTTGCATGGCTATTTCAAAAATGAATTGCGGCAAAAAATATTTCAAATATTGAACATGTATTCAGCAATTAATTTTTCTGTTTTTATATTCTTTAATAGTGACTATTCTGCCCCCAAGGTATCTATTCCGGGGACTTTTCCCGTACCTATTCAGCCGCTGCGCTAACAATTCGGTCTTGTATGCCAAGCGGGGTGCAGCTTCATTGTGTGGAGCTTGTTGAACCACGGTTTTCCATGATCAGCCATGCCCTTCGACAGGCTCAAGGCGTATGGTTGCAAGGTTTGGCATTGCGGCGACTGAATAGTCACCGTATTTGAAGGTCTGCGGCCCGTCTGTCTATCCCTTTATTGATCCGCCGTTGTCGGAGCCGGGTCAGCGCTACGCTTAACCCGGCCTGCCGTGATGGCTGGAATTCGGCTGAATAGTCACCTTTCGTCTTGTCTATTCAGGCCCCGATCCTCACGCTGTCAAGCCGCAGCCGGTCAATAAATTGATGCAGTTTTCCATCGCGCGCTCACTTGGCGCACATCTCCGCGCCCAGCAAGGCTTTGATCCAGGTTTGCAGCTTGCCTTCGCGTTCGCGCTGGCTGATCCAGCAGATATAGCCTTTGCGTAATTCAAACTCTTGATCCTGCCCTTGCACCAGGGTCGCAATCAGGCGGCCCAGGGTGGGTTGGTGGCCGACGATCAACACGCATTCGCGGCTGTTGGGCCAGTTGGCGGCTTCCAGCAGGTGCAGCGGGTTGGCTTCAGGCCCCAGTTCCGGCAGCACTTTATATTTGCGCATCAAGGGCGCCACGGTTTGCAGGGTGCGCTTGGCCGGGCTGACTAAGATTTTGCAATTCTCCGGCAGTCTGGCGTCAAGCCATTGGGCCATGCGCGCGGCTTGCTTGACCCCTTTGGGCGAGAGCGGGCGCTCCAGATCGGCTAAGTCAGGGCCGCCATCGATGGCATGCGCATGGCGCCATAAAATCAACTCCATTCCTTCCTCTCTTGTTCAGCCTAATTGGCCCAGCATATTCATTAAATGATGGTGGGCGGAAAACGGGGCACGCTTGCCGCGCGGCTTTTTGCGATGGTAGCGCCCGTCGCTGTCGAGTTCCCAGGCGTTGTAATTGTCTTTCAGATAGGGCATCAAGCCTTCATTCAAGACGCGCCGTTTGAGATTTTTGTCCAGCACCGGGAAGGCCACTTCGATGCGGCGGAACAGATTGCGGCTCATCCAGTCCGCGCTGGCCAGATACATATCGTGTTTTAAATCGTTGCGGAAATAGTAGATGCGGCTGTGCTCCAAGAAACGCCCGACAATCGAGCGCACCCGGATGTTTTCCGATAAGCCGCGCACACCGGGGCGCAGGCTGCAGGCGCCACGGATGATCAAATCAATTTTCACGCCATCGCGCGAGGCGCCGTACAGCGCGCGGATCACAGATTCATCCACCAGGGCATTCATTTTGGCGATGATGTGGGCCGGTTTGCCAGCGCGCGCCAGCCGCGCCTCATTGCGGATGGCTTTGATGATCTCGCTTTGTAAATTGAATGGCGCTAACCAGAGGTGGTTGAATTTTTTCGGCTTGGTCAGGCTGGCCAGGTGAATAAAGACTTCATTGACTTCCTGCCCCAGTTCGCGCTTGGCGGTAAGCATGCCGAAGTCAGTGTAAAAGCGGGTGGTGGTGGGGTGGTAGTTGCCGGTGCCAAGGTGGGCGTAATAGCGCAATTGCTGTTCTTCGCGCCGGATCACCAGGGCCAGCTTGGCATGGGTTTTCAAGCCCACCACGCCATACACCACTTGCGCGCCGGCATGTTCCAGACGGTCGGCCCAGTTGATATTCGCTTCTTCATCAAAGCGCGCCTTGAGTTCAACCACCGCCAGCACTTCCTTGCCCATATGCACGGCGCGGATTAAGGCTTCCATTAATTGCGAATTCATGCCGGTGCGGTAAATGGTTTGCTTGATCGCCACCACATCCGGGTCGTTTGCCGCTTCATTGATGAAATCGACCACGGTGGAAAAACTTTGGAAAGGGTGGTGCAGCAAGATGTCTTGATGGCGTATGGCGGCAAACAGGTCTTGCCCATGCGCGCTCGCCAGACCGGGGGTGAAGGGGGCAAAGCGCAGGGCCGGTTGGCGCACCTGATCCACCAATTCCGACAGCCGCGCCAGATTCACAGGGCCGCTTACCGCATACAGGCGGCTGGGATCAAGCTGGAACTGGTCTAACAGGAAGTCGGATAGCTGCGGCGGGCAATTCATCGCCACTTCCAGCCGCACCGCCGCGCCAAACTGGCGGCCTTGCAGCTCGCCTTTCAAGGCCTGGCGCAGGTTTTTCACTTCTTCCTCATCCACCCACATATCGCTGTCGCGGGTGACGCGGAATTGTGAATAGGCGATCACTTCACGCCCGGCGAACAGCTCGGCGATGTGGGCGTGGATCACGGAAGACAGCAGGCAGAAGGAGGCGCCGTTGGGCGAGAGTTCATCCGGCAGGCGGATGATGCGCGGTAAAACGCGCGGCGCTTTCACAATCGCAATCCCGGTGCCGCGTCCGAAGGCGTCTTTGCCGCCCAGGGCGACGATGAAATTCAAGCTCTTATTCACCACTTGCGGGAAGGGGTGAGAGGGGTCTAAGCCGATGGGGGTCAGCAGCGGGCGCACTTCGCGTTCAAAGTAGCTGCGCACCCAGGCTCTTTGCGCATCATTGCGGTCGGAATTGCGCAGCAGGCGTATGCCTTGCCGGGCCAATTCCGGCAGCAGCTCTGCATTCAGCACCGCATATTGCTCGGCGACTAATTGATGACATTCCAGGCTGACGCGGTCTAAGGTGGCTTCAAAATCGGGGCGCTCTGAAATATGGTGCCCGCTGCCATTGCCGCGCGCTAACAAACTGGCGACGCGCACTTCAAAGAATTCATCCAGATTGCTGCTGACGATGCATAAAAAACGCAGGCGTTCGAGCAGGGGCAGGTTGACATCCTGCGCCTGCGCCAACACCCGCCGGTTGAAGGCTAACAGGGATAATTCACGGTCAAGAAATTCACGTTTATCATTACTGTCGAGTGGGAGATTCATATGGCGTATCTTTCTTTGTGATTGCCGCGCAGGAGCAGGCGCCGACGGCTGGCCGGCAGCGTTTGCCGGCCAGTTTCCCGGGACGCACCTGCAGCGTTGGCAAGGCATGCCGGCAAGATCAGGCGTTCTGATTCTACCCCCTGCAGCAATGATACGGTAGAGCAAGTTTATGACAGGAAGATGACGCGCCAATCCGGCAAGATTTGGCGCATATTTGTTGCGCAAGCGCTAAGTGGCCGGCTTGTCATAATTCTGTTTTACGGCGGTTTTTTGTCATTAATCTGTCATTTACAGGATGACATGATGCTTTTGCGATATGACTTTTGCGGAAAATGATTGTCTGCGGCAAGTTGGCTTGCTGTGTGGCAATAGATGTTCAGGGCTGTGCAAAGCGTGGCGTATTTTGTATTTGCGCTGCGTTTTTGCCACTTTTCTTGCCAGTTTGTCTATGCGCCAGGCTTGCCGTGGTGAAATATTTCAAGCTGTCATATTGCTGTCATATTCCCTGCTTACAGTGCGCAGCAGACGGCAGGCGCAAGCAGATTGCCCCCGTCGCCAGCATATGCAGCGCAGTGTAAGACAGCGCTGCTTACCTCAGACAAGGATTTTTATGCGACTCATCAATTATTTCAGCAGTTTTGTGGCAGGCGCCGCTCTGGTCATCTCCTCAGGGGCCGCTGCAGCGGATATTACCGGTGCGGGCGCAACTTTCCCGTATCCGATTTACGCCAAATGGGCGGAAAGCTATAAAGCCGCAAGCGGCGTGGGCTTGAATTATCAGTCCATCGGTTCCGGCGGCGGCATTAAACAGATCAAGGCCAAAACCGTGGATTTCGGCGCATCGGACATGCCTTTGAAGGCGGAAGATCTGGCTGCGGATGGCCTGGTGCAATTCCCGGCGGTGATGGGCGGCGTGGTGCCGGTGGTGAATCTGGAAGGCCTCACTGGCGGTCAGTTGAAGCTGACCGGTCAGGTGGTGGCGGATATCTATCTGGGCAAGATCACCAAATGGAATGCGGCGGAAATCACCGGTTTGAATCCGGGCGTCAAGCTGCCGGGTGACGATATCACTGTGGTGCACCGCGCTGACGGTTCCGGCACGACTTTCCTGTTCTCCGATTACCTGTCCAAAGTCAGCCCGGATTTCAAGTCCAAAGTCGGTTCCGGCACCGCCATCAAATGGCCGGTGGGCGTGGGCGGCAAGGGCAATGAAGGCGTGGCCGCAAACGTGCAGCGCATCCGTGGTTCGATTGGCTATGTGGAATACGCTTACGCCAAGAAAAACAAAATGCAATTCACCCAGATGAAGAACCGTGATGGCCAATGGGTGCAGCCGGATGATGAAACCTTCAAAGCCGCCGCCGCCGGCGCTGACTGGGCCAAGACCCCGGGCATGGCGGTGGTCTTGACCGACCAGCCGGGCAAATCTTCCTGGCCGATGACCGGCGCTTCCTTCATCCTGATGCACAAGGCGCAAGCCGATGGCGCCAAGGGCCGTGAAGTGTTGAAATTCTTCGACTGGGCTTTCAAAAATGGCGGCAAGCAAGCCACTGAGCTTGAATATGTGTCCATGCCGGCTGATGTGGTGAAGCTGGTGCAAGACAGCTGGAAGGCGAATATCAAAGACGCCGCCGGCAAAGCGGTTTGGCAATAATCCGCAGTTGTGCATGATCAGGCGCGCGCGGTTGGCGCCTGATCTTCCCTTTTTCGTCTGATGTAGCATCGTCTGATATTCCCAATGAACGTTTCCCAAGTTCCCGCAGCACTGGCGCCGGCTGCCGCGCCTGACAGGAATGCAAATCGCAGCACTTTAAGCGCACAGCAAATGCAGGCTGTGGTGCGCAAACAGCGTTGGCAGGATTTTGTTTTCCACAAATTCACGCTCCTGTTTGCCTTTTCCGTTTTGCTGGTGTTGCTGGGCATTCTGGCTTCGCTGATGATGGGGGCGGCCCCGGCTTTTCAAAAGTTCGGCATAGGCTTTATCTGGTCGGCTGAATGGGACCCGGTGCAAGAGCAATACGGCGCCTTGATTCCGATTGTCGGCACCCTGATTTCTTCCGCCATCGCGCTCCTGATCGCAGTGCCCACCAGTTTCGGCATTGCCTTGTTTTTAACCGAAATCTGCCCCAGCTGGCTGCGCCGCTCACTGGGCGTTGCGGTTGAGTTGTTGGCCGCTGTGCCTTCGATTATTTATGGTATGTGGGGGATGTTTGTGTTTGCCCCGCTGTTTGCGGAATATGTGCAGCCGGCTTTGAAAAACAGCCTCGGACAAGTGCCTGTGATCGGGCAATTGTTCACTGGCCCGATGATGGGCATCGGCATGCTGACCGCCGGCATTATTCTGGCCGTGATGATTATTCCCTTTATCGCCTCGGTGATGCGCGATGTGTTTGAAGTGGTGCCGCCAGTCTTGAAAGAATCGGCTTACGGTCTGGGCTGCACGCGCTGGGAAGTGGTGTATAAAGTCGTGCTGCCTTATACCCGCAATGGCGTGGTGGGCGGCATCATGCTGGGTCTCGGGCGCGCCCTGGGTGAAACCATGGCGGTCACGTTTGTGATCGGCAATGCGCACAAACTCGCCACCTCCTTGTTTGCGCCGGGGAATACAATCGCATCCACCCTGGCCAATGAATTTGCAGAAGCCCAATCGCCTGAACATGTGGCCGCCTTGACCGCGCTGGGTTTGATTCTGTTCTTGATTACCCTGGCTGTGCTCTCCATCGCCAAGCTGATGCTGGTGCGCATGTCAAAAAATGAAGGTGTGAAATGAGTCTGACTGCACGTTCGGATAATCCGGTGTACCGCCGCCGCCTGGTCTGGCATAAGATCGGCATTGCCTTTTCGGTGTTGGCGATGGTGTTCGGCCTCACCTTTTTGCTGTGGATTTTAGCCACCCTGTTTATCAAAGGCGCCGCCGGGATCACCCTGGCCACTTTCACCGAAACCACGCCGGCCCCGGGCAGTGAGGGCGGCGGTTTGAAAAACGCGATTGTCGGCAGTTTGATGATGGTCGGTTTAGCCACCCTGGTCACGACCCCGATCGGGATTTTGGCCGGCATCTATCTGGCTGAGTATGGCGACCGCAGCTGGTTTGGCAAACTCACCCGTTTCGTCACCGATATCATGCTCTCGGCCCCGTCGATCGTGATCGGCCTGTTTGTGTATGGCGTGTATGTGGTGAAAGTCGGCAACTTCGCCGGCTGGGCCGGCAGTATGGCGATTTCTCTGATTGCGATGCCGGTGATTGTGCGCACCACGGAAAATATGTTGCGCCTGGTGCCGACCGCTTTGCTGGAAGCCGCGTATGCCTTGGGCGCGCCGCATTGGAAGGTGAGCCTGATGGTGCGCCTGCGTGCCGTGAAGGCTGGCGTGGTCACTGGCGTCTTGCTGGCGGTGGCGCGCATTTCCGGCGAAACCGCGCCGCTTTTATTCACCGCCTTGAATAACCAGTTCATGAGCTGGGATATGAGCCAACCAATGGCCAACTTGCCGAATGTGATTTTCCAGTTCGCCATGAGCCCGTTTGATAATTGGCGCCAATTGGCCTGGGGCGGCGCTCTCTTGATCACCTTGAGCGTGTTGGGATTGAACATCCTCTCGCGCAGTCTGTTTTCACAAAAGAACCAACATTAAGCCTGGATTCGCAATGACCCACGCAAGCCAAACCACAGCGCAGAATGTGACGCTGGATGTATCGAAACTGAACTTTTTCTACGGTAAAACCCAAAGTCTGCACGATATCAATATGCAGATCTTTGAGCGCAAGGTGACGGCCTTCATCGGCCCCTCCGGCTGCGGCAAATCGACCCTGCTGCGCACCTTCAACCGTATGTATGACCTGTATCCGGGGCAAACAGCCGAAGGCAGCATTCTGTATCAGGGCGCGAATATTCTCGACAGCCGTCAGGACGTGAATATGCTGCGCGCCAAGATCGGCATGGTGTTCCAAAAGCCGACGCCGTTCCCGATGTCGGTGTATGACAACATCGCTTTCGGCGTGCGCCTGTATGAAAACCTGTCCAAGGGTGAAATGGATGAGCGGGTGGAATGGGCGCTGAAAAAAGCTGCGCTGTGGGGCGAAGTCAAAGATAAGCTCAATAAAAGCGGCTTATCGCTGTCCGGCGGCCAGCAGCAGCGTTTGTGCATCGCGCGCGGGGTGGCGGTCAAGCCGGAAGTGCTGTTATTAGACGAACCGACCTCGGCGCTGGACCCGATTTCCACGGTCAAGATTGAAGAACTGATTCATGAATTGAAGCAGGAATACACCATCGCCATCGTCACCCACAATATGCAGCAGGCGGCGCGCTGCTCGGACTACACTGCATTTATGTATCTGGGCAAGTTGATCGAGTTTGGTGAAACGGATCAGATTTTCATGCATCCGGCAAAAAAAGAAACTGAAGACTATATTACCGGGCGCTTTGGCTAAAGCCTGCCCTCACAGGAGAAGCAAGATCATGATGGGAGAACACTCCTCCAAACAATACGACCTGGATCTGGAATCGATACGCTCGCGCGTGCTGCTCATGGGCGGCATGGTGGAAACCCAGCTGCTCGACGCCACCACCGCGTTTCGCAGCGGCAATCTGGAGCGCGCCGACGCCGCCATCAAGGCGGATGCCCAGGTCAATCAGCTCGAAGTGCAACTTGATGAGGCGTGCAGCAATTTGATCGTCAAACGTCAGCCGGCGGCGAATGACTTGCGCGCGGTGATGGCGACCATCAAGATGATCAAGGATTTAGAGCGCATCGGCGATGAAGCCAGCAAAATCGCACGCACCGCAAAAGATTTGACCACCCGCAATAATGGCAATCTGATTAATCATTTTGCGATTGTGCGTATGGTGGCGGCGAATGCGGCGACCATGTTGCATGACGCGCTGGACGCTTTCGCCCGGCTCGATGCGCAAGCGGCAGTGCGCCTGATTGCGATGGATGATGAAATCGACCATGAGTATCGCGGCATCATGCGCAGCATGGTGACGTATATGATGGAAGATCCGCGCACGATTTCCGCCGCGCTGGACACCATGTGGGTGGCCAAATCCTTAGAGCGCATCGGCGACCATGCCAAAAACATCGCTGAGTATGTGATTTACGTGGTCGAGGGCAAAGATGTGCGCCATACCGACTACGCCGCAACCCGCCTGGGCAAGACAGCCGACAGCCAGTCTGCCTGATGCGTTTTGCCGCGCCGGCGCCGGCGCGGCATCTTCCTGCTAACATTCCTGTACCAAACTGTGGGCTGACATCATGGCTGTGGATAAAACCAATATTCTGATCGTCGAAGATGAGGCGGCGATTGTCGAATTGATCAGTTTTTCTTTGAAAGATGCCGGCTGGCACACCAGCGCAGTGCACAATGCAAACGATGCCTGGGAATATTTGCAACGCCGCAAACCGCAATTGATTTTGCTGGATTGGATGCTGCCCGATCAATCCGGTTTGCGCCTGCTCTCCAAAGTCCGCGCTGACCGTCAATTTAATGATATTCCGGTCATCATGCTCACAGCCAAGAGCATGGAAGAAGATAAAATCGCAGGCTTGAACGGCGGCGCGGATGATTACGTCACCAAACCCTTCAGTCCGCGTGAATTGCAGGCGCGGGTGCGCGCGCTGCTGCGCCGCAAAGCCCCGGAGCATGCGCAAAATGTGTTGCAAGTGGGCCGCGTCACGCTTGACCCGGTGGCCTGTAAGGTCTTGATGGACGAGCAGAAAATCGATATCGGCCACGCCGAATACAAACTGCTCAAATTCTTCATGGCCAACCCGGAGCGCGTATTCTCGCGCAGCCAGCTGCTCGATAAAGTCTGGGGCGACCATGTGGTGATTGAAGAGCGCACCGTGGATGTGCATGTTTTGCGCCTGCGCAAAGCGCTCAAAGATTGCGAGCATTTGATCAAAACCGTGCGCAGCATGGGCTATATGCTGTCCGAGAAATAAGGCATCAATGAATCCTAGAGTCGTGTTTTGGGCGCCGGTGGCGATTCGCGCTTTAGGCGCTTTGCTGGCAGCGCTGGCGTGCGGCTATTTTTGGGGCCGCACCGCTTTTTTTGTCTGCGCCTTGCTGCTGGCGCTGGGCGCGATTGCCCTGCAACTGCACTACCTGCGCCAACTCTCGTCCTGGCTGGATGAACCGGCCTCCGCCAAATTGCCGGATGGCTGGGGCGCATGGACCGGCATTTTTGCCCGCTTATACCGCCTGCGCCGCGACGACGAACGCAATCAGGCCGAGTTGTCGGAATGGCTGGCGCGCTTCCGCCAGGCCATGTATCTGCTGCCGGATGGCGTGGCGATTATGGACGATGTGCTGTTTCTGGAGTGGTGCAATCCGGCGGCGGAGCAACATCTGGGGCTGCAATATGAACGTGACGCCGGCATGCGCGTCACCAATCTGGTGCGTCATCCGGATTTCATTGATTACATCGTACTGGGGCGTTACGAACAACCCTTAATGCTCAGTCAGCGCGAACGCCGCCTGGTGGTGCATGTGATTCCGTTTGAAAACCGGCGTCAGATTCTGGTCACGCACGACATTACCGAACTCGACCGGATTGAACGCGTGCGGCGCGATTTTATCGCCAACGCCTCCCATGAATTGCGCACCCCGCTGACGGTGATTGTGGGCTTTTTGGAAATCGCTCTGGCGCAACCGGATCTGGATGAAAACGTGCGCCTGGCGCATCTGAAATTAATGACAGAACAGGCCAACCGCATGCAAAACCTGGTGGCCGATATGCTCACCTTGTCGCGCCTGGAATCTGTCGAACATACGCCGCGCTCTGAGCGCGTGCAAATGAGCGCGCTCTGTCAACAACTCTTGCAAGATGCGCAAGCTCTGTCGCAAGGGCGGCATCAAATCAGCCTGGAGTACGATGCGGCGGCCCCGGACTTGTGCGGCAGTCTGGAAGAATTGCACAGCGCGTTTGGCAATCTGGCCTCAAATGCGGTGCGCTACACCCAGGACGGCGGGCAGATTGTATTGCGCTGGACGCGCGACGGGGCAGGGGCCTGCTTTGCGGTGCAGGATAGCGGCATTGGCATCGAATACAAACATATCCCGCGTTTGACGGAGCGCTTTTACCGGGTTGATAAAGGACGCTCACGCGATTCGCAAGGCACCGGCCTGGGCTTGGCCATCGTCAAACACGTACTGTTGCGCCATCATGGCCAATTGCAGATTACCTCAGAACCCGGGCGCGGCTCCACATTTGCCGCCCGCTTTGATGTGGCTGCACTATGGCAGGATGGGGCAACTGAGTAATGCGGGACAGTTTGTGAAATCCGGGCGGCTGGTAAGTGCAGATAATCTGGGATATACTGCCGCCTTTCTGTTTTGAT
Source organism: Massilia sp. W12 (assembly GCF_037300705.1). NCBI lineage: Bacteria > Pseudomonadati > Pseudomonadota > Betaproteobacteria > Burkholderiales > Oxalobacteraceae > Massilia > Massilia sp. W12. The sequence continues at coordinate 2,987,352 of NZ_CP147776.1, read as the reverse complement.
AAGCGTTTCGCATGGATTCCTGCCTTTCCCGCCGCCGTTTCAGCAAGCGCATCAGTTTGAGTCTGTTGGCCGGCATCGCGCTCTCCCTTTCCGCATGCAAGACCACTGAAGCCCCGGTGCAGGCGCCTGTGCAAACGCCGGCGGCGCTAAAGCAAATCAAAAAAGTCAAAATCGGCCTGGCCCTGGGCGGTGGCGCAGCGCGCGGCTTTGCCCATATCGGCGTTATCAAAGTATTGGAACAGCAGGGCATTGTGCCGGACGTGGTGGTCGGCACCAGCGCCGGCAGCGTGGTCGGCGCACTGTACGCCGCCGGCAATAATGGCTTCGCCTTGCAAAAAATGGCGCTGGAAATGGACGAGGCCGGCATCACTGACTGGACCGTGCCGCTGTTTGCCAAGGCCAGCGGCGTGCTCAAAGGCGAAGCGCTGCAAACCTATATAAATAAGGCGGTCAAAGAACAACCGCTGGAAAAGATGAAAATCCCGTTTGGCGCCGTCGCCACCGATTTGCATAACGGCGATCCGGTCTTATTCCGGCGCGGCAACACCGGCATGGCGGTGCGCGCATCCTCCTCCGTACCCTCAGTGTTTCAACCTGTGAAAATCGGCGAAAAATCGTATGTGGACGGCGGCTTGGTGGCCCCGGTGCCGGTGCGTCACGCCCGTGAAATGGGGGCGGATCTGGTGATCGCGGTGAATATATCCTCGCAGCCGGAAGCGCAAAGCGCCAACAGCTCACTTGATATCCTGTTGCAGACCTTCGCCATCATGGGCAAGCGTTTGAATCACCATGAGCTGAAAGAGGCCGACATTGTGATTCAACCCGCCTTGGGAACCATGAAAGGCAGTGATTTCGCCTCACGCAATCAGGCGATTTTGGCAGGAGAGCAGGCAGCGTTTGCAGTAATGCCACAGTTGAAACAGAAATTGAAGCAAATGCGCGAACAGTAAGCAAAAGCGGCGTATCATGCGCCCTGTTGAGCTTTACTGTGGTGGGCTTTGGCAACGGGACGCAGGGGGCGGCGCAAGCTGCGGCATTTCACTCCGGTCCCGTATTTTTCTCTGGAAAGTTATCCACAGAAATGCATGGATGAGGCGTTGAAAATCAGCTTGAAATTCGCCCTTATTGCCTATAATCCTTGCATAGGGCTGAAAAAAAGCGCTATGCTAACTGCAGTGCAGCAAACCCGGAAAAGTGAGCCGGCGCCCGAAATGCAAATGCATCCGCGCCGCAAAAATGTGAAAACAGGGACGGAGCGTAAAAAAGTGACTGTCCCGGGTTTGATAAGCGAAAAGAGGAAAATGGAAATCTCCAGCTCAATTGTCAATTTGCAGCCAGGTCTGTATGTGCTGCGCCACCCCAAGACTGAAGGCGTCAGCCTTTCTGTAACGCGCGGGCCGAATTGCCTTGCGCAAATTGAAATGCTCGCCACCCCGAATACTCATGGCAGTTTGCTGCGCAATGGCGCCGACTGCATCGTCATGCTGATTCAGCATGCGCCGGCGGAACTGCTCGTGACCGCCATCTCCGCCACCCCACTGACAAACAGCGTTGAACTGCGGGTTGACCGCATCGGCCTTGACGCTGGCGGTGCGGCTGCATTGCCTCAGGCTGCGCCAGGCGCGCCAGCCGCTTCCACCCTGACCAGCCCGCCGCGCCCGATAGAAATCGGGCCGCACGGCATCAGCATCATCGGCCATATCGAACGCGAAGGCGATGTGGTGGCGGCGGAAGGCCAGATTTTGGGCAAGCCGGACGATGGTCTGCGCCTGGAAGGCTTTCAGTTGATGTGGCCGGACAAGCCGGAAGGCGTCGATTTGGCCTACAACGTTTCAATCGAAGGATATGGCGCCACCCCGGTGGTGCACACAGGCGGATTTTGCGGCACGCGCGGAGAAGCGCGCCGGATCACAGAAGTCACGTTTACACTGATAGGCCCACAGGCTTCGGCATACCAATTGGATGGTATGGCGACGTTTTCTGGCGGGTTTCAGGTGCCGGTTGAGTCCGGCATGCCGCTGGGTGGGCCGAGCGGCATGGAACACTTGACTGCGATTTGTCTTAAAACAGTCGCTGCGGGAGCAAAGCGCAATCCCTGGAATGACACCGCCAAGACCCGGGTGTACCGTGGCAAAGCGGCCAGGGAGGGCGTCACAGAAGCGAAGGAAAGCAAAAAAGCTGGCAGCAGATCAGCAAAGTCCAGGCAGGCATGATGCAGCGGTTTGTTATACAACAAGCAGTCTGCATGATGCCCGCCTTTTTGGCCCCAGCGTAACAGTCCAATAGGAGAGTTTTGCTATGTATGATTCAGACACAACAGTAGTTTCAGATGCTCTGAAAAATGCGTCACCGGTAATCTTTACTGACGATACGATCAGTAAGATTTTGAATTTAACAACCAAGACCGGCGATGACAAAGTCACCATCACCACAGCTGAACCTGATGCAAGCGGTAATGTGACCGTGGCATCCGGCACGGAAGTGGTGTACATCCCGTCTTCGGACACCGCGCCGACCACCATCAAGCCGCCGACGAATGCGCCTGTGGTGATCTTCCAGGGCAAGGGCGGTGTGATCGCCACCCTGAACGATGGCGTGAGCGTGCCTGCCAGCGATCCGGGTAAAGTTGACCGTATCGTGGTCGGCACCGCCGGTAACGACAAGATCATCGTTGCTGACGCGCGCAATACTCAGATTATTCTGGGTTCGGGTGATTCCTCAGTTACTACCGGCTCCGGCGTGGATACGGTGCAGGCTGGCTTGGGCAACAGCACAATTACCGGCGGTTCCGGCGATTATGCGGTGGTCAAGCTGGGCGGCAGCGCTACCAACTACACTGTGACCGTGAACAACGGCCATGCTGTGGTGACTGATAAGACCACTACCAAAGTGACCGATATCAGCAAGATCCAGTACGTGCAGCTCGATGGCGGCAAGGCCCTGGTATTCGCCAAGGATTCCGTGGAAGCGGCTATTTCCACCCTGTACGAAACCGCGTTTGGCCGTACTGCCGATGCTGGCGGTCTGGACTACTGGTTCGATCTCGGTCGCGGCGGCGCAACGCTCAAGCAAATCGCTTCTGCCTTTACCGCATCGGCTGAGTTTGCTGCCAAGGCTGCGTTGTCCAACACCGACTTCGTCAATGGTCTGTATCAAAACACCTTTGGCCGTGATGGTGAAGCTTCCGGTATTGCTTACTGGACGGATGCTTTGGCCAATGGATCGACGCGTGCTGACCTCATCGTTCAGTTCTCGCAACTCGGCGCCCAGAATATTGCCGGCACGATCCACACTGAAGCGCAGGTTATCGGTAACGTCTCCATCGTTTCCGGCATCATCTGATCAATCGGCCATCCTGGCAATTGCAGGGTGGCTGGTTTTTCAGCGTAAGAACAAAACCACATGCGCAGCTGCGCATGTGGCTTTGCTTTTTTTGCGATATGTTTATTTTGCAAGTGTTTCAGCGGCCTTGTCTTCCAGCATTGCAGATGTTGTGCGCATCTATCGCAGCCAGTCTGCTCACAGTGTGGACGCCGCATAGCCGGGCCGCGTCAAGCGCGGCAGTTTTCCCGCAACTGAGTGATAGCCTTTGAAAAGTACAGCCAATCCGGATGGCGCCAGCCATTCCAAGCTGACACAGGCGGGCAAAGGCAGTGAAGCGCAGAGCGCTTCTGCTTGGACGCGCCGTTTGTGCAGCGATACCCAGCGCGATGAAGCCTTATTGCAGCAGGCCTTGCAGGCGTTTGCCCAGGGCGATGCAGCGTATGCCTTGGTGCTGAGTGAAACCGTGTGCCGCCGCTTGCCTTCTTTGGGCCTTGCCGCCATCTTGCGCGCCCGTATTCTGCAAGCACATTGGCCGGCATTACAACTTGAGGCTTGGCGCAAAGCCTTTGCCGCCGAACCCGATTTTCCCGATTTACAACTGGCTTGCGCAGAGCAATTGGCTGGCGCAGGACAACAGGACGAGGCGCGCCGCCTTTTGCTGTGCTGCTTGCCGCAAGCCATGCGCGCCAACGCCGCCCAAGCGCACTTGCAACTCTTGCGCAAACTTGGGCAATCTTATGCAGCCGTTTGCTGGCGCGAAGGCGATGTGCTGCATGCCCGCGCCAGCATTTTGCAAGATGGCTATTGCTTACCCCCCTTGCGCATACAAAATCACACGCAGAGCATGGAAGTGGCTTGGCCGCAAGATGGGCAGATCCGGATCCCGCTGTCAGCCTTGCCGCCGGGTGATCCGGTGTATGCGCTGAATCTGGCCGGGCAAAGCCTGTCCGGCTCGCCGCTGGCCTTTGCCCCCTTGCTGCCGGGCGTCATGCAGGGGCCGGATAAAAAGCGCCGCGCCGCCAAAGCAGCGCTGGGGCCGCGCAGCAAAATGTTTAAACGTCCCTTGCGCATTTTACTGCCGGTGCATGCCGGCGTGGAGCAGGTGCGCGCCTGTCTGGAATCCTTGTACGCCTGCGCGCCGCTGGCGGCGGCCAGCTTTTCAATCTGGATCGCCGCCGATGCGGTGCATGAAGCCGGGCTGCACGCATATTTGCAGCAGGAAGCCACGGCCTGCCGTATCCGCCTGCTGCACAATCCGCGCAATCTGGGTTTTCTGGAAAACGTCAATCGCGCCTTGCAAACCATGCAGGAAGAATACGGTGCAGAGCTTGGCGATGTGCTGATGCTCAATGCCGATACGCGCGTCGCTGGCGACGCCTTATTGCGCCTGCGTCAGAGTTTGCACAGCGCTGGCGATATCGGCGCGGTCACGCCCTGGTCTAATAATGGCGAGATCAGCAGCTTCCCCTGGCTGGCGCACAGCGTGGCCGAGCCTGATGCGGCGCAATTGGATGCACTGCAGCAAGCCGCCGCCAGCCTGCCCGACACCCTTTACCCCCTGCCTGCAGCCTGCGGTTTTTGCATCATGTATAAACAGGAAGCGATTCTGGATGTGGGCGGCTTGGATGGCAGCTTATTGCAGCGCGGTTATGGTGAAGAAGTGGATTGGTGCATGCGCGCGCGGCGCGCCGGCTGGCGCATCATGCTGTGTCCGCGCGCCTTTGTGGCGCATGCCGGCGGGGTTTCTTTCGGGATTGAAAAAAGCGTTCGGGTGCGGCAAAACAAACTGGCCTTGCAGGGCCGCTGGCCGGATTACTGGAACGAGTGGCGGCGTTTCTTGCGTCATGACCCCTTGAGCACGGTGCGTCAGGCATTATTTGACGCGCTGCAAGCCTGGCCGCAAGCGAATGACTGGTTGCAAGCGCAGATACAGCAGGCCGGGCGCGCCCATGGCGCCATAGCGCCAGCCGGGGCCAGCTCTTTGCGCTGGCTGGCGGTATGGCTCAGGCCGCATGAAGTGCAATGGGAGGCGCAAGTTTTGGCCTTGGCGCACGCGCTGGGCGCTTATCCGGAATGGCGCCTGCTGGTGTTTGGCGAAGCCGAAGAAAACCTGTGGCGCAGTGGGGTGGCCTTGATCCTGCCGCCGCAAGCCCACAGCAGTCTGCTCAAACCCGCCGACTGCATGCGCTTACTGAATTGTCACGCGCTCCTGCATGCGCCGGCCCCGGCTGCGCCCGCCTTGCATGGCGCCATGCCGGATTGGGACGGTGAAGTATTGTGTCCCGCACCACAACACAGTGCGCTGCAAATCTTACAAGCGCTGAAAATCGCCCCAAGCAGGCGCCGCAAAAAGGAGCGCGCCGCATGAGCGCGTGGCGCGGAGACATTGAAGCATGCGCCGACGGCCTGTTGTATGGCTGGGCCGTGAATTGCGCGCAACCGCAGCAACGCGTCACGCTGGAAGTGTTGCTGGATGGCGAGCTGGTGCAAATCCTGCTGGCGGATTGCCATCATCCGGGCTTGCCGGATTGCGGTCAGGCCGACGAGTGTCATGGTTTTGTGCTGGATCTGTCGCGCTTTATGCAAAGCAGCGGCGATTTGCAATTACGCGTCGCCAATGGCGGCCCGATGCTGGGCCGGCCCTGGCCGCTCAAGCAAGTGCAAGCCGCTCAGAGCGGTTGGCGGCAATTGGTGTTTTCGGATGGCGGCCTGCGTTTGCTGGGATGGGCGCGCGACCCGCATTACCCCGACCGCATTGTGCAAGTGCAAGCCTGGCAAGGCCAGCGTTTGCTGGCGCAGGGCAAGGCGGACAGCTGGCATCCTGCGATGCGAGGTTTGAAACTGGGACACCATGGTTTCGTGCTTGATTTGCCGGCCAGTTTGGCCGATGGCGGCTTGCACCGGGTGCGGGTGCAGACAGCGGACGGCGAAGAATTGCCCGGCAGTCCGCTCGATGTTTGCCTGTACGCGCCGCCGCCGCAAGGAGAGCAGAGCATGCAAGCCTTGCTGCAGCAATATCAGCGCTATGCGCCGCACAGCCTGGGCTGGCCGGCCTATGCGGACTGGCGCAGCGACTGGGATTGGGGCGCGCGCAGCGATTTGTTGCCCGCCGCCGCCCCCGCCGCCATCGTGGTCGTGCTGTATGGCCCGGCGCAAGCCGATTGGCAGAGCAGTTTGCACAGTCTGGCGCAAAGCGGCGTCACTTGCATTATCTGGCGCTTGGATGAGGAAGGCTGGCGGCGCCTGTCGCCAGAGCCGCAAAAGCTGCGCGCCAAGCATGCCGCCAAACCCGACCTGTTGCAAGATTTGGCGCAGGCGCAAGCCATGTTGTGCCTGCGCGCCGGCGACAGCTTACGTCCGGCGGCATGCCTGCAATTATGGCAGGCGCTGTGCCTGAGTCAGGCCGATGCGGTATATGCCGACAGTGAACATGCGCAGGGTGCGGATTGGCAAGCCTGGTTGAAACCGGCCTGGAATCTGGACTATGCCCTGGCCAGCGATATGGCGCTGGAAGGTCTGATGTGCCGCGCCGCGCTGGCCTTGGCGCAGGCCGGCAAATTGGAAAAACTGGCTGATTGGACTGCCTTGCCGGCCTGGAGCTGGCGCTGTCTGGCGGCCGCGCAAGACAATATCGCGCATTGGCCGCATGTGCTGTACCGCATGCAGCGCCCGCTGCCACGAGAAGAAAGAATCGCCCGCGCCGGGGCCGCACAAGCCATCTTGCAGCAGCATACGCCGGGCGCGCGTTTGCGCAGCTTGCAACAGATTGCCGCATTGGCGCCGGATTCGGTGTTGCCGCCGCGCCGGATTGTGGAGAGCGATGGCGATTGGTATGCGATGCGCAGCTTGCATTGGCCCAAAGTTGCGGCGGCGGAATTGATTTCCATCATTATCCCCACGCGCGACGCCTTGTCCTTGCTGCAGAGCTGCCTGGACAGCCTGCGCCAATACGCCAATCAGGCGCCCTATGAAATTCTGATTGCCGACAATGACAGCCGCGAGCCGGAAACGCTGCAAGCCTTTGCCGCCTGGCGCAAGCAGGGGGTGCGCATCATTTCCTGTCCGGGCGCGTTTAATTTTTCCCGCATCAATAATCAAGCCGCCGCTGCCGCGCGCGGCGACAGTCTGCTGTTTTTAAATAATGATGTGCAAGCCCTGCACCCCGGATGGCTGGACGCCATGCAGCAACGCCTGCGCCTGCCCGGCGTGGCTGCGGTCGGCGCCAAATTGCTCTGGCCCAATGGCATGGTGCAGCATGGCGGCGTGTTGCTCGGCGTGGCTGATGTCGCCGGCCACTACGGCAATTGCTGGCATGAAACCGAACCCGGCGCCTTTGGCCGCAATCAGCTGGATTGCCGCGTCAGCTGCGTCACCGCCGCCTGCATGCTGGTGCGGCGCAGCGCGTTTGAGGCGCTCGGCGGCTTTGATGAGCAGGCTTTCCCGGTCGCTTTTAATGATGTCGATCTGTGTTTGCGCCTGCGGCAGCAGGGCGGGGCGGTGTTGTGGACGGCGCAAGCTTGTCTCTTGCACGCCGAATCCGCAACCCGGGGACATGAAGACAGCATGCAGAAAAAAGCCCGCGCGCGGCGCGAAATTTACGCCCTGCGCCAACGCTGGGGCGCAGCGCTGCAAAGCGATCCGGCCTATCATCCGGCGCTCAATCTTGAGGCCCAGGCCCCATCTTTTTCCGGGCTGGCGCTGCCGCCGCGCGCACGCTTGCTGCGCCCCGCGCTGGACGCCTGGCCGGCCCGTTTGACATACGATCTGAAGGAGACATGATGCATCCCGCCAATCCGGCAGAACTGGACATCCCGGTTTCTCACAGCCTCCCCAGTCCTTATCTTGAATCCGGCCTTGCGCTCGATCCGCATGCGCATTCCAGCAGCACGGCTGAGTTGCGCTATGTCTTGCATGTCGGTTGCGGACGCGCGGCGCCGGAGCGCCTGCCGGCCTGCTTCAGAAATCCGCAATGGCGCGAAGTGCGTCTGGACATTGACCCGGCGGTGGAGCCGGATGTGGTGGCCAGCATCACCGATTTATCCGTGGTGCAAGACGCTTGCGTCGATGCGGTTTGGTCATCGCACAATCTGGAGCATCTGGAAGCCTATCAAGTGCCGCTGGCGCTGGCTGAATTCCGGCGCGTTTTGAAAAGCGATGGCTTTGCCTTGATCACCTTGCCGGATCTGCGCGCGATTGCGCGCCAGATTCTGTCCGGTAATCTGGAAAACACCTTGTATGAAGCGCCCTGCGGCCCGATCCGCCCGATTGATATGTTGTTTGGCCATCAGGATTCACTGGCGGCAGGCAAGGTGTACATGGCGCACCGTTGCGGCTTCACTGCCGACACCCTGGGACAGGCGCTGGCCGAAGCCGGCTTTGACGAGGTGCGCGTGATTGAAGGTAAGCGCTGGGATTTATGGGCCCTGGCGACGATGCCGGATATTGACCCGGCCATTTTCGATGAATTAGCTAAAGTTTCAGCATGAATTATTTATTTATCCACCAGAATTTCCCTGGCCAGTTTGTCCATCTTTCTCAAGCCTTGGCGGAGCGGCCCGGCAATCGCGTAGTGGCGCTGGCGATGAATAAAAACCCGGCCCCGGCCAAGGTTGAAGTCCATCATTACAATCTGCTGCGCCGTCCGGCTGAGCAAGTGCATCCGATGTTGCAAGACATGGAAAGCAAGGTGTTGCGCGGCGAAGCATGCGCCGCCAAAGCCATGCAGCTCAAGCACAGCGGTTTTACGCCTGACATTATTGTGGCGCATCCCGGCTGGGGCGAACCGCTGTTTCTCAAAGACGTTTTTCCGCGCGCCAAAGTCGTGATGTATTGCGAATTTTTCTACGGCATGGAAGGGCGGGATGTCGGCTTTGACCCTGAATTGCCGCAAATGACCTTTGATAAACAATGCATATTGCGCCTGAAAAATAACGCCAATCTGCATGCCTTGGATATTGCCGACGCAGCGATTTCGCCGACCGAGTGGCAAAAAAGCACGTATCCGGCCTGGGCCCACAACAAGATTTCTGTGATTCATGACGGCATCCGCAGCGATCGCTTGCAACCGCGCGCAGACGCCCGCATCCGTCTTGGACGCGAAGGGCAGTTGCAGGAATTCGGCCCCGGCGCGGAAATTTTGACCTATGTGGCGCGCAATCTGGAAGCGGTGCGCGGCTTTCATATTTTCATGCGCAGCCTGCCGCACATTCTCAAAAAGCGCAAAAAAGCGCGCGTGGTGGTGGTGGGCGGCGACGATGTCAGCTACGGCGCGCGCTTGCCCGGCAATCTGACCTGGCGCGAACATATGTTGCGCGAAGTGGGCGAGGGGATTGATTTAAGCCGCGTCCATTTTGTCGGCAAAGTGCCATACGGCACGTATCTTGACTTGTTGCAAGTGAGCAAAGTGCATGCCTATTGGACCACACCGTTTGTATTGTCCTGGTCGTTTTTGGAAACTGCGATTTCAGGCGCGCCGCTGATCGCCTCCGCCACCCAGCCGGTGCTTGAATTTGCCGAGGAACTGGGCGTGCGCACGGTCGGCTTTTTTGATCACAAAGGCTTTGCCGAGGCGATTTGTGAAGAGCTGGCAAGGCCGCCGGTGGCGCGTCAGGCCAAATTTTTGCAAAGAATTGAACACGATTGGTGTTTGCAACGCCAGCTCGATTTACTGGCGCAACTGTAAGGACAAGATATGGCATACCAGAGTTTTCCCGGCCAGGCTGGCGATTCAGACAGCCAGGCTAAATTGCAAGCCTTGCGTCTGCCAGCGCTGAGCGGCGCCCGGGTGCTGGATCTGGGTTGTAATGAAGGCTATTTTTCCGCCTATGCGCAGTATGCCGGCGCGCGCGAAGTGATCGGAATCGACATCAACCCCGATTTTATTGCACGCGCCCGGCAACGTTTTCCGGCCTCAAGCTATCCCGGCCTGCAATTTATCGTGCAAAGCTGGGAGCAATTGCCGCCCGGCGAATTTGATCTGATCCTGCTCACTTCCTCCCTGCATTACGCCACCGACCAGACGGAGCTGATTACGCGCCTGATGTCGGCCTTAAGCCCCGGCGGCGTGCTGGTGTTGGAAATCGGCGTGGCGGCGGGCGAGCACGCACAATGGCAGGAAGTGGCGCGCTCGCGCGATGTTTGTCTGTATCCGACCTGGGGCCAAATCCACCAGACTTTCGCACCCTGGGTCTGGAAAGAAGTCGGGCCTAGCGTGGCGCAAGCCGGCGATCCGATCCCGCGCCATGTGTTCCACCTGCGCCGCCGTTTGCCATTTGCCTGGCTGATGTTGCAAATTCCCGGCAGCGGCAAAAGCACCATCAGCCGCGCCTTGTTTGCGCAACAGCAATGCTGCCTGATTTCCGGCGACCAGAGTATGCTGGCCCTGGCGGCAGAGCAGGGCGACGCCGCCGATGTGCAGCTGGCGCAAGCGGTGCGTCAGGATTTCAATCCAGCCCAACTCGACGCCGCCATGCGCCGTGTGCTGACGCAAGGCTTATTGCCGCGTCTGTTGGCGTATTGGTTGCAACAGGCGCAAGGCCAGGATTTTGCGCTGGATGCTTTTTTGCCTTTGGAATATCACGCCGCCTTGCGCGAGGCTTTGCAACAAGCCGGGTATTGCCCTGTGCAGATCATGGCTTACCACCCTGGCGTTGGCATGGCGCCGCAGATAGATGCACAGCAAATGGCGCACAGCTGGCGCCAGCTTTTAGCGGCACAGGCAGCCGCCGCCAACCAAGACCAGACCTGCGTGGTGCGACTCTTGCCGCAACTGCCATTTACCGGCGTGCGCGGGCATTGGGATCATTTAAGGCTGGCTGATGGCCGCATCTGGCTGTCCGGCTGGGCCGTGAATGATGAGGGCCGCCTGCCGCGCTATGTGCAAATCCGCATCGGCCAGCAATCTGTTCTGATCGACAATTTCCGCCAGCGCACGCGCGTCGATGTGCAACAGTATTTCAAACTTGATCACCCCATGCTGGGCTGGGAAATCAGTCTGGATGCGCCTGCAGATGCGACGCGCGAGGACCTGTTGCGGCAAATCAGCATCTATGGCGGCAACGATCCTGCCTCTATGTACGGGCCATTTGGCATCGCACCCTATGGCGTAAAAGAGCACCCCTGATAGAAAAGGGCGCCAGCGACTGGCTTGGCATGCGACCCTGCTTTACAAAAAAACAGGGTCGCAGACGAATACAAAAATTGCTATATAGATATCAATTTGCATGTATGTGAAAGGAAAATTTTCACTTTATTTCCAATTGACAACAAAAACACTGTGTCCATACTCCCGCTGCTTGAACGACATCGCCCCAAAACCCGGCGTATGCAGTCATCAAAATGCGGCAGCGCCGGGTTTGCGGGTTATCTCAACCCAATTCAAACAGGTGCTCTATGGCATATGCGCAAGCTTCCTTGCAAGGTTCCGGCATCGCCCTGCCGGCCCGCGTTGACACGCAGCGTTTTACCGAAGTTGATCAGGAAATGCGCGCGCGCCACGGCCAGAGCCGTGAAACGCGTGAATCGATTAAACGCTTTGTCGGTAATTCCCGCATCAATGTGCGGCACTCGATCAACCCCTGTTGGGTCGCGCCGGAAGATCGTGATCCGGCGATTGAAGACATTTTCACCCCCTACGATTTCGACCCGCCTTACCATGTGCGCGCCAAATTCTGGCATGAGCATGCGCCGCAGTTAGCCATCAAAGCCGCGCGCGCCGCCATGGCTGACTGGGGTGGCCCGGCTTCAGAGATTACCCATGTGGTCACCACCAGCACCACCGGCTGGGCTGAACCGGGGATTGCAGTCGCCATCATCGATGCGCTCGGCTTGTCAGAAGACACACGCAAAATCGAAATCAATATCAATGGCTGTTTCTGCGGCGCCAGTTGCATGCGCACTGCGCGCGACATCGTGCGCGGCGGCGAAGCCGGCTCGGTGCTGGTGGTGGCGGTGGAATTGGCCTCGGTGCAGTACAACATCACCGAAACTGATATGTCCAGCCTGGTTTCTTCCGCCCTGTTTTCCGACGGGGCCGGCGCGGTAGTGATCGGCTCCGGGCCGGGCCGCTGGCGCTTTGAACAAGCCGGCATGTCCCTGGTGCCGGATTCGCGCCATTTGCTTGGTCTGACCCCGGATTATGAAAACGGCTCGAATGCGACCAAGATGTTTTTAAGTCCGGATGTCGGCAAAGCATTGGCGCGCTACTTCCGTGAAATGCGCGGTAAAGGCTTGCTTGATGACATGCTGAACTGGCGCCAGCATGGCAAGCCTGCCTTGGCAGTGCACCCGGGCGGGCCGAATATTCTGGAAGGCATGAACGGCGTATTTCTGGAGCGCGGTTTTGCCGATGACTGTCTGGCGGCGTCTTATACCACCTTGCGCGAAACCGGCAATCTGGGTTCCGCTGCAATGCTGTTTGTGCTGCACGATTTATTGCAATCGATTCAGCATCCGGAATTGATCTACCTTGCATTCGGGCCTGGCGTCACGGTCGAATGGGGGCGTATGATCAAGTGCGCATAAGGAGTGCGCCATGCAACCGTCTCCCTCACACATCCTGCACGGCTTGTATGAGATCTGTGCGCGTGATCCGCAGCGCACCCTGTTCGTATTTGTCGATGAAATGGGGCGCGAAGTCGAACACCGCAGCGCAGCGCAATTGGTCGAGCGCATCGAAAGACTGGCGAATTATCTGGTGGAAGGTTGCGGGTTGCAGCGCGGCGATGTCGCGCTGCTGATTTATCCGCCCTCGATGGAATTTGTCGAAGCGTATGCCGCCTGCCTGTTAGCCGGCATCATCGCCGCGCCGGTCTATCCGCCGAATGTGGCGCGGCCGCAAAATGATTTATTGCGCTTAAACAAGGTGGCGCAGCAATCCAAGGCCAAGGCCATGCTGACCAACCGCGCCTACCGCTGGGCGGCGCGCATGAGCAGCGCTAAAGACATGTTCAGCGGCAGCAATGCGCGTTGGCCGGAATTGCCATGGTATGTCACGCAAGGCTTGTCCTGGTTTGGCTCGCGTAAATTGCAGGCGTATGAGGCGCAGGCTGATGATGTGGCGATTTTACAATTCACCTCCGGCTCGACCTCGATTCCCAAAGGGGTGCGCATTACCCACCGCAATCTGATGCATCAGCTCGACTTGAACGCCGATCTGCTGGGGATTGAAGAGGATTCGCGCCTGGCGATGTGGGTGCCGCAATACCACGATCTGGGTTTGATCAGCGGCATTACCGCCGTTTTGCGCGGGCGCGGTTGCCTGTGGTTTATGTCGCCGCTGGCGTTTTTAAAGCGTCCCGCCGCCTGGTTTGATATGTTGCACAATGTGCGCGCCACGCATACCGCCTCGCCCAATTTCGGCTATGAGCTGGCGGTGCGCAAAACCACCCCGGAGCAGCGTAAAAACTGGGACTTGCGCAGCCTGAAAGTCTTCATGAATGCGGCAGAACCCATCGTGCCGGAAAGCATGGATAACTTTATGCGCGAATTTGCCGCCAGCAAGCTCGATGCGGCGGCCTTTTGTCCGGCTTATGGCCTGGCCGAACACGCGGTCGGCGTCACGATTTATGGGCGGGGACGCATCAGAATCGACCGCGCCACCCTGGTCGAGCGGCGCTATGCGCGGATTGATGATGCGCATGGCGAGCTGGAACTGTTTGCGTGTGGCAGCCCGCGCGCCGATGTCAAACTCGCCATCGTCGCGCACGGAGAGAATCAAGCTTTGCCCGAACGCAATGCCGGCGAAATCTGGGTGCAATCGGATAGCGTGGCGGATGGTTATGAAGGACAGCCGGAACTCAGCCGCGAATTTTTCCAAGCCCAATTGCAAGGCCATACTGGCTACTGGCTGCGCACCGGCGATATCGGCTTCATGCATGAAGGCCAGCTCTACATCACCGGACGGTTAAAAGACCTGGTCATCATCCGTGGCCGCAATATGCACCCGGAAGATATCGAAGAATCGGTGCGGCGCTGTCATCCCGGCATTCGCGCCGGGGGGGTGGTCGCATTTGCTGTGCCAGGGCAGGGCACAGAAGACTTGGTGTTGTTAGCTGAAGTCAATGACCCCGAACATGATAATCTGGATGAGATTTTGCAGACGCTGAAATACCGCATCGGCGAAGTCTGGCAATTGCAAGCCACGGTCGGCCTGGTAGCCCCGAAAACCTTGCGTAAAACCACCAGCGGCAAAATCCAGCGCGCCGCCAACCGGCAAGCTTATCTGGGCCAGCAATTTGAGTTGCTGCAAGTCAATCAAGTGCGTCTGGCCGACTCGCACCTGGCCTTGGCCGATCTGGATGTGCGCGCCACCTTGCGCGACTTGCCGTTGGAAGATCGCTTAGGCTGGATGGTGGAATTTGTGCGCCAGCATGCGCAAAGCAAGATGAGCGGCGACTTATCAGGCTTTGGCGCGCGTGACTTTTTGCCAGACGCCGGGCTGGATTCGGTGGCGGCGGCGGAAATTTTAATGTCGCTGGAAGAGCGCTTGCAAGCCGGCTTGAATAACAGCCTGTTTGTGCAACATCCCACCCTGGGCGGCGCAGCGGCGCGCATATTAGAGAGCTTGCAAATCGAATTCATGGGTGAAGAAGCGCCGATTGAAGCCGAAACGGCGATGGATTTCCGCCCCGCGCACCGCTCCATGGCTCCGGCCTCCACCCGCGTCGCCATGGTTGGCGGCGGCGTTGGCGCGCTGGTGGCGGCGCTGGAGATGGCGCGCTGCGGCTACCGCGACATCACCATCTTTGAAGCCGACAGCGAAGTCGGCGGCAAAGTCCTGACCCACACCACCGCCGATGGCGAACACATCGAGCTGGGGCAAAACGTCATGACCGATACCTATGATCTGATTATGGAATTGGCGCATGAATTGGGCTGTCCAGTGGAGAATATGGAATCGGTATTGCGCTTTTGGGACGAGGAATATGGTTTTGAAGAGCCGCCATTGCGCCGCACCGCGCGCCCCTGGTTCCAAAACTTTTTGAAAGCCGGACGCCTGCAGGCCAATCTGCGCCTGCCATTCCCCAGCATGATTGACCCTGCGCACGATATCAGCATGCTCGACTTCATGAAAACGCAACGCCTGCGCAGCCCGCACCCCATGTATTACATTGATTGGAATGCCATGGGTTACGGCTTGGATCACAGCATTTCTGCGGCTTACACCCTGGCTTATTTTGATGTGATTGGTTTGCTCGGCAATATTTGCTATTTCAAAGACGGCAATCGCAGCCTGTGGCGCAAGCTGGCGCAACATCTGGAGCAGGATTGGGGCGTGAAAATCCTGCGCAATACCCGGGTGGAGCAAGTGCGCGGCGGCGCGGCGCATGCCGAGCTGCGCGTGCAAGGCGAGTGGCGCGAGTTTGATGAAATCCTGCTTGATTTGCCGCCGGATCAATTGCAAGGCGTGTTGCATCCTGATGAGGCATTTGCGCCATATCTTGATCGCTTCCAATACTTTGGCTATGTGGTGTATGGCTTCCGCGCCACCGGCTTGCTGCAGGAAGGCATGGTGGTTTATCCGCACCATATGAGCAGCCTGGGTAAAACCTTGTTATTGCAATCCTGCCATCAACACAAGGGTTGGTATATTGCCTGCATGTTCAGTGCAGATGCGGGCGGCGCCAATCTGCAATGGCTGGATGAAGCCGCTATGCGTGAGGAGTTGCGCGCGCAAGTGCAGCGCATGGGCGGGGAAATCACCGAGTTTGGCGTGTACAGGCACTGGACGTATTTCCCGCATTTGCGCGAAAACGTGGTGAACACGATGCGTGAAATTGAGGGCTTGCAAGGGCAGCGTCATCTGTGGGCGACCGGTTCCTGGCTTTCCTTTGAAACCATCGAGCACGTCGCGCGCCATGCACGGCATTTGGTGCGCACTTGCTTTGATCCTTCGTTTGCGATGCAGGATTAGGGGCTTGTGAAGGCTGGAATCGTCTGATTCAAGCAAGTCCGCAAATCACGGGCTTGCTTTGAATCAGACCGCTGCGCCATGGCGCCAACTTGATGCGGGCGCGGCACTTATGCAAAACGCGGCTTTTCTGCCGCGTTTTGCATTAATGCCAGCTTCGCAATAAACCCACCGCCAAGCCTTCCAGCGCAAATTCTTCACTGTCAGCCGCGACCCGGATCGGTTTGAAATCCGGGTTTTCCGGCAGCAGTTCAATCACATTGCCGCTGCGCTGATAGCGCTTGACCGTGACTTCTTCGCCGATGCGCGCCACCACGATCTGACCGTTGCGTGCGCTGTCCACTTTTTTCACCGCCAGCAAATCGCCTTCCAGAATGCCGATATCCTTCATCGATAAGCCGCGCACCTTCAGTAAATAATCCGGCTTGGCGGAAAACAGCGAAGGATCGACATTGAAAGTGGTTTCCACATGTTCCTGCGCCAGAATCGGCGCGCCTGCCGCGACCCGGCCCACCAGCGGCAGCGCCAGCAGATGCGGCGCCGCTAAGGCGGCCACAGGGAGGGCAGGGGAGGATGGCGCGCTTCTGGCGCTGTGTTCTTTGATGGTGTCGGAAATGGCGGCCGGGCCGGTGCCGGGCAGAACGCCCATATTGCGCAGGCGGATGCCGCGTGAGGTGCCGGGGGCGATGTCGATCGCGCCTTTGCGCGCCAGCGCTTGTAAATGTTCTTCCGCCGCATTGGCGGAACGGAAGCCCAATTCCGCCGCGATTTCCGCGCGTGTCGGCGGAAAGCCGGTGTTTTCAATCGCCTGCCGGATCAAATCCAGGATTTGCTGTTGGCGTGCTGTCAGTTTTAACATATTCTTTCCCCAGTGAGATGGCTGCGCGGCGCAAACCGCACTTGCCGGACGCGCTTGACTGCATCGCATCCAACGCCCCGTCATTGCACACAGCGGCCCGGCGCTGCCATTGGCGGCAGACAGCCGGGATGCGCTTTGCTGTGCATATAAACAGTCTGTATTTTTGTACAGCTTGAATGCAAAATGCAAGCAGAATCTGCGCAAATCCACTAAAAATTGCTGCAGTACAGCGCATGATCGCGAGAAACAGCCCGCCGCCGCAGATTTTCCAGGCCGAAAATGCGTATAAGCCTTGTCAAGCCGGATCTGATCCGGTATAGTCTCGGGCTTTTCTTCCCACACCCGCGTTGACGCCGGGGTGGGCGTTTCCTCAAACTGTCCATAAGGAGTTTGCATGCGTCATTATGAAATCGTATTTATCGTACACCCCGATCAAAGCGAGCAAGTGCCCGCCATGATCGAGCGTTACAAGTCCACCGTCACCAGCCGCAGCGGCGTGATCCACCGCGTGGAAGATTGGGGCCGCCGTCAACTGGCTTACCCGATCCAAAAACTGCCGAAAGCGCACTATATCTGCATGAACATCGAGTGCGACCATGACACCCTGGTCGAACTGGAAACCGCGTTCAAGTTCAATGACGCCGTGCTGCGTCACCTCACCGTGAAGATGAAAAAAGCCGAAACCGCACCGTCGCCGATGATGAAATCGGTGCAGCGCGATGACGCTAAAAGCCATCGTAACGAAGCACAGGCAGCCTGACTTTAATTCGCAGTGAACCGTTTTTCCCTGCAAGCCGCGATTATCGAGCGCGAAGCAATGCGTTATACGCCGGCCGGCATCCCGATTGTGAATGCGACGCTGTTTCACAGCGGCGCGCAAATCGAAGCCGGGATTGAGCGCAGAGTCGAAATCGAAGTGACTTGTCAGGCGGTCGGCGCACTGGCGCAAAGACTGGCGGATTTGTCAATGGAGCGCAGTTATCTGTTTCACGGCTTCATGGCGAAAAAGCACCGCCAGGGTAAAAGTCTGGTCATGCATATCATGGACATCGCCTGAATCTTCAGGCACAGCAAAGACACAGGAGCCTCATCATGGCATTCGGTAAGAAGTTTGACAAAAACAAGATGAAGTTGAAGGAAAAGCGCAAACAGCAAAATCCGCTGTTCAAGCGTAAGAAGTTCTGCCGCTTTACTGCGGCGCATGTGGAATCGGTGGACTACAAAGACATCGACACCCTGAAGGACTTCATCCAGGAAAACGGCAAAATCATGCCGGCCCGCCTGACCGGCACCAAGGCGCTGTATCAGCGTCAGGTTGACACCGCGATCAAACGCGCCCGTTATCTGGCCTTGCTGCCGTACACCGACCTGCATACGGCGTAATTTCAAGGCATCCTGGAGAAAAACATGCAAATCATTTTGTTGGAAAAAGTCATTAATCTGGGCAATCTGGGCGATGTGGTGCGCGTCAAAGATGGTTACGCGCGCAACTTCCTGATCCCGCAGAAGAAAGCCCGCCGTGCGACTGAAGCCGCCGTGGCTGAATTTGAAGCCCGCCGCGCTGAGCTGGAAAAAGCCGCCGCCGCTACGCTGGCTGCTGCACAAGAGCAAGGCAATAAACTGTCCGGTCTGACCGTGCAAATCACGCAGAAAGCCGGCGTGGATGGCCGTCTGTTCGGTTCTGTCACCAACCACGACATCGCTGACGCACTGTCCAAGCAGGGTTTCCCGCTGGCCAAGGCGCAAGTGCGTATGCCGAATGGCCCGCTGAAAGTGGTGGGCGATCACGGCGTGTCGGTTGCTTTGCATACCGACGTGGTGGTTGATGTCACCGTGTCTGTGTTGGGCGAGCACGCTTAATCGCAGGCGCTACGGCGCATGAAAAATGCCGGGTTTTCGCACCCGGCATTTTTTTGTCCAAACGCAGGCGTTCATACCTGATGATTGTGACAAGAGTGTGACATTTCCCTCTAATTTTTTGATTCCTGCAGGTAACATATGTTAAGCCGCACAGGGAAACAGGTATAATGCGCGCCATGAACGCCGCCGCAGATCCGCAAATCGAAGCCTTGCGCATCCCACCCCATTCAATTGAAGCCGAGCAATCGGTGCTGGGTGGTTTGCTGCTGGATAATGCCGCCTGGGATCGGATTGCCGATTTTATCCGGGCGGAAGACTTTTACCGTTACGATCATCGCGTCATTTTCGAGACGCTGGTGAAACTGATCAACGCCAGCAAACCGGCTGACGTGATCACCGTCTATGAAGCCTTGACCACACTGGGCAAGGCGGATGAAGTGGGCGGCCTGGCTTATCTGAACGCACTCTCGCAAAACACCCCGTCTGCCGCCAACATCCGGCGCTATGCCGAAATCGTGCGCGATCGCGGCATCTTGCGCAAACTGGTCACGGTGGCCGATGAAATCGCCTCCAATGCCTTGAATCCGCAAGGCAAGGAAGTCAAGCAGATGCTGGACGAGGCTGAATCCAAGATTTTCGCCATCGCCGAAGAAGGCTCGCGCGGGGCCAAGGGCTTTGTCGCGATTCAACCACTGTTGACCCAGGTGGTGGAGCGCATTGATGAGCTGTACAACCGCGACAGCAGCAGTGAAATCACCGGCGTGCCGACCGGCTTTATCGATCTCGACCGCATGACCTCGGGTTTGCAGGCCGGCGATCTGGTGATTGTGGCGGGGCGTCCTTCCATGGGTAAGACCGCGTTTTCGATCAATATCGGTGAAAACGTGGCGATTGATTCCGGTTTGCCGGTGGCGGTGTTTTCCATGGAAATGGGCGGCGCCCAGCTTGCCATGCGTATGCTGGGTTCGGTCGGCAAGCTCGATCAAGGCCGTTTGCGCACAGGTAAATTGGTTGATGAAGACTGGCCGCGTTTGACCTACGCGATTCAAAAGATGAATGAGTGCCAGTTTTACATTGATGAAACGCCGGCCTTGAATCCGATTGAATTGCGGGCCCGTTCGCGCCGCCTCTCGCGCCAATGCGGCAAACTCGGTTTGATCATCGTTGACTATTTGCAGTTGATGACCGTCAGTTCGCCGGGGGATAATCGCGCGGCGGAAATTTCTGAAATTTCGCGCGGCTTGAAAGGGCTGGCGAAAGAATTGCATTGTCCAGTGATTGCGCTGTCGCAGCTCAACCGCTCATTGGAACAACGTCCGAACAAACGCCCGGTCATGTCCGACTTGCGTGAATCGGGCGCTATTGAGCAGGATGCGGACGTGATCCTGTTCATTTACCGCGACCAGGTGTATAACCCGGATTCGCCGGACAAGGGCACTGCCGAAATCATCATCGGCAAGCAACGGAATGGCCCGATTGGCGCAGTGCGGCTGGCCTTTTTGGGTGAATTCACCAAGTTTGATAATTATGCCGGGCCGAATGCGGTGTTCGACAACGAATAAGCCCGGCGGATAACGATTACCGGACCCATCCTTCTTTGAATGCGCAGCATGCGCTAACTTTCTGAGAGAAAAACATGTTTGGACGATTAATGCCCACCGAGGGCAAGTTTTTTGACCTGTTCAATCAACACGCTGAATTTTGCTTGAAGGGCGCACAGGAAATGCTGTCCCTGATGCGCAACTTTGATGATCTCGATATCCGTGTGCACGCGATCGAGCAAATCGAACAGCAAGCCGACAAGGTGACCACCGAAACCATCGAGCTGCTGCACAAAACTTTCATCACCCCCTTGGACCGTGAAGACATCCACAAACTGATCACGCGCATGGATGACATTCTGGATTTGATGGAAGACGCGGCGCAAACCATTTCTCTGTACGACATCAAAGCAATCACGCCGGAAGCGGTGCGCCTGTCCGAGCTGTGCCTGGAATGCGTGCAAAAAGTGCAGGGCGCGGTGCGTTTGATCCAGGATTTGGATAATGCGCGCGAAATCATGAAGATTTGCGAAGAAATCGACGGCCTCGAATCCAAGGCCGACCATGTGATGCGCGCCGCCATGTCCAAGCTGTTCCGCGATGAGCCGGACGTGAAAAACCTGATCAAGCTCAAAGCGATCTATGAAATTCTGGAAACGGTGACAGACCGCTGCGAAGACGTGGCCAAGATCATCGAAGGCATCGTGCTGGAAAACGCATAAACCGCGAAGAGATATCCCATGCAAACTCTGCAAATCAGCATTTATGTGCTGGGCGGCCTGATTCTCTTAGCGCTGCTGTTTGACTTCATGAATGGTTTCCACGATGCGGCGAATGCCATCGCCACCGTGGTTTCGACCGGCGTGTTAAAGCCGCAGCAGGCGGTGGCGCTGGCGGCGTTTTTCAATTTCATCGCGATTGCGGTGTTTCATTTGAAAGTCGCCAGCACCATCGGCAAGGGCACGATTGAGCCTTCGGTGGTGGATCATTATGTGATATTCGGCGCCCTGGTCGGGGCGATCACCTGGAATGTGGTGACCTGGTATTACGGCATCCCGTCTTCCTCCTCGCATGCGCTGATCGGCGGCCTGGTCGGTGCGGCGGTGGCCAAATCCGGCACCGACGCGCTGATCTCCGGCGGCCTGATCAAAACCATCAGCTTTATTGTGCTGTCGCCGATGCTGGGCTTTATCTTCGGTTCGCTGATGATGGTGCTGGTGGCCTGGCTATGTGTGCGCACCTCGCCGCGCAGGGTCGATAAATGGTTCCGCCGTCTGCAGCTGGTCTCGGCCTCGCTCTACAGTCTGGGACATGGCGGCAATGACGCGCAAAAAACCATGGGCATTATCTGGATGCTCTTGATTTTCGCCGGCGTCTCGACCAGCGCAGATAAAGCGCCGCCGACGTGGGTGATTGTCAGCTGCTACGCGGCGATCGGCCTGGGCACCTTGTTTGGCGGCTGGCGCATTGTCAAAACCATGGGACAGAAAATCACCAAGCTCAAACCGGTCGGCGGCTTCTGCGCCGAAACCGGCGGCGCGATTACCCTGTTCCTGGCCACCGCCTTGGGGATTCCGGTTTCCACCACCCACACCATCACCGGCGCAATTGTCGGCGTGGGTTCCTCGCAAAAAGCCAGCGCGGTGCGCTGGGGCGTGGCAGGGAATATTGTGTGGGCCTGGATTTTCACCATTCCGGCTTCAGCCTTCGTGGCGGCGATTTTCTGGTGGATTGGCACCAAGCTGTTCTGATCCGCTTCAAGCGTATGCCAAGCAGCCTGCAAGCGGCGCAATCCGCTTGCAGGCTGTTTTACTTTCAGCCAAGCGCCGGCTGAGAAACCTGACTTGCCGCCAGCAAGCGTATGGCCGCACGCCATGAGTTGGACGGGACAGATTGCGCGCGGAACGTTTTCTGCGCTTGTGCTTCAAAGCCAATCCAGCTTTCTTTTTCCGGATTTTTCATGAAACGCCACCTGCTCGCCCTTGCCTTGAGTCTTACTTTCTCTCCACTGCCAGCGCTGGCGCAGCCGGCGGCCATAGCGCCAGCGCTCGCGCCAGCCGTATCGGCTGCACAAACCTTGCAGCAGCTTGGCGATGCGTATTACGAAGCCCTGGTGCGCTGGGATCCGGTGATGGCGACCCAGTTTGGCGACAACCGCCATGATCATTTGCTGCCATCCCTGGCGCCTGCCGCCCGCGAGCGCTGGTTCAAAGATTTGCGCGCCATGCAGGCGCAATTGCAAACCATCCCGCTGCGCGATTTATCCGCTGAAGACAAGCTCACGCACACGCTGCTGCAGCATGAATTGCAAAGCGCGCTGGCCCTGGCGCCGTTTCCGGAACATCTGATGCCCTTGGTGCAGATGGATGCCATGCCGGTAACGATTGCCGGCTTTGGCAGCGGCGACGCATCGCAACCTTTAAAAACGCTGGCGCACTATGAGGCGTATCTGCAGCGCGTGCGCGGCCTGTCCGGCTGGATTGCACAAGCCATGGCGAATATGCGCGAAGGTATGCGCCGTAATGTCGTTTCGCACCAGGCCCTGATCACATCGCTGCTGCCGCAAATCGAGACCCTGGCCAAAGCGACTCTGGACAATAGTGATTTCAGTGCGCCTTTGCGCCGTTTCCCGGCGGATTTTTCAGACGCGGATAAAACCCGCCTGCGCAGCGCGTATCAAACCGAGATCAGGCAAAACCTGTTGCCGGCCTTGCGCCGTCTGCACACTTTTTTGCGCGATGAATATCTGCCCAAAGCGCGCCGCCAAGCCGGCTGGCACAGTCTGCCACAGGGACGGGCCTGGTATGCCGCACTGGTGAAAAACCAAACTAACACGGATCTGGACTATGCGCAGATCCATCAACTCGGCTTGCAGGAAGTGGCGCGCATCCAGGGCGAATTGCGCAAGCTTGGGGCCAAACTGGGCTATTCCGGCGAGCCGGCCGGTTTGTTTGTCTATTTGGATCAGCAAGCCGGCAGCAAACCGTTCAAGACTGAGCAAGAAGTGCTGGCCGGCTATCAGGCGATTTTGCAAAAAGTCGAACCGGAACTCACCAAATTATTCCTGAGCCGTCCCAAGGCAGGGTTGCAAATCCAGGCCGAGCCGGAACTCTCGCGCGCCACCGCATCCGACCATTACACCGGGCCGGCGGATGATGGTTCGCGCCCCGGCATTTTCTGGGCCGTGATCAATGATCCGGCCGAATACCGGGTGCTGGGCATGCATTCTCTGTTTTTACATGAGGGCTTGCCCGGCCACCATTTCCAGATCGCGCGCCAGGCTGAAATGCAAGCGCCGCGTTTTCGCAAGTTTGGCGGCAGCAACGCCTATATCGAAGGCTGGGCTTTGTATGCCGAAACGCTGGGGCATGAAATGGGTTTATATGCCGATCCTGTCGCCTACGCCGGGCATTTGCGTATGGATCTGGTGCGCGCGGTGCGCCTGGTGGTGGATACCGGCTTGCATGGCAAGGGTTGGAGCCGTGAGCAAACCATAGACTATCTGATGAAAACCCAGGGCAGCAGCGCAAGCGGCGCGGCGCGCTCGACTGAGCGCTACATGGCGTGGCCGGGACAGGCGCTGAGTTATAAGATGGGCGCGTTGAAAATCATGGAATTGCGCCGCCAGGCCGGGCAGAAGCTGGGCGCGCGTTTCAGTCTGGCGCAATTTCATGAAGTGGTGTTGCGTGATGGCGCGTTGCCGCTGAATGTATTGCAGCAGCAAGTTGACGCCTGGATGCAAAGTGAATTACAGCGCGCCGCCAACTGAGTGTGCGCCAAGCCGCTGTTGCCGATTTTATTCCTGCGAAAGCTAAGCGGCGCCGTTTTGTTCAGCGGCGCCGGTGTTTTAAAACGGCATTATTGCGCGCCGAAACGGGTCAAGCCCAATAAGCCTTGCGGATCGAGCATGCTTTGGATTTTCCCCGCCAGCTGTTTTGCGTTTTGGCTGACGTAGCGCTGATAGTACTGCTGATTGTAGGGGCCAACCCCATGTTCAGCGGAAAAGCTGCCGCCAAACTCATACACCACCAGGTCATACAGCGCGGTGCGGATCTGCTCCACAATCGCGGCATCGTAAGCGACAGCGGCATCTGCCGGCCAGGCCAGATTGAAATGGCAGCCGCCATCGGCCCAGTGGCCGAAATCAAACGCTTTGATGTATGGGAAGCGTTGTGCCAGCAAATCCAGCGCGCGCGCGCGGAAAGCGGGCAGGGCGCTGCGCACCATGGCGATATCAAAGGCAATCAACTTGCCTTCATGGCGGATGGATTCCGAAATCGCATGACGGATGCGCCACAAATCCTTGCCGCGTCCGACCACTGCATTTTGCACCGCGTCGCCAAACAGATTTTCCAGCGCATTCATCAACAGGGTTTCGACCTCGATGCCGCTGGCCGGATCGGAAGTCGAAGTCAACTCAATCAAGACCGCATATTCCGGCAGCGCTTCCGGCGCAAAAGGATTGCCAAGATCAGGAATATGCCGCGCTACCGCCTGCATCGCAGCGCCGGACATGCCTTCAAACGCACTCAAAAATTCGCCGCAATCACGCTCCAGCACACGCAAAATTTCCAGCACCGCATCCTGGTCGCGCGGAATCACCAGCGCGGTCGCGCTCTGGCGCGGCAGGCGGTGCACTTGCAGCACGGCGCGCGTGATCACGCCATAGGCGCCGGAAGAGCCGACAAATAATTGCTTCAAATCCGGCCCGGTATTGTTTTTGCGCAAGCCGGCCAGTAAATCCAATTCCGCGCCCGGCGGATCAAGTAAGACTGCGCGCAAACCGAGCAGATTGTGGCGCACATCGCCATATTTGATCAGGCGCGCGCCGCCGGTATTGGCGGCGATCATGCCGCCGATGCTGGGATTGGCCCCCAGGTCGATCGGGAAGCACAGGCCATGCGGCTCCAGCGCATCGTTCAAATCTTGCAAGCTGACGCCGGCGTCAACCGTGACTGAGCGGTTATCCAGATCAATCTCGATATGCGATTTCAGGCGTTCCAGGGACAGCACAGCAATCCGCCCGGAAGCGTCTGGAGTGGCGGCGGCCACCAGGCCGGTATTCGCGCCCTGCAGCACCAGCGGCATGCTGTGCTGCGCGCAGATGGCGGCGATTTGCTGCACCTGCTCATGGCTGTCCGGGCGCAATACCGCCAAGGTGCGGCCCTGGCCATAACGCGCGCCGGTGACATAGCGCGCACAATCTTCTGCGCTGCTCAGGATGCCGCGTTCGCCCAGCACCGCCGCCAATTGCGCCAAGACTTGTTCTTGCATCCTGTTCTCCTTGCCTGATTACGATGCGTTAGCCGTCATTTTAAAGATGCCGGTGGCGTTGCCAGCGTCAAAACCCAGGTCCAGCTTGCCATCGGCTTGCGTATCGCGGGTGATGAATTCATAGAAAGAACCCGGCACTTCACGCGTCACGATATGGCCTTGCGCATCGATGAATTCACGTTTCACGGTATCGGCCTTGAACGCGGTCTGACGGATGCGGCCAGATGCCGATACTTCCACATTCGGCTTCATCGGGCGGCCCATCGCCTTTTGTTCTTCCGCCAGCGCAAACACATCTGCAACGCGGTCGGTGGCATGGTTGAATTGATTGCCTTCGGTGGCGATCCAGGCCATTTCCGCCGATTCCTTCAATAATACTTCGTAGTCGGCCAGTGCGGGGGCGCTGTGCTGACGCGCAAAACAGGACACCAGCACCGGCAGCAATTGATGCGCCTGCTCTAAGCTGATGAAGCCATCGCGCTCCAATTCATTCAGCTGCGAGACGGCAGCCGGGGTCAGCGGATCGATCGAGGTGGACAGCACGCGCTCGACGGTTTGCTGGAATTCTTTGGAAAAACGCTCCGGGTGCAATTCCGAAACAAAGAACTGGGAAATTTGTTCCGGGTCGTCGATGTGGGCGTAGGAGCGGCCAGTCATGCCCAGACGATCCAGCGGGAACACGCCATTCAGACGGAAACCGAGCGGCTTCAAAATACGGGTGAAGGCGGCTTCGCCCGGCGGCAATTGGCCGATGCCAAACCAGCGCACGGTGCGCAGGGCGCCGTGGTCAAACATCACCTTACCGCCGCGCGCCGCCACATCCAGGGTGTAAGCGCGGCCAGTCGGCACGCGCGCCAAAATGCCATCAAACAGCACCATATTCATTGCCTGCGCCAGTTCGGCGCGCGAGACGCGGCCATCCGCGCAAACATCCAGACTGGTCGGCATATGCATCAATTGCAACAAGTCTTGTGCAGCTTGTGCGCCGATTTGACGGGTGACTAAGGCTTGAATATTTGCGTTCATCTTGGCTCCTGCTGAGTTCGTTAGTCTGTATGCTGTGTGCTGCATCTGATAGACATATTCTGAAGCGCATGCAAAAATTGCACAAACGAAATAAATTCAGGATTTAGTGAGTTTTTGGAATGACTAGACGAAAAATCCCCAGTTTCACCGCTTTGCAGATTTTTGAAGCCTGCGCCCGCAGTGAAAGCTTCACGCGTGCGGCGGATGAAATGGCTTTGACCCAGAGCGCAGTCTGTCGTCAAGTGGCCAACTTAGAAGAATTTCTCGGTTTTGCGCTGTTTGCCCGCGTCAAAAAACGCGTTGTTTTGACCGAGGCCGGGCGCGAATATGCGGCGCGCATTTCGATACATCTTGAGAAAATCGAACGTGACACGCTGGAATTGATGGGCAACCATGGCGGCGGCGCGCTTGAGCTGGCGGTGATTCCCACCTTTGCCACGCAATGGCTGATACCGCGCCTGGCCGGGTTCAAGCGCGAACATCCTGAGATCCAGGTCAATCTGTCATCCAATACCGGCGCTTTTTTATTTGCCGACAGCCGTTTTCATGCCGCCATCCATTCCGGCAAAGCGCCCTGGCCCGGCGCGCAGGGCGACTGGCTGCTGGAGGAAGATGCTGCGGTGCCTTTGTGCAGTCCGGCGCTGCTGCGCGAATGTCTGGGCAAAACCCAGGGCATTGTGGTGGAAGATATGATGCGCCTGCCGTTGTTGCATTTACAAAGCCGGGCGGAAGATTGGCGTCACTGGTTTGAGTTGCACGGCAGTCCGCATGATGTGGAAGCCATGGCCGGGGCCAAACATGAATTATTTTCCATGCTGATCGAAGCCGCCAGCGCCGGTTTGGGCGCAGCGCTGGCGCCGAAATATATGGCGCACCGGCAATTGGCCTTAGGCAGCCTGTTGCAGATTATGCCGCACAGTCTGCCGGGGCAAACTGGCTATTGGCTGGCTTATCCGCCGGAGCGCGCCAGCCATCCGGCCTTCAGCGCATTTCGCGCCTGGCTGTTGACGCAGGCCAAAATGCATCAGGCGGCGATGCAAACGCCGCCTGCCGCTGCACAGAATTAAGCGCGGCGCCGGCGCGCCAGTGCGCCCAGCGCAAACAGACCGGCGCCCAGCATGGCCCAGGTTTGCGCTTCCGGCACGGCGGCGATGTGGTTGAATTGCCCGACAAAGTTGTAATCCGCACCATCGCCGCCCTGGAATGAGTTGGCTTCCATATCCGTCAGCGCTGGCGGCAGCAGCGGGATACGCTGATTTTGAATCACATTCGTATCATGCCAGCGCATAATGAGCGCCATCCCGGTCGGGAAGCGCGCATCGTTCAAGCCAAAAGTCAGGCCGTCAATCAGCGGCGCATCCGGCCCTTTGCCCGGGGCAATTTGATTGTCGCGCAGATAAAAGAAACCGCCCCGGTTGGACTGATAGTTCAGCTGGCCGCTGAAATTGGCTCCGATCCGGTAGCTGATGCGCAGTGCGGATGGATCCAGGGTGTAACGATTGTTGTTTGTGCTCAGTACTGCAGCATCGCTGTCAAACGACCAGCGCACATTGAACGTATCGCCGCTTTGGAATTCGGTATAGCCGGTGACATCGGAAATGCGGCCACTGGCTTCCCAGGTGACGAGCGCGGCATGGGCGGAAAAAGCGGCTGGCAAAAGCGCCAGCGCGGCGAACACGGCTGTTTTTTTGTGCATGATTGTCTCTTTATGAAGGCGGTTGAAATGAGGGACGCGCTGTCAGACAGCCGCCACAGTCTAACCCAAAAAAGGATATATCTTAAATACTTTTTGTTATAAATTTGCGATTGAATGGTAGTGTGTTGTCTGTGGGATATTTATCGCGCCGGATACTTGCTGCGGCGCCGCCTTGCGGAAAAGTGCGGGCGCGCGGCAGCGCAGTGGCTGCCAGCGCACAGCTTATTTAATACACACCGCCCGCACTTGTTTGATATCTGTAATCCCGGACAGGATTTTTTCAATCCCATCCATTTTCAGGGTCAGCATGCCGTCCTCCAGCGCGGCGGCGAGCAGTTGCGCCACCCGCGCATGGGTTTGCAGCAGGGCTTTGACACGGTCCGTGCCCAACATCAATTCATGCAAGCCGACCCGTCCCTTATAACCGCCATTGCATTGCTCGCAGCCGGTCGCGCGATACAGGGTGAATTTCCCATCTTTGGCGTAACGCTCGCGCCAGCCATCCAGCACAGTGGCGCGCGCCGCTTCGGCGTCGGCGATAAAGGGTGAGGTGTTCATCAATTCCGTGCAATATTCATCCATCAATTGCTGCATTTCCAACTCATCCGGCTGATAAGCTTTTTTGCAATTGCCGCATAAACGCTTGGCCAGACGCTGCGCCAGAATGCCTAACAGCGCATCGGCAAAGTTAAATGGATCCATCCCCATGTCGAGCAAACGCACAATCGACTCCGGCGCGCTGTTGGTGTGCAGGGTGGCGAACACCAGATGGCCGGTGAGCGAGGCTTCAATCCCCATCGACACGGTTTCCTTGTCGCGCATTTCGCCAACCATGATCACGTCCGGGTCGGCGCGCAAAAAGGCCCGCATCACAGTGGCGAAATCCAGCCCGGCCTTGCGATTGACTTGCACCTGGCGCAGACCTTTTTGCGTGATTTCCACCGGATCTTCCGCAGTCCAGATCTTGGTGTCGGGCGTATTTAAATAATTCAGCACCGAGTGCAGGGTGGTGGTTTTACCGGAGCCGGTCGGCCCGCACACGAAAAACAGGCCATACGGTTTTTCAATCGTCGCTTTCAGGCGCGTCAGATTAAACGGCAGCACCCCGAGTTTATCGAGCGGAATCGGCTCACCCGCAGCCAGGATCCGCATCACAATATCTTCCACCCCGCCGGCGGAGGGAATGGTGGCCACGCGCAACTCAATATCCAGCGGGCCGAATTTTTTGAACTTGATCTTGCCGTCCTGCGGCTTGCGGCGCTCGGAAATGTCGAGATCGCACATAATCTTGACGCGCGCCACCAGGGCATTGCGATAGCTGGCCGGAATTTCAATATACGGCACCAGCGAGCCGTCTTTGCGGAAACGCACCCCCACCTTGCCTTTGCCCGGCAAGGGTTCGATATGGATATCCGATACCCCCTGGCGGTAGGCGTCGGTGATGATTTTATTGATCAGCTTGGTCAGCTCATTTTCCACCGCTTCCGAGACTTCCACCGAGCCGCCGCTTTCGCCTTCTTCCTCTTCTGACAAATCAGACAGGATTTCATCCACCGAATCGCCGCTGTCAGTCCCGCCGCCATAAAACAGTTCCAGCGTTTTTTTGAATTCGGCAACCGTGGTCACGCTGTAAAAGACGCGCGACTTGGGAAAAATCTGGTTGACGATTTTTTGATTGATGATGCGCTCGGGATCGGGCGAAACGACAATGATGCCGTCCTTATTTTCTTCCACCGGCACCCATTGGCTTTGTTCGCAATACTGTTGCTTGAGGTTTTTCAGCAAATCCAGCGGCTTGACCCGCTCCGGCTTGAAGGGATCATAGGGAATGCGGAAAAATTTCGACATGGATTGGCCGATCGCCGCCAGCGGCACCTGGAATTCCTTGACCAGGGTTTCTTCAATATCCGCGTTTTTACGGCGCGCAGCGCGCAAAGCCAGTTCCAATTCCGGCGCGGAGATCACGCCATCGCTGACCAAACCGTCAAACTTGGTGCGGATGACTTGCGGCTTTAAGCGCTGGTGCAGGGCAATCGCCAGCGTTTCGGTGAGTTGCTTGACGCCCTCGGTGGTGAAATCGGAAAACGGTTCATTATCGCGACTGTTGATGAATTGCACCACGCCCAGCAATTCCTTGCTTTGCGCCTCCACCATCGGCGCCACCAGCATTTGTTTGGTGCGATATCCGGTGCGCTGATCCACGCCTTGCTGAAAATGCAATTGCGGCGAATAAGAATGCAATTCCGCCTCGTCATACACATCGCGGATATTGATGATATTGCGATATAAGGCGCAATAACCGGCGATACTCTGGATGTCGATAGGCAGGCGCAAATCCTTGAAAGAATTCAAACCCGTTTTGACTTTGGAGACAATTGATTTACGGTCTTCCGCCACCGCATACAACGTGAAACGGTCAGATTGAAACAAATCACATAACTCTGCCGGCAGCTCCAGCATCATTTCATCAATATTGTTGGTGGCGTGGATTTTGTTGGTGACCGCCTGTAACTGCTTGAAAAAGGCCAGCCGTTCTTCCACCTCACGCGCTGCGGCTGCTTCCATATCATTCATATTCCATCC
The DNA here is from genome assembly GCF_037300705.1 of Massilia sp. W12. Taxonomy (NCBI): domain Bacteria; kingdom Pseudomonadati; phylum Pseudomonadota; class Betaproteobacteria; order Burkholderiales; family Oxalobacteraceae; genus Massilia; species Massilia sp. W12. Next base: position 2,956,279 of record NZ_CP147776.1, on the reverse strand, counting down.
TGTTATACGCAAGCAGTGAACTGCTCATAATGTGACTTCCAGACCCTCATACGCCAACACGGCCTGCAAGCCGGGCATGCCGGGCAGATTGCGCGCGCAAGCCTCATCAAAGGCCTGACATAATTCCTCATCGCTGCGGGTCGGTTCATGGTGGGTGCAAAATAGCGTTTTTGCACCAGCCGCATGCGCCATTGCGAACGCGGAATCAAAAGTGCCATGTCCCCATTGCAGCTTATCGCGTTGATATTCCTCTTCAGTGTAAGTGCAATCCACAATCAGCGCATCGACCCCGCGCATGCAATCCAGAATCTCCGCCATGCGCGCCGCGTTTTCATGCTCCAGCTTGCTCCAGGCCGGGCTGCCGGGCGCTTGCAAATTATAGAAAGGCTCATGGTCGCCGGTGAAAAACAAAGACTTGCCCTGACAATCAATGCGATAACCCAGATTCAAGACCGGGTGATTCATTTGCACATTGCGCACACAGGCGTCGTTGACTTGAAAACGCTGGCCGGTGCGCAAGGGTTCATACTCAATCGCCGCCGCCATTTCACTCTCTAACACCGGAAAGAAAGCGTATTGCAATTGCACCTGCATCACTTCGCGGATGCCGCTGCCGGTGCGCGCGTCAGTGCCGCCATGCAGGCGCACCCGGTTGCCGGGGAAAAACAGCGGGGTGAAAAAGGGCAGGCCGTGGATATGATCCCAATGACTGTGCGAGATGAAGATATGCGCATTCACGCCGCTCTTGGGCAGACTTTGCGCCAGTTGAAAAATGCCGGTGCCGGCATCCAGAATCAATAACTCGCCTGCGTCCGTGCGCACTTCGATGCAGGTGGTGTTGCCGCCAAAGCGCACGGTCCTGGGACCTGGCGATGGAATCGAACCGCGCACTCCCCAAAACTTGAATTTCATAGGCTTGACTCCCTGTGGCCCGCAGTGCGGGGCATGAACTGCTGCGCCAAACACCTTTGCCCGGGGACGTACACAGACCAGGCGGCATGATTTGACATTCATTATATACACAGTGCTTTCCATGCCAGCGGCGCGGCGCATGCTTTTTTGTGCATGGCTGCAACAAAACAAAGCTTTTTTCTTTTAAAAATTTCCACGGGGAAAGTTTTTGGAAAAAGTTTTGCCGCAAGCCGGGCAATCCCACTACACTAGCGAAAAACCGGCCCAATGCGACTGCCGACCTTCTTTGTCCCTGCCCAGTTTATGCCCTGCAAGCGGGAGAATGCGCCGTCATGGAAGAATTGAATCAAAGCGAAATTGCTGCGCGTCTGGACCAACTGACCGAACTGAGCGTCGAGTTGAGCAAAAACCGTGATATGCCGGTTTTGCTCGAACATATCTTGCGTGTGGCGAAAGCCATGACGCGCGCCGATGGCGGCACCCTGTACCGCATTTCTGACGACAAACGCTTCCTCTGCTTTCATATTTCCATTAACGACACCCTGGGCATGTACCAGGGCGGGGTGTCGGGCGCGCCGATTGAGATTCCGCCGATTCCGCTGTTTGATCAATATGGCAACAAGACTTTAAGCTCAGTTGCCGCGTATGCCGCCAATTTTGGCCTGTCGATCAATATCCGCGATATTTACCGCGCGGACGTGTTCAATTTTTCCGGCATGCGCAACTTCGACGCCAAATTCAATTACCACTCGCAATCCTTCCTCACCGTGCCGATGCAAGACCATGAGGGCGAGTTGATCGGCGTCTTGCAATTGATTAATGCCTCAGACCCGCACAGCGGCGAGGTGTGCGCTTTTTCTGAGACAGACCAGCGCTTTATCGAAGCGCTCAGCTCGCAAGCCGCAATTGCGATCACCAATCAGCTTTTGATGCAGCAGCTGGAAAAGCTGTTTGAAGCGCTGGTGAATATGATCAATATCGGGATTGACGCGAAATCACCCTACACCGGCAAACATTGCCAGTTGGTGCCGGAACTGACCATGATGCTGGCCGAGGCGGCGCACGAATGCAAGAGCGGGCCGCTGGCAGATTTCAGCATGAATGCGCGCGACCGGCGCGAATTGTGGCTGGCCGGCCTGCTGCATGATTGCGGCAAAATCACCACCCCGGTGCATGTGGTGGATAAATCGACCAAGCTGCAAACCATCTTCGACCGCATTGCCGTGATTGACACCCGGTTTGAAGTGCTCAAGCGCGACGCCACCATTGCCGCCTTAGAGCAAAAACTGGCGGCGCAGGACTTGCCGCCAGCCGAACGCAGCGCGCGCTTGCAGCAGATTGAAGCTGAATTGGCGCAGCAATTGCAGGTTCTGCAGGAAGAGCGTGACTTCTGCCGCTTTGCCAATATCGGCAGCGAGAGCATGAAAAAAGAAGACATCGCGCGCGTGAATGCAATCGCGGCACGGCGCTGGATCGGCCCGGATGGCTTGGCGCAGAATTTCCTCAACCAGGAAGAGGCGGAAAATCTGGCGATTCCGTTTGGCACCTTGACCCCGGCGGAGCGCCAGATCATCAATGACCACATCGTGCTGACCATCCGCATGCTTGAATCGCTGCCCTGGCCGCGTCATCTGAAAAATGTGCCGGAATATGCCGGCGGCCATCATGAGCGCATGGATGGGCGCGGCTATCCGCGCGGCCTCAAGCGCGAACAGATGTCGGTGCAGGCGCGACTGATGGCGATTGCGGATATCTTTGAAGCCTTGACGGCAGCAGACCGCCCGTATAAAAAAGGAAAAACCTTGTCCGAATCCCTGCACATCCTCGGCAAGTTCTGTCTCAACGGGCATATTGACCCGGATTTGTTTGAAGTCTTTATTCGCGACAAAGTGTATATGCGCTTTGCTGAAAAATTCATGGACCCGTCGCAGATTGACGAAGTGGACGAGGCGCGCATACCCGGCTATCCGGTGCGGCCGCAGGAAGGGGGGCAGGCATGAAGCAGTGGTTCATGAAAAACGCCAGCAAATACATGCTGCGCTGGGGCATAGGCTTAGTCTTGATTGTGCTGGCCAGTTTGCAAATCGCCGGCGTGCTTCCGGCCCAGATCGTGGACCGGATTGATACCTATCTGGTGGATTTGCGCTTGCAGTTGGAAAAGCCGGAACTTGATAAGAGCATTGTGATCGTCGATATCGACGAAAAAAGCATTGCGGAAATAGGCCGCTTTCCCTGGAGCCGCAACCATGTCGCCGATTTGATTACTGCCGCCACCGGCCACTATGGCGCCAAAGCAATCGGCTTCGACGTGATGTTTTCCGAAGCCGACACCAGCTCCGGCTATGGCGTGCTGCAAAATCTGGCGCAACAACAATTCAAAGACGTGCCCGGTTTTAGCGCGCAGATCGAATCCTTGAAAGAAAAGCTGGACTACGATGGTTTGGTGGTCAAAGCCATGCAGGGCAAGCCGGTGGTGCTGGGGTATTTTTTGAGCATGGGCGAGAGCAAAGGCATGATTCCGCGACCGGCTTATACCGACGAGGATTTGAATGGGCGGGCGATGGACGCCAAAGTTTTTAAGGGCTATGAAGGGGTCTTGCCACGACTGATGCAGGCCGCCCACTCCGGCGGTTTTATCAACGCCGACATTGACCCGGACGGCGTATTGCGCAACGCCATCCTGTTAGCGCGGGTGGGGGAGGGCTATTACACCTCGCTCGGCTTGGCTACAGCCAGCGTGGCGATGGGGGCCACGGCAGTCAAACCTGAGCTGAGAAAAAATATCGACTCGCTCACCGAATCGCAGCGCCGCCAGGGCGGCTTGATTGAGGCCATCCGCATTTACTCGCCCGGCAAAACAGTGCGCATTCCAATTGGCGAAAGCCTGAAAACGCGGATTCAATTCCGTGGCAAAGGCGGCCCGGACGGCGGCGCCTTCCGCTATGTCTCAGCGGTGGACGTGATCCGCAAAACCATTCCTTTGCAGGAATTGCAGGGAACCATCATGCTGGTCGGCACCACGGCAGTCGGCCTGAAAGATTTGCGCGCCACCCCGGTCAGCAGCGAATATCCCGGGGTCGAAGTGCATGCGAATATGATCAAATCTTTCCAGGAAAACAGTTTTAAATGGCGGCCCGATTACGCCGACGGGCTGGAACTGGTGTTTGTGCTGGTGATCGGCTTAACCCTTTCACTGGCGCTGCCGGTGTTGTCGCCATTGCGCGCCGTTGGCCTGTCCCTGCTGTGTGCGCTGGTGGTGGTCGGGGTGAATCTGTGGCTGGATTACAAAGCCAACCATGTGCTGCACATGGCCGCCGCCTTGCTCTTAATCCTGTTCTTATTTGTGCTCAATGTGGTGCTGGGCTATGTCATGGAATTCCGCAACCGCAAAGCCATCGTCAATCTGTTTGGCGAATATGTGGCCCCGGAATTGGTGGCGGAAATGGCGGAACATCCGCAAGAATACAATATGGAAGGCGCCAGCATGGAGCTGACCGTGCTGTTTGTCGATGTGCGCGGTTTCACCACCATTTCTGAAAGCCTGACCCCGAAAGTCTTGCGCGAATACATCAATACCTATCTGACGGCGATGTCCGAAGACATACGCGGCAATCGCGGCACGCTCGATAAATACATCGGCGACGCGGTGATGGCGTTTTGGGGCGCGCCGATCAGCCTGCAGGATCACGCCAGCCGCGCCGTCAGCAGCGCGCTCACCATGCTGGCTTCCGCCGAGCGCTTGAACCAGGAATTCACCGCCCGTGGCCTGCCTGAATTGAAAATCGGCATTGGTTTGAATACCGGCCAGATGCATGTGGGCGACATGGGCTCGCGCATCCGCCGCGCTTATACCGTGATGGGCGATGCGGTCAATCTCGGCTCTCGTCTGGAAGGCATCACCAAAACCTATGGCGTCGGCTTGATTGTCGGCGAAGCCACCAAACAGGCCGCGCCGGAGTTTGTGTACCGGCAACTGGATTGCGTGCGCGTCAAGGGCAAGAATGAACCGGTGCCGATTTATGAGCCGATAGGATTGAGCGCGCAAGTGGACGCCAAAGTGCGTCAGCGCATCGATCGCTGGCACTATGCCTATGAATTGATTTTGAAACAAAAATGGGATCAGGCTGATGAAGTGCTGGATGAATTATTGCAGCGTGATCCGAAATGCGTGCTGTACTGGTTGCACAAAAAACGCATCGCCTACTACCGGCAGCACCCGCCCGGGCCGGATTGGGATGGTGTGACAAAGTTTGAAACAAAATAAAAATGCAATACAATGCGCGGGCATTGCAAAAAGGAAATATTGCAAACCGGAACTGGTGAGTGTTGTAAAAAAACGCCCAAAGCATGGCGGGCAAGCGCTGCAAGGCGGATTTATCCGCGCTTTTCATGAAAATGCATGACGGCAAAGCCTGCTAAGCTGGAAAATATGGAAATAGCGCCAACAAGCGTACTTGAAACCAACAGGCCTGGCCTGGCAACGGGACCCAAGATTATGAGACAACATCCCATCCGTATCGGCATTTTGCTGGCAATCAGCGCTTTGCCATTTCATGCCGCACTGGCGCAACAGGCGCCGGTCAAATCCGCCACCACCGGTCTTGAAGCACCGCCCATCATCCGCTTTGACATCAGCAGCTTTGCTGTTTCCGGCAACACCCTGTTGCCGGAGGATGTGGTGCAAGCCGCCGTCGCGCCTTACACCGGCCGCTCGCGCGACTTCGGCGATGTGCAGCGCGCCTTGGAAGCGCTGGAAAAAATATATCATCAGCGCGGCTTTAACACGGTGCAGGTGGAATTACCGGAACAGGAATTAAACCAGGGCGTGGTCAAACTGCGGGTGGTGCAGATGCGCATCGGCAAGGTGACGGTGGATGGCAACAGTGTGTTCGCCACCGAAAATATCCGCCGCAGCGTGCCCGGCCTGAAAGAGGGGGAGACGCCAAACATCAAACAGGTATCCGCCAGCCTGCGCATGGCGAATGAAAACCCGGCCAAAAAAGTCACCCTGCAACTCGAAAGCGGGGACAAAGATGAGGAAGTCAACGCCTTGCTCAAAGTGGCCGATGAGCGTCCCTGGAAGCTGGGCGCCAGTCTGGCCAACACCGGTAGCAAATCGAGCGGCAAAACCCATCTGGGACTGACCATGCAGCACGCCAATTTATGGGGACTGGACCATGTCGGCAGCTTGCAATACACCACCACCACCGAACATCCGAGCCGGGTCGGGGTGTATGGTCTGGGCTATCACATTCCACTCTACAACCTGGGCGATTCGCTGGACATCTTCGCATCGTATTCCGATGTTGATTCCGGGCTGATTGCGTTTGGCACCAATGTTGCAGGCTCTCCCACCGGCATGCTTGCGGTTTCCGGCAAGGGACGGGTATTCGGCTTGCGCTATAACCAAAGCCTGGCGCGGCGCGGCGACTGGGAGCCACGCCTGAGTTATGGCCTGGACTACAAAGCTTTTATCAATAATGTGAGCCTGGGCGAATATCAGCTGGGCGAAGATGTCACGATTCATCCGCTGTCGATCAGCTTGAGCGCCAATCGCACTTTGAGCAGTGGTGAATTAAGCCTGGGTGCGACCCTCTTGAAAAATATTCCGGGCGGCAAAAACGGGCGCGATAGCGATCTGCAAGCCGTGCGTGCGGGCGCCAATCCGCGCTTCACCATCTTGCGCTTGAACGCCAATTATTCGCGCAGTCTGGCCAAAGACTGGCAATTCCGCTTCAGCGCGAATGCGCAATACACCAGAGATGTGCTGATACCGGGCGAACAATTCGGCGCCGGCGGCGCAACATCTGTGCGCGGGTTTGCTGAACGGGAGCTATCCAACGACTACGGTATGCAAGTGAATACGGAAGTGTATTCACCCAATATCTGCACCTCCGCAGGCGGCGCGGCAATGCAATGCCGCTTGGTGTTTTTCCATGACTTGGCGTATCTGGCGCGCAATCAGACCCAGCCGGGGGAACAAGGCCACGCTACCATTTCCTCGCTTGGCCTTGGCTGGCGCGTCTTGCTTGGGCGCAGCCTCTCAGCGCAAATGGATGTCGGGCGCGTGATTGACGATGGCAAGATTGCCGGTAAGTCAAAACATATGATGCACTTCAAGATTAATTTGAGTTATTAAGGCGGCATAAGCAGTTCGGCGGCTGCGCCATGCCGCCGGGCAAAAAAACCTTGCTATTTGCAAAATGCGCGTTCTATGCTGAAACAAAGGCCGTCGGGGCGTTTGACCCTGGCGCCGGATAACAGCCGGAGCATGCTGATGCAGCCGGCGTCGATGAGGGAATTATGAATACATATTTGCGCTGCATACCGCGCCCTTTGCCGTATGTTTTGGCAATCCTTCTTGGCAGCACGGCGCTGCTTCCCCTGCAGACTTTGCAGGCCAATCCGCAAAACCCGCAAGTCGTCGCGGGATCAGCGAATATCAACAGCCAGGGTAATGTGATGACCATTGTCAACAGCAATGGAACCATCATCAACTGGCAAAGCTTCTCCATCAACCCGAATGAACTCACGCGTTTTGTCCAGCCAGGGCCAAACAGCAGCGTACTCAATCGGGTGCAAGGGCAGGATCCCTCGCGCATCCTGGGGGCTTTGCAATCCAACGGCAAAGTGTTCCTGATCAATCAAAACGGCATCCTGTTCGGACAAAACGCCAAAGTCGATGTGCATGGACTGGTCGCGTCCACCCTGAATATCAGTGATCAGGACTTCTTGAACGGGCGGCGCAAATTTGAAGGCGCCGCCAACGCCGGCAAAATTGAGCATCACGGCGTGATCAACACGCCATCCGGCGGCCAGGTCTTTTTATTGGCGCCCAATGTCAGCAACCACGGTTTGATACAAAGCCCGCAAGGCGAGGTGGTGCTGGCCGCAGGCCACAGCATTCAGCTGGTGGACGCGCAAAACCCGGCCTTGCAAGTCAATATCAGCGCGCCGGAAAATGCGGCGATCAATCTGGGGCAGATGATTTCCCAGGGTGGCCGGATTGGCATTTACGGCGCCCTGGTCAACCAGCGCGGCGTGGTCAACGCCGACAGCGCAGTGCTGGGTGAAAATGGCAAAGTGGTGTTAAAAGCCAGCCGCGACACATTGCTGGAAGCCGGCAGTCTGACCAGCGCCACCAGCGTGCAAGGCAAGGGCGGCGAGATTCAGATTTTAGGGCGGCGCGTGGCGGCCAATGGCAATGCCAAAGTTGACGCCAGCGGCGCCACAGGCGGCGGCACGATTCTGTTTGGCGGCGACTATCAAGGCAAGAATCAGGCAGTGCAAAACGCCGAATACGCCTTCCTCGGCAAACAGTCCAGCTTGCGCGCCGACGCCGCCAGCCAGGGCGATGGCGGTCGCATTATCGTCTGGTCAGACCGCTACACCCAGGCGTATGGCGAAATTTCAGCCCAGGGCGCGCAAGGTGCGTCAACCCTGGCCGGCACAGGCGGTTTTGTCGAAACTTCCGGCAAGCAGAAGCTGGATTTTCGCGCCAAGGTCAATACCAAAGGCGGCAAGGGCAAAGGCACGGTGCTGCTTGATCCTGCCATTATTCAAATTGCCGCCGGCACGGCAGATGGCGGCTCAGACGGCAATGACGTCTTTAATGGCGGCAGTGGCGACGGCGTGGTGAATGGCGACGACACCGGCCCCTCAGTGGTATATCAATCCGAGCTGCAGGGCTTGTCAGCCGGCTCAAATATCCTGCTCGAAGCCGGCGACTACATCCACACCAGCGGCAATTTCGCTTCCCCGCTGACCTTGACGCCAAACACCAACATCACCTTGCGCACGCGCAATCTGTCCGGCGACAGCAACAGCGGCCAGCTGGGGATTGATTTAACCACAGCGAGCAATGGCGCCGGTTTTGAATTGCTGACCCAGGGCACAGGCACAATCAACTTGCATGCTTCCGGCCCTGCCGGCTATGACGCTGTGATCCGCACCGGCAAATTGACCAGCGCAGGCGGCGCCATCACCCTGGCCGCCAAGGGCGATATCGATCTGCAGGGCAACATCAACAGCAACAATGGCAATCTGGCGCTGGGCGGCTTGAATATCGCACTCGGCAACGGGGTGGCGCTCAACAGCGGCGACGGCCATATGAGCCTGGAAGCCAAATCAAATAATGGCGAAATTTCCTTTGGCACAGGGGCCAGCCTCAACGCCAACGGCCCCAACAATAACGCCTCACTCGAATTGCGCAGCGACAAGCTGTCTTTGGGCGCGACTGGTGCGATCAACTACAGCGGCCTGGGTTCGGTGCGCATCAAACCATGGGACAGCAATCGGAATGTGGCGATCCGCGATACGCGCGGCGGCGCCGAGCTGGAATTGAGCGCGGCGGAAATCAACCGCATCAGCGCGCCCACCCTGATTCTGAACAGCGATGGCGTGCAAACCGTGGACGCTGCAGTCACTCTCAGCAATGTGGACGGATTGCAGATGTTAGGCGGCAGCGTGCAAGTGAATCAGCCGTTGACGATGGGCCGCAATCACGCATCGGTGGTTTTAGGCGCCGGCGGCGCCATCAATCTGGCCAGCACCGGCAGCGTCAGCACGAATGGCGCAAATGCGCAAATCGTCTTCAACGCCGATGCGCTCAGCATCAATGGCGCCCCCGGCGCGGTGAATGCCGGCAGCGGCGTGGTGCGCATCATTCCGAAAGGCGTAAACACCGCCATGCAGGTCGGCGTTGCCGCGGTCAGCACCGCAGGTCAAATGGGTATAAGCGAAGACGATTTGAAAAAAATCCACACCACCGGCGGCATTGCTTTGGGCGGCAAGGCGTTGGGCTGGAATGGCAGCCTGGGTGTGACGCTCGGCGGCCTGGATTTAACCGGCGGCGGCTTTGCTGGCGCGCTGCGCCTGGAGTCCGGCGTGGGCGGCGATGTGTATCTGCAAGGCCCGCTCAAAGCGCCGCAGAACTTGCGCATTGAAGCGGACAATATCATCAACGCCACCAGCACCTCCAGCATCAATGCCGGCAATATTCTTTTGAAAGCCGACCGCATGAATCTGGTCGGCGCGCCTAATTCCATCTCGGCCGGCAGCGGCGCGATTTTGATCAACCCGCGCCAAACCGGCTGGAAAATCAATCTTGGCGCCACCATGGGCGTCGATTCCGCCGCCAACACCATGGAACTGGCGCAGGAAGAAATCGCCTCACTCAGCGCCGCCAAACTGCGCCTGGGCAGCGCGCTCAATGAAACCCAGTCCGGCGATATTCAAGTGGTCGGCCCGGTTTCCACCACTATCCCGACCCTGATTTTGGCGAGCGGCGGTGAAATTGCGCAAGGCCCCAGCAACACCATCAGCGCAAGCAATCTGTTGGCCATCGCGCGTGACAATATCGATCTGGGCGCCGCCAACAATGTCGAGCAAATCGCCGGGATCGCCGGCGACAACAGCCACCAGAACCGCAACTTCACCTTCCGTTCCACCCATAATCTTGATGTCGGCACGGTAGAGGGCATCTCCGGCATCAATGTTCAGCATGATGGCAATGCGTATGATGGGCAAAATCCGAATGGCGTTATTTCGCTCAGATCGGATGGCACATTGATGCAATCAAACCTGGGCTTTTTGACCGGCAAAGCTTTGTATGCGGAAGCCAAATGCGTGGTGTTGCCGGAAGATAATGCGGTGATGGCCGTGGCCGGCAAAGCCCTGGGCACAGACAGCACCGATATTTTCGCCTATAAAACCCTGACCGGTTTGCGGGTTTCAACCGTGAATGGCTGGCATGGCATTTCATACGCCGGTCCGGCCAATGTGGCGAATGCGATTCAATTACGCAGCCCGGTCAGCGTCGGACAAGATAATGACGCCTCAATCACCGGCGCCGGCGCGTTGAAAGTGGAGAGCGGCAATTCGGTGCACCTGAACGCGAATAACCAGGTTGGCGCTTTCCTGGCGCAAGCCAACGGTAATGTGCAAATGCAGAACAGCGGCGGCGAATTGCAGATTGGCGCTGATGGCGCCGGCATCAGCAGCGGCAATGGCGATGTGACCATCAGCAACAGCGGTGGTCTGCTGAAAGTTAAACACAATATCAATGCCGGCGCCGGGCAGATCAGCTTAAGCGGGCCGAACCTGCAATTGGGCAGCAGCAGCGGCGGGGTGCAACTGAGCGGCAATAATATCGATCTGATTGCAGATTCGGTCGGCGGGCAAATCAGCACAGCCGGAACCACTTCGCAAATCGGCAGCAGCAGCAGCGACAGCGTTACGCTCAAAGCCGACGCCGTGAACTTCAGCGCAGCGCGCCCGACCTTCACCGCGCACCCATCCACCGGCACTGTGAAATGGCGCAGTAAAACCGCCAACGCCAATCAAGTGCTGAACGCCAACAGCGCAGCGGATTGGGTGGCCGGCATCGTTGCCTTTGGCGAAGGCAGCACCGAAGCCAGCCCGACCGGCAACCTGACCGTGGCCAGCGCCTTAACCGTGCCGGCCAAACTGGGCTTGTTTGCCGGTGGTTCGATCAGTCAAAGTGCGCCGATCACCGCACAAACCTTGCTGGCCATGGCCGGCAGCCAGGATGCAAGCGGTTCGATCACCTTAAACGAGAGTAATCAAATCGGCGCCATCATCGGCCGCACGCAAGGCGGCGATTTCAGCCTGCGCAATTTCAGCCCGCTCACAACCGGCAGCGTTGTGATGGGGATGAGCACGGTTGCAGGCATCGCCACCAATAACGGCGCAATTAATATTGATAACACCGGCGCCATTACGATCAATCATCCGATTGATTCAGGCACAGGCCCCATCAATATCATTGCGCGCAGCCCGCTGACCGTGAATTCCAGCATCAATGCAGGCGGCAATATCAGCCTGGAAGCAGGCGCCAGCGGCAGTGTCAGCGATAAATTAATCGTCACCGCGCAAGGCTCGGTCAATTCCAGCGCTGGCAGCCTGCTCCTGCGCGCCGGCGACTCGATTGTGATCAATGGCGCAATCAGCGCCAGCGGTCCGGTCACCCAGCAACCGAATCAAAATCCGGCCCCGCAACCGAGCTTGAATGATTGCATCGCCAATCCATCCTTGCCGGGTTGCAGCGTGGTGCTGCCGAGTTTGAGCACTTGTATCAGCAATCCGGCCACTCCGGGCTGCAGCGTGGTGCTGCCGCGTCTGGCTGACTGTATCGCCACGCCGACCACCCCGGGTTGCTCGGTGGTCTTGCCGACGCTGGCAACTTGTATCGCGACCCCGTCCGCACCGGGTTGCACGGCAGTTCTGCCAAGTCTGGCCAGCTGTGTCGCCGCGCCTTCGACCCCGGGTTGTAGCGTGGTGTTGCCAAACATTGCCACCTGTACCGCTGCACCGACGACGCCGGGTTGCAGTGCGATTCTGCCCAGCTTGACCGCCTGTATCAGCAATCCGGCGCAGGCCGGTTGTTCGGTGGTGTTGCCACGTTTGGCTGACTGTATCGCCACGCCGACCACGCCTGGTTGTTCGGTCGTATTGCCGACGCTGGCGACTTGTATCGCGACCCCGTCCGCACCGGGTTGTACGGCAGTCTTGCCAAGCCTGGCCAGCTGTATCGCCGCGCCTTCGACTCCGGGTTGCGGCGTGGTGCTGCCCAGCATAGCCACCTGTACTGCAGCACCTGCAACGCCGGGTTGCAGCGCGGTGCTGCCGAGTCTGACTTCCTGTATCAATAATCCGGCCCAGGTTGGCTGTAGCGCAGTGTTGCCGCGTCTGGCGGACTGCATCGCCAGCCCGACCACGCCTGGCTGCTCGGTGGTGCTGCCAAGTCTGGCATCCTGTATCGCCGCGCCAGCCACGCCGGGTTGCAGCGCAGTTCTGCCCAGCCTGACGCAATGTTTGATCCAGCCTTCGACCCCGGGTTGCGCTGTGGTCTTGCCGACCATTGCGCAATGTGTGGAACGTCCTTCGACCCCGGGTTGCAGCGCCTTGCTGCCGACCCTGGCGCGTTGTATCCAGGATCCGGCCACGCCGGGTTGCGTCGCCGTGTTGCCGCGCTTTGCCGACTGCGTTGACAGCCCGACCACGCCAGGTTGCAGTGTGATTTTGCCCAACCTGGCTACCTGTATCGCCGCCCCATCCACAGCGGGATGTCTTGCCGTCCTGCCGCGTCTGGCGGTTTGTATCGCCGCGCCGGCCACGCCAGGTTGCAGCGTGGTGTTGCCGAACTTGGCGACCTGTATCTCCGCACCCGGCACGCCGGGCTGTAGCGCGATTTTGCCGAGTTTGAATTCCTGCATTAACAATCCGGCCCAGGCCGGCTGCAGTGCAGTCTTGCCAAGTCTGGCTGATTGCCGTGCTGATTCGACCCGTCCGGGTTGCGTTGTGGTGTTGCCGCCGAGCCAATCCGGCTCAGGCAGCGGCAGCAGCAGCCCGGTGGTGAATGCGGTTGAATCGACAGTGCAGATCATCAACACCAGCACCGTCAACACCACCTCGCCGATGGAAGCGCCGACCGTGTTTGCCAGCCAGCTGCAGGTGAGAAGACCGTCTTCCGCCCCCGCCGCAGCACCGGCCACTGACAACACTGCCGCCAGCAACAGCGGCAGCAGCGCCAATACCGGCAACAGCGGCAGCGGCAGCAGCAACAACAGCGGCAACAACAGCGGCAACGCTGCTTCCAGCGAAAGCCGGCAGAGCGATAGCAGACCTGCCGAAGCGCCGGCCAGCGAGAAGAAGGAAGAAGCCAAGAAGGATGAGGGCAAGAAGGAAGAGCCGAAGAAGGAAGACGACAAGTCTGCCAACAAAGACAGCGGAGCGAAAAAAGATGAACCAGCCAGAAAACTCTATTGCAACTAAGGCGCGCAGCATGCGCTTGTCTGCCGTCCTGTGCGGCCTGTGGCTGGCCGGCATCGGACAAGCGCTGGCGGCGCAGGTGGTGGGCACCGTGCTCAACGTCAGCGGCCCGCTGTTGGCGCAGAAAGTGGACGGCAGCGTCAAAATCCTGACCAACCGTTCTGAAGTTGAGCAGGGCGACACCCTGATCAGCGAAAAGAACACCTATGCCCGCATCAAGTTTGTGGACAATAGCGAAGTCACTCTGAAGCCGAACTCGCAGTTTCGCGTCAACAATTTTGTGTATGACGAAACCCGGCCACAGGAAGACAGCGCAGTATTGTCCCTGATCAAAGGCGGTTTGCGCTCGATCACCGGTTTGCTGGGCAAGCGCAATAAAGAGCGCTACAGCTTGAATACGCCCACCGCCACTATTGGCATTCGCGGCACCACCTTCATTGCCGATTATGTGGCGCCGGAAGATGTGCAGCAGGACCCGGCCTTGGCCGCCTGGCAAGCCGCCAGTGTGGCCTGGCTCAGTCCGGCGGATCGTGCAGCGCTGGGGGTGTCCGGTTCCGCCTACGACAATTATGGCGGCCCCGGCGTGCAGCCGCTGGCGGTGCAATACCAGATCGCCAGCCTGGACTGGCAAGGCCCGGTTCCAGAGCGCACTCCGCTGCAGTTAGCGCAAATCAACCCAGGCAATGGCGGCAGCGGTCTTAGCCCCGGTTTGTATGTGCATGTGATCGACGGCTTGATTCAGCTCAGCAATCGCGGCGGCGTGCAGCAATTCGCCGCCGGTCAATTCGGCTTTTCCGGCAGCGTGGTGCAAGCCCCGGTGATTGTGCCGCAAAACCCTGGCATCCAATTCAACCCGCCGCCCGGATTTAACGCCAGCACCGCCCCCGGCGCCAGAAATACGGAGCAAAAAAAGGACGTGAACTGCGAAGTGCGCTGATCTTGCACATTGCATGAAAAAGGCTGCCGTGCGCAGCCTTTTTCTTTTAGTCCATGCAGCTGCGCCGAGAGATTCTTTCTGCCGCATGCAGGCGTCTGCCCGAAAAAAATCCCCGCACTTGGCGGGGATTTTTTCAATCAGAAAAACGCTTTTCAGCAAGCATCACAACACATCGCTCGCATAATCCGCCAAGCGTGAGCGTTCGCCGCGCGCCAGGGTGACGTGGCCGCCATGTTCCCAGCCTTTGAAGCGGTCCACCACATAGGTCAGGCCGCTTGAACCTTCGGTCAGATAGGGCGTGTCAATCTGTGCGATATTGCCCAGGCAGACAATCTTGGTGCCCGGACCTGCGCGCGTGATCAGGGTTTTGATTTGCTTGGGCGTTAAGTTTTGCGCCTCGTCAATGATCACAAACTTGTTGACAAAGGTGCGGCCGCGCATGAAGTTGAGCGACTTGATTTTGATCTTGGAGCGCAGAAAATCATTACTGGTGTGGCGGCCAAAGTCGCCGCCTTCGGCGTCGCCCCGGTTCAACACTTCCAGATTGTCGTCAAATGCGCCCATCCAGGGTGACATTTTTTCTTCTTCCGTACCCGGCAGAAAACCGATGTCTTCGCCCACCGGCACGGTGACGCGGGTGACGATGATTTCATTGTAGCGCTTGACATCCAGCACCTGGGACAGGCCGGCGGCCAGGGCCAGCAAGGTTTTACCGGTGCCGGCTTGACCTAACAGGCTGACAAAATCGCATTCCGGGTCCATCAGCAGATTGAGCGCGAAATTTTGTTCGCGGTTGCGCGCGGTGATGCCCCAGACATTGTTCTTGGTGTGCGAAAAATCGCGCAGGGTTTTCAGTTCTGCGGTTTTGCCATTCAATTTCTTGATCTGCACCTGTAATGGCGCTTCGCCATTTTTCGGCTCCAGATAAGCAAATTGATTGACTTGCAGAGACGGAATCAGCGGCCCGCTGACGCGGTACCAGGTGGCTGCCGCGCCATTCTCATTCTTGCTCCAGGACTCCATATTCTTGCCATGTTTGGCCCAGAAATCCTCAGGCAGGGCGACAATCCCGGAATACAGCAGATCGGTGTCTTCCAGTACGTGGTCGTTGAAATAATCTTCCGCCGGCAAGCCCAGTGCGCGCGCTTTAATGCGCATATTGATGTCTTTTGACACCAGCACAATCGCACGTC
Source organism: Massilia sp. W12 (assembly GCF_037300705.1). Lineage (NCBI taxonomy): Bacteria > Pseudomonadati > Pseudomonadota > Betaproteobacteria > Burkholderiales > Oxalobacteraceae > Massilia > Massilia sp. W12. Next base: position 2,940,445 of record NZ_CP147776.1, on the reverse strand, counting down.
CCGGAAAATCGCCTTCCAGCGCGCGCACCACGGACAGAATCTGATTATCCGCCTTGCCGGCTGGCAGGCCGAGCGGGGTCTGATCCACTTTCAAGCGGGTTTGGAAGAATAAACGGCCCTTGGCGTCTTTATTGCCCAGCTTGGACAGCGGCAAGCCCGATTCAATCGCTTCTTCACTGACGCCGCCAATCAGGGCGTCCAGCGTGCGCGAGACTTGGCGCGCATTGCGCGCCACTTCTGACATGCCTTTTTTATGATCATCCAGCTCTTCCAGCGTGATCATGGGCAGGTACACATCATGTTCCTCAAAGCGGAACAGGGAAGTGGGGTCGTGCATCAAGACATTGGTGTCGAGCACAAACAGCTTGCTTTGGCCGGATTTGTCGGCGGCGCGGCTGGGCGCGGATTTTTGCACGCCCGGCGCATGACGGCGCGATACCGCGCTGCGCTTGGTCGGCGCCGGCGTGCTTTCCGGCGCACTCAGTTGCGCCGGTGCGGCTATCGGGCTTGCCGCTGGCGCGGCTTGCGGTTTTTCTGTCGCGGCCGGACTGCTGCTGCGCTTGCGCGGCGTGGCGGCTTTTTGCGGGGCCGGGGCCGCGCTGCTCACCGGCGCCGGCTGTGCGGTTTGCGCCTTGGGCGCGGCGGTGTTTTTTACGCTTGGCGCGGCATTTTTGCCAGCCTTGGCGGCGGGCTTTGCCGCAGTTTTATCAGCCTTGCGCTTTGCCGGCGCAACGGCGCCATATTCAGTGGGATCAAGCACGCTGGCGGGCTTGGAGGGCATTTTTGGCAAGGGCATGCGAACCTCGATACGATGCGGCGCGACTGACGCGCCGGTTGATTGAAAAGCCGGTCAAGCCGCAAGCGTGCGTGCGGCTGTCAGGCGCGTTAAGCCTGCGCGGCTTGCAAAACTTCTTCCACATGGCCAGGCACGCGCACGCCGCGCCATTCACGCAGTAAGACGCCATCCGGGCCGAACAAAAAAGTGGAGCGTTCTATGCCGCGCACTTCTTTGCCATACATTTTTTTCAGTTTCATCACGCCAAACTGCAGGCACAGGCTTTCATCCGGATCTGAAATCAGATGAAACGGCAGCTCCAGTTTTTTGCGGAAACCCTCGTGTGAGCGCAGGCTGTCGCGGCTGACGCCGATGATGCGGCAGCCGGCGGCCTGGAATTGCGCATGCAAGTCGCGGAATTGCATGGCTTCCGTGGTGCAACCCGGGGTATTGTCTTTCGGGTAGAAATACAGAATAAGCTTGTCCCCGTTCAAGTCAGCCGGGCGGAAGGTGGCGGGTTCGCCTGTGATCGCGGCGCTGAAATCGGGCAGCTTGGGCATACTCGGGCTGTCAGCCACACAGTTCTCCTTGGATAGTGAAGCCGGCTGGCGAGCCGGCAAAATCAGCTAAGCAAATTGTAGCCGGGAATGGCGCCGCTTTCGCGATTTTGCGCGTAAATGGCGCGATTCCCTGCTTCAGGCCAGCAGCATTTCACCGGAACGGCCCGGCAATTCACCCCATTGCAGCGCTTGCTCCGGCAAAGCCTGATCCGCCACCTGTTCATACAGCTCGCGCATGCTGGTCAGATGATAGCCCTGCTCTTGCCATCCTTGCAATAATTGCAAGAAGACGCCGGATAATTTCTGCCCCTCCAGTTCGGCGTGCAGGGTGTACACATGGTCGCGGTACTGTGCGCCGGGCGCGGTCAGGCGCAAGATCCAGGCGGCGATATTTTCCGGCGTAAGCAAGACGGCGCCGCCAGCCCCGTCCGGCATTTCCACCCCCAGCAATTCATCCAGCGTGGGCAGGGTGGTGGGCAGCTGGACGCAAGACAGGCGGCGGCCATCGGCGATTAAGCGGTGCGGCCCGGCTGCCGGGTCTGCCAGCCAGCCGTCTTCGCGCAATCTGGCCCGGCTGTCCGAGGCGTAACGCATGCCGGCCTCGTCTTCCAGCGCCAGCGCATGGCTGTTCATTTGCCAGCCGGCGGCGCCGTGGGTGTGCGCTTCGCGTAAAAAAATCTCGGCGAAACGCGCGCGCGCCAAATCCATTTGTTTGCGCGTCCAGGCTTCATCTTTGCGCCGCACATTGTCTTGCCAGCGCACATGATCCCAGCAATGGATGCCGCATTCAAAGCCGCTGCGATAGACTTCGCGCAAAATATCGCGGCTGCCGGCGCCGATGTCCGGCCCCGGCAGCAAGACGCCGTACATCAGGGTTTTCAGGCCGTAGTGTTCAAGCACCGAGGTGCGCGAGACTTTGGAAAAAAATCCCGGACGCAAGGCGCGTTTCATGGCCCAGCCGGTATGGTCCGGGCCGAGCGAAAATAAAAAACTGGCCCCGGCGCGCTGGCGTTGCAGCATGCGCATCAAGGCCGGCACGCCTTCCTGCGTGCCGCGCCAGGTATCCACATCGATTTTCAATACCAGTTTGGGCATGCTTACAGCGCCTGGTAAGTGTCAAAAATGCGTTTCAAGGCTTGCTCCATGCTGACTTGCGGCTGCCAATTCAGTTCTTCGCAAGTGTTGCTGATCTTCGGCACCCGGTTTTGCACGTCTTGATAGCCCTTGCCGTAGTAGGCGTCGGCGCTGGTCTCTTGTAATTGCACCTTGGCGGCGTTTTGCGCCAGCCCCGGATATTGCTTGGCCAGATCCAGCATCATTTGCGCCAGCGTGCGGATCGAGTGGTTATTGCCGGGGTTGCCGATGTTGTAGATTTTGCCGTTGGCCACGCCGTTTTCATTGGCGATGATTTTCATCAGCGCGGCGATGCCGTCATCGACGTGGGTGAAGGCGCGTTTTTGCACGCCGCCGCCGACCAATTGGATCGGTTCGCCGCGCAGGATGTGGCCATAAAACTGGCTGACCACGCGCGCAGAACCCTGTTTTGCACTGTGGATGGTGTCCAGCCCGGAGCCGATCCAGTTGAAGGGACGGAACAGGGTGAATTTCAAGCCTTCCATGCCATAACCCCAGATCACGCGATCCATCAATTGCTTGGCGCAGGAGTAAATCCAGCGCGGTTTGTTGATCGGGCCGCAAATCAATTCCGAGCTGTCCGGGTCAAATTCCTCGTCATGGCACATGCCGTACACTTCCGAGGTGGAAGGGAAGACCAGGTGTTTGCCATATTGCGCGGCCCAGCGCACGATCGGCAGATTGGCTTCAAAATCGAGTTCAAACACGCGCAAAGGCTGTTGCACATAGGTGGATGGGGTGGCGATGGCCACCAGCGGCAAAATCACATCGCATTTTTTGACGTGATATTCCATCCATTCTTTATGGATGGTGATATCGCCTTCAAAAAAGTGCAGGCGGTTTTTGTATTCGGGGTTGCCAAGCAAATGCCCAATCCGGTCAGCATTGATATCCATGCTGTGGATCACCCAGTCAGTGTCTTGCAAAATGCGTTCGGCCAGGTGGTGGCCGATGAAACCATTGATGCCCAGGATCAGTATTTTTTTCATAGTTCGCTTTCTACTCTGGTTAAATTCTGTGATGAAAGGGGGACGCTGTTTAATCCACGGGGCCTTGCGGGTAATGCACCAGCCAGGCCGCCAATTGCGCTGCGCTGACTGCAGCGCCTTGCGCATCATGCAAGCTGTGAATCAGCAGCGCGCCGCCATCGCCGCATACGCCGTAAATCTGGTTGGCGCGCACATGCAGGCCGCAGCTCAGGTATTGACACAGCTCGGGGTGTTGCGCCTGACTTGGCGGCAGCAGGCGGGCGCTTTGCAGAATCAGGCGCTGCGGCCCCAGCTGACAAAACGCGCCAGGGTAGGGCGGCGCCACCGCGCGGTGCAGGTTGTACACCGCTTGCGCCGGCAAACGCCAATCAATGCGTCCCATTTCCGGGGTGCGGCCGCCGAAATAACTGCCTTGCGCAATCGGGTTGTCGCACAAACGCGGGCTGCCTGCGCACAGATAGGGCAATTCACGCCACAGCAATTGTTCCGCCGCCACAGTCAGTTTGCCAAACACTTCAAACGCGGTGTCATCCGGCAGAATCGGCACGCTGACCTGTCCTGCCAAGGGGCCGGCGTCGGGCTTCGCGTGCATCGCGTGCAAGCTCATGCCGGTTTCGGTTTCGCCATGCAGCACGGCCCAATTCACCGGCACGCGGCCACGGTATTTGGGCAGCAGCGAGCCATGCATATTCCAGGCTCCGCCGGGGGCCAAGGCCAGTAATTCCGGGGCCAGCATATGGCGGTAATAAAAGCTGAAAATCATGTCCGGCGCGAGCGCCGCCACCTGTTCATACAAGGCTTGATCCGGTTTGTCCGGCATGATGCAGGGCAGGCCGCGCTCAGCGCACAGCGCGGCGACGGAGCCAAACCAGCGGTTTTCGCGCGGATCGTCCTGGTGTGTCACCACCAGCAGCACTTCGACGCCTTGCGCCAGCAGCACTTGCAGGCAGCGCAGGCCGACATTGTGATAGGCAAACACCACCGCGCGGCGGTAGCGTGGCGTGTTCTGCGGCGTCATGCGCGCCTCCTTTGTCCGGGTTGCGGGACGACATCCTCTTCGGTCGAGTCTTGCTGCAAAATGGTTTGCACCACATAGCGCGGGCGCGCCCGCACTTGCATGTAGATGCGTCCCACATACTCGCCCACCAGGCCGATGCCAAACAAAATCACGCCCATGAAAAAGAAGGTCAGGGCGAACAGGGTGAATAAGCCTTCCGCTTCCGCGCCCAGCACAAAGCGGCGGATCAAGAGCAGCACAAAGAGTGCGGCTGAGCCTGCGGCTAAGAGCATGCCGAGCATGGAAAAGACTTGCAGCGGCATCAGCGAAAAGCCGGTCATCAAGTCGAAATTGAGGCGGATCAGGCTGTACAGCGAGTACTTGGATTCGCCGGCGGCGCGCTCTTCGTGTTCGACCACGATTTCCGCCGGGTTGCGCGCAAAACTGTAGGCCAAGGCCGGCACAAAGGTGTTGACTTCGCCGCACTGATTGATCAAGTTCACCACATTGCGGCCATACGCGCGCAGCATATTGCCCTGGTCGGTGATTTTGATGCGGGTGATTTTTTCGCGCAGCCGGTTCATCGCGCGCGACGCCATGGTGCGCCACATCACATCGTGCCGCTTGCGCCGGATTGAACCGACATAATCATGTCCCTCGCGCATCTTGGCCAGCAGATTGCCGATTTCTTCCGGCGGGTTTTGCAAGTCCGCGTCCAGCGTCACCACCACATCGCCACGGGCGGCGGCAAAGCCGGACAAAATCGCCATATGCTGGCCGAAATTACCGCTTAACAGCACCACCCGCGTGACATCGGGGCGGGCGCGGAACTGATCGGCCAGGATTTGCGGCGAACGGTCGCGGCTGCCATCGTTGACAAACAGAATTTCATACGTGATTTGCAAGGCGTCCAGCGCCGGATACAAGCGCGCAAACAGCTTGTCCAGGCCGGCTTCTTCGTTATAGACCGGAATTACCACCGATAAAGCTAAGCCGGTGTTCATGCTTTCAGACATCATGCCGCCTTTCATGCACACAAAATCTGCTTGATCGCGGCCACGGTGCGCTCCACGCCGGCAGTGTCCAGGGTGTTGAACATCGGCAGGCTGACATTTTGCCGCCCGTAGCGCTCAGCGTGCGGGAACATGCCGGCGTGAAAGCCGCGCGCCCGGTACAGGCTGAACAAATGGATGGGAGCGTAATGAAAGCCCAGGAAAATCTTGAATTCGTCCAGCATGCGTTGCATGAAGGCGGCGCGTTCAATATGGGATGGCAATTCGAGCTGGAATAAATGCCAATTGCTCTGGCCAAACGCCGGCAGCGGCAAGACGGCCCCGGTTTTTTCAGTGAAATCCGCGCCAAAGCAGTCGTAATAATGTTGCGCCAGACGGGCGCGGTGGGCGTTGATGGCGTCGAGCTGGCCGATTTGATCCAGGCCGATCACCGCCGCCACATCAGTCATATTGTATTTGCCGCCCAGCACATCGCAATCAATCTGATCATAGCCGCCGCGCGTGACGCCTTGCAGACGGTATTTTTCCGCCAGCCTGGCTTCTTCGGCATTGTTTAACACCAGGCAGCCGCCTTCAGCGGTGGTGAGATTTTTATTGGCCTGGAAGCTGAAAGAAACCATATCGCCGATAGCGCCAATATGCTGACCGTCCCAATGTGAGCCGAGCGCTTGCGCCGCGTCTTCCACCACGCGCAGCTGGTGGCGCCGGGCGATATCGTACAAACGGCCCATATCCACCGGCAAGCCGGCCAGATACACCGGCAGCAGAGCCTTGGTGCGCGGCGTGATGGCGGCTTCGACCTGGTCTAAATCCAGATTACGGCTGCGCGGATCAATATCGACAAACACCGGGGTGGCGCCGACTTCCAGAATCACATTTGCTGTCGCGACCCAGCTGATCGGGGTGGTGATCACTTCATCGCCCGGCCCGATGCCGGCGATGCGCAAGGCGATTTCCATGGTGCAGGTGCCGGAATTGAAGCAGCGCACCGGACGCCCGCCGCACCATTCAGACAAGGCGGCTTCAAAAGCCTGGGTTTTAGGGCCACTGGTGATCCAGCCTGAACGCAATACCGCGCCGACGGCGGCAATCGCTTCTTCGCTGATATGGGGCCGGGAAAACGGCAAAACCGGCAGGGTTTCAGATGTCATAGCGGTGCTCCTCAACTGCGGGCCAACAAGGCGACCCCGCATAAAATAATGAAAATGGCCAGCATGCGCTGCCATGAAAGATGTTCGCCCAACAGCCAGACCGCGCCCACCGCGTTTACCACATAGCCCAGCGACAGCATGGGGTAGGCGATGGTGACATCGACGCGCGATAAGCCGATGATCCACACCACCACCGACAGCACATAGCAGGCCAAGCCGCCGATAATCGGCAATTGGGTGGCCAAGGTGAGGCCGGTTTGCAGCCAGTTGTCGGCGTTTAAATGAATTGCGCCCACCGCGCGCGTGCCGGCTTTGAGCAGCAGCTGGGCGATGGCGTTTAATAAAATGCCGGTGAAAATAAAGCCAAAGGTTGAGAGCGTCATGCTTATTCCTTGCCCGGCAGCGGGCGGTTCATCAAGGCCACGCGGCGGGTGTCCGCCGCCACCGTCCACAGCGGCAAACCCTGTTCTTTCAAGGCGCGCGCCACATCCGGGCGCGCCAGCATCATGGCCGGCGGGCCTTCGCGCCAGATCTTGAAAAACGCTTCGCGATGTGGAATCCATAAATGCGGCTCCTGGCTCAAGCCGAACGCCAATTCATCTTTGTGCTCGACTTGCACCATGGTGCGGCGCAAATAAAACGGGATGCATTGTTCGTACAGGCCAAAGGCATACAGCTTCATTTCCGGGCGCAGCTGGGCTTGCATGGCGGGAATGATTTCCATGCCTGCGCGGTGACGCCCGCCGGCCTCCGATCCTTGCACCATCAATTGGCCCCAGGCAAAACCGGCCACCGCCAACACCAGCACAGCGCGCTCGCGCATGCGCGGACTGTCTTTCAGCAGCCACAGCATGGCCAGCAAGGCGCCGGCGCCCAGGCAGATCAGCGCGGCCCAGGTCCAAGGCACGAAGGCGGCGTAGATTGCGGCTTCGGCTGGAATTTTATTCAGCTCCGGAATGCGTGAGATAAACGGCATGCCGATCAGGGCCAGCAACAGCGGCAGGCCGGCCATGGCCAGCAAATGGCTGCGTTTGGCTTCTTGCGCCGCCAGCGCCAGGAGCAGCGCCAGGGCCGGGAAAATCGGCAGAATATAAGACGGCAGCTTGGAGCTGGAATAGCTGAAGAAGAAGAAAATGAATACGCCCCAGATCAGCAGCATCAAGCGCGGTTGAAAGCGCCCGGGGTCGCGCTTGAAGCCTGCGCGCAAGGCCGCCGGCAACAGCGCCAGCCAGGGCAGCAGGCCGATGATCAGCAGCGGGATGAAGTAATACCAGGGGCCGTAGCGCTGGTGCACCTTGGTCAAAAAGCGCTCAAAGTGTTCGTGAATGAAGAAATAATGCGGAAATTCCGGGTTGCGCAGTGAAACCAGAATAAACCAGGGCGCGCACAGGGCGAAAAACAGCAGCAGGCCGCGTCCCAGATACAGCCGGCCCCACAACGCCCAGTCGCGGGTGATCAAGGTGTACAACACCAGCACGGCGCCGGGCAAAACAATCCCGATCAAGCCTTTGGACATGGTGGCGCCGGCCATGCCGGCCCAGCACAGCAGCATATAACGCATGCGTTCGCGCTCGCTGGCGCCTTCGCGCTGGGCAATCAAGAGCGCCATCAAAGAGAGCGTCATCAGGCCGGATAAACCCATGTCCAGGGTGTTGATATGGCCCATCCCGGCCCACCAGAAGCAAGCCGCCAGGATCGCCGCCGCGATCAGACCGGTGCGCTGCCCATACACCCGCGCCCCGGCTAAAAAGGTTAAGAGAATGCCGGCATAGCCGCACAAACCGGTCCAGAAGCGCGCCTGCCATTCACCCAGACCAAAAGCGGCGAAGGTGGCGGCGTTCATCCAGGTTTGCAGCGGCGGCTTGTAAAAATATTTGATGCCATTCAAGCGCGGCGTGACCCAATCGCCGGTGACTAACATTTCGCGCGCCATTTCGGCGTAGCGCCCCTCGTCGGTCGGGGCCAGGGTGCGCGCATCAAGCATGGCGAACCAGGCGACGGTAAACACGATCAACAGCGCCCACAGCCAGTGACGCGGGGTGTGCGGCGCTTGCGCACTGTGTGGCGTGATTTGTTGCAAATGCATCGGCTATCCCGCAAAAATCAGAAAAACAGAATCAGAGAATCAGAGCAAGGGCGACTTTGCGGCCCTCAGTCATCAAAATGTTATAGGTGCGGCAGGCCGCCTTGCTGTCCATGCATTCGACCCCGATGCGCTGCGCCGCCAGCGCAGCGCTCAAACGCGGATGAATAAAACGCTGGCGCGCGCCGGTGCCTAAAATCACCAGATCCGGCTGATGCGCGGCAATTCTGGCGAAATCGTCTTCACACAGCGCTTCAAAACTGGGGCCGGCCCAGGCCACCGGCGCGATTTCCGGCAATACCAGCAGGCTGTGCGCATAGCGCTGGCCATTGATGTGCACGCCCAGCTCATCGTAGCCGGTCACGGTCTGATAATGGCTGCTGGCAGTCTGATGCAATTTCATAGGTGGTTGCGGTCAAAAAATCTTGCTGCAGCGCACACAGGCGCGCCAAATTGCAGCGGAATTCATGCTATAAATGAGGCAAACTCAAGCTTTCCAGGCAGGAAATTTACGCCGCCCCGACGCCAAAAACGTGCAATTGTAGCCGTTTTTAGGCAAAACCATCGTCAGGGCAAGCGTGACGGAAAGCGCTTGCGGTCAAAAGATATGCGTGGCAGGGATTTTGAAAATCTCTGCCGCAGGGCAAAAAACAAAGCAAACGAAGAGGATATTTTGCGCACCATACAAAAATCGAGCAAGCTGGCCCAGGTCTGTTACGACATTCGCGGCCCGGTTTTGGATAAAGCCCGCCAGATGGAAGACGAGGGGCACCGCATCATCAAACTCAATATCGGCAATCTGGCAGTGTTCGGCTTTGAGCCGCCGGATGAAATTGTGCACGATATGATTCTCAATCTGCCGCATGCCGCCGGTTATACCGATTCCAAAGGCATGTTCGCGCCGCGCAAGGCGGTGGTGCAATATTGTCAGAGCAAGCGGATTGAAGGAGTGGATATTGACGATGTGTATATCGGCAATGGCGTCTCTGAGTTGATCGTGATGAGCATGAACGCGCTCTTGGACAGCGGCGACGAGGTGCTGGTGCCAGCCCCCGATTATCCGCTGTGGACGGCGGCGGTCAGCCTGTCCGGCGGGCGGCCGGTGCACTATGTCTGCGATGAGCAGGCTGACTGGTACCCGGACATTGAAGACATCAAAAAGAAAATCTCCAGCAATACCCGTGCGATTGTCATCATCAATCCAAACAATCCGACCGGGGCCTTGTATCCGACCGAATTGCTGCTGCAAATCATCGAAGTCGCGCGCCAGCATCAATTGCTGATTTTCGCCGACGAAATCTACGACAAAACCCTGTACGACGGACATCAACACACCTCGATTGCGTCGCTGGCTGCGGATGTGCTGTGTATCACCTTCAATGGCTTATCCAAAAACTACCGTTCCTGCGGCTACCGTTCCGGCTGGATGGTGGTATCGGGTGAAAAGCGCCACGCCAAAGACTATATCGAGGGCTTGAATATGCTGGCCTCGATGCGCTTGTGTGCGAATGCGCCGGGCCAGTTTGCGATTCAAACCGCGCTGGGCGGGCGTCAGAGCATTGAAGATCTGGTCGGCCCCGGCGGGCGCCTGCTGCGCCAGCGCGATCTGGCGCACAAGCTGCTCACCGAGATTCCGGGCGTGAGCTGCGTCAAACCCAAGGCCGCGCTGTATATGTTCCCACGGCTCGATCCGCGCATTTATCCGATCCGCGATGACCAGGAATTCGCCTATGAATTGCTGGCCGAGGAAAAGATTCTGATCGTGCAGGGCACCGGCTTTAACTGGGTGGCGCCGGATCATTTCCGCGTGGTGTTTTTACCCAATACCGATGATTTGAGCGAAGCTTTTGGCCGTATCGCGCGCTTTTTACATAACTACCGCAAACGCCACGGCACGGCTTAAGCCGCAAGCAGGCCGCTGCGGATGGCGCAACGGCCCGCGCCAAACCGTTGCGCCACGCGCGCTATGCTGATCTGCGCATCGAGGCCCGGGTGAAGGCCAACCCTGCCGCGCCCGTTTGCCAGCAAACGGGCGCACAGCTACAATCAACTTTCCACCCCGCTGTAAAGTGGCGGGGACGATGAATCCAACTTGAGAACTGATTGCTTATGAAACCTGTAAAAGTCGGCCTGCTTGGCATCGGTACCGTGGGTACCGGCACCTTTAATGTACTGCATCGCAACCAGGAAGAAATCCGGCGCCGCGCCGGGCGCGGGATTGAGATTGCAATGGTGGCCGACTTGAACACCACGCGCGCAACAGAAATTACCCAAGGCCGCTGCCGTGTGGTGGCGGACGCCTGGCAAGTGGTCAACGATCCCGAAATCGATATCGTGATTGAACTCATCGGCGGCTATGGCATTGCGAAAGAATTGGTGCTGGCCGCAATCGCCAATGGCAAGCATGTGGTCACGGCAAATAAAGCCCTGCTGGCCACACATGGCAATGAAATCTTCCGCGCCGCGCAAGATAAAGGCGTGATGGTCGCGTTTGAAGCGGCGGTGGCCGGCGGCATTCCCATCATCAAGGCGCTGCGCGAAGGCTTGACCGCCAACCGCATCCAATGGGTGGCCGGCATCATCAATGGCACCACCAATTTCATTCTTTCTGAAATGCGCGACAAAGGTCTGGACTTTGGCAGCGTCTTAAAACAGGCGCAGGAACTGGGCTATGCCGAAGCCGACCCGACTTTTGATATCGAAGGCGTGGACGCCGCCCACAAAGCCACGCTGATGGCGGCGATTGCGTTTGGCATTCCGGTGCAATTTGACAAAGCCTATGTCGAAGGCATCACCCGTTTGCAATCCTGCGATATCGCCTTTGCCGAGCAGCTGGGTTATCGCATCAAACTGCTGGGCATCGCCAAGCGCGTGCAAAACCAGGGCGCGGAAGCGATTGAATTGCGCGTGCACCCGACCCTGATTCCGGCCAAGCGCTTAATCGCGAATGTCGAAGGGGCCATGAATGCCGTGCTGGTGCAGGGCGACGCCGTTGGCGCCACACTTTACTATGGCAAAGGCGCAGGTTCCGAGCCGACCGCTTCGGCGGTGATTGCCGACCTGGTTGACATCACCCGCTTAGCCACCGCCGATCCGGAACACCGCGTGCCGCATCTGGCCTTCCAGCCCGACGCCATGAGCGATATCCAGATTGTGCCGATGAGCGAAGTTTGCACCAGCTACTATCTGCGCATGCGCGTCAAAGACCAGCCCGGCGTGCTGGCCGACATCACCCGCATTCTGGCCGATGGCGATATCTCGATTGACGCCATGCTGCAAAAAGAGCCGGGCGATGGCGAAAGCCAGACCGACATCATTATCCTGACCCATTTGACACGCGAAAAACATGTGCTGGCGGCGATTGAGCGCATGCAAAGCTTACCCACCGTGCTGGGCGCCGTGACCCGCATCCGCATGGAGGAATTGAACTGATGGGTGCAATGCAGCAAGCCGCCACGGTGCAAGTGGCCTTAGCGCAAATCAACAGCACAGTCGGGGCCTTGGCGGCGAATGCTGCCTTGATCCGCCAGCAAGCTGAGCAGGCGCATGCCGCCGGCGCGGATATTCTGGTGACGCCCGAGCTGTCGCTGGCCGGCTATCCGCCGGAAGATCTGTTATTGCGTCCCGGCTTCATCGCCGCCTGCGCCGCCCAGCTGCAGGAATTAATGCAGCAGTGCGGCGCATTACGCGGCCTGCATCTGCTGGTCGGCCACCCCCTGGCGCGCGATGGCAAGCTGTATAACGCCGTCTCGGTCTTGCATGAAGGGCATTTGCTGGGCGTGTATTGCAAGCAGGAATTGCCGAATAATGCGGTGTTTGATGAAAAGCGCTATTTTGACGCCGGCCATGTGCCGCTGGTGTTTGAAGTCAAAGGCATGCGCTTTGGCGTGAATATTTGTGAAGACAGCTGGTTTGCCGGCCCGCCGGCAGCCGCGCGCGCCGCCGGCGCGCAAGTGCTGCTGGCGCCGAACGGCTCGCCGTTTCACATGAATAAGCAAGACTTGCGCTATCAGGTGATGCGCGAACATGTTTCCAGTCTCGGCTTGCCGCTGGTGTATGTGAATCTGGTGGGCGGACAGGATGAACTGGTGTTTGACGGCGGTTCATTTGTGCTGGATGCGCAAGGCGAGGTCAAGGCGCGCATGGCGCAATTTGAGTCTGGCCAACTGCTGGTGCGCTTTGAGGCCCCGGCCAGCGCGGTCGGCCAGCCGCATCCCGCACCGCACATCCCGCCGCAAAGCGTGGCCCCGGACCTGGCCGTGGAAGCCCAGGTGTATCAAGCCCTGGTGTGCGGGGTGCGCGACTATGTTGGCAAAAACGGCTTTCCCGGCGCCATCATCGGCCTCTCCGGCGGCGTTGATTCGGCCCTGACGCTGGCGGTGGCGGTGGATGCGCTGGGCGCCGGCAAAGTGCGCGCGGTCATGATGCCATCCCCCTATACCGCCGAAATTTCCCTGCTGGATTCGCGCGAAATGGTGCAAACCCTGGGCGTGCAATACGATGAAATTGCGATAGCAAACGCCATGGAGATCTACACTGGCATGCTGGGGCCGCTGTTTGCCGGCCGCAAAGAAGACACCACCGAAGAAAACATTCAGGCGCGCATACGCGGCACGCTGTTAATGGCGCTTTCCAATAAATTCGGCAGCATTGTGCTGACCACCGGCAATAAGAGTGAAATGGCGGTTGGTTATTGCACCCTGTATGGCGATATGGCGGGCGGCTTTGCCGTGATCAAAGATTTGGCCAAAACCCTGGTGTACCGCGTGTGCGCCTGGCGCAATGCGCAAGGGCAGGTGATTCCTGAGCGGATTTTAACGCGCGCCCCCAGCGCAGAATTGCGCCCGAATCAAACCGATCAGGATTCCTTGCCGCCATATGAAGTGCTGGATGCGATCATGCAAATGTTTATGGAAGAAAACCGTTCGCAAGCCGAGATCATCGCCGCCGGATATACGCAAGCGGATGTGGCGCGCGTGACCCGCTTGATCCGCATCAATGAATACAAACGCCGCCAGGCGCCGATCGGCATCCGCATCACTCACCGTGGTTTCGGGCGCGACTGGCGCTACCCGGTGACGCAGCGTTACGCTGATTAATCTATATACCGCCGCATATTGTGCGGCGGTTTTTTAAGGAATTGCAAAATGAAACAAGTCACAGCCATTGTCAAACCCTTCAAACTGGATGAAGTGCGCGAAGCGCTGGCGGAATTGAATGTCACCGGCCTGACCGTGACCGAAGTCAAAGGTTTTGGCCGGCAAAAAGGCCATACCGAGCTGTATCGCGGCGCGGAATATGTAGTCGATTTCCTGCCCAAGGTGAAAATCGAAGTCGTGATTGATGACAGTATGTGCGACGCCGTGGTGGACGCCATCATCAAAGCCGCCCGCACCGGCAAAATCGGCGACGGCAAGATTTTTGTGCAAAATGTGGAACAGGTGATCCGGATTCGTACCGGGGAGACGGGGGCGGAGGCGGTGTGATTGGTGTAAATGGAGGGCATGTTTTCAAGAGATATCCCTCCAAAAAGAAGGTGCATAATTAATGTAAGATTGATTTTATTTAAGCGAATTTTGAGAGGGGAATATGAAAAAAGAAATAAGTAGAAAAAATGCAGCTTTGGATTTTATGAATGCATTAAAAGAGCGACGTGTGAATTTCAATGAGTTAAAGAAGGAGCTTGGAACTGTTTGCTCAGCAAAATTTGGAAGATCTTGGGAGGAATTTGAGAAATTTTTGAAGGAAAACTCTTCTAATTTTAATGTGGTTGATAAAATGAATATGATTTTCATGCAAAACATATTAGCTGGGAAGAAACGAATATGGATTTATTCTCTAAATGAGAAAACGATTGATGAGATCTGCAGGGCAAGTAATTTATTGGTTGCGGAAAAATCAATTTTTACTGATTCTTATCCTCTTCCAATCTTGCACAATAAGCACGAAACAGTAAAACCTGTTTTGGTCGATGTAATTAAGGAGGGAAAAGATTTTTCTCTTGTTTTTTGCTCTATTCGTTCTTATAAAGATAGTGTGGAATATGAATACGGTGAATTGGACAATGAAGTAAGAATGAAATTTGGTGATTTTGATACATTAAAAACGTACAAGAAAGTATATTTTCAGGCATATGATATCGTTAATATTAGGAGGTCAAGGAATCGGATTGAACTTTTGCAGGATTACCCTGAGAGAAGTCATGGAGACGATAATGACGAGTTTCCAGTGAAAATATGGAATTCTCTAAGCTTTCATTCAAAAGAAATTGCTAATATTGGAAAGACTGAACCAGAAAATGTATTTGGTGCTATTAATGAAATTTATATGAATAAAAAATTTGGAAAAATTTTGGAGCTTAAGTTCAGAACACTTGATGGCTCAATTAAGCATGAAAGAATGACAAAGCATAAAGAGGATTTGCGTGAGGAGAAATTTCATGAAGGAGGTGCTCAGGCTGTCGATAATAAGATTATGCCTTATGAAATTTCAGTTGTATTCGAGGAGGGAATGCAGTTTAATCGAAAGGTTGATTTGTCATTGACTTCTTCGATAAAGAATTTAAGTGGAAGAAGAGAATTATATTGTTTTGAAATAACATCGATAAGTCAGCTTGGCCAATTTGAGATAATAAATGCCCTCGAAGGGATTTTGTAAATGCCTTCAGATAATGTGGATTCGATTTCAGGGCGGTTTTCTGAAACCTGGAAAGAGAGGCCTGAGGCTGCTCTGGGGGTTCCTTTTTTGAATTACATAAAAGATAATATTTCTAATTCTTTTTTGCCATTTTCTGAATTTGTTTTTATTGCAAAGAAAAATAATATAGAAGATGTGAATGTGGTAATGAATGTACTGAATTTTTTTTCTGGAGATTGGATTAAATTGTTGTGCATTGGTTATGAATATATTGACCCCGATGGTGATGTTGTATTTGAATTGGATGAACAACAAGTGCATGATGTTTTTCATGGAAAAATTAACCCAATAACGCATTCATTTGACGAAAGTATTTATTCAAAAATATTTGTTTATTACTATCCATCAAAGCATGCAAAAAATATTTTTCGGGAGGGGGTATGAATTTTGAGTCGGGAGATAAGTTGTCGATTGAAAAAATCTCTAATCATATGCCAAATACGATTAGGGCTTTTAAAAGAGATAGTGTAACGACGTATGAGGAGTTTATTGATCTGCTTTATGAAAGCATGGATGAAGCAATTGATAAATTAGAGAGAAATCCTCAATATTATATTAACGATGATGAAGATAAATTGACATATAGCATTGCTACTCTGTTGCAGCAAATTGGTTATAACGCACGCCATGGCCATAAAAATGGAGGGAATATTGATCTTTTTGTTGAACATTCGAAAAGCGAATGGAGCTGGTGTGGGGAGGCAAAAATATTTAATCAGATTGATAATATTAATGAAGCTTTTTTGCAACTTACAACAAGATACCGAAATAACTCTGTAGAATATAACCAGAGAGGAATTCTAATTTACATAAAAAAACAGGATGCATCTAAATATCTGGGCCAGTGGCGTAATATGTTATTTGATAAGGATGGTGTTGAGATTTTGGAGGATGAGCGTAAGAAACTATTTGCATTTTTTTCAGAACATAAAGATAATTCATCGGGAGTTATGATGAAAATCCGTCATCGAGGAATTTGTTTATACCATTTGCCAGAGGATAAAAGTGGGAGAAGTGCAAAAAAATACCAAAAAGTGAGAGAATCGATTAGCGAATGATGTTTTTTCCTTCTGAGAATGAATGAAATTTTTATTACCTTATCGGAGTGTTGAAAAAGGGGTAATGGCTGGGTTTTCAACATGAAATCGAACTTTTTTAGAAAATAGACATATAAAAATATGGTGGTTTAATATCACCTTGAATTTTCATTTGTGGCTTTTGGTTTTTAAATTTTGGATGTAGATACTTTTTAATGTAACTACCAATTGAGAAAATTATTTTGTGGTGCAATGCCTACTACAATGTATTCAGTTGCACCTACTAAGTGAAATTTATTGTTTTAAGTCCTTGTTTAATATTTCCACGGATTTTGTGATTAGGTCTAGCTTATATTTTTGATACCGTTCGGTTGTAATCAAAATGCTATTGTTTTGAGGGCCAAATTCCATTTTTTTGATGTAAACATCTTGCACATCCCGTTCCTCATTTGTGTACGCAGTTTGATAAACCTGTTGCAGCCATAATTCATTCCCGCTTTTCTCATCAATTGCTTGGATGATTCCCCCTGGTTGTTGAAATCCACGATCCAAGCCATTGCGCAATTCACTATAGATAATCCCGTTGGCGCGTAAGCTATTGAGCTTTACGGGAGGGCGGCGTTTGAATGATTCTTGTGTCATGGGTTTTTCTCCAGATTGGGGTTGTTTTGCTTCTTGTGCATTAGTCTCATGTGCAACAATGCACAGGAATGCCATTAAATAAGTTTGTATTGTTTTCATTTCTTTAAAATAGAACTGATTCTAATGTGCCTTTGGTTAGCATTCCTGCCAGATCTGTTGCGAAGTATGCCCAACTGTCTGCATTGATAAGCGCATTTGCATCGCTAAACGAGGGGCCTGGCTTTAATCCACTATAATCATAGCGTTTGTCGTCAGTTTTGACAACTCGATGAGATAACTCATGGATGATTGTTAAAGAGCAAAACCAGAGTTGAGGAATTTTTCCTGCCTTATTACGTTTCCCGTATTCCATAAATGCCTCATAGATATAAATTACGGGTAATACGTCATCTTGATTTACTGATGCAATAACATCACTCATTGTGCCTTTTGCGCGCAGGTGAGGACGGTCAGAAAAAATAATGTCACCGCTATTACAAAGTCTTGCAATATTCTTGAAGCCTTGCAAAAGTGTTGTGATTGTTTCTTGCAATGACGCTTCAGATGGGCTACCGGAATGAAACCATCGTTTCACTATCTCTTTTGTTGCAATGCTTGGAGAGCTTAATTTATGGCAGGCATCTAATGCCCATTTACGAGAAAGTTGCAGTGCATCTGACATTGTTTTTCTATTGGATGGGCCAAAAACTTCCTCATCCTCTGCCAAGAGGGATTTAATTTCATCTTTTCGCTTTCCTTCATATAAATCAAAAGTCCAGGCAGTATATCTTTTCGGGAAATCCATCACCCATATGGTTTGATTTCCTTTCTTTCGGACTTGGTAGAAATGAAGCAGAGATTTATAAAGGGCGGCTGCTTGCTGAAAATCAATGGCGCTGGATTCGGCATAGGTCAAAAGCAGGTCATTCTTCTTTTTGGATTGTTGGCTGGATTCTTTTCTGATGGTTTGGCGGAATATATCAAATATTTGGCCGGAATTTTTCGATGGAGCATCACTTCTTATACCAATTTTGAATTTGATATGGTATTGCTTCCATTTTTCCGGGAAGCTGTCTTTCTTTATAACTTCATAGTTTTTTTTATGGACTTCAGTGAACAGATCCATGCTGACTCCAGATGAGATGTTGAGCATGAATTTTATCAATAATGTTGAAGTGGCAGAGATTTTAATAACAAAATAATACAAGTTTCCACTTGGAAAATTCCATTATGGAAAATTTAAAGTATTTATTCAGCCACTGCGCTAACAAGTCGGTTTATATCCCAAGCGGGTTGCAGCTTCATTGTGCCGAGCTTGTCGAACCATGGTTTTGCCGTTCGTGGTGAGCTTGTCGAACCACGGTTTTCCATGACCAACCATGCCCTTCGACAGGCTCAGGGCGAACGGAATCTGCTTCCTCCATCCTTATGAAGGCTAAACAGTCACAATTTAAAATGAAACAAGCGGCGCATCAGCGCCGCTTGTTCCGCTTGCTGCATCAAGTCTTGCCCGATGCTGGCGCTGCGCCTTAAGCCTTTTGCTTACGACGACGCGCCATAAAACCCAGGCCAGCCAAACCCGCCACCATCATGGCATAGGTTTCCGGTTCCGGCACCGGCGGGGTTTGCAGGTTCAGCGTGGTCGAAATCATCAGATTCGATTGCGTGGTGTGACGCTCTGCAAAGAAGAAATCAAAAGAGTAATTGCCAGCGGCTTTACCGGCCATGAATTGGTTCAGATTCACCGATTGCGTAGCCGCGCCGTGCACGCCGCCCAGGTCGATGCCCAGGCGCTTGTCGAAATACACCCACACGTCATCGTCGCCGGTGAAGGTGAACACCTGGTTCGGCTTGCTCGGGTCCCAGCCGAAGGTGGCGTGGATTTGATAGGTGAAGTGGTAGTTGTGCGAACGGCCCTGATTGCCCAGATATTGGTTGTCAATCGGGAAGAAGCTGTTGTTGCTGTAGGTGTAGATGCCGTTGCCATTGTCGTTCAGGGTCAGGCTCAGATTGCCGGAGCGGCTGCGGTCAGCCGGGGCAAACCATTGGGCGAAGGAATCGCGGCTGGTGATCGCGCCACGGCCCGGCGTCCAGTTGGCGGCCAGGGTCGGGCTGTTGCCAACCAGGGTGTCGCTCACCAGGCCGGTCACCAGGCCGCTGATGCCGCCTTCAAAATCCGGATTGTTCGGGGTGTGATCAATCACCGTGCCGGTCAAGGTGGTGGTGGCGGCTTGCGCTTGCGCTGCAAATGCCAGGATGCTGGCCAAGAGAATTTTTTTCATTGTTTGCTTTCTTGTAGAGGTGGGATGAGTATCTTGTGTGCAAATTTCCACAGGAAAATGCTAAAGACGGCGCATTATAACAATATGCAACAATTTCTTGCAATTACAGATAATGACAGGCGCCTCAAAAGGCGCCTGTTGCTGTGGCAAGGCATATTAAACTTCACTGTTGCCTTGGATTAAATATATTCC
This sequence comes from Massilia sp. W12, assembly GCF_037300705.1. Classification (NCBI taxonomy): domain Bacteria; kingdom Pseudomonadati; phylum Pseudomonadota; class Betaproteobacteria; order Burkholderiales; family Oxalobacteraceae; genus Massilia; species Massilia sp. W12. The sequence goes on along the minus strand of NZ_CP147776.1, from coordinate 2,920,915 downwards.
AGGTAAAATATTTTCTATCTGGAAACTATTCCACAAACACCGCCACCGTCCGCCCCGGTATATCCAAAACCCCGCTGGCGCTCTCAAATGCAGCTTGCTTGACCACTGCATCTGCGCCGGCCTGCTGCAGCGGATGCAGGCGCAGGGTTTTACCCTTTAACTCCGCTGCTGGCAGACGCTTGCTTTGCTTGTCGGCATTGATCGCCACCAATACGCTGCTGTACTTGGCGCCAGCCAAGCCGCGCCCGTCGATTTGCATCAAAATCAAGCCGGCGGCTTGTTGCGGCCCGGTGTTCAAAAAGCGCAGACGTTGTTGCACTTCAGCCCCGCTTTGCAGACGGAACAGGCGGCTGTCCTGGCGGATTTTGAGCATGGTCAGGGCCTGCTCTTTGGCAAACAAAATCGCCGCCTGGTCAGGTTTGATCAGGGCATTGTTCAAAATCGGCCGCATCAATTCCCAGTTGTCGCGGTTCTTTTCGGCAGAAGGCAGGCCGACGCCAAAATTATTATCGGCATAGCTGAAATCAAGCTTGTTGAACCAATCACCGGCATTGAAGCTGTCACGCTCTAAAGATTTGGAGCGCAAAATTTCCTGGCCGGCATGGATAAACGGCACGCCCTGCGATAAGAGCACCACCGCAGTGGCCAGATTTTGCGCGCGCACGCGCTCAGCCAAGGGGGTGTTTTGCGGCAGTTTGAAGGCGTTGATGTCAAACAGGGTTTGATTATCATGTGCTTCGGCGTAGTTAATCGTTTCGCCCGGATCGGCGCTATAGCCTGCCGCCATGCCGGCATAGTCGATTTCGCTGCTCTTTTTCAATTCGCCTTTGCGATTGATAAAGCTGTAATCGCGCAGCGTGCCGGCCAGGCCCACCCGCACCAGATCGGCCAGGCGCAGCAAATCATCCTGGCTTTGCGTGCTCTTGCCATTGTTGTCATATGCCGCGCCATTCGCAAAACCCTGTTGACTGAGCAGCGCTTCGCCGCCATCGCAGCAACCGCCGCCGCGCAAGGCGTCGCGCAGCCGGTCATTAAAGGAGCCGATGCCGCTGCCAAACATATTCGCCTGACGCGCTTGCACAAAGCGCGCGTCATTGCCTGCCGCGCCAAAATTCCAGGCTTCGCCATAGACATACGAAGCGCGCGCCGGGTCGGCTTCCAGTTGGCGTTTGACTTTCTGCATGGTCGCCAGGGAATGGAAACCCATCAAATCAAAGCGGAAGGCGTCCACCTGATAATGCTGGCGCCAGAGTTGCACCGAATCGAGCATCAGCTTTTCCATCATTGCGTGTTCGCTCGCGGTGTCGGAACAGCAGGAATCGGTCAAGATGCCGCCATTTGCATTTAAGCGCTGATAATAAGCCGGGACAATTTTATCCAGCACCGATTGCGCCGCCTGGCCGGAGGCGTGGGTGTGGTTGTACACCACGTCCATCGCCACCCGCAGTCCGCTGCCATGCAAGGCTTGCACCATGGCGCGGAATTCCTTGATGCGCGTCAAGCCGTCTTGCGCATTGCTGGCGTAAGAGCCTTCCGGCGCGCTGTAATGCAGCGGGTCATAGCCCCAGTTGAAACAATCTTTGTCGGCGCTGGCGGCAATGCTGGCTTGCGGCTGGCTCGAATCGGCCCCGGCGAAACTCACCGCCGGCGTGCTGCAATTGACTTCATCCACGGTGCCGATATCAAACGCCGGCAAGAGATGCACATGGCTCAAACCGGCGGCCTGCAATTGCGTCAGATGCCGCATGCCATTGCTGTTGCTCTCAGTGAAAGCCAGATATTTGCCGCGTTTGTCTGCCGGCACGGATGTGTCGTGAATCGAAAAATCCCGGATATGCAATTCATACACCGCCTGATCCACTGCCGCCAGGGGGCCGGGCAGAGCGTGATTATCCCATCCGGCCGGTTTGCTGGCGGCCGCATCCAGATCGGCCAGGAAGCTGCGCCGGCTGTTGGCGTTGACAGACAAGGAATAAGGATCTGTCACTTCATTCGTCACCACCTTGTTTTCAGCCCAGCGCGAAAAGACTTGCACGCTGTAGGTGTAAAAAGCGCGGTTATTCAAACCGGCGTCGTCAAGTGTGACAGACCAGATGCCGCTGGCGGGATCTTCCTGCAGCGCCAGCGTGCGTTTTTCTTCAGAGCCGGAGCTGGCGTAGAGATTCAGGCTGACCGCTTTGGCGCTTGGCGCCCACAGGCGCAGAGTAGGGCGGCGCTGGGCGTCAAAGCTGATGCCCAGTTGCTGCTGCTGCGCTGCGCTGGCGTACAGCGCATCCAATACATTCGCCGTTTGCAAGGAAGTGGCTTGCACCAGCTTGGCCGCATTCCATTGGGCTAGCACGACTTGTCCCTTGAGCATGGTTTTGGCGCGCGCCGCATCTGCAGCGCTCCATGTCAGGGCGGTGGCGTTTTTCAGATGCGGGAAGCGGCTTTGCAGTGCGCTGTTTAAGGAGGCTGCCGGACTTAAATTGATTTCGCCATCCGCCCCCTTGATGCTGTCGCCCTCGGCGCGGATGCCGCCTTGCGCCGCATAATACAGGCGGTAGCTGGCGCCGGTCGGCGCGCCTGGCCAGGCGAAAGTCTGCAGATCCAGCCAGTGCGCATTGGCGTTGCTGAAATTGGCGGCGGAAATCGCCGGCGCCTTGCTGTGCACTTCGCACGAGCCTTCCACCAGCCAGATTTCCTGCCCTTTTTGCCCCAGATCGGCGGCAAAATTCACGCTTTGATCGCTGCCGCAATTTTTATTGCCGTCGCCATCAGTCACCAGGAATTTGAGTGCGCCCTTGGCCGCGTCTGCGCTGATATCGACATAGCGCCCGAAGCTGTCACTGCCGGAAAACATGAAGCGGTCTTTAATCCATTCCTTGGATGGGGTTTGCGGCCCCTCCCAGGAAAACACGCCCCATTTATCTTCATCATTTTGTATGCGATGAAAGTGCACCCGCAATTTGCCGGCGGCCAGTGCGGCGGCGGGCGGGGTGTTTGGCGTTTGCGCCGTCTCTTGAATGCCGGGCGAGCAAGCCGCCAGCGTGAACGCCATACCGCTCAAGAGCGATAAGCGCATACTGCGAAAAAGTAATGCGATTGACATGATATTGCCTTCCAGGATCAAACAGCCGGCTGTGCGCAGCCAGGAGCAGGGATGCCGGTTGCCCGGCGTCAGGGGCGCAGCGCCCGCGCGGGCGCCGCGTTTATTCGGGTTGTTGCGGGTGAATCGTGCAGCTGGCTTGCGGAATCCAGATTTCCACCCCGCGCTTGGCGATGTCTGGCGGCAGCGGCAGATATTGATCGTCGCCGCAGTTTTTATGCCCGCCATCGCTGGAGACTAAGAAGCGGAATTCAGTCTTGCCAGAGGCTAAGGGAATATCAACATAATGTCCCCAGGGGCCGGGCGTGCTGAATAAAAAGCGGTCGGCAATCCATTTCTTGCTGGGCTGCTGCGGCCCTTCCCAGGCGTACACGCCCCATCGCTGTTGATCGCCATTGCTGCGCTTGTAGTGCACGCGCACCGTGTTGGCCGGCGGCGGACTCAGCTTGGCGGCGGCAGACGCGGCGGCAGATGCGGCGGCTGATGCTGCGGCAGATGCGCTGGCTGCGCCCGGCAGCAGGCAGGCGGCCAGCAAAAGACTTGTGATGATGCGCATTGCTATCGTTGCTCCATAAAACAGGGTGAGTGGCGGGCCGCATGGCCCGGTGTTTGATCCGGGCCATATTGTAAGGGCTGGCGGCGGCGCCAAACTGCGATCAGCGCCGCCCCATTTGCTTAAAACTGGAAGCTGCCCACGTCCAGCGTCATGCTGCTGCCGCAAGCGCCAGTTTTGAATTCACGGTTTTTGCTGGTCGTGGCCTGGTCGCGTTCCCACACATTCGCCACCCCGCCGCCGCTCTTCATGAACTTGAATTGCACAGCCGTATTGGCCGGCAAGGCAATCACTTTCGACCAGGGCGCATTCGCGCCGCTGCCTTCAATCGTCAGCAGATTGGCCGAGGTCGGCGTCCAGTTGCCCAGTTCGGCGCGGTTTCCTGCGACGTACACATTCTGTCCCCATACCGTGTTGGCGTTGGCGACGCGGAATTTGACTTGCACCGGATTGCAGGTGGTGGCGTTGACTTTCTGCTCGGCATACAGCGCGATGGCCGGGGTCTTGCCGGAGGCGTGTCCCGGTACAGTGACGTTAATGCGGCCATTCGCATCCACCACCACGCTGTCGCCGCTGCAAGCGGTTTTCGCCGCATTCGCCACGCCGTTTACGACATTGCAATACACCCCGGCTGGCAGCATGGTGGCTGCGCTCAAGCTCCAATTCGCCGCATCATTATTCAGCGCCACATAACCCTTGGCCCCGCGTGCATAGGCGATTTGGTTTTGGTTGCCGGTGACAAACATATCCACCCCGGTTCCTGCCGTGTAAGAGCGGAACTTGACCATATTCGCCAGATTGCTCCAGCGGTGCACAAAGTCCCAGGCTTGATTGATGAGCGGATTGCCATTTGCATCAAACGGGCTGGCCGTCGGCGCATCCTGGTCGTGGTGGGTGAAATTGAAACCGGAATGCAATTGCGCATGCCCATATGGCCAGCTGAGCATGAAAATATTCGCCAGGTCATAGCGTTTATTGCCATTGCTGTCATTCGCAGGTTCGGATTTATTCGAGGTGGTGAGCGAAGAACCATTGCGCTCGGTATCCCAGTTGTTGACAAACACCGTGGCTTTGGATGAATCAATAAAGCCCCAGGTTCCGCCCCAGTTGCCGGGCGTGCCCATTACTGTCCGCACTTGCGACAGGGTCAAGCCGTACACATTGCGGAACAGACCTTTGACGGCGTAGGGGAATTGGAATTCATTTAATGTGCCAGCCGGAAAGTATTCGCTGCGCACCACATTGCCGTCTGGAATCACTTCCTGCGTGATCCATAATGCCTCGCCGGCATTGCTGGTCTTGGGAATTGCCGCCACCAGCGCTTGCACATCCGAGGGATGCATATGTTTGGCGGCGTCAAAGCGGAAACCATCCACCCCCATGGCCAGCAATTTTTTCAGATAATTCACCAATTCGGTGCGCACATAGGCCGATTCAGTCTTCAAATCGGGCAATTTCACCAAACGGCAATTCATCACCGCATTGCGGTTGCCGGGCGAGCCGTAGTCGCCATCGGCGATATCGCAAGCCGGATGAAAATCACTGGCGCTGAAACGCGGGTAGGTGAAGGTGGCGGCATTGAAAGCAAAGCCGGCGGTGGAAACCCCGCTGCCGGCGGCCAAATGATTGCCCACCACATCCACATACACCCGCACCCCGGCGTTGTGACAGGTGTTGATCATCGCTTGCAACTCGGCTTCATTCCCCATTTTGCTGGTGAAGTTGGTGAAGTCCACCGGCTGATACATATCCCACCAGGCCGTGCCTTTGAAGGCCGAGGTGGGCGGCGAGATTTGCACCGCGCCAAAACCTTTCGGGCCTAAGAAGTTGCTGCATTCGCGCGCAATGTCTTTCCATTTCCAATGGAACATTTGCACCGAGGTTTGATTGGAATTGAATGCCGCCTGCGCCGGCATGGCCAGACAGACGCCTGCGCCCAAAAGTGCAGCCCAAAGCGCTTTGAATTTTGCGCCGGCGGAAATTACCTGTTTTGCTTGTCTCATTTCTATTCTTCCTCTTTCTTGTGTTTGGGAATGGTGTGCGGGGCGGCGGGCGCTTGGCTGTTGTTGTATAGACATACTCTCGCCCGCGCAGATAACGTTTTAGCAAGGCAAACGCGATCAGCGCAGGCAAGTTAGCACAGAACTTGGTGGAAAATTTGATTTTTTGTGCGCAAAGACATGCCAATGCAAGCGCTTGCGTTGGCACTTAATGGAAGTGAGTTGTAAAGATGAGACGAAAAAATACAGGAATGACAAGTTTTGCACTGTTTCTGTGCAATATCCTCCCATCTTGGCGCAGCAGACTCATGCAGCGCTTCTTCTGGCTTCATTTGCAAGTTCCGTGCCATCTTTTTGCACGCTTGAGCCGGCATCTGAAAAAATGCTGTTCAAAGCGGTTTGAATGGTGTCGCGGGGCAGTGTATGATGGCGCAGCCACCACCACCCAAATCCCATGTTCCAGCTTTTACACACGCACGCCGCGCTCAATGGCAGCTTGTTGCCGGCGCAATTTTCTCTGTATGCGCCAACTGCGCAGGCGGTCGCCTTGGTGGGGGAAATGACGCACTGGTTAAGTGCGCCGCTGCCCATGCAGCGCGGCGCGGACGGGGTGTGGCGCATCAGTCTGCATTTGCGCCCCGGCCAGTGGCTTTACAAATTTGTCTGCGACGGGTGCTTAATCTGTGATCCGGCTTGCGCTTTGAGTGTGGCCGATGGTTTGGGCGGGCAGCAATCCTGCTTGCTGTTGGGGCAGGGCGATTGGAGCGAGTACGCCGGGTGCGACTATGGCGCATGGCAAACCCTGTCTTGTCCCAGCCGCCATTTGCCGGGGGCCAGCATGGAACTCTGGCGCCCTGCGGGTGCGCATGGCGCGCTGCCGGTTTTGTTTTTACTGCACGGCTACCGCATGCAGTCCAATCAATGGCGCGCGAATGGCCGGATTGCGCAATTCGCCGCCAATTTGATGCGCCAAGCGATGCTGCCGCCGTGTATGCTGGCCTTGCCCTGTGTGGTGGAACACAGCCGCCAAGCCGCCTGGCAAGCCTGGTTTTTACAGGAGGCGCCGGCCTGGCTGGCGGAGTGCGGCGCGGCCCTGTCCCCCGGGCAATCTGTGCTGGCCGGGATGGCGCAATATGATGTGCACGCGCTCGCGTTGGCGCTTGCCGCGCCCGGCCAATTCGGCCAGGTCTTAGCGCTCTCGTGTTTTTTTTCGCAAAACTGGCTGCAGCAATTAGCGCATGATTTGCCGGCCTGGCTGGCGGCGCATGCGCCGCAGGGCGGCTTGCCCTTCGACTTGCAACTGTATTGCGGCGCACAAGATTATGTCGCGCCGCGCAATGCGCGCTTGTTGGAAATTTTGCAGGAAAATGGTTTGCAAGCGCCCTGGCGCCGTTTTGCCGGCGGTCATACCTGGCATGATTGGATGGGCGCAACGCGCGCCATCTTGCTGCAAGCCGGGCAGTTTTTTGCCAGCCGCGCCGGGTCATGATGGATGCTGATGGCTTAAGCCGCGCCAATTTGCAGCTGCCGCCGCTCTTGCAGCGCATGCAGGCTGTGATCGAACACATCGAAGCCCATTTGCATGAGGCGCTGCCAATGGCGGAGCTGGCTGTGGTTTCCGGTCTGTCCCAGTGGCATTTTCAGCGCGTGTTTCACGCCTGTCTTGGCGAAACCGTGAAAACCTACATCCGGCAGCGCCGCTTGAGTCAGGCCGCGCACAGCTTGTTGCACAGCCGGCGCAGCGTTTTGGAGATTGCGTTGTGCGCAGGCTTTGATTCCAATGAGGCATTTACGCGCGCCTTCCGGGCATGGGCCGGTTGCACCCCGCGCGCCTGGCGTCAAGGCCAGGGCGTAACCGAGCAAGCCTTGCTGCCGCGTTTCAAAGCGCAAATCGGTCAGGATTATTTGCAGCATTTGAATGAAAATTTGCAGCTGGAGCCGGATTTGCGCTATCAGCCTGCGCAGCAGATTGTCGGTTTTACCCGCCGTTTGCAATTGCAGGGCGCCGGGGTGGATTTGTTGGCAATGCTGGCGCCGTGCTGGCGCGAATGGCGCAGCCGGCTGGAGGAGATTCCGCACCGTTCTGATACGCGTGTGTGCCTGATCTTGGAATTGCTGGCTATGAGCGATACGGCATGCCAGTTGCAAGTCTGGCTGGGCGCGCCGGTCAACGCGCTTGGCCGCTTGCCGTCCGGCATGGCTTGCGTGGATCGTCCCGCCGGCTGGCAGGCGGTGTTTCAGCACAAAGGGGCCGGCCCGGCCTGGGAATACACTATGCAATACATTTTCGGCGCCTGGCTGCCGCGCAGCAATTGCCAATTGGCGCCTGTCCCTGGTCTGTGTCTGTTTGCGCCTGAACAGGCGCCGTTTGAAGCGGCGCCGGTGCTGGAATATTGTCTGCCTTTGCTATCTTCTTCAAGCTGAAATGGGTCGTAATTGCATTTTTTTGCATTGACGGAGAAAATGAGGTTTTACTATCAATCGGGAGCAAAAATCATGCCGGGATGGAAACCTACGGGAGGCCGCGACTCCTTGTTGGATACGCGTTTGAATGCAGGCATATGGAATGGTAAGCCGATTTATATTCATGTGACTTCGGCTGCGGGTTATGCGGCGATTAATGGCGCAATGCGCATCAATGCTACACGGCCAGGCGGAAAGAACGGGATATATTTGAATCCGGTCAGTCAGTGTTTCAGCCCGAATGATGCGTTTACCTTACTTTTTTTTGAGAATGAATTGTACCGGGACAGCGCCAGCCATTGTCTGGTGTTTGCCTTTAATGATCATGCGCATGTCGAAGATAATCCCATCAGCCATGGCAGCTGGGTGCGTGAAGTGATCTATCGGAATGACATCACCTTCTCCGACATCACTATCCTGTATCGAGGTCCGAATATTTTTGAGGATGGTAATTGGCAGTCATAGATGTGCTCTGCCCCTGCGCTTTGCGCGCAAGCGCAGGAATTCAGACCGGCGGCCACTGCTGCGCACCATGTAAGAGTCGCAATATCTCAATCCGCCCGGCAGCCGGGTTGATGCGATACACCAGAATAAAGGGTGTGCCGTTGATGAGCAGTTCGCGCGTGCCATGCACCCGACCCGGGCGGCCCAGTTCGGGGTATGCGCATAAGTCTTGCACTTGCTTTTGTATCCGCTCACCTTGGGCAATGGCGGCGCGAGGCTTATGTTGGGCGATGTAGTCAAGCTGAGAGTCGCGCTCGCGTAAAGCGCGGCCCAGCCAGACCAGCTTCATGCTGCAGCGCCAGCATCATCAAGCTGGCGCGCAAACTGCTGGCGTTTGTTTTCCCATGCCGTTTGCGCGTCTTGTTCGCTGATCCATTCTGCATCAGGCGCATCTGCCTCCTGCAAGGCTTGCGCCACCTGGGCGCGGAACCATTGATCATGTTCGAGCGCGGCTTGGGCGGCTTGCATGGCGCGCTGCCTGTCCGGGCGTTTGCGCGCCAAAGGTTTTTGTTCAGGATTCCACTGCGAGATATCAAATTCGCCAACCGTTACGCCAAGTTTGTGCAAGAGAGTGATGGCGGGCAGGGGGTTGGGAAATCCGCGTGGAGAATTGCTGCGTGCATGGGCTAATAGGGCTTGGGTATTATTGCAGGTGTGGATGCGGACAAAAAATTCGCCATCTATCGCTTGCAGTGAGACGCTGGCGACGCCGCCAGCGGCAACGGCGGTGCGGAATTGTTCCAGGCTCAGGGTTTGCATGGGATTGCCTCTTGCTTTACGTTAATCTCTTGTAAATTTAACATAAAACCTGCAATCTGCAATCTTCCTTGAAGTAAAAAAACGCCGCAAGCTGCGGCGTTTTTCATATCATGCGGCGCTTGATCAGCGGCATTGGCCCGGACACCACTCCACCTGCGGCGCGTCCTGCACTTGCGCCTGGGCTTGCGGCAACAGGGCGGCGCCTGACAAAAATGCAGCGATCAATGCTTTTTTCATGATACGTCTCCTTTTTTGGGGTTGATATGGTCAGCGGGACTGTCCTGCATAACGATTGCGCCAAGCTTTGCATGCAGAATGTCTGCATGCGCAATGTTTTTCTGCACATTTTCAGGCCGCCGGATGCACGTCCTGCCAACTTAAATCAAAGCGCGCCAGATATTTTTTCAAACGGTCGGCGTCATTTGGACGCGCTTTGCCGGCGCGCGAGGCGGCGAATAATCTGCGACCGGCGTCGGATAAGCTGAGCGCGCTGCGGCAGACTGCCAGCACGCCTTGCAATTGAATCGCATCAAATTGATCCAACTGCGCCAATTGCTCTGCGCTCAGATAATCCGCCAAATCCACTTCCTGTGTGCGCGCGGCGCCGGCCTGCTGGTGGCGCCATTGGCGCTGCAGGCGCGCAATTTCCTGCGCCGCCACCGCTTCAGTGATGCGGCCGCTTTGCGCCAGGGTCGCCATGCGCGTCACGCTGGCGCCCAGATCGCGGAAATTGCCGCTCCACAACGCCAGAGGGGAAACCGCAAAACGCAAATACATATCGCGCGCTTCTTTATTAAAGCGCACCAGGCTGCCCATTTCGCGCCCGTGCAGGCCCAGCATATAGTCCAGATTCGGCTCCAGGTCTTCCGGCCGCCCGGCTAAGCCCGGTAATTCATAGGTCCATAAATTAATGCGCGCAAACAGATCTTCGCGGAAGCGCCCGCGCGTCACCTCCAGCGCCAGATCGCGATTCGTGCCGGCAATGAGTTGGAAATCGCTTTGCACTTCCTCATCGCCGCCCACCGGGTTGAAGCGCTTTTCTTCTATCGCCTTGAGCAGCATGGCTTGCTCATCCAAGCCGAGTTCGCCGATTTCATCCAAAAACAATAAACCTTTGTGCGCGCTCATCAGCAGGCCGGCGCGCTGCTGCATGGCGCCGGTGAACGCGCCTTTGACATGGCCAAACAGGGTCGAGCCGGCCCCGTCGCCGTGCAGGGTGGCGCAGTTGATTTCCACAAAACGCCCGCTGATCTGATGGCGCGCTTTCTTCAATTCATACACGCGGCGCGCTAAAAACGATTTGCCGGCCCCGGTCGGCCCCATGAGCAACATGGGCGCTTTGGAATTGGCCGCGACTTGTTCAATTTCGTCAATGATGCGGTTGAAATGCGGATTGCGGGTGGCGATGCCGGACTTTAAAAACTGCGCGCCCTGTTTGTGCTCTTCTGAAAAACGTTGCGCCAACTGATTGTAGCGGGACAGATCCAGATCAATCACCGTGTATTCGCCAATATTGTGCGGATTCTTTCTTCTGGACGGTGAGGTTTGCAGCAGCTTGGCGGGAATGAAATGCGCTTCCGCCATCAGGAACAGGCAAATTTGCGACACATGGGTGCCGGTGGTGATGTGGATCAAATACTCTTCGCGCTCGGTGTCAAAGGGATAACTTTTGGCGAAGTCATATAACGCTGCGTACACCTCTTCAAAATCCCAGGGATCGGCAAGTTCGAGCAAGTGCCCGCGTACTTCGCTGTGCGGCGATTGCAGATGAATATCCTGTGTCACCTGCTGCATGAGTTTGGCAAAGCGGCTGCTATAAAGAATCTCAAAGCGCGCCACCATCAAATCCGCTTGCTGCGCCAAGGACACCGTGGGGCGCCAGCGCTCCCAGCGCTTGGCATCGCCGCCCAAATCCAGTTGCGAGCCGAGAAAACCTAAGACGACCTGTTTTTTCATGATTTTTTTGGGATAAAAATTTATCTTATAAGATAACTATATCAGATTCATTGCATGCATCCTATTTTCTCGAAAATTCCTGAATTTTATAAAAACATGTTTTAAATCAATATGTTATGAGGAAATTTTCAATTCCTGGCATGCCCTGGCACACCCTTTGCTATAGGTAAGGCACAAGCAAAAAATAAAGGAAATGAAAATGGCAAACACCACCTTGTTCCAAAGCGCGAAGCAGGCCGTGATCAATGCGGTCATGAGCAAAAACCATGAACAGGCCCCGGCTTACAAGCTGTCTGATAAACACCAGCTGGCGCAATTCGCCATGACCGGCTGCCTGGGTGACACGTTTTACGCTGATGCGCAAACCCAATTAAGCGATGTGCTGGCTTTGTGTGAAAACCTGGATGCCGGCTATATCGCCCGCACTGCGATTTACTGCCGTGAACGCGGGTATATGAAGGACATGCCGGCTTTGCTGACCGCCGTGCTGGCTGCGCGCAGCGCGGAACAACTGAAACCGGTGTTTGCCCGTGTGATTGATAACGGCAAGATGCTGCGCAATTTTGTGCAAATCCTGCGCTCCGGCGCGACTGGCCGCAAATCGCTTGGAACACGTCCGAAAAAACTGGTGCAGCAATGGTTGAATACCGCCAGCGAACAGGCGCTGCTGTCGGCGGCGGTGGGCAATGCGCCTTCATTGGCGGATGTGGTGAAGATGGTGCATCCGAAGCCGACCGAAGCCTGGCGTGAAGCTTTTTTCGCCTGGTTGATTGGACGCCCGTTTCAAATCGAAGCCTTGCCGCCGGCCCTGCGCGCTTTCGAGCTGTACAAACAAGGTCAGCGTGAGTCGATTCCGCAAGTGCCGTTTCAGATGCTGACCTCGCTCAATATGGGGGCGAATGAATGGGCGGCGGTAGCGCGCCAGGGCGGATGGCAAATGGTGCGTATGAATCTGAACACTTTTGCGAGGCATGGCGTGTTTCAAGTCGAAGGGATGACGCAAATCATTGCCGATAAGCTGCGTGATCCTCAGGCCATCGCCAAAGCGCGCGTGTTTCCATACCAGTTGCTGGCGGCGTATGTGATGGCTGATGGCAATGTGCCGGGCGAGGTGCGCGAGGCGCTGCAAGATGCGATGGAAATCGCGCTCTTGAATGTGCCGCAGTTTGAAGGACGGGTGGTGGTTTGCCCGGATATTTCAGGCTCGATGCATTCATCCGTTTCGGGTTATCGTGCGGTGGCCAGCAAGGTACGCTGTATTGATGTGGCGGGTTTGATGTCGGCCGCGCTGCTGCGCAGCAACCGTCAGGCGCGGGTGATTCCGTTTGCCGAAGAAGTGCGCCAGATTGATTTGAATCCGCGTGATTCGGTCATGACGAATGCGCAAAAACTGGCCAATACGCCGGGCGGCGGCACTAATTGCAGCGCACCGCTGGCGCAGTTGAACCGTGAGAAAGCGCAGGCGGATCTGGTGATTTATGTCTCGGACAATGAATCCTGGGTCGATGTGCGGGGCCATAATTCGACCGGCATGATGCGTGAATGGACTGAGTTCAAAAAGCGCAATCCGGCCGCCAAACTGGTGTGTATCGACATCACGCCCAACGCCACCACGCAGGCGGCGGAAGCGAAAGATATTTTGAATATCGGCGGGTTTTCTGACGACGTATTCAAATTGATCGCCAGCTTCACTGCCGGCCAGATGGGGGCGGCGCACTGGGTGGGGGAAATTGAGGCGATTGCCTTGTAATCCATCTGCCGCAAACAGGCTTGCAAGGCTGTTTGCGGCAGGATGAGGAGCAAGTTTTTTGGCGAATGCATGCGAAATTACATAGTCTCCAAACCATGAGTTTGATTTCGCAAATCTTGTCGCCACCTTTTTAAAGGTTTGACGTTTGGCATGAATGCAGTACGGATTACATTTTTCCAGTGATACATCTGTACGCACTTTGTCATGTCAGCGTCAAAACAGCGCGCACCCGGCGCAAAATCAGGGTGAAGTTTGGCGAATGCCGGAGAAACTACAACTTCTAATTGGGAGGTCGCAGGTTCAAATCCTGCCGGCGGCAATCAGGGCCGCCGTAGCTCAGAGGTCAGAGCACCGTTTTCTTCGAACTTTGTCGCCGCTTTTTTGTAAATTTGGCAGGCAGTCAGGAATGCGATGCAGATTACATCCAAAAACCAATCTGTATCAATCTTGTCCTGGCGGCAGGTCAAACAGCGACGCGGGCGCCCGCTCAGGCGCCAGCAGCACAGCAGTTTTAGGCGAATGCCAGTGAAATTACATCGGATAAAGCGGGTTCGATTCCCGCCCCGCGCCGCACTTGTGGCAAGGGAAGATTTCACTGAATATTGTCGCCTCTTGTTTGGCAGTTTTGGCAGGCAGTCAGGAATGCGATGCAGATTACATCCAAAAAGCAATCTGTATCAATCTTGTCCTTGCGGCAGGTCAAACAGCGGCGCAGGCCCCGGCGCATTAAAAACAGGGTGCAGATTTTTGGCGAATGCAGAAGAAAATACATAAACGTTGGAGGACGCGGGTTCGATTCCCGCCGGTGGTTTGCGCCACTGTAGTCCAGTGGTTGGACACCATAGAAACTTTTCTTCGACTTTTGTCGCCACCTTTTGCAAGGTTTGGCTGAATCTGATGAATGCCGTACAGATTACATTATGGGAATGCACTGTCTGTATATGATTTGTCATTGGAAGCAGTCAAACAAGCGCCGGCTCCGGCGTCAGCAGTACTGAGGAGCAGAGTTTTGACGAATGCAGATGAAAATACACATCCGGTCTCAAGCCGGATCATGGGTTCGAATCCCATCGGGGCGGCAACGCCCCCGTAGCCAAGCGGTCGAAGGCATGCAACAGTTTCATCAATTTTGTCGTCAGATTTCAAGCAGATTTGGCCGGCCACCAGGAATGCGCCACAGATTACATCTTAAGCAATCTGTACCCTTCTTGTCCTGTTGGCAGCTGAAAAAGCAGCGCGGGCATCCGGCGCAAAACCGGGTGCATGATTTTCGGCGAATGCCTGGGAAACTACATTTTTACGGTGATTACAAAAATCACCCCCGCAAATGCGGATGATGTTTCCCACAAAATTGTCGCCACCATTTAATCAAGCGGATTTGGTCAGCCGCCAGGAATGCGTTACGGATTACATCCAAAGAAATCTGTACACTCCTTGTCTTGACGGCAGGCCAAACAGCGGCGCGGGCGCCCGGCGCAAAACTGGGCGAATGTTTGACGGCGAATGCTGCTGAAATTACAAGGGGCATGATAAGCGGGTTCGATTCCCGCCAAAGAGGTTCATTGGCATGAACGCATGTTTAATATTTCAGCGATATTGTCGCCACTTTTACGCCGGTAAAACAATGCCGGTTTGCTGATAAAAACGGAATGATCATGAAAAACGAAAACTACGATGTGATGAATGTGGATGGCGGCGTGCATGTCAAGATGTGGACGAAGGGCGTGCCGGTGGACGATACCGCGAAAAAGCAGCTCAGCAATGCAGCGCGCATGCCTTTCATTTATAAACATGTGGCGGTGATGCCGGATGTGCATACCGGGATTGGCGCCACCATCGGCAGCGTGATCCCGACCCTGGGCGCGATTATTCCGGCTGCGGTGGGGGTGGATATCGGATGCGGCATGATGGCTGCCAAAACCACGCTGCATGCAAATGATCTGCCGGATAATCTCGGCCCTTTGCGCAGCGCGATTGAACAGGCTGTGCCGCATGGTATGTCACCCAAGGGACGTGGGCGCGATAAAGGCGCATGGGAAAATCCGCCGCAAGCCACGCAAGACGCCTGGGCGCAATTGCAGCCGGGGTTTGAGAAATTGTGTGAAACCACACCGCGTTTGCAAAAATCAAACAACTACAAGCACCTGGGAACCTTGGGCGGCGGTAACCACTTCATCGAAATCTGTCTGGATGAAGAAAACATGGTTTGGTTTATGCTGCACTCCGGTTCGCGCGGCGTGGGAAATGTGATCGGGACGCACTTTATTGAATTGGCGAAACAGGATATGCGCCGCCACTTCATTAATCTGCCGGATCAGGATCTGGCTTACCTGCCGGAAGGGACGGAGCACTACGATCAATATGTGGCCGCTGTGTCCTGGGCGCAGCAATTTGCGCGCTTGAACCGCGAAGTGATGATGCAGCACTTGATCGCCGCCGTGCGTAAAGTCATCACCAAGCCGTTTGAAACCCATGTGGAAGCGATTAACTGCCACCACAACTATGTGCAGCGCGAACATCACTTCGGTAAAAATGTGATGGTCACGCGTAAAGGCGCAGTTTCGGCGCGTGAGGGCGAATTGGGTATTATCCCGGGTTCGATGGGGGCGAAAAGCTATATCGTGCGCGGTAAAGGCAACCCGGACAGCTTTAACAGCTGCAGCCATGGCGCAGGGCGCGTGATGAGCCGCACCGAAGCCAAGCGCCGTTTTACAGAAGAAGATCAGCGCAAGGCGACCGAGGGCGTGGAATGCCGTAAAGACGCGGATGTGATTGATGAAATTCCCATGGCGTACAAGGATATTGACGCCGTCATGGAAGCGCAGCGCGATCTGGTGGAAGTGGTGCATACCTTAAAGCAAATCGTTTGCGTCAAAGGATAAGGAAAAGAAATGATTGAATTGGATGGTTCGCAAGGCGAGGGCGGCGGGCAGATTTTGCGCAGCGCCCTGGCCTTGGCGATGGTGACGCAAACCCCGTTTCGCATCCGCAATATCCGCGCCGGGCGCAGCAAACCGGGTTTATTGCGCCAGCATCTGGTGGCGGTGCAAGCCGCCGCTGAAGTGTGTTCCGCGCGCACCAGCCCCTTAGCGCTGGGGGCGTCGGAATTGGAATTTTATCCGGGCCGTGTGCGCGGCGGCGCATACCAATGGGCCATCGGCAGTGCCGGCAGCGCTGTGCTGGTGTTGCAAACGGTCTTGCCTGCGCTCTTGTTTGCCGATGCGCCTTCGCAACTTTGCATCAGCGGCGGCACCCACAATGGCATGGCGCCGCCCCTGGAATTTTTACAGCAGGCTTTTTTGCCACGTTTGGCAGAAATGGGCGCGCAGGTGCAGGCGCATGCCAGCCGCTATGGTTTTTACCCTGCCGGCGGCGGCGTCTTGCACGCCGATATTCAACCCTGCAGCCAGCTTGCGCCGCGCGAATGGCTGGAACCAGGCCCCCGTGTGCAAGGCTGGGCCGAAGCAATCTGCGCCGCCTTGCCGCTGACGATTGCCGAACGTGAGTTGGAAACCCTGCGCAAAGGCATGAATTGGCAGCCGCAGCAATTGCATGCGCGCAGCTTGTCGCAAGAGGAAGGGCCGGGCAATATTTTGCTGCTGACCTTGCAGCATGCCAACACCACTGAAGTGTTTTCCGCGCTGGGCGAAAAGCAGTTATCGTCTGAACAGGTGGCGCAAAAAGTCTTGCAGGATGCGCGCCGCTGGTGCATCAGCCAGGCGGCGGTGAGCGAGTATCTGGCCGATCAATTGATGTTGCCGCTGGCCCTGGCGGGCGGCGGCGCCTTCAGCTGCGATATGGTGTCCGCTCACAGCAAGACCAATGCTGAGGTGATCAGCCGGTTTTTGCCGGTGCAGTTCAGTTTCACGCCTGATGACAAGCGCTATCTGTGCCAGGTTTTTCCCGCCTGAATGCGCCAACCCCGCTGCCGTTTGTCCGGCAAGCGGGGTTTTGTTTGTTCACGTTTCACACCTCACTTATCTCTTGCGTGCACTGTTTTTGCGCAAATGTGTGCCATCATGGCAATAACAGTTTAAAATCCAAATCGCTTTGAACAAAACTGCACTGCAATGGTGCGCAAAAACAAGTCAATTACCATCAGGAGACAATGATGAATCTGCTCACAGCCGCCCGCGCGGCCTTGTGCGGCTTGGCGCTGGCTGCCGCCATGCCGACGCCGGCCGCGATTAACAGCATGAATCTGGGCGCCAAATACGACGCTGCCGCCAGCAATATCCAATTCCGCCTCTTTTCCAGCCGCGCCACCCGCATCGAAGTCTGGCTCTACGCCCAGGCCCAGGGCGCAACCGAAAAAGCGCGTTATGTCTTAACGCGCGACGCCAACAATGTCTGGAGCGTAAGCGTGCCGGTGGCCGCCCTGAAAAGCGCCGGCATCAGCGGCACGGTGTTTTACGGCTATCGCGCGTGGGGGCCGAACTGGGTGTACAGCAGCGGCTGGAGCAAAGGTTCGGCAGCCGGTTTCATCGCGGATGTGGATGCGCAGGGCAATCGCTTCAATCCGAACAAACTCTTGATCGACCCGTATGCTTTGGAACTCTCGCATGACCAGAATCCGGCCAATGCCGCCTTTGACAACAGCGTGTATGGCAGCGGCCCCAAATACCGTTTGTTAGACAGCGCGCCGCGTGCGCCAAAAGGAATTGTGCTGGGCAATATCAGCAATTCCACCGGTGTGAAACCCACCCGCGCAGCGAAAGACGACATTATTTATGAAGTTCATGTGCGCGGCCTGACCATGAATGATCCCGCGATTCCCGCCGCCTGTCGCGGCACCTACAAGGGCGCGGGGCAAAAAGCCGCCAGCCTGGCTGCGCTGGGGGTGACGGCGGTGGAATTTCTGCCGCTGCAAGAAACCGATAACGACGGCATCGAGGTCGATCCAAACAACGGGCTGCGGGATAATTATTGGGGCTATATGACCACCAATTTCTTCGCGCCGGATCGCCGTTACGCCTGCAATAAAGCGCCGGGCGGGCCGACCGCCGAATTCCGCGAGATGGTGAAAGCCTTCCATGATGCCGGTATCAAAGTCTATGTTGATGTGGTGTACAACCACACCAGCGAAGAAGGGCCATGGAACGCGGGCGACGCCAACACCTACGGCATTTATTCGTATCGCGGGCTGGATAATCCGACTTACTACACCTTGAGCGCGGATAAGCAATCGACCATCGATAACACCGGCGTGGGCGGCAATTTCAACAGCAAAAATCCGATTGCGCAAAATCTGATCATCGATTCGCTGGCCTACTGGAGCAATACGCTGGGGGTGGATGGCTTCCGCTTTGATCTGGCTTCCGTGCTTGGCAATAGCTGCGAATCCGGCTGCTTTCATTTCGATAAAAATGACAGCAACAATGCCTTAAACCGCATCACGCGCGAATTCACTGTGCGCCCGGCAACTGGCGGCGCCGGTTTGGATTTGATTGCCGAACCGTGGGCGATTGGCGGCAATTCTTACCAGGTGGGCGGTTTTCCTGCCGCCTGGGGGGAGTGGAATGGCCAATTCCGCGATGTGCTGCGCCAGAGCCAAAACAAAATGGGCATTGCGCCCATTACACCGGGACAAATCGCCAGCCGCATCGCCGGCTCTGCCGACTTGTATCAAAGCAGCGGGCGCAAACCCTGGCATTCGGTGAATTTCATCACCGCGCATGATGGTTTCACACTCAAGGATCTGTACGCCTGCAATCAAAAGAGCAATAACCAGCCCTGGCCATATGGCGCTTCGGATGGCGGGGAAGACCATAACAACAGCTGGGACCAGGGTGGAATTGCAGCGGATCAACGCAAAGCGGCGCGCAATGGCCTGCTCTTGACCATGCTGGCGGCGGGGCGTCCGATGCTCAATGGCGGCGATGAATATCTGCGCAGCCTGCAATGCAATAACAATCCCTACAATCTGGACAATGCGGCCAATTGGCTGTCAGCCAATTGGAGTGTGCAACAAAGCCAATTCCATACCTTTGCCAAACGCGTGATTGCCTTCCGCAAAGCGCATCCAGCCCTGCGCCCGCAGAATTTTTATTCGGCGGCGGATAATAATGGCAATGGCCTGGCGCAGCTGGCCTGGTTCAGACCCGATGGGCAAATCATGGATGCGGCGTATTTCAATGACCCGAATAACCGCGCCATGAGCTGGCGCATTGACGGCAGTGAATTTGATGACAACGATATCTATGTCGCTTATAACGGCTGGCAGGATAAGGTGAATTTCACCTTGCCCGCACCGCGCCAGGGCAAGGCCTGGTACCGGGTCGGCGATACTGCGCCCTGGAATGAGGGGGATAACAGCATGACGCCGGCTGGCGCCGAAAGCTATATCGGCCCCGGCGGCACGGTGTACGGCGTGCATGGACGCTCGGTGCTGTTGCTGATCGCCAAATAAGCCGGCCAGGCCGCCGGCATGTTTGGCGGCGGCCTGGCGCACTGGCGCGGCGGCACAGATAAGCAAAGCATGAATATGGCGGCAAGCCGGCGTACACTGTCGCAGGTTTATTTTGTATGCAGGGAGAAACAAGATGCTGATTAATTGCGTCGCTTACAGCCGGGGCCAGCGTTTGTCTGATATCACCGTGGAAGAAATCAGCGATTATCTGGAACAGCCGGATTGCTTTGTCTGGGTTGCTTTGAAAGACGCCAGCAGCGCCGAGCTGGCCAAGATGCAAGAAGAATTCGGCCTGCATCCGCTGGCGCTGGAAGATGCCCAGCGCGGCAATCAGCGCGCCAAGATTGAAGAATACGGCGACTCGCTGTTTGCGGTGGTCAAGACGGTGGAAGCCGAGCACAGCACGGTTCAAGGGGCAGGCTTGCGGATTGGCGAAGTGGATGTGTTTGTCGGCCCGAATTATGTGCTCTCAGTGCGCAACCATTCGGAAGTCGGGTTTGCCGACGTGCGCGCGCGCTGCGAGCGCGAACCCCATCTGCTGGCGCATGGCGCCGCCTTCGTCCTGTACGCCTTGCTGGACGCTGTGGTGGACCGTTATTTCCCTCTGGTGAATGCGTTTGAAGCGGAGTTGGAAACGATTGAGGAAGCGATTTTCACACCCGGCGGCGAGCGTGTCTCGATTCAGCGTTTGTATCAGCTAAAGCGCAAAGTGATGCAACTGCGGCATGCCGTGCTGCCGCTGCTGGAAGCGGTTTCGCGCCTGTATGGCGGGCGCGTGCCGGCGATTTGCGCCAGTTCGCAGGAATATTTCCGTGACGTGGCCGACCATTTGCAACGCATCTCAGCCACTCTCGACACCATCCGCGACACCATCGTCACCGCGATTCAAGTCAATCTGTCCCTGGTGGCGATTGATGAGGGCGAAGTGAATAAACGTCTGGCCGCCTGGGCCGCCATCTTCGCGGTTGCCACCGCGTTTGCCGGCATCTGGGGCATGAATTTCAAGCATATGCCGGAACTCAGCTGGCACTTCGGCTATCCGCTGGCCTTGACCTGGATGGTCACGGTGTGCGGCTATTTGTACTGGCGCTTCAAAAAAGTCGGCTGGTTATAAGGGCAAGGGCTTTGCGTGCTTTCTTTAGGTACTGGCGAATTCCCACAGCGCGCGGCGCACTTGTTCCGGCTGCTCGGCCATCATATCGTGTCCCGCCGGGCTGATGTAGTCGAGGCGGGCGGCGGGCAGGGCGGCGCGCAGGCTGTGGGTGGCTTTTTCCGGCGTCATCATGTCCTGGCGCGCAATCACAAATTGCACCGGCGTCGCGCGCGCGGCCAGGGTGTGCGCCGCTTGCAGTCCGTTGGCATAGGCATTGCAAGCGCAAAAATCCAGATAAAACAGATTGCTGCCGGCGGGCGTGCGTGCGGCGCTGACGCGCGCCACGCGCTGTTTTAAAGCCAAGCCCATGCCGGGCGCATAAAACCCGGGGCCGGGACAGGAGGGTTTGGGCGCATGGCTGGCATAGGCCCAGGGATTGACCATCGCCAGCGCCGCCATTTGATCGCTTTGCGCGGTCTGCAACAGGGCCGGCGCGACTTGCATCGGAAATGCGGTTCCCACCAGGGACAGGCGCGTGACAACGGGCGAGCGCGCCGCCGCTTCCAGCGCGATCAGGCTGCCCATGCTGTGGCCGATCAAATGCGCTTGTTTGATTTGCGCCGCCTGCAGCAAAGCCAGCAGCCAATCGGCCAGCGCTTCAATACTGTGCAAAGCCATGCCGCTGCCGCGTCCATGCGCGGGCAGATCCGGGGCCAGCACGGCAAAACCCTGATGTGCAAAAAAACGGCTCTGCAAAGCCCATACCGAATGGTCATTTTGCGCGCCATGAATAAACACACAAACCGGCTGCGCCGGGTCAAACGGCTTGCCCCCGGTGTAGGCCCAGGCTGCGCCATGTTGCAATGTGAACTCCATCGCCATCCTCATTTCTGTGACAGTTTTAAGGCGCGGTTCAGATCTTCCTGTAAATCCGCCGCATCTTCCAGGCCGATTGAGAGCCGCACCATGCCAGGCGCAATTCCCGCCGCTTGCAAATCTTCTTCCCGCATGCGCGCATGGGTGGTGGAGGCCGGGTGCAGCGCCAGCGATTTGGCGTCGCCCACATTCGCCAGATGCGAAAACAGGCGCAAATGTTCAATCATTTTCTGCGCCGCCGCTTTGCCGCCTTTCACTTCTACGCTGATCACCGCACCGCCGCCGCGCGGCAACAGCTGTTGCGCCAGCGCGGCGTCGGGGTGGCCCGGCAGTTCCGGGTGGTGCAGGGCCGCGACTGCCGGATGTTGCGCCAGCATGGCCAGCAGGGCGCGCGTATTTTCCACATGCCTTTGCATGCGCAGGCTCAAGGTTTCCACCCCTTGCAAAATCGCAAACGCATTATGCGGACTCAAACAAGCGCCGAAGTCGCGCAAGCCTTCGCGCCGCGCGCGCAATAAAAACGCGGCCAGCGCTGATTCTTCGCAAAACACCACATCATGAAAACCGGCATATGGCTGGCACAGCTCGGCGAAATGGCCGTGCTGCGCATGCGCCGCCTGCCAGTCAAACTGGCCGCCATCCACCAGCAGGCCGCCGATCGCAGTGCCGTGGCCGCATAAATATTTGCTGGCTGAATGCAACACCAGATCCGCCCCCAGTTGCAGCGGCTGTTGCAACCAGGGCGTGGCCAGGGTGGCGTCCACCAGCAAGGGCAGCGCATGCGCATGGGCAATCGCGGCGATGGCGGGAATATTCAATACGTCCAACATCGGGTTGCCTATGCTCTCGCCAAACAGGAGCCGGGTTTCGGGACGGATCGCCGCCTCCACCGCCGCCACATCGCGCATATCGACAAAACTGGTTTGAATGCCAAAGCGCGGCAGGGTGTAGGCCAGCAGATTATGCGAGCCGCCATACAAGGAGCGCGAGGCCAGAATATGGCTGCCGGCTGGCGCAATGGTGCAGATGGCTAAAAACAGCGCGGCCTGGCCGCTGGCGCAGGCCAGCGCGCCGATGCCGCATTCCAGCGCGGCGATTTTTTCTTCCAGGGTGGCGTTGGTGGGGTTGGATAAGCGCGAATACACATGGCCGGCGCGTTCCATATTAAACAGGGAAGCCGCATGCGCCGCATCGTCAAAGCAAAACGAGGTGGTGAAGTAAATCGGGGTGGCGCGCGCCCCGGTGGCGGAATCGACCGCGCTGCCGGCATGCAGCGCGAGCGTGTCGAATCCTGCAGACATGGCCGATTTCATAGACTTCGCTCCGATGGCAAAAGGCCATGTTAACACTGTTTCTGAAACGGCCATGTTTGCCGGCGTATGCTTGTTTAAAGAATTGCATGAAACACAAAGCTTGCCAAAAAACTCGCAAACACGCGCGTTGCGGTGGATTTTTTGCCCGGCTTAGGCTACAGTCCATTCAGGATATCAGCGTTTTTCCGCTGTCAAGACAGGCTACAAAAAAGGATCGCTATGAAAGTCTCGGAAATACTCGAAGTCAAGGGCAATATCCTGTTTACGGTGAAGCCTGAAACCCCCATCAAGGATGCGGTGGACACCATGGACGGGCACGATATCGGCTCGCTGGTGGTGATGGAATTCGGCGAACTGGTCGGCATGCTGACCTTCCGTGAAGTGATACGCGCCTTGCGTCAAAATGGCGGCGCCTTGGGCGATGGCACTGTGCGCCGGCATATGGATGATCACCCGATCACCGTCACCCCGGACACGGAAGTCAATGAAGTGCGCCGCATCATGCTGGAAAAGCATGCCCGTTATGTCCCGGTCATGAATGCGCGCACCTTGATGGGCGTGATTTCATTTTATGACGTGGCCAAAGCCGTGCTGGAAGCGCAAAGCTTTGAAAACCGCATGCTCAAAGCCTATATCCGTGATTGGCCGGCTGGCGCGGATGAAGAAAATTGATGGATGAATGCAAAGGGCTGCGCAGTTTTGCGCGGCCCTTTTTTTCTGTGCTTTTCGATGTCCCCAACCAGGAGTAATCGATGCATCTGGCTATCATCGGGGCCGGTTTGGCCGGCCTGTCTGCAGCACGCGCGCTCAGCGCTTCCCATCGTGTCACCTTGATCGAAAAAGCGGAAAACCCGGCGGGCCGCATGGCCACGCATGAAACCGAGTTTGGCGGCTTTGACGACGGCGTGCAGTTTTTCAGCGCCAGTTCAGAAGAGTTCAAACGCGAAATCACGCAGTGGAAAAAAGAAGCCTGGATCGACGCCTGGCAAGCGCGCATTGTGCGTCTGGTCAATGGCCGCGCGCTGACGCCGGCGCGCAGTGCGGTGCGCTATGTGGCGCGACCCGGCATGGGCGCCTTGTGCGCCAATCTGGCCCAGGGTCTGCCCCTGGCCACAGCGCAAACTGTGACAGGCTTGCAAACCTGGGGCAATGCCAAATGGCTGTTGGCGGTGCAAGCCGATACGGTGGCGATTCCAGCCCATGCCGGCCCGTTTGACGCGGTGATTTTAGCCATGCCGCCGGAACAGGCCGCGCCCTTATTGCACGATGTCGCGCCGCAGCTGGCGGCGCAGGCGGCCAGCGTGCATCTGGCGCCGTGTTTCACGCTTGAACTGGCGTTTGCGCAAGCGCTGGATCTGGGCTACGACGGCGCGTTTATCGAACAATCGCGTTTAGCTTTTATTGCGCATGACAATTCCAAACCCGGCCACCGCCCCGGCGAGCGCTGGGTGGCGCATGCCGCACTGGCTTGGAGCCAGGAGCATTTGCAAGACGATTTGCCGCGCGTGCGCGATAAATTGCTCAAGGCCTTTCATGAGGCCACCGGCAGTCAGGTGCAACCGGTGTATGCGCAAGCCTTGCGCTGGCCGTTTGCACAGGCGGTGCAACCGATGGCCGGCGATTGTCTGTGGGATGCCAATCTGCGCATTGGCCTGTGTGGCGACTGGTTCGCCGCCGGACTGGAGGGCGAGGGCAGGGTGGAAAACGCCTGGTTGAGCGGGCGCCGTCTGGCGCAGCAAATCATGCAGAGCATGCCGCAAGACTAAGCCTGCCGTTGAAGCTGGAAAATCTGTTTTTGCAAGGCGTTTGGCATCTGATTATGATTCTGAAATTTTTCAGTATTACAATCCGATGCCATTCTTTTTGCCCGGGATAAGCAGCTTGCTTGCACTACAATACCCCCGTTCATATTGATTACGGATAGAACTATGAGTCGCGAAAATTTGCCGCCAGAAACCAGCGGTCAATTCCAATTACTGGGGCAGCGCCGTTTTGCGCCATTTTTCTGGACCCAGTTTCTAGGCGCGCTGAACGATAATGTGTTCAAGACCGCCCTCATTACCGCACTCACCTACCAGGGCGCGGCCTGGAGCAACATGGATTCCGGCACGCTCGCCAATCTGATTCCCGGCCTGTTCATCGCCCCCTTCGTGCTGTTTTCCGCCACCGCCGGCCAGTTTGCTGAAAAATACGACAAGGCTGCGCTGACGCGTTTCATCAAAATGCTGGAAATCGGCATCATGCTGTTGGCCGGGGCCGGCTGGCTGACAAAAAATCTGCCGATTCTGCTGGTGTGTGTGTTTTTGATGGGCGTCCATTCCACCTTGTTCGGCCCGGTCAAATACGCCTATCTGCCGCAACATTTGCACGAGCGCGAATTAACCGGCGGCAATGGGGTGATTGAAATGGGCACCTTTGTCGGCATTTTATTAGGCCAGATTCTGGGCGCGATGTTAGTCACCAAGGCCGGCATCGGGATTGAATTGATTGCCGGCGGCGCTTTGCTGTTAGCCGTGCTGGGCTGGGGCACCAGCCGCGCGATTCCGGTTTCACCCGCCGCTGCGCCGGACTTGAAGATTAACTACAACCCGTTTACTGAAACCTGGCGCAATCTGTCTTTTTCCCGGCAAAACCGCGCCGTGTTTTTATCCCTGCTGGGCAATTCCTGGTTTTGGTTTTATGGCGCGATTGTGCTGGCGCAGTTTCCCGATTTCGCCAAAGTCTTTTTGCATGGCAATGAACAGGTGTTTGTCTTGCTGCTGGGGGTGTTTTCGATTGGCGTCGGGGCCGGTTCGCTGTTATGTGAAAAACTCTCCGGGCATAAGGTGGAAATCGGCCTGGTGCCGTTTGGCAGCATCGGTCTGACCGTGTTCGGCGTGGATTTATTCTTTGCCGCCAATGGTTATCACAGCAATCTGGCGCAAGTCGATGCCGCCCAATTCGTGCAACAAAGCGGGGCCTGGCGGATTTTGGCGGATTGCATGCTGATCGGCATTTTCGGCGGTTTTTACATCGTGCCCCTGTTTGCCCTGATCCAAACCCGCTGCGACAAAGCGCATTTATCGCGCACCATCGCCGGCATGAATATCATGAACGCCGCTTTTATGGTGGTCGCCACCGGCTGTGCGATTGTGATGCTGAAATTACATTTCACGCTGCCGCAAATCTTTCTGGCCACGGCCTTGATGAATGCCGTGGTGGCTGTGTACATCTTCACCCTGGTGCCGGAATTTTTGATGCGCTTCGTCGCCTGGCTCTTGCTTAAAACCATCCATCGCGTGAAGTGCATCGGCGTTGAGCAGATCCCGGAAGATGGCCCGGCGGTGCTGGTGTGCAATCATGTGTCGTATGTGGATGCGCTGGTGATCCTGGCCTCCAGTCCGCGCCCGATCCGCTTTGTGATGGATCACCGGATTTTCAAAACCCCGGTGCTGGGCTGGGTGTTTCTGGCGGTGAAAGCGATTCCTATCGCGCCGGCCAAGGAAGATCAGCAGACCATGGAAAAAGCCTATGACGAGATTGCGCACGCCTTGCGCGAAGGCGAATTGGTCTGCATTTTCCCGGAAGGGCGCTTGACCACCACCGGCGATGTGAATGAATTCAAAGGCGGGGTGCGCAAGATTGTCGAGCGCAGCCCGGTTCCGGTGATTCCCATGGCTTTGCGCGGTCTGTGGGGCAGCCTGCTCACGCGCAGCGATGGCAACCCCCTGCAACGCTCCTTCAAACGCGGCTTGCTGTCACGTTTGGAGCTGGTGGTCGGCGCGCCGCAAGCGCCGCAGCAGGTGACGCCGGAAGGCTTGCGCGAACAGGTGCTGGCTTTGCGCGGCGAATGGAAATAATGCAGCAATCCGCCGGAGCGGGCGCTGCGTCCCGCTCCGGCATCAGCGAAAAACAGGTCTGGCAATGAATCAATTTTGGCGTGGCGTCTTATTATTTTTCTTGTGCATCCTGATGGCCGGCTTTGGCATCTGCGGGCTGTGCGGGCTTTATCTGAGTGTCGCAATGAGTGGCCAGGCCACTTTGGATCCCGCCATCTTTGGCATGGGCGCGGCGGGCATCGCTTGCGCGGCTGGGCTGTATTGGCTGGTGCGCGTCATCAGGAAGAAAAACTAGCGTTTGCTGCTGCGCATTCACCCATGCGGCGTCTTTGATGATGCGCCGCTGTCGGGCGCCGGGTAAGTCATTGCGCTGCAAGCCAGCCTGTGCCTTGCGCCTGAAGCAGCGCGCAATGAAACAACACAGGAATTCATATGATCGCAGGCCCGAATTTTGACGCATTCCACGCCAACCTGATCCATTACCTTTTGGAATGGGCCGGGATTTTGGCCGGCATGCAATATTACCGTTATCAAAAGCGGCAGCGCGGGCAGGGCGCTTTACTGGCGCCGGGCAATTTTGCGATTGTGGTCGGCTGCATCGCCGGCGCGGCGCTGGGCAATAAGCTGGTGTTCTGGATTGAATATGCGCACTTGATTCCGCAGAAAATAGGCGATCCGCGCAACTGGTTTATGGGCCAGTCGATTGTCGGCGGTTTGCTGGGCGGCTTGCTCGGGGTGGAAATCAGCAAAAAACTCATCGGCCAGCGTGAATCGACCGGCGATTTATTTGTCTTCCCGCTTTTGCTTGGCATCATCATCGGCCGCATTGGCTGCTTTCTGGCCGGTTTGCATGACGGCACGTATGGACTGCCCGGCAATCTGCCCTGGGCGGTGGATTTTGGCGATGGTCAGCCGCGCCACCCCACGCAGCTGTATGAGATTGGTTTTTTAAGCCTGCTCTGGTTTGTCTTGCAATCTCAGCGGGCGCGCCTGGCCAGTCAAAACGGCCTGCTGTTTAAATTGTTTTTGACTGCATATTTATGTTGGCGCGTGGCGGTGGACGGCATCAAGCCGATACCCTATGTCTATCCTTTCGGGCTGTCCGGCATCCAATGGGTTTGCCTGCTCGCGCTGGCCCTGTATCTGCCGGGTTTGCTCAAACAATGGCAAGCCTGGCGCCACCCCCGGATTTTGCAAGGAAGATGAAGATGGATGCAAGCAAGCAAACGCCAGCCCACAGCGGCACAGAACGTAAAAACCGCCCCTGGCTGTTTTACGACACCACAAGCAGCGTCTGCAGCAGTTGTTTGCGCCAGGTGGAAGCGAAAATCGTCATCAAAGACCAGCATGTGTATATGGACAAATGGTGTCCGGTGCATGGCGTGGAACGGGTCTTGATTGCGGATGACGCCGAGTATTACCGCCTGTGCCGCGAAGTGTATGTCAAAGCGCCGGAAATGCCGCAATACTTTTCCGGCAAAATGGAATATGGCTGCCCGTATGACTGCGGCTTATGCCCGGATCATATGCAGCATTCCTGCCTGACCGTGCTGGAAATCACCGATCAATGCAATTTGAATTGTCCGGTCTGCTATGCAGAATCCGGCACCCATCGCAGCAGCAGCCGCAGCCTGGCGCAAGTCATCGATATGCTCGACGCCCTGGTCAGGAATGAGGGCGAACCGGATGTCTTGCAGATTTCCGGCGGCGAGCCGACCTTGCATCCGGATTTTTTCGCCATTCTGGACGAATGTAAAAAACGTCCGATCAAGCATGTGATGGTGAATACCAATGGTATCAAAATCGCCCAGGATGAAGCGTTTGCGCGCCGCCTGGCTGAATACGGGCCTGGCCTGGAAATTTATCTGCAATTCGACAGTTTCAAAGAAAGCGCCTTGAAAGAATTGCGCGGCGCCGATTTGCGCCGCATCCGCAATCAGGCGCTGCAGCGCTTAAATGATTTACAGCTCTCCACCACCCTGGTGATGACGCTCAAAAAAGGCGTGAATGATGATGAAATCGGCGCGCTGCTCGATTTCGCCATGGCCCAGCCCTGCGTGCGCGGCGTGACCCTGCAACCGATTCAGGATGCTGGCCGGGTTGAGCAATATGAACATAAAAACCACCGCTTAACCGTGTCTGAAATCCGGCGCAAAATCGGCGAACAATCAAGCGTGTTCAGCAAAGAAGATGTGTTGCCGGTGCCATGCAATCCCGACACCCTGGCGATGGCGTATGGCTTGAAAATGGCGGATCAGGTCGTACCGCTGACCCGTTTTATTGACGCCGACACCCTCTTGGCCGGCGATAAAAGCACGATAGTGTTTGAGCGCGATCCGCAGATGAAACAGGCTTTGTTCAAACTGTTTTCCACCAACCACTCGCCCGAATCGCAAGCCTCCTGCCTGTCGGAAATGCTGTGCTGCCTGCCCAAAGTCGCCGCACCGCAGGCGCTGAGTTATCAAAACGTGTTCCGCATCTTGATTGTGCAGTTTATGGATGCGCATTCACTCGATATCCGCGCCCTGAAAAAATCCTGTGTGCATATGGTGCAGCCGGATGGCAAGATGATTCCGTTTGAAGCCTGGAATATCTTCTACCGCCCCGGGCGTGAGCATATTTTGCAACAGATCAAAAGCGAGCTGCGCACCTTGCATCAGGCCAGAAGCCTGGGTTTTGCCGCGCCGCTGGTGCGGGCGCGGCAAATTGGCTCAAACATGTGAATTCTCATGTCCTGAAAATGTAGCTGCAATGCAATTTATCCAGCCTGCAAGGTATAATCCCGGCAGTGTTGGTGCGCGCGACCAGTTCATGGAAGCCGTTAAACGGGAAATGTCAGCGCAGAGAAAGCGCAAGGCATGCTGCCCCCGCAACGGTAGGCAAGTTCAGATGCTTCTGAAACGTGTCTCAAGCTCACTGTGCCAGCTGGTGGGAAACCCTGCCGGCCGCATGGGAAGAGGAGACAAACGACTTGTCAGCCCGGATACCGGCCACACAGGTGAAAGCGCAAGTCGCTTTTGATGATCCGGCATTGCGGGGAAAAATGCCGGGGAATTTCTTGAGACAGACACAATGAATCCTTACGGCAAACAAGGCGCAGCGCGCCAGTTCCCGGCTATTTCTTCGCTCGCCCTGGCCACCGCCAGCCTGTTTTGCGTCAGCCCGGCCCAGGCGGCTGCGCAAACGCAAGAAGTGCTGGTTACCGCCACCCGCAAAGCCACTCCGGCCAGCGATCTTTTAATTGATCATCAAGTGATCCATCAAGCTGAAATCCAGGCTTCCGGGGTCAATTCTCTGTCTGAATTTTTGCAAAAAAAACGCGGTTTTGAACTCAGCAGCAATGGCGGCCCGGCCAACTACAGCTCAGTCTTCATGCGCGGCACGGCGAATGCGCAAAGCATTGTGCTGGTGGATGGCGTGCGCATCGGCTCGGCCAGCAACGGCGGCGCCACCTGGCAGGCGATTCCCTTGTCACAAATTGAGCGGATTGAAATTGTATACGGCCCTTTGAGCAGCCTGTATGGCGCGGACGCCATGGGCGGCGTGGTGCAAATCTTCACCAAGCAGGGCAGCAAATTTTTAGAGCCGCAAGTGGGCGTCAGCGTGGGTAATCGCGGCTTGCGCAAATATGAACTCGGCCTGTCCGGCTCGACCGGCGGCGAACGCGGCGTGCGCTACGCTCTCAACGCCGTGCATGAAGAAGAGACTGGACAAAACGCCACCAACCGTAAAAACAAATTCAGCTTTGACCCGGATGAAGACGGCTATGCGCGCGACAGTTTTTCCGCACAACTGGGCTGGAAATGGGCCAAAGACCACGAACTCGGCACAAGCCTGTTGCGCAGCCGGCAGAATTCGCAGTTTGACAGCGGGGCCGGCTACGATGACCGCGATGTCACCAGCCTGGAAACCTGGTCGGTGTATTCGCGCGATAAATTCGCGCCGAATTGGCAAAGCATGTTGCGTTTCTCGATTGCCAATGATCGCGGCTTCTCCGACGCCTCGTATGGCTTGTCGCGCTACGAAACCACGCAAACCCAATACAGCTGGCAAAACGACATCGAATTCGGCCCGGACAATCTGCAGCTGACGCTGGAACACCGCAAAGAGGAGCTGGGCAGCTCCAGCAAGTCTTTGGAGCGCAACCGCAAAACCACATCCTTTGCCGGCGCCTGGCAAGTCAAGCGCGATGTCTGGCTGGCCACCGCCTCCATGCGCCACGACCGCATTTCCACCAATGGCAATCAAACCACCGGGGCCTTGGCCGCCGGCTATAAATTCAGCCCCGGCTGGCAAGCCACGGCCAGCTATGGCATGAGCTTTCGCGCACCCACCTTCAATGAGCTGTACTACCCCGGCTTTGGCTTAGAAGGCAATCAGGCGGAAAAAGGGCGCAATCTGGAATTCGGTCTGCAATACCAGGCCGGCGCCAGCCGTCTGCAAGCGGCCCTGTTCCGCAACAAAATCGACAATCTGATCGTGTATGCGCCGGTGTGCCCGGTGGAAAAAGCCACCCATCCCTACGGCTGCGCCTACAACCTGAACCGCGCCGTGATCACCGGCTTATCGATCGGCGGCAGCATGCCGCTCGCCGGCGCCTTCACCTTGCGCGGCAACTATGACTGGCAGGACGCAAAAGACGACAGCAGCGGCAAACGCTTGCCGCGCCGCGCCAAACAGCATGGCTCGCTCGGTCTGGATTGGGCGGCGGAGGGCTGGAAGGCCGGGGTGGAAACCGTGTTTGCCGACCGCCGCTACGACGATGTGGCCAACAACACCCCGCTGGCCGGCTACGGCGTGTGGAATCTGTATGCCGCGCGGCAGATTGCGCGCGGTTGGGAAGTGCAAGCGCGCTGGAACAATGTCGCCAACAAAGCCTATGAATTGGCGAATGGCTTCAATGCGTCCCCGTCGCGCTTTGTGCTGAGCCTGCGCTATGATCAATTCTGAGATCTGCCGCGTTTGAAGGCGAAACCATGAAAGGGGGGCCGATGCTGTCCAAGGAGCCAGGCGCCCCCGCGCACGACGCTGCGCCGGCTGGCGTGCGCGCCGTGCGTCAGTCCGCACCCGCGATGGCGGGCGATGCGACGCACGCGCGTCTGCGCCGCTTGCTGATTTACTTGCTGGCGGCCTGCCTGCTGAGCTTCATCGCCGCCGCCCTGATCGGCTCCATCCCCATCCCGCTGGCCGATCTGCCGCAAGCCCTGCATGCCTGGCGCCTGGGGCAAGATGATATGCACGCCAGCTTGCTGGAATTGCGCATCACGCGCGCCGCCAGCGCCTTTGTCACCGGCGCCGCGCTGGCCTTGGCCGGGGTCTTGATGCAAGCCTTGCTGCGCAATCCGCTGGCTGATCCTTATGTGCTGGGGATTTCCGGCGGCGCCGCGCTGGGCGCCTTGAGCGCCATGCTGTTTTTCGCCGCCGCCTGGATGATTGATGTCTGCGCCTTCATCGGCGCCGCCGCCAGCGCCGCCTTGCTGTACTTGCTGGCGCGGCGTGATTTGCGCTATGGCATCAACAGCGAAGGCGGCTCGGTGCTGCTGTTGACCGGCGTGATCTTATCCGCCGCCTGCATGGCCGGAGTCAGTCTGATTCTCTCCATCGCGCCGGAAGGGCGCTTGCGCAGTATGGTGTTTTGGATGATTGGCGATTTGGCCGGCAGCCAAAGCACCGGCCTGGCCTGGCTGGCCTGGATTGGCGTGGCGCTGTTTGCCATGACGCGCGCCAACGCCATCAATCTGATGGCGATTCATGCCGAAAACGCCGCCACCATGGGCGTGCCGATTGCGCGTTTGCGCGTGCAATTGTTTTTTGGCGCGGCCGCCCTGACCGCCAGCGCCGTCGCCAACGCCGGCAGCATCGGCTTTGTCGGCCTGATCGTGCCGCATGCCTGTCGCTTCGCCTTAGGCCCGGATCACCGCCTGTTGCTGCCGGCTGCCTCGCTGGTCGGCGGCGTGTTTCTGGTGTTAGCCGACACCATGGCGCGCAGCATCATCGCGCCACAGCAATTACCGGTCGGCGTGATTACCGCCCTGGTCGGCGCGCCGCTGTTTTTGCTGCAATTACATCAACTGCGCTTGTGGCGCCGGGGCAGGTCATGAATCCTCCCTTATTGCAGGTGGACGCCTTGCGCATGAGCATCGCCGGCCGCTGCCTGTGGCAAGACCTGGATTGGCAGGTCGAAGCCGGCGAATGCTGGGCGATTTTAGGCCGCAACGGGGCCGGCAAAAGCAGCTTGATGCGCTGCCTGGCCGGCATCGCCTGCCCGGATCAGGGACAGATTGCGATACGCGGCAAAAACCTTGCGCAATGGCCTCTGCTGGAGCTGGCGCGCCAGCGCGCCTTTTTGCCGCAAAGCCGCAATGACCCCTTTGGCTACAGCGTGCTGCAAGCCGTGCAAAGCGCGCGCCACCCCTGGCAGACCGATGCCTGGTGGCAAGCCGAAGATCACAGCCAGGCCCTGCAGGCGCTGGCGCAAATGGAAGTCGAACACTTGGCCGCGCGCGATGTGCGCAGCCTGTCCGGCGGCGAACGGCAACGCGTGGCGATTGCCGCCTTGCTGGCGCAAGACACACCGCTGCTCTTACTCGACGAGCCGGCCGCCGCGCTCGATCTGGCGCATCAAATGTCCGTCACCGACACCTTAGCCCGCTTGTGCCGCGCGCAGCAGCGCGCAGTCGTGATGGTGGGACATGACATCAATCTCGCCCTGCGCTGCGCCAGCCACGTCTTGCTGCTGTATGGCGATGGACGCTGGCAGGCCGGCCCCTGCGCCCAGGTGATGCAAGTCGATATCATCGGCGACTGTCTGGGCTACCCGCTGGCCGAATGTGAACACCTGGGACGGCGCGTATTTTTGCCGCTTTAACGCACTTCAGGAAAACAGACGATGAATCAAGCCCAAACGCCGGCCCCGGAAGCTGGCAAGGAAGATCAGCAAGAACAGTTGGAACAACGCCATCGCCTGCGCATGCAGCGCAAAAAGCAATTGGTGGATGAATCGATTGCCCGCGCGCAAGAGCGGCGCGGCGTTTTGCTGGTGCACAGCGGCAATGGCAAGGGCAAAAGTTCGAGCGCTTTTGGCATGGTGCTGCGCGCCATGGGGCATGAAATGCAGTCCGGCGTGGTGCAATTCATCAAAGGCGCCCACCCCACCGGCGAAGAAGTGTTTTTACGCCGTTTTCCCGAACTGGTCGAATTTCATGTGATGGGCGAAGGCTACACCTGGGAAACGCAAGACCGCGCGCGCGATGTGGAAAAAGCCCAGGCCGCCTGGCAAGTCGCGCGCCGTCTCTTGCAAAATCCGCAGATCGCCTTGGTGGTGCTGGATGAACTCAATATCGCGCTCAAATACCATTATCTGGATTTAGCGCAAGTGCTGGCGGATCTGCAAGCCCGTCCCGCCTCCCAGCATGTGGTGGTGACCGGGCGCGGCGCGCTGCCGGAATTAATCGCCATCGCCGACACCGTGACCGAGATGCAGCCGCTCAAACATGCCTTCGCGCAAGGGATTGCAGCGCAAGCCGGGGTGGAATTTTGAGCGCCGCCGTACTGATGCTGGCCGCGCTGGCCTCCGGCCAGGGCAAAACCACCAGCTGCGCCGCGCTCGCCCTGCACGCCCGCGCACAAGGGCAGCGCGTGGCGCTGTTTAAAGTCGGCACAGATTTCATCGACCCCATGATTTTGCAACAGGCCGCCGGGGTCGAGGTGGGCATGCTGGATCTGTGGGTGATGGGCGCAGCAGCTTGCCGCGCCGCCCTGGCGCAAGCCGCCGCCAGCCATGATCTGGTGTTGATTGAAGCCGTGATGGGTTTATATGACGGCCAGCCCAGCGCGGCCGACCTGGCGCGCGCGCTCGACTTGCCGGTCTTGCTGGTGATCGATTGCGCCGCCTTAGCGCAAACCGCCGGCGCCATCGCCCATGGCTTGCAAAGCTATGGCGGGCTGGACGTATGCGGCTTGCTGGCCAACCGCGTCGGCAGCGCTTTTCACGCTGATTTAATTGGCGCCAGCTTGCGCAATTGCCTGCTGGCCGGCTGGCTGCCGCCGCAAGCGCAGGCGATGCCGGAGCGCCATCTGGGCTTAGTCACGCCGCAAGAGCAAGAAGATGTGCGCGGCCTGCTGCAACGCGCGGCTGACAGTCTGCAGCTGACGCCGGCCTGGCCGGCCTTGCTGGCGCGCGCTCAGCGCGCCTGGCCGGATGCGCCGCCCGCGCCGCCGCCCGCGCTGCTGGCCGGGCGCACCATCGCAGTCGCGCGCGACGCCGCCAGCTGTTTTTTGTATCCACAGAACCTGGCCCTGTTGCAAGCCATGGGCGCGCAACTGCGCTTTTTCTCGCCGCTGGCAGATCAGGCCCCGCCGCCGGCGGATGCAATCTGGCTGCCCGGCGGCTACCCGGAATTGCACGCCGCCGCCTTAAGCCGGGCGCAGCATTTTATGCAAGGCATACGCGCCGCACACCAGGCCGGGGTCGCCATCTGGGCCGAATGCGGCGGCATGATGATGTTATGTGACAGTCTGCTGGATGGGGCAGGGCAGGCGCACGCCATGGCCGGGATCTTGCCGGCGCAAGTGCGCGTGCAAAGCCGCATCGCCGGCCTGGGGCCGCAAGCCTGGGCCAGCGCACAGGGTGAATTGCGCGGCCATGTATTCCATTTTTCGCAAATCGAATCCGCAGCGCCCGCCATCGCCCATTGCCAGACCCATCCACAGCAGCAGACCGGCGCCGCGCTCTACCAGGCAGGCAGCTTGCGCGCCTCCTGGTTCCATCCCTGGTTCGCCTCCAATCCCGCCGCCACAGCGGCCCTGTTTGGCGTCGGCCATGTCTGACTGGCCCCACTGCACCCTGGTGTTAGGCGGCGCGCGCAGCGGCAAAAGCGGCTTTGCGCAAAACCGCGCCGAAGCGCTGGCCGGGCCGCAAACGGAATTGATTTATCTGGCCACCGCGCAAGGCTTGGACAGTGAAATGCAAGCCAGAATCGCGCACCACCAGACGCAACGCGACGCCCGCTGGCGCCTGCATGAAGAGCCGCTCCTGCTGGCCGCAGCGCTGCAACAACACAATCAGGCGCATAAAGTGATTTTGCTCGACTGCCTCACCCTGTGGCTCAGCAATGCGCTGCTGGCTGACGGCATGCAAGACGACAGCGCGCCCTGGCGCCTGCCGGCGCGCTATCTGCAACAACGCGCCGCCTTGCTGGATCAACTCGGACAGATGCAAGCCCGCGTGATACTGGTTAGTAATGAAGTCGGCATGGGCATCACCCCGCTGTCAGCGCTGGCGCGCTGCTTTGTCGATGAAGCCGGCCGCCTGCACCAAGCGCTGGCGGCGCACTGCGCGCAAGTGTATTGGGTGGTGGCCGGTTTGCCGCAGTGTTTGAAGGGCGCCGGGCACAGGCAGGCTGACTGATGGCGCTGCCTTTCTTTGTTGCTGCAAGCGCCAGCACAGGCAGCGGCAAGCAATGCTGGCCCGCAATCAAAAGTTGATGCGCCCTTGCTGCCCCGCTTCAGTCCTCGTCCTGCCCGGCTTGTTGCGCATTGTGTTCCAGCAAATGCTGGCGCAAGACGCGCAGCTGCTCACGCATCTCACCTAACTGCGGCAGCGGCATCTTGCTCAAGCACAGGATTTGCTCCGGCAACTGGCGCGCCCGTACACGCAAATCGCGCCCGGCTTCGGTCAGGCGGATTTCAACTAAGCGCTCATCGTGCGCACTGCGCACCCGCTTGAGCCAACCCGCCGCTTCCAGCCGTTTCAAAAGCGGGGTCAGGGTGCCGGAATCGAGCAAAAGTTTTTGCCCGAGCTGTTTAACGCTGATGCCATCCTGTTCCCACAACACCAGCATCGCCAGATATTGCGGATAAGTTAACTCCAGCGCCTGCAGCAGCGGGCCATAGGCGCGCGTTAAAGCATGGCTGGTGGAATACAGCATGAAGCAAAACTGGTTTTCCAGCTTCAGCCATTCCGCTTCATCAATATCATGCGCCGCGTCTTGCATGTCAGTCTTTCACCGCGACTGTGTAATTCAAGGCCAGCCGCCCGCCATCCGGGTATAGCGTCTGCCCGCTCATATAAGACGCATCGTCAGAAGCTAAAAACGCCACCACCGAGGCGACTTCTTCCGGCTCGCCGCAGCGGCCCAGGGGCGTGCGCGACAAAATCGTGCGCCGCGCGTCTTCCGAGGCCAGCACCGCTTTTTTCGCCAGTTCCGTCAAAATCGTGCCCGGCCCCACGCCATTGACGCGGATGCCGTGCGCCGCCAGACCGACCGACATCACCTTGGTTAATTGATTAATGCCGCCCTTGGACACCACATACGGCACTTGATTGGGAATCGCCAGCACCCCATTCGCGCTGGACATATTGATAATGGCGCCGCCGCGCCCGGCCTTCACCATCGCACGCGCCGCCGCCTGGCCGCATAAAAACATGGATTTCAGATTGATGCGCAAGACCCGGTCAAAATCCTCTTCCTGCAAATCAAGAAAATCGCAAGCATGCGTCACGCCGGCGTTATTCACCAGAATGTCAACTGCGCCAAAGCGCGCCAGGGTGGCCGCGATCAAGCCATCCGCCTGGGCCTTGTCGCTGACATCGGCGGCGAAAAAGGCCGCCTTTTGCCCCAATTCCTGCGCCACTTGCGCGCCTTCAGCCTTGATATCGCTCAACATCACTTGCGCGCCCTCGGCAAGCAAACGTTGTGCGCAGGCCAGGCCGATGCCCTGTGCTGCGCCGGTGACTATGGCGGTTTTTCCTTGCAATCGCATTTCATGCTCCAAAAAGCTGTGGCGGCGCAGGCGCGTGCGACAATCACACATCCCCACTGCCGCCGGATATCGAGATGCGAATTTTACCCACTGTTTGCCATGCTTCCCTGATTATTTTGCTCAGTCTGGCCCCCGCCTGGGCCAAGGGCGGGCAGACTGAGGCCGGGGCCAAGTCCGCCAAGACGGCCAAGGCGGCCAGCGCCGGCAAAGCGGCAGCCGGCAAGCGCGCCGCCCGCATCGCGCGCGCATCCGGCATGCCGACGGAACTGGCGCAAGCCTTAGCCGCCTCCGGCCTGCCGCCGCAAGCCTTCGGCCTCGCGGTGCAAGCCGTCGGCGCCGACGTCAGCACAGCGCCCAGGGGCGCTAAACGCAACAAGGCCAACAAGACAGAAAAGGCCGGCAAAGAACAGCGCGAATCCGCCTGGCTGCTGGAGTTCAATGCCCGGCAAAGCATGAATCCGGCCTCCGTCATGAAACTGCTGACCACGCATGCCGCCCTGGCCGAATTCGGCCCGCAATGGCAAGCCACAACCCGCATTTATGGCGTGGGCGAATTGCAACATGGCGTGTGGCAGGGCGATGTATACCTGCAAGGCGGCTTAGACCCCAGGCTGGCGCAAGAAAACCTGTGGCAAATGCTGCATGAATTACGCGCCCAGGGGGTGCAGGATGTGCAGGGCCGCATCCTGTTTGACCGCAGTCTGTGGCCGCAAACAGCGCTGGAAGATTTTGATGGCGCCAGCATCAAGCCCTATAACGTGGCGCCGGATGCGCTCTTATTCAATTTCAAAAGCCTGCGCCTGTATTTCAATCCCGACCCGGCCAGCCAAAGCGCGCGCGTGAGCGCACAACCGGCGCTGCCGGACTTGCATTTCGCCACACTGCCGCTCTCCAACGCCGCCTGCGACGATTGGCAGGAAGCGATTGGCCTGCGTTTTGAGCGCCAGGAAGAGGGCAAAGGCGTGCGCGTCCTGTTTGACGGCAGCTATCCGGCCTCATGCGGCGTGCGTGCGCGCGATGTGCAAGCGCATGCGCACAGCGCCAATCCCTATGCCGCCGGGGTGCTGGCCAGCCTCTGGCGCCAGGTCAACCCCGGCAGCCGCTTCGCCGTCAGCTACGACAACGCCAGCGTGCCGCCGGACGCCAATCTCTTGCTGGAATGGGCCTCGCCGCCGCTGGCCCTGCTGGTGCGCGACATCAATAAATACAGCAATAATGTGATGGCGCGCATGCTGTATTTGCGCCTGGGCGTGGTGGATGGCAAGGCCAGTCTGGAAGCGGCGGATCAACGCATCCGCGCCCATCTGCAAGCCAAGGGCGTGGACCTGCCGGAACTGGTGCTGGACAACGGCTCCGGCCTGTCGCGCCGCGAACGGATTTCCCCCGCCGGCATGGTGCGCGTGCTGCAACTGGCCTGGCGCGCGCCGCACATGCCGGAATTCATCGCCAGCATGCCGCTGGTGGGGGTGGACGGCACCATGCGCCGCCGCCTCTTGCAAAGCCCGGCCCAGGGACAGGCCCACATCAAAACCGGCACCCTCAAAGACGTGCGCAGCGTGGCCGGCTATGTGCTGGCGCAATCCGGCCGGCGCTACGCCCTGGCCGCCTTCGTCAACCACAGCAACCCCGAAAGCGGGCGCGCGCTGCTGGATAAAGTGATTGAGTGGGTGCAGGTGAATGGCTAAGCGCCTGCGCACCCCGGGTGCGCAAAGCATGAATGGAAAAATGCGAAAGAATTGAACAAACAGTCAGACCAGCGCAGCAACTATGCGGCGCGGATGAGGACAGATTTTGCGAGCCGTTTGTCTTGCAATGGAGGAGGGGCTTGCTTGCGTATGCAATCCAAAAAAACAGCTGGGCAATCTGTAGCAGTGCAAGGATGACGCAGCAGCGCTTCAAAGGTAATGAAGAAAAAGTGAGGGCAGGATGAAGGGAAATAAGCTGACGCCGATGATGTGCGCGCTGATGATGTTGGCGGGCAATAGTTTTGCAGTGACGCCAAACATAGACCAAGCCAGAACCAAATACTTGGCTTACGGGCAACGTCCCCCAGCAGAAAGTGCGCATGCTGGCGTCGCCTTAAAACAAATGCTAAGCGCAATCAAGCAGCGCGATCCAGCAGTTGCCGGGGTGTTGGAAGCCTTGAGCAATGAGCAGGACAGGCAAATGGAATTGCTCGTGAATAATATGTATTTGCGAGAAGACTTTGAGCGCGCGCGTGCGCAAGCTGCTTTAGACGTTATTGAAAAAGCCCAGGCCCCTAAAGCCAGCCAGGAAGACA
Source organism: Massilia sp. W12 (assembly GCF_037300705.1). Lineage (NCBI taxonomy): Bacteria > Pseudomonadati > Pseudomonadota > Betaproteobacteria > Burkholderiales > Oxalobacteraceae > Massilia > Massilia sp. W12. Next base: position 2,881,288 of record NZ_CP147776.1, on the reverse strand, counting down.
GGCGCCGGCTGCAAGCCTTGCGCGCAGGCGATGTGGCGCCAATCGCAGAAGCACTTGAGCAGGAGGCCGCCGTTTTGCGCCAGGAAAAGCAATCGCTGGGCGTGCTATTGCAAGAAAAAGAAAGACAGGCCGCCGCCTTGTGGAGCTGCAAAGATAGTACACGCGCCCTGGCGGCAATGAGGCGGGTGAGCACCTTAGCCGGCGCCAGCGTATGGGATTGGTGGCAATTGGGGCGGCTGGAAAAAAAAGCCGGGCAATTGACGCAGGCCATGCTGGCCTATACAAAAGCGCAGCAATTATTGCAAAGTGACGCCGCCCTTTCACAAGATTGGCAAGACAACACACGGGCTTCTTTATTGAGTCATGTCGGCGACATCTTGCAAGCGCAAGGCGATTTGTCAGCGGCTTTAGGCAGTTTTCAGCAGAGCTTGCAGATCATCGAAAAACTGGCGCAACGCGATGCGGACAATACCGCGTGGCAGCGCGAGCTGAGTGTGAGTTTGGACAGAATAGGCGAGATTTTGCAAACGCAAGGCGATCTGTCAGCGGCCTTGGGCAGTTTTAAGCAGAGCCTGCAGATTAGCGAAAAGCTGGCGCAGCGCGACGCCGGCAATACTCAGTGGCAGCGCGATCTGAGTGTGAGTTTGAATAAAGTCGGGGACATCTTGCAAGCGCAAGGCGATTTGTCAGCCGCCTTGGGCAGTTTTACGCGCAGCCTGCAGATCATCGAAAAGCTGGTGCAGCGCGATGCCGCTAATACCGAATGGCAGCGCGATCTGAGTGTGAGTTTGATTAAAATCGGCGATATCTTGCAAGAACAAGGCGATTTGTCAGCGGCTTTGGGCAGTTTTAAACGTGGCTTGCAGATCATCGAAAAGCTGGCGCAGCGCGACGCCGGCAATACTCAGTGGCAGCGCGATCTGAGTGTGAGTTTGAATAAAGTCGGGGACATCTTGCAAGCGCAAGGCGATTTGTCAGCGGCCTTGGGCAGTTATAAGCAGGGCTTACAGATCAGAGAAAAGCTGGCCCGGCGTGATGCGGGCAATAGCGAGTGGCAGCGCGATCTGAGTGTGAGCTTGCATAAAATCGGCGATATCTTGCAAACGCAAGGCGATCTGTCAGCGGCCTTGGACAGTTTTAAGCAGAGCTTGCAGATCAGCGAAAAGCTGGCGCAGCGTGATGCGGGCAATACCGCGTGGCAGCGCGAGCTGAGTCTGAGTTTGGAAAGAATCGGCAATGTCCAGCAAGCGCAAGGCGATTTGTCAGCGGCCTTGGGCAGTTTTACGCGCAGCCTGGAGATCAGAGAAAAGCTGGCCCAGCGCGATGCGGCTAATACCCTGTGGCAGCGCGATCTGAGTGTGAGCTTGCAGAAAATCGGCGAAATCTTGCAAGTGCAAGGTGATCGGTCAGCGGCTTTGGGCCGCTTTAAGCAGAGCCTGCGGATCAGAGAAAAGCTGGCCCAGCGCGATGCGGCTAATACAGCGTGGCAGCGCGATCTGAGCGTGAGCTTGCAGAAAATCGGCGAGATATTGCAAGCGCAAGGCGATTTGTCAGCGGCGTTGCGCAGTTTTAAGCAGAGCCTGCAGATCAGTGAAAAACTGGCGCAACGCGATGCAGGCAATACCGCATGGCAGCACGGGCTGGTTGTCAGTCAGATAAAAGTCGGCAACATCCAGCAAGCGGAAGGTGATCTGTCAGCAGCTTTGGACAGTTTTACGAGCAGCCTGCAGATCATCGAAAAGCTGGTGCAACGCGATCCGGCTAATACCCGGTGGCAGCGCGATCTGAGTGTGAGTTTGCATAAAATCGGCGAGATTCAGCAGGCGCAAGACGATCTGTCAGCGGCCTTGGGCAGTTTTACGCGCAGTCTGCAGATCGATGAAAAACTGGCGCAGCGTGATGCGGGCAATACCGCATGGCAGCGCGATCTGAGTGTGAGTTTGGAGAAAATAGGCTCCATCCAGCAAGCGCAAGGCGATCTGTCAGCGGCCTTGGGCAGTTTTACGCGCAGCCTGCAGATCAGAGAAAAGCTGGCCCAGCGCGACCCCGTGCATGCAGGGTGGCAGTTGGATCTGGCGATCTCGCATGCCAGACTGTATGGCCTCTATTCCGCCCAGCCGGCCAAAGACAAAGCACGCAGCCATGCGCAAGAGGGCTTGCGCATTCTGGAAAAATTACAGGCGGAAAAGCGCCTGACGCCACAACAGCAAAAATGGCCGGTCTTGCTGCGTAAGGCGGTGGCGGAATTGGATAAACAATAAATTGCAGACAGGCAGCGCGCATCAGTGCATGGCGAAAAAATCGCCATGCTGTGCCGCCAATCTTGCACGCTTGCTTTGGGGGCGTCCATGCAGGCGCCCATGCAGGCGTTCAGCCCGGCTTAAAGAAGCGTGGCTGAGAAAGGCGCGCACTTCCAGCATGCGCAACTGATGGCTTAATTGCTCACTGGCCGCGCGCGAATCGCAAAACGATTGTACGGAGGATATGATTCGGTTGCGGCTTGTGCATGACTGACGCTTTTCAAGCGCATGTGGCGCGCTGTCTGCACCCATTGATTTATTGTGAATGCCTGCCTGACTTGCTATGATTGCGATGTATTTTCCAAACCACGCTTGCGCAAGATTCGTGTTTGTCTGAGCGGCAGGTGAGCACATTACCATCAATTATTTTTTGAGAAAACACTATGGCAGGCCACCCACTTTTGCAGCAAGTCCGCGAGAAAGTTGAGGAAATCAATGTTTATGGAAACAGATACCGCGTTATTTTGAGCTACAATAGCGTCCATGGTATAAGTGGTTATGTGCTTGGTTTGAAATTCACTAATGCTGATGGCAGCATGGATTCTTCAGTTTCGACGCCTGTAAATGGAATTGGCATTTCATTGGCGATTGCACACAGGGCAGTTCAAATGGTTACTAACCTTGCACTTTGCAAAACCATTTTCCAGATTAATATTTATCAATAAAATCAATAACTTAGCTTTTGTGAAAAATGACTTTACTTTGAATAAAATTAGTAAGGCTGATCTGCAAATCATTTCGATATTTGGTTTTTACTTGTTGACAGAGGATTTGGAGGCCGGCAGACCCGGTGGTGCAAATACAAAAGCTCGCGCTTATGACAGGGCTGCCCGCGCCATGCACGACATTTTGCGGGGAAAGTTATCGCACTTAAGCCGCTTTGACGCGCAAGGCGGAATTGCCTGGCTCATGTCTGAGAAGCCATATGACCAATACCCGCAAATTGCAGCGCTTGAACGCGAGCTTGCTAAACAAATTATGGTGGCTTTATGTTAATCCGCTTGGCAAATGATAATTTGGTAGAATACCCTGATGAGTTGGGGGCGCTGGTGCTGGCCGATCCGGGTTTTGGCGATGTGCCGGATTACACCCTGGAAGACTTAAACTATTTAATCAGTTTTTCACTAGCTATTCTGTGGGATGATTCGCTCACGCTGGCGCAAAATATTGCCAAAGCAAGTGAAGATTGCAGCCATTGGGCGCAACCAAGCGCCGCGAATATGGAAAAGGCACGCGCCATGATTCAATTTTACAAAGATAATGTCGCCGAAAAAGATATTGGCTATTCCAGTCCGATGTATATTAATTCCCTTCTTGATAATCAGGCAACAGCCAAAAGGCAAACACGCATCGTTGAAGATGTAGTATCTCCCGTTACAAATCCACCCCAACTCACCGCCGTCTGCGCCAAAAAATAATCGCGCCCGATCGCACTGGGCATTAGCTTGGGTTGGCGCTGTGAAGGAAGTCAACGGGGGTAGTTCCAAACAACAATAAGGTTAGTTCTAACATTCCAAAAAAGTTTGATTGTTAGAACTGCCCCCCTGTTTTCTGGACAACGGCTCCGGCCTGTCGCGCCGCGAACGGATTTCTCCAGCCGGCATGGTGCGCGTGCTGCAACTGGCCTGGCGCGCGCCGCACATGCCGGAATTCATCGCCAGCATGCCGCTGGTGGGGGTGGATGGCACCATGCGCCGCCGCCTCTTGCAAAGCCCGGCCCAGGGACAGGCCCACATCAAAACCGGCACCCTCAAAGACGTGCGCAGCGTGGCCGGCTATGTGCTGGCGCAATCCGGCCAGCGCTACGCCCTGGCCGCCTTCGTCAACCACAGCAACCCCGAAAGCGGGCGCGCGCTGCTGGATAAAGTGATTGAGTGGGTGCAGGTGAATGGCTAAGCGCCTGCGCACCCCGGGTGCGCAAAGTATGTATTGCAACAGGCGTTTTTTGTTTGTCCTATGCCATCGGCGCCAGCCACTAAAAATTGGCGCACATCCACATACCCAAGCATGGCAAAGAAAGCCCAAAGAAAGCCTCATGCCGACTGTGCTGCATGGTATCCACAGTACAGCACAATTTCTGTTTTCTGCGCCTGCTTTTCAGGTTAGGCTATGCCAGAACCACATATGGAGGCAGGCATGGAAGGCATGACGGGCTTGGTGGCGAAAATCAATGGGCCATTGCAATTAATCGGCTTTATCCTGTTGTTGATGGCGTTTTTACTCTGGCGCAGCAAGAGCAGCCCAGCGCTGTGGAAAAAAACCTGGCCCTTGTTGCTGGCGCTGGCGTTAGCCGGCAGCTTGGCCCTGGGCGGTTGGCAAATGTGGTTGAGCGCGCAGGTGGAATTGCAAAAAAACGCCAAGGGCGCCGCGCCCACACCGCAAGCCAGCCCGCCTCCCTCCAGCAGTGCGCAAGCCAGCGCGCAAACGGCAAAAGCCCGCAATGTGAAAGACCAGGCCAAAGTTGAAATAAACCAATCCAGCCCAGCCGGCGCCGGCGGGCAAACAGCCGAGGTGGACGGGGTGAGCGGCAGCGCTACTGTGACGATTAAGCAGGGGGTGGGCAATGGCAAGTAGTGCATCACAATTAATCTTGGTTGTTGTATTGCTTTGTGGCAGCGTGCAGGTTTTTGCGCAATCAAAGGCAAACCCAAAGCCATCACAACATGCAAACGTCACCAATATCTGTGGTAACGCAAAAGTTCACATCGAACAAAAAAACACAACAGTGAACATTATTCAACAATGTGAACCTGATATTGCAAAAACATTAGGTGAGTATCGAAGAAAAGAAGCCGATTGGAATTTAAAGGAAAGAGCACTTAATCAAGAACTTGAACGCTATCGCGCCGAAGCCGCCTTAAACGCCATTGAAAAAGCCCAGTCGCCGCAAGCCAGCCAGGAAGACAAGCGCCGCGTGCAAGCCTTGCGCGCCGGCGATGTGGCGCCCACGGCAGAGGCAGTGGAGCAGGAAGCCGCCGCCTTGCGCCAGGAAATGCAAGCGCAAGGCGCACTTTTGCTGGAAAAAGAAAGACAGGCAGCAGCCTTGTGGAGCGGCAAAGACAGCGCCCGCGCCTTGGCGGCATGGAAAAGGGTGGTTGCCTTGGCTGGCGCCAGTGTATGGGATTGGTGGCAATTGGGCCGGATGGAACAACAAGCCGGGGAATTGGCGCAAGCCATGCTGGCCTATGCCAAAGTGCAGCAGTTATTGCCAAGCGTAGATATTTCACACGATCAGCAAGAGGCGATTCAGGCGTATTTGTTGATTGATATGGGCGACATCTTGCAAGCGCAAGGCGATCTGTCAGCGGCTTTGGTCAGTTTTAAACGTGGCCTACTGATCAGTGAAAAGCTTGTGCAGCGCGATTCGGGCAATACCCAGTGGCAGTTCGATCTGAGTAAGAGTTTGGTTTGGGTTGGTATCATCCAGCAAGCGCAAGGCAATCTGTCAGCGGCCTTGGGCAGTTTTACACGCAGCCTGCAGATCAGCGAAAAGCTGGCGCAGCGCGATGCGGGCAATACCCGGTGGCAGCGCGATCTGAGTGTGAGTTTGGACAGAATCGGCGACATCCAGCAAGCGCAAGGAGATTTGTCAGCGGCCTTGGGCAGTTTTACGCGCAGCCTGCAGATCAGAGAAAAGCTGGCGCAGCGCGATGCGGGCAATACCGGGTGGCAGCGCGATCTGAGTGTGAGTTTGAATAAAATCGGCGACATCCAGCAAGCGCAAGGCGATTTGTCAGCGGCCTTGGGCAGTTTTACGCGCAGCCTGCAGATCAGAGAAAAGCTGGCGCAGCGCGATGCGGGCAATACCCGGTGGCAGCGCGATCTGAGTGTGAGTTTGGACAGAATCGGCGACATCCAGCAAGCGCAAGGCGATCTGTCAGCGGCCTTGGGCAGTTTTACGCGCAGCCTGCAGATCAGAGAAAAGCTGGCGCAGCGCGATGCGGGCAATAGCGAGTGGCAGCGCGATCTGAGTGTGAGCTTGAATAAAATTGGCGACATCCAGCAAGCGCAAGGCGATCTGTCAGCGGCCTTGGGCAGTTTTACGCGCAGCCTGCAGATCTTCGAAAAGCTGGCGCAGCGCGATGCGGGCAATAGCGAGTGGCAGCGTGATCTAAGTGTGAGTTTGAATAAAATCGGCGACATTTTGCAAGCGCAAGGCGATCTGTCAGCGGCCTTGGGCAGTTTTACGCGCAGCCTGCAGATCTTCGAAAGGCTGGCGCAGCGCGATGCGGGCAATAGCGAGTGGCAGCGCGATCTGAGTGTGAGTCTGGAGAGAATCGGCGACATCCAGCAAGCGCAAGGCGATTTGTCAGCGGCCTTGGGCAGTTTTACGCGCAGCCGGCAGATCAGAGAAAAGCTGGCGCAGCGCGATCCCTTGAATGCAGAATGGCAGTCAGACTTGGCGCTCTCGCATGTCAAACTGTTCGGCCTCTATGCGGCCCAGCCGGCCAAAGACAAAGCGCGCAGCCATGCACAACAGGCCTTGCGCATTCTGGACAAATTAGAGGCGGAAAAACGGTTGACGGCGCGGCAGCAGGAATGGCCGGCCTTGCTGCGTATGATGATGATGGTGGCATTGGATACGCAATAAATTGCAGCCAGGCAGCGCGCATCAGCGCATGGCGAAAAAAACGCCATGCTGTGCCGCCAATCTTGCACGCTTGCTAAAGTGATTGAGTGGGTGCAGGTGAATGGCTAAGCGCCTGCTGCGGCAAGTGCTCCGATCATGGAGACAATTGCCTCCTATCCATAAATTTGATAATGGAACTTAATGCAGAGTCTGCAATTATGGATTAGGTCGCGTCCACTCAAAGATTAGCCGATGGAGTTCTCCATTAGTTAGGCTTGGGTCAAGAAGCCGCTTGAGTTGAGCGCGAGTAATCTGCTTCGGTCGGGCAGCTGAGTTGGATGCATGAATTGATTGGTTATAGCTTGAGTCGTATCCAATTCCTATGCGGCGGCCATTTAAATCTCCTCCTTCCCCCCCGTGTCAAAATAGTTGTCGCCTCCAGTGATTTGGAGTTCTAATCCATCCCGGGGGCGATGGAACAGACGATAATGAAATACACACAAGAGAAGAAAGAACATGTGCTCAAGCTGATGAGCGCACCACAAAACAAGTCTGTGGCCGAGGTCGCTGAGATAAGCGGCGTGCCAGAGGCTACGCTTTACCTGTGGCGGAAGCAGGCCCGTGAAGCCGGTCGTGTTGTGCCTGGCGACGGACAAAACCCCGAGCAATGGCGTGCTGCGGACAAATTTGCTGCAGTACTGGAAGCGGCGCCGCTGAACGAAGCAGAGCTGGCTGAGTATTGCCGCCGTAAAGGCTTGCTGGTAGCGCAACTGGAGCGCTGGCGCACAGAAATGCACGCTGCGCTTAGCAGCCAGAGCAGTCAAGCCGATGCTGCAGCCCGGGCCAAAGACAAAAAGCGCATCAAGGAGCTGGAAAAGGATTTGCGGCGTAAAGAAAAAGCGCTGGCGGAAACAGCGGCCTTGCTGGTTCTGTCCCGAAAGTACGAGGCGCTGGGGATCGACGGCGAGGACGCATGACTGCGTTGCCCCAGCGCCTTGAAATGATCGCCGATATTCTGCAGGCCCGGAAGGCTGGTGCGCGTTTAGCATTGGCATGCGCCGAACTCGGTCTAAGCGTGCGCACCTTGGAACGTTGGCGTTGTGACGGTGAAATTCGTCCTGACGGCCGACCGGAGGCAGAGCGGCCAGCGCCTGCGCACAAACTGTCTGATGAAGAACGTCAGCGCATCCTGCAACTGTGTCATGAACCGCGCTTTGCCGATTTGCCGCCAGCGCAGATCGTGCCGCGGCTGGCCGACGAGGGAGCGTATGTGGCATCGGAATCGTCGTTCTATCGTGTGCTGAGAAGCGCCGACCAGCAGCATCACCGGGGTCGCAGCAAGGCTCCTGTGGCCAGCGAGCCGGTGCGCCATGTCGCCCATGGCCCCAACCAGGTCTGGAGCTGGGACGTGACGTACCTGCCCAGCCGGGTGCGCGGCCAGTATTTTTATCTGTATGCCGTGCTCGATATTTACAGCCGCAAACTGGTCGCATGGGAAGTCCACGAGCGGGAAAATGGTGAGGAAGCTGCTTTACTGATTGAGCGCGCCTGCTGGCGTGAACAGCGCCGCTGCACGCCATTGGTGCTGCATGCCGATAACGGTGCTGCGCAAACTTCGCACACGCTCAAGAGCAAGTTGGAAATGCTGGGCATCGGCTCCTCGCATAGCCGGCCTGGCGTCTCCGATGACAATGCCCATATCGAAGCGTGGTTCCGCACCTGTAAATATGCGCCCAGCTATCCAGCCAAAGGCTTTGAGAGCATCGCGCAGGCTCGGGATTGGACACTGCAATTTGTGACTTGGTACAACTGCACCCATTTGCACAGCGCCTTGGCCTATGTGACGCCGGAGCAGCGCCATACGGGCGCCGCCAATGCGATCCTGGAGCGCCGACGCGACGTTTATGCCGAAGCCCGGCAACGCCATCCGCTGCGCTGGAAGCGTCATACACGGCCCTGGCTGGCGCCCAATGAGGTCTGGCTTAATCCGCCATCAAAGCTGGACCAGCGCATGGTTGCTTAATCGATTTTTTGCGACAACTACCTTGACACGCTCCGCTTCAGAGTCAGGTGAGTCAGGAGGAAAAAGATATTTAAGTGTCTTTGTGTCAAAGGAGGTAAGAACAGCTCGTAATTCTGCTGCAGTCACAAGTGCTCCAATGAAAAATGCGTCTGGATTACCTTGTACATGTTGAAGTACGCGCGGAGACATGCCAAGACGGAGATACTGACTTGCAAGAGCATTCGCGTGATCCTTGCTAAAAGGTGTGTTTGATTTATTTGAATAGTAATATATATCAATGCGAAGTCTGCTGGATGCCCCAAACTGCTCTGACTCATATGATCCCTGTATTGCTGGTGCTTCTGAGGCACGAATCCAACCTGTGCGAGGGTTGGATGAAAAAGACTTTACAAGTGCTGCGCAGACCTTTGCGTGTAGATCGTGCTTGTCTGTCCAATGTTTAATGAGGCGCTTTAAAACTTTCTCTTTAAATGAAAAAAGGCGTTGTTGTGCGGTAGCATCTTTATCCATTTTATTTGCTGGCCAGTGCGCCTCATCATCGATAATAAACCCGAGAATAGGGACGTGTTGTGAGATGGCATAGTCATATTCCTTCTCTGTATAGCTTAATCCTTCTGATGTTGTGGTTCCATAGCGGTGTGCGAGGATCAGCACATAGTAGTCTGCTTCATCAATCTTCTTTGCTATGACTTGCCACTGATCCTCGTCTGCGGCACTAAACATCTCCATGCCGATAGGGATATGTCCTAGCTCAAGTATGCCTTTGATCACTTGGTCTCGTTCGTCTTTAAGATCACGATACGTAGAGCTAACAAAGATCTGGTACTTAATTGAAGTATTCATGTTGTGATTGGATGGTTTAAGAAAATAGTTCGATAAACCTTTATACACATATTCTAAGAGGTTGAGGAGTTTTGTAGTATAGGTACTCTTCCAGCCAAAAACGACCCCGCCTGCGCCAGCGGCCAATAATACTGAAACACCGGCGGCAACTCCGCCAATTGCGCCGCATCCAGCAATTGCCCGGGCTTGATATACGGCAGCAGATTCGCCGCCAGCCGCACCTGGCTGCTGGAAATGCGGCGCACCAGGTGATGCGGGCGCAGTTCTGAGGGGTGGTTCAAGCCGGCCGCCGCCACCAGTTCGCGCAAGGCTTTCAAGGTGTTTTGATGGAAGTGGTACACCCGCTCAATTTTGTCCGGCACATACAAAGCCTGCTGGCGCTTGGGGTCTTGGGTGGTGACGCCGGTCGGGCAGCGGTCGGTGTGGCAGCTTTGCGATTGGATGCAGCCCAGCGCAAACATAAAGCCGCGCGCGCTATTGCACCAATCCGCGCCCAGGGCCAGGGTGCGCGCGATGTCAAACGCGGAAATCACCTTGCCCGAGGCGCCGAGCTTGATTTTGGCGCGCAAATTCGCCCCTACCAGGGTGTTGTGCGCCAATAGCAGCGCTTCTTGCAAAGGCGTGCCGATGTGGTCGGAAAACTCCACCGGCGCCGCTCCGGTGCCGCCTTCGCCGCCATCCACCACAATGAAATCCGGCACGATGTCGCACTCCAGCATGGCTTTGACAATCGCAAAAAATTCCCAGGGGTGGCCAATCGAGAGTTTAAAGCCGGTCGGCTTGCCGCCCGAGGCATTGCGCAAGGTTTCAATGAAATGCAGCAATTCCAGCGGCGTGGCAAACGCGCTGTGGCAGGGCGGCGAGATGCAGTCTTCGCCAATTTGCACGCCGCGCGCGGCGGCGATTTCGGCGCTCACCTTGGCCCCGGGCAAAACCCCGCCATGGCCCGGTTTGGCGCCTTGCGAGAGTTTGACTTCAATCATTTTGACTTGCGGCGCGGCGGCGTTTTGTTTGAATTTGTCCAGCGAAAATTTGCCGTCCGGCGTGCGGCAGCCAAAATAGCCTGAGCCGATTTCCCACACCAGGTCGCCGCCATGCGTGCGGTGATGCACGCTGATGCTGCCTTCGCCGGTGTCGTGCATGAAATTGCCTTTTTTGGCGCCGCCGTTCAAGGCCAGAATCGCATTCGCCGAGAGCGCGCCGAAACTCATGGCGGAAATATTGAACACAGATGCGCTGTAAGGCTGGGCGCGCGGGCAGTCCGGGTGATTGCCGATTTCGATGCGGAAATCATGGCTGGCCGGCTGCCCCGGCACAATTGAGTGGTTAATCCATTCATAGTCATTGGCGTACACATCGAGCTGGGTGCCAAACGGGCGTTTATCGGTTTCCTGCTTGGCGCGCTGATACACCAGGCTGCGCTGGTTGCGCGAAAACGGGCGCGCCTCGGTGTCGTCTTCCAAAAAATATTGGCGGATTTCAGGGCGGATCGCTTCAAATAAAAAGCGGAAATGCGCCAGTATCGGGTAATTGCGCAAAATCGCGCGCCGCTTTTGTTTGATGTCGTGCAGGCCCAGCACGCTGAGCGCGGCAGCCAGCAAAAACAGCAGCCACAGCCAGACATGTTGGCGCCACAGCGCATCGCTCAGCGCAAGCGCGCTGCCCAAAGCACAGCCGCAACACAGATAAAAACACAGATAGCGCGAAGCGAACATGGCAGCTCCCATAGCGTATGGTTGATGGCGCATTGTAGGGCGTTTACCCGGCGGCGCGCGCCTGCTGCGGCAGGCAAACAACAGGCGCGCGCAAAATGGCGCGGTATTGCTGCGCTTTTGCCCGCCGCGCCAACGCGCGCGCATACAATTTGCCATCGCAACCCTTTCCCCGCCCCCGCTATGTTGCCTGCCTACACTGGAATCAACCCGCCCGACGCGGTTGATATGCTGTTTTTGAATTTGAGCAATCTGCCGGGCCGCCCGGTGTTTCCGTATGCTTTTGTGCAAGTCTCGGCCTTGGCGCGGCGCGCCGGTTTGAAGGTGGTGCGCTGGGATGGGCTGGATTTGTCGCTGGCTGATAAACTCGATTGCATCGCCCACCTGATCCGCCGCCACCGCCCGCGCGCGGTCGGCTTTACGGTGCGTCAGGCGGACTCGGTGGCGGCGGATAATTATTTGAGCATCCAGCGTCAGCCGCCCAAAAATCCCTGGTTTCCAGTGGAAGAAACGCGCGCCGCGATCGCCCATGTGCGCAGCTTGTGCGACGCCAAAATCATTGTCGGCGGCTTTAATTTCAGTGTGAATGGCAGCAAGGCGGCAGACTATTTGCAGCCGGATTACGGCGTGGTCGGCGAGCCGGATGATTTTTTGCAAAAATTCGATGCCGTCCTGGCCGGCCAGACCGGGGGCGTGGCGAATTTGCTGTATCGCGATGAAAACGGCGTCTGGCGGCAAAACCAGCGCGTGTATTACGGCCCGCTGGATGAGGTGGAATATACGCCGGACATCATTGATGAAATCTTCCGCTTTCACGGCGAACGCAATTTGCGCAATGCGCATCTGGAAGCCGTGCCGGGGCTGGGTTCGTATAAAGACACCGGTTTATCGATTGCGATAGAAATCGCGCGCGGCTGTCCTTGTTCCTGTTCTTTTTGCTGCGAGCCGATTGTCAAAGGCAAAACCGTGCGGCGGCGCAATCTGGATGTGGTGGAAGCGGAAATGCGCCAATTATTGGCCTACGGTTTGCGCTATTTCTGGTTTATCTGCTCGGAATTGAATACCTGTAAAAAGCATGTGATGGAATTGGCGCAGCGCATTATCAATATGAATGCGCAGCTGCAGCGCCCGATCTTTTGGCGCGCGTATTTTTTGCCGGGGGTGTTTGATAAGGATGAATTGCGCATTCTGCGCCGCTCCGGCCTGTTGATTGAACAAAGCGGCGCCTTCACCACCTTGGACGATGGCAATCTGGCGCGCATGCGCGAGCCATACCGGGTTAAAAACGCGGTGCAGCAGATCAAAGATTTTATGGAAATCGATCAGGAGCCGGAATTTGAGCATATGCGCCAGCCGCGCTGGATTTTGTGGTCTTGGCTGGGCAATCCCTATGCTGACTTTACTTCGATCCGCCAGACCCTGGAATTATTTGTGCAAGAAGGTTTGGATGTGCGCTATGACGAAGCGGACAGTTACCCGGCATTGCGGGTGTATGAATGTTTGCAGCATTTGCCGCCGAATGCGCGCAGCGATGCGCTGACGGTGACCGGTGCGCCACACGCCGAACCCGGTTTGATTCATCCTTCGTATTACTACAATGCGCAATTTGTGCGCCATTTCGGCTCGATTGATCAGGTGCACGCTTTTATGCAATACGCCAGCGAAACCTTTTTATCGCGCCAATACCGTTTAAAACTGCATTGGACTGCGCTGGCGCAAAGCTTAGGGGCGCAGCAACTCAGTTTGCTGGCCGCTGGCGCGCGCGAATATGATTGGGCCGCGCTGGAATTGCCGGCCTGGAGTTTGCACCCGGACATGGGGCAGGCCGCGCCACACTTGCACAGCCTGCGCGCGCAGCATCTGGCGCAATACACGCTTGCGCAATGGCAGGATTTCTTGCTGCAGCCGCCATCCGCCGGCAGTGCTGAAGATGCGGCGCTGGGCATGCTCTTGCATGCCGCCTATGTGGCGCAGCGCGCTATCTTGTCGTCGGCGCTGGCGCGTTATGGGATTGTGTGTGATGCGCAAGACTGGGCCCCGCAATCGCCTTATCCGGTGCTGTTGCAGATGATGCGCGTGGCGGAGCAGGAAAGCCAGTTATACCCGCTTCTGGCGCGTGACTGCAGCGCGCTGGAATATGTGCTGCTGCGCTATTACTTGCACGCCTTGCATATCAAGCCCTGTCCCAGTCTGGGATTTTTGCTGCCCAGGCAGTGCGCCAAGGTGGCATGAAGGGGGGGGGCTTGCTGTGGGTGTGTGGGGGTGCAACTTCAGTCGCGCACAAGGCCGGGACATGCCGCAAACGGCATGCCCATCGCAATCCGTCCCTGATTAAGCCAGCCCGCTATCATTCCTGGAATGCTGCCAATCTGTAAGCCAAACCCGCCGGGGACGGTTGCAACACAATCAAGTCAAATCCCGCGCCAGGCGCAAGCCCGCAAATTGCCAGCGCGCGCTGGCGGGGAAGAAATTGCGGTAGGTGGCGCGCGCATGGCCGGTTGGCGTGGCCAGCGAGGCGCCGCGCAAGACATATTGATTCACCATGAATTTGCCATTGTATTCACCGACTGCGCCGGGCGGAATCTGAAAACCGGGGTAGGGCGCATAACTGCTCTGCGTCCATTGCCATACCCGGTCAAACGCATGTTCGAGCACACCTTGCGCCTGCGCGATTTCCCATTCCGCCTCACTCGGCAGGCGCGCCTTGGCCCAGCGCGCAAAGGCATCGGCTTCAAAATAAGAGATATGCATCACCGGGGCCGCCAGCGGCAGCGTTTGCAGGCCGTTTAAGGTGAACGCCTGCCAGGCGCTGTTCTGCCGGCGCCAGTACAGCGGCGCCTGCCAGCCTTCGCGCCGCAGCATATCCCAGCCCTCGGCCAGCCAATATTGCGGCTCCTGGTAGCCGCCGGCCTCGATGAACGCCAGCCATTGCGCATTGCTGACCGGCGTTGCGGCAATCGCAAACGGCGCGGTATACACAGTGTGACGCGGCAATTCATTGTCAAAACAAAAGCCCGCGCCGCTTGCGCCGATTTCCTGCAAACCGCCTTCGCAACTGCGCCACGCGCTCTGCGGCGCATGCATGGCCTGCGTTTCGGGACTGCTGGCGCGACAGTCCACGCGCCAGGCTGGGGCCAGCGGATTGCAGGACAAGAGATATTTGACATCGGTCAGCAATAATTCCTGGTGCTGCTGCTCGTGTTGCAAGCCAAGTTCGAGCAAGCTTAGCAGCGCTTGATCCGCCGGGGCGGCTTGCAAGAGTTGCAGAATGCCGTGCTCCACATGGCGGCGGTAGGCCAGCACTTCAGGCAGCGCGGGACGGGTCAGCAGTCCGCGTTTGGGACGTGGATATTGTTCGCCCACCCCCTGGTAATAGGAATTGAATAAGACTTTATAGGCCGCATCGAAGGGCTGGAAGCCGGGTGCAAAGCGCGCCAGGATAAAGGTTTCAAAAAACCAGCTGGTGTGCGCCAAATGCCATTTCGCCGGACTCGCGTCCGGCATCGCCTGCACACAGCAATCTTCCGCTGATAAGCCTTCGATCAGCGCCAGGGTGTGCTGGCGCACCTGTTGAAATTTTTCCGCCGCGCCCATCATACCGGCTTCGCATAAATCACGGAGAACCAGGCATCCTCATCCTGCCACACCTGTTTCACAGCAAAGCTGGCGCGTTTGAGCAGGGCGGCGAATTCATCCAGCGTGTATTTATAGCTGTTTTCAGTGTGAATCGATTCGCCCCGTTCAAAGCGGCGCGCGCCGCCCGGCCATTGCGCCAGCAGCTCATGTTTGGCGGCCAGATGCATTTCCACCCGGCCTTGCGCGACATTGTAAAAACCCTGGTGTTGCCATTCGCGCAAATCAAAATCGGCTTCCAGAATGCGGTTCACATTGCGCAGCAGATTCAGATTGAAAGCCGCCGTCAAGCCCATCGCATCATCATAGGCGGCGTCCAGGATGCGCTTGGGTTTTTTCATATCGACCCCGATCAGCAAGCCGCCATCTTCATCCATGGCGTCGCGCATGCGCCCCATCAAATCCACCGCCTGCTCAGGCATGAAATTGCCAATCGAGGAACCGGGATAGAAAAACACCCGGCGCGCGGTTTGGGCTTGTGCGGGCAGCTCAAATTCGCGCGAAAAATCCATGCTATGCGCCATTACCTCCAGCTGCGGGAAATGCTGACGCAGGCGGCTGGCGGCCTGCTGCAGAAAATCGGCGGAAATATCCAGCGCCACATATTGCCACGCCGCCAGACCCGCTTGCAGCAGTTTTTGCGCTTTTTCGCAACTGCCGGCGCCGGGTTCGATCAGGCAGATATCCTGCCCCAGCGCGCTTAATATTTCATCCTGATGGCGGCTGAAAATGCGCGCCTCAGTGCGGGTTAA
Source organism: Massilia sp. W12 (assembly GCF_037300705.1). Taxonomy (NCBI): domain Bacteria; kingdom Pseudomonadati; phylum Pseudomonadota; class Betaproteobacteria; order Burkholderiales; family Oxalobacteraceae; genus Massilia; species Massilia sp. W12. The sequence continues at coordinate 2,865,455 of NZ_CP147776.1, read as the reverse complement.
ATAATATTCAGGCAAAAGGCAAATCGCTTCAAACAGACGCGAACCCATGTCGTCATATAAAAATTTGGGAGAAATCACAGGGCAGGCTTGCTGCAAGCCTGAGCTGATTTCTTGGCGCAGGGCCAGATCAGCGGCGCTCTCAGGCGCCAGAGCCGTGTCACGCATGGGGGGGAGCTCCATTCGAAAGGAAAACGCGTGGAAGAACAAAGGCAAGCCGCAGTCAGCGCGCGGATGCATGCGCGACATCATATCCTGCGCTTTTTCGCGGCATGTTTTTGCGCATAAATAAGTATCAGTTTGGCAAAGAATTGTGGTAAGTCTGTGACAAAGCTTGCCATATGGCAAAAAGATGGGTGGCAATCCATGGCGCGCCGCATTCTGCCGCAGCAGATGCGTTTTGACAGCGCAGTATGCGCTACAATCGCCGCTTTGTTTTCATGCGCCCCGGCGCATGCCGCCCTATCGCGAAAGACCCTATTCACAATGACTCACACCAGCCCGCTTTACCTGCGCCTGTTAGCGCCCGAATTCACCCGCAGCGCCACCGCGCGCCCCTTGATTGACAGCGCCTTACCCGATCTTGAGCACACCAGTCAGGACGACTTGCTCACACTGCTGGACGCCTTGGTCGAGCAGCACGCCTGGCTGCATGCGCAAGGCGACATGGCGCAATTGGCGCAGCAACAGGACAGCGTGGCCAGACTGTATGAAAAATTGCTCAAAAGCGAGACCGCCAGCAGCCACTGGCGCCAGCTCTCAGGCTGGATCTGCTTGCAGCAAGCGCAAATTCTGTTTGAACAAAACTCCCCCGAAGCGCTGGAATTGATTCAGCGCGCTCTGCAGGATTTTGAGAGCCTGGAGCAAGATGAAGGCCCGAATGCGGAAAACCAGGGCGGCTTGTGCTGCAGCCTGGAAATGCTGGCCAGCTACCACTACCAGATCGATGCCTTGCAGGAAGCCGAGCGCGCATTGCGCCGCAGCCTGGATGCTCTGCCCAAACTCATTCAGATGGCAGCGCAGGACAGCCTGGCGCAACAATTATTCGTACGCCAATTATTGCTGCAACATGCGATAGGCGATTTGGGCGGCGACCGCGCCGCGTGCAAAGAAGCGCTGCTGCGCGCGCAACAGCAACTTGACCTCATACAAGCCAGCCCGGCCAATCAAATCAGCCTGCGCGAACAGCGCAGCGAAGTGCAATTTTTGCTGGGGCGCTTGCAATTTCTGTCCGACGAGCACGGCGCCGCGATCAAACTCTTGCAAGACGCGCTTGATCAAGCCCAGGCACTGGCGCAAGACGCGCCAAGCGAGGAGGCCAGCGCGGCCATTGGCGTGCGTGCGCGCATGCTGGGCAAGGTGCTGGTGTTTGCCGACCAGGTGGATATGGCGATGCCGCATTTGCAGCACAGCCGCAGCATCTTTGTCGAATTGTGCGCAGTCACACCGGCGCCCCTGAACTGGGTTGAAGAATTGGGCGAGAGCGAAGAAGCGCTGGCGCGCGCTCAGCATATCGCGCGGCGGGAAGATTTGGCCCTGCCGCATATCGAAGCCGCGCAAGCCATGTTCAAGCGCTGCGCCTTGCGCGCGCCGAAGAATCCACTGCTGCAATTAGCCTTATTGCGTTTGCAACTGCTGCATGCGCAATGCCTGCAAGCCATGCGCCGCAGCGACGAAGCGCGCCAATTGCTGAATAAGGCGATGGCTCAGCTGCGCAGCTTGACGCGCGCGCCGGCGGCTGGCGTGCGTCAGCAGGCGCAAACCATGCTGGATATGATGGAGCAAACCCGCGCCGAATTGCAGGGTAAGCGCAGCAACTGAGGCCGGCCCGCCCCCGGCGCCAGCGCTGCGCCAGGGGCGTCCAGCGCTGCTGCCTGCCGGCTCATTCTTTTTTCTGCAACAACACCGCGCCCATCGCCAGCAGCATCAAGCACAGCGCCGCATAATCCTGCCAATGCGGCGTTTCCCACAGCAGCCAGGCCCCGGAAAACACCCCCACCATGGGAATTAACATCACCGACAGGCCGGACGCCAGCGGCGGCAACAGGCGCGCTAAGCGAAACCAGGCCACATGCGCAAAGCCAAACACCACCACCGCGTTGTACCAGATCGCGGCCCAGGTTTTGGCATCGGGCGCGCGCCAGGCAGCGCGCTCAAACAGCAAGCTGCCCAGGCACAGGCAGAGCAGGGCTTGCGCCAACATCCAGAAAGTCAGGCAGATGGTGGGCAGCGGCGGCGCATCGCGCTTGAGCAAAATCGTCCCCAAAGCCCAGCCGGCAGCCGCGATCAAGGCGCACAGCAAACCCAAGGGACGCCCGGACAGGCTTAGCCATTCCTGCTGCAATAAGAGCGCCACCCCGGCCCCGGCGCAAGCCAGGCCGAATGCCGCGCGCGCGCTCAGTTTTTCACGATACAGCAGCCAGGCCAGCAAGGCGGCCCAGAGCGGCATGGTGTAGCCCAGAATCGCGCTGCGGCCCGAACTCAATTGCTTGACCGCCAGAATGATAAACACATGCCAGATCACCATATTCGGTATGCCCAACAGCATGATCTGACGCCAGTGCGCACGCGGCGCGGCCAGCGCAACTTTACCGATGCGCGCAATCACATACAGCACCAGCAAACCCAAGCCCATGGAAATAGCGCGAAACGCCAGCGGCGGATAATCTTGCACCCCGAGTTTCATCACCGGCCAATTCAAGCCCCAGCACAGAGTGAGCAAAGCCAGCAAGGCTAATTCGCGCCAGGACGCTAAACGCAGCGGCGCTTCAGGAGAGGGATTGGTCATAAAAGCATTCTCAGCATGGCATGCAAACAGCCTGTGTCCCGGATCGGGCTTGCTCCAGGGTAAAATATCGCCCTTTGCAAAACGAAGGATGACGATGCCGGAATTGACAAGGCGCGCCACTGCGCGCAGCATAGCACAGCAAGATGCCCCGCCCGCGCAAGCGCAAACTCTTTGTAGAAAAGGTCAGCCATGAAATTTGTCGAAAAATTGAATGCAGCCTGGCAGCGTAATGATTCCCTGTTGTGCGTGGGCCTGGACCCGGACATGGACAAACTGCCGGAAGACTTGCAAATGGCGCCGGACGGGATTTTCAATTTCTGCCGCGCCATCATCGACGCCACCGCTGATCTGGTGTGCGCCTTCAAACCGCAAATCGCCTATTTCGCCTCGCAAGGCGCGGAAGACCAGCTCGAAGCGGTATGCGCCTATGTGCGCGAAACCTATCCCCATATCCCTTTGATTTTGGACGCCAAGCGCGGCGACATCGGCGCCACCGCTGCGCAATACGCCAAAGAAGCATACGAGCGTTACAAAGCCGATGCCGTGACGGTCAATCCGTATATGGGTTTTGATTCGGTGCAACCGTATCTGGAATGGAAAGACCGGGGCGTGATTATTTTATGCCGCACCTCCAATGCCGGCGGCTCCGATCTGCAGTTTTTGCAGGTAGGCGATATGCCGCTCTACCAATATGTGGCGCAACTGGTGGCGCAAAAATGGAACGCCAACGGCCAATGCGCTCTGGTGGTCGGCGCCACCTTCCCGCAGGAATTGGCGGCAGTGCGCGCCCTGGTGGGCGAAATGCCCTTGCTGGTGCCGGGCGTGGGCGCGCAGGGCGGCGATATTCAAGCCACCGTGCAAGCCGGGCAAACCGCCAACGGCCTTGGCATGATGATCAATTCCTCGCGCGCGATTTTGTACGCCAAGCCGCACGATGATGAAGACTTTGCCGCCGCCGCGCGCCGCGCCGCGCTGCATACGCGCGATGAAATCAATAAATTCCGCCAAGCATAAAGCGCAAGATATGCGGCGCATGTCACAGCGCTGACATGTGCTGAGCGCACACTGCGCCCTGTGTCGTCATTGGGGGCACATGCTTTACTCAAGGTTTGCGCCCGCATCCCCGGATGCGGGTTTTTTTATGCCTGCTCAAACAGCTGCTTGCGTAAAAACGCCGGGGTTTGCGCCGCGCTCTTTTGATTGATCTGCAATAAGAGTTGCGGCGCAATGCTGGCGTGGCCAAAATCGCGCCCCAGCTTATCCACCATCTGCAACACCAGATGCGCCGCCACCTCCGCATCCGCTTCCGCCCGGTGCGCACGCGAAGAAAAGGCAATCCCGCGCGCAGCGGCAATCTGGCCCAGACTGTAGCTGCGGTAACCCGGCAAGAGGCGGCGCGCCAGCATCACCGAGCACAGCATGCCGGCGTGGCGCGGCTGTATGCCCTGCAAGCGCGCCTCATTGAGTAAAAATTTCTGATCAAAACTGGCGTTATGCGCGGCCAACACATCGCTGCCGATAAATTCAAGCAGCGCCGGCACGATTTCCGCCGCCGGCGGCGCGCCATCCACCATTTTTTGCGTGATGCCGGTCAATTGCGTGATAAAAGGCGACACATAGGCGCCGCAATTCACCAGCGAAACAAAGCGCTGCGTGATTTGCCTGCCCTCGATGCGTAAAGCCGCCACTTCCGTGATGCGGCCGCCCATTTCCGGCCCCATATCGGTGGTTTCAAAGTCCAGCATCACCAGCGGCGCGGATAAATCTGTGCTGTAAGTCATGGACTTCTCACATCGGCGCAATTTGTTCGGCCCAGGCGTGCACCTGTTCCAGAATTTCCATGGTGCGCTCATCCGCGCCTTCCTGCAATTGATCCAACTGCGCCAGCAGGCTGTCGAGATCGCGCGCGCCGCCAGCGCCTTCCAGCAGGCGCGCAGAGCAAAGTTCCATCCAGCGCATTTGTTCAGCCTCGTTCAGGCTGTCGGGGAAGTTGCGGGCGCGGTAGCGAAACAGCAATTCTTCCAGACGCGGATCTTGAAAATGCAAGCGTTTCGCCGCCAGCGCATCGCCATCCAGCGCGCGCAGGCTGTTGAGTTGGCGCCGGTCGTCCGGGCCGACAAAACCGCCGTACAAATCCAAGTCCACATCCTGGCTTTGCCAATCTTCGCGCGCATACAAATCGCGCCACAGCGCGCTCAAATCCGCGCTTTGCAGGGCGGCGCGTAATTGTTCGGCATGCTGCTGCGCCTGCGCCAGATTCATGCCGAACTCCTCGGCGCGCGCCGCGCTCAAGGTTTTGAGAGCGGAAATCACTACCGGCGAGCGGTTCAGATGGATGGTTTTAATCGGCAGACGGGCCACGCCGGGCGGCAAATCTTCCGTCTTGGAAAACATGCGCAGGCGGGCCTGTTCCGCATCCAGGCTGAACAGTTCGTCCGGATCAAAAGCGCAATCCCAGACGATGACTTCATTTTTATTATGCGGATGCTCCGCCAGCGGAAACACCAGCGCCAGACAACCGCGCTCGACCCCGAACATACCCGAGACATGCAACACCGGGCGGCGCTGTTCCAGCGGCAAATGCAAGCCCAACTCCTGTTTCACGCGCTCTTTTTTATGCAGCGCAAAGCAAAAATCATATAAACGCGGCTGCGCCTGACGGATTAAGCGCGCCATGGCGATGGTGGCGCGCACATCTGACAGCGCATCATGCGCCTGCTCATGCACAATGCCGTTGGCCGCGCTCAAATGTTCCAGCCGGAAACTGATTTTGCCCTCCTCATTGCGCGGCCACTGCAAACCTTCCGGGCGCAGCGCCCAGGTGGTGCGCGCCATATCCAGAATATCCCAGCGCCCGCAACCGTTTTGCCACTCGCGCGCATAAGGATCGAGCAAATTGCGCCACAACAAAAAGCGCGTCACCTCATCATCAAAACGCAGGGTGTTATAGCCGCAACCGACCGTGCCCGGCTGGGCGAAAGCGGCTTCAATGGTTTGCGCGAACTGATATTCCGGCACGCCGCGTTCCAGGCATTGCTGCGGCGTGATGCCGGTGATTAAACAGGATTGCGCATCCGGCAGATAATCCAGCCCCGGCTGGCAATACAGCATGATGGGTTTGCCCACTTCTTCCAGATCGGCATTGGTGCGGATGGCGGCGAACTGGGCCGGCCGGTCAGCGCGCGGATTGGCGCCAAAAGTTTCGTAATCGTGCCAGAGAAAGCTGTGCTGGATGGACATGGGCGATAAGCAGAAAAAGCAAACAGAAGAGGGCGGAGAGAGAGCGCCGCTGAAAAGCCGCCATTGTGCCATTTTTCCAGACGCCCCGGCCTGATCAGCGTATAAAAATTGTCCGGGTGGAGCAAGGCATTGGGGGGCGGCTGATGGCGCCTCGGCTTGGCGCGGGATCGGTATCGGAAAGCGTCAGGCAAATGCGGCGGGTGTGGTGGAGGGGGAAAGGCAGTTTGGGTTTTGCCGTGCGTGGTGAGCCTGTCGAACCACGGTTTTGCTTCTGCCGTTCGTGGTGATCCTGTCGAAGCACTTGTGTTTTGCCGTTCGTGGTGAGCCTGTCGAGCCACTTGTGTTTTGCCGTTCGTGGTGAGCCTGTCGAACCACGGTTTTCCATGATCAACCATGCCCTTCGACAGGCTCAGGGCGAACGGTTGCACGATCCGGCTTCTCGGAGACTGAAGGATTGAACCCGCGAAAATGGACACTTGATTTTTAAGCTGCCTGTGCGGCAGTGAACGATTTGTTTGTGCTGCTGATGTGTGTATATTATTTCTAAGCTGCCTGTGCGGCAGTGAACGAAATTCGGGCGCAGTGCGCAATGGTCGTGCATTTCTAAGCTGCCTGTGCGGCAGTGAACGGGTGCCAAAACGGCTGCATCATGCTTGTACATTTCTAAGCTGCCTGTGCGGCAGTGAACTCGGCGTGGATGAAAACACCCAGCTTGCGCAATTTCTAAGCTGCCTGTGCGGCAGTGAACATGCGAATGCCAACTCGCTCAACGCCGATTTTTTTCTAAGCTGCCTGTGCGGCAGTGAACGCTCGCATTCTCGGTGCGTCAACCATGGGCTTTTTCTAAGCTGCCTGTGCGGCAGTGAACGCGGCCCAATGCTGTTCCGTCCCCTTCGGGATTTTCTAAGCTGCCTGTGCGGCAGTGAACTGACGATTGACGACTTGATAGCAATGAACCATTTTCTAAGCTGCCTGTGCGGCAGTGAACGCGCGCGCCGTAGCGGCCGAACTTGACCGGCGTTTCTAAGCTGCCTGTGCGGCAGTGAACTTGTTGTATGCGCTGTCTTGTTGGTTTTTGCTTTTCTAAGCTGCCTGTGCGGCAGTGAACGACTGTCCACAGCTGCTGCGCCCATCCGGGTTTTTCTAAGCTGCCTGTGCGGCAGTGAACGGAACCACCTGCACGTTTGTCCCTGGCTGGAATTTCTAAGCTGCCTGTGCGGCAGTGAACAATATGCTGCTGCGGGCAGCCTTTCCGTATGTTTTCTAAGCTGCCTGTGCGGCAGTGAACTCAAGCACAGCGCGCCGGCAAGCCCACCCCAATTTCTAAGCTGCCTGTGCGGCAGTGAACCCAGCCGGCGATGACCTGGCCAGCCTCCAGCTTTTCTAAGCTGCCTGTGCGGCAGTGAACAGATTCGTTAAATAACTCGCGGTTTGACACATTTTCTAAGCTGCCTGTGCGGCAGTGAACTCCCTCTGTAGTTTGCTGGCCGCCCCGTGTCATTTCTAAGCTGCCTGTGCGGCAGTGAACCAGCACCGCGCCCGAAAATCCGACGATGCCGCTTTCTAAGCTGCCTGTGCGGCAGTGAACAGATCCGAAAATGTGCAGTCCGCGCATGCTTTTTTCTAAGCTGCCTGTGCGGCAGTGAACGGTACGAGAGGAAAAGCCCGCCGGGACTGCAGGTTTCTAAGCTGCCTGTGCGGCAGTGAACTTTTGAATCTGGAAATCCAAAAAGATCCGGACTTTCTAAGCTGCCTGTGCGGCAGTGAACGCGAGCGCTTTAACAAATCCGGCCTTTATCATTTTCTAAGCTGCCTGTGCGGCAGTGAACTTCAACGTCAGCCAGCCCACCGCCCACTTATTTTTCTAAGCTGCCTGTGCGGCAGTGAACTCAGCCTGGCCACCCCTCACGCCCCGCCCTGCTTTCTAAGCTGCCTGTGCGGCAGTGAACATCTGCAAAGCGCCGTTTGAAAAACGCAGCATTTTCTAAGCTGCCTGTGCGGCAGTGAACGGACAGATCGCGCCCTCATCGTGTCCCCCACTTTTCTAAGCTGCCTGTGCGGCAGTGAACACCGGGGTTTTGCTTTCGCCGCTGTGCAAAATTTTCTAAGCTGCCTGTGCGGCAGTGAACCATCGCGGGTTGTGCCTGGCGCTGGATCTGCTTTTCTAAGCTGCCTGTGCGGCAGTGAACGTCACTCGGGGGACTGATCTGTTGACGTTTCCTTTCTAAGCTGCCTGTGCGGCAGTGAACGGATGTCGGTCAACGAAGTCCGGCGGAAAAAATTTCTAAGCTGCCTGTGCGGCAGTGAACAAACCGATAAAACTCTGTCCCTTGCACGCCCATTTCTAAGCTGCCTGTGCGGCAGTGAACGAAGGCTTGCCGGTGCTGGCGGCGCAGTTGCATTTCTAAGCTGCCTGTGCGGCAGTGAACGCCAGGGAACCACAACCAGGGGCGCCGGCTGTTTTTCTAAGCTGCCTGTGCGGCAGTGAACGCCGCCGCCAGCATCAGCGCCGACTTATTGCATTTCTAAGCTGCCTGTGCGGCAGTGAACTATTTCGCAGGCTTGCGCGATGGATTTTCCCTTTTCTAAGCTGCCTGTGCGGCAGTGAACGATGATATTGACGCCTGTTGCCGTTTTGTTCATTTCTAAGCTGCCTGTGCGGCAGTGAACAGCTGGTTGACGGCTCGCGGAAAAAACCAAGCTTTCTAAGCTGCCTGTGCGGCAGTGAACATCGCGGAATCAAGCCACTCCTCGGTTATGTGTTTTCTAAGCTGCCTGTGCGGCAGTGAACGTTAAACGCTTTTGCGCATTTTTTACCCACTGTTTCTAAGCTGCCTGTGCGGCAGTGAACCGGGCGATCAAAAAGCCGGATGACTGGTGCAATTTCTAAGCTGCCTGTGCGGCAGTGAACCCGCAGCAATTTATGCTCGAAGCCGCGCGCAATTTCTAAGCTGCCTGTGCGGCAGTGAACCTCAATCATGCGCGGTTTGCCATTCGGAAAGTTTTCTAAGCTGCCTGTGCGGCAGTGAACGCGGGCAGGCCGCGAACCTGCGCTACAGCCTGTTTCTAAGCTGCCTGTGCGGCAGTGAACTTTCCCACCCGCCGCCAACCTGCATAGCTGCTTTTCTAAGCTGCCTGTGCGGCAGTGAACGCATGCCATCCGCATCGGGCATGTCTGCGGCTTTTCTAAGCTGCCTGTGCGGCAGTGAACCAGCGCGGCTCAAGACTTACTGCAGCAAGCCATTTCTAAGCTGCCTGTGCGGCAGTGAACGCGTGTTTTTGGCAGGGTGTGCAGCACGGCCATTTCTAAGCTGCCTGTGCGGCAGTGAACGCCATACTCGGCCATGTCGCGCCCGGCGTACTTTTCTAAGCTGCCTGTGCGGCAGTGAACAACAAGGGCAAGCTGACAAAAGGGGACTGTATTTTCTAAGCTGCCTGTGCGGCAGTGAACCACCGCATGCTGCTTGGGCCACGTTCACCGAATTTCTAAGCTGCCTGTGCGGCAGTGAACGCGCCCCTTGTCCCACACCACAGTACCGCGATTTTCTAAGCTGCCTGTGCGGCAGTGAACTTCTGGCAAGGCTGGGCTGTCCTGATCCGGTTTTTCTAAGCTGCCTGTGCGGCAGTGAACGCCGGGCCGCGCTGACGGTGATGGGGCCAATATTTCTAAGCTGCCTGTGCGGCAGTGAACGCTGGTGGAGCTGTTATCGGCCAGGCTGGAAATTTCTAAGCTGCCTGTGCGGCAGTGAACCATGGATGCTCATATCAGCAGCAGAGCGCGATTTTCTAAGCTGCCTGTGCGGCAGTGAACCAGGTTGATTCGCGCCAGATGGCGCTGTTTTAGTTTCTAAGCTGCCTGTGCGGCAGTGAACGCGGCTTGACTGTTTTTTTGTCTTCCATATCATTTCTAAGCTGCCTGTGCGGCAGTGAACTAACGCCGGTTATCGTCCCGCACAAATTCCATTTTCTAAGCTGCCTGTGCGGCAGTGAACACGGTCAAGCCCGACGGCGACAATATCGGCAATTTCTAAGCTGCCTGTGCGGCAGTGAACAGTCTGAGCGACCTGATAGAAGCTCATCCTAATTTCTAAGCTGCCTGTGCGGCAGTGAACGCCTTCCAGTTCATCAGGGCGGATGTTGTGCTTTTCTAAGCTGCCTGTGCGGCAGTGAACTGCGAGCGACCCATCGAATCGCCGCCCGCCGTTTTCTAAGCTGCCTGTGCGGCAGTGAACTTCAAGGACTGCGCTTGCCCTGTCCCGGTCTGTTTCTAAGCTGCCTGTGCGGCAGTGAACTCCAAGCCAAGTTGTGCGGCAGTCATGAGCGATTTCTAAGCTGCCTGTGCGGCAGTGAACGAAAGCGGCGAAGTCGAGCGAAAAAACAGACTTTTCTAAGCTGCCTGTGCGGCAGTGAACATACTTCGTCAAGGTCGGGACGGTGATATCAATTTCTAAGCTGCCTGTGCGGCAGTGAACGAATTCGCCTTGGCGGCTAAAGAACGCGAAAATTTCTAAGCTGCCTGTGCGGCAGTGAACGTGTCCCTGAAAGACTTGAAGGGGGAAGAGCTTTTCTAAGCTGCCTGTGCGGCAGTGAACATCAATTTGCGCGGCAAACCCGCGTATTTTGTTTTCTAAGCTGCCTGTGCGGCAGTGAACCCGACTTCTTCCCATCCCAACTCTCTGATTGTTAAAGAAAAAAGCCCGGTTCAGCCGAGTATACCCTTTTTTCAGCCCCTCAAATCCGCCCCTTTAAAATCAAGCACTTAGCGATAGCGCCAAAAAAAGGCTTGTCCATGGCCATTGCGCTCGGCGCAAAAACTGACCCATGCGCCATGTGAAAGAAAAACAACGAAACCTTAAAAACTGCATATCAAAAAAGAGAATTCATTCACGCCAAGCCGGCAACAAGCGGCAAAAACCGGATAATAAATGCTCCGCATCCCCTCCTGAAAACCCATGGAAGATTTTTCCCCTTCGGATTTGAAAAGCATTCTGCATTCCAAACGCGCCAATTTGTACTACCTCGAACATTGCCGCGTGCTGGTCAATGGCGGGCGCGTGGAATATGTGACAGACGAAGGCAGCCGCTCGCTGTATTGGAATATCCCGATCGCCAATACCAGCTTTATCTTGCTCGGCACAGGTTGCTCGGTATCGCAGCCGGCCATGCGCGAATTCGCCAGGGCCGGGGTGATGGTCGGGTTTTGCGGCGGCGGCGGCACGCCATTGATTGCCGGCAGCGAATGGGAACAGGCGGTGGAATGGATTTCCCCGCAAAGCGAATACCGCCCCACCGAATTCTTGCAACACTGGTGCAGTTTTTGGTATCAGGATGCAGCGCGTTTAGACGCCGCCAAACATTTTCAAACCGTGCGCGCAGCGCAAATCAGGCAACATTGGTTGCGCTTAAAACACAGCCGCGATGACAAATTGGCGCTGGATGAAGCGCAACTCGAATCCATTTTGCAAGACTTCAGCGCGGACTTGCCCGGCGCCGCCAGTCAAACAGATATCCTCAATCTGGAAGCGCGCCTCACCAAACAACTCTATAAAACCATGGCGCAACTGAGCGCCTATGGCGAATTCACACGCGGCAAGCGCGGCAGCGGGGTGGACCCGGCCAACCGCTTTTTAGACCATGGCAATTATCTGGCCTATGGCTTGGCCGCCAGCGCGACCTGGGTGCTGGGCCTGCCGCATGGCTTGGCGATTTTGCATGGCAAAACCCGGCGCGGCGGCCTGGTGTTTGATGTCGCCGACTTGATCAAAGATGCACTGATTTTGCCGCAAGCGTTTCTGGCCGCTGCCGCCGGCGATGATGAAAGCGCATTCCGCCAACGCTGCATCAACGCCTTTCACCGCGCCGGCGCCTTGGATGTGATGATCGACACCTTAAAAGAAACCGCACTGCGTTTTTCTCAGGTGGGCAAATGAATGTGCTGTTGATTTCTGAATGCAGTAAAAACGCATTGCAGCAAAGCCGCCGCATCCTCGACCAATTTGCCGAGCGCAAAGGCGAGCGCACCTGGCAAACCCTGATCACGCAAGACGGTTTGGATGTGTTGCGCAAATTGTTGCGCCAAAGTGCGCGCCGCAATACTGCGGTGGCTTGCTGGTGGATCAAACAAGGCGCGCATGCTGAATTGCTGTGGATTGTCGGCAATCGCGCCGCCTTTAATGACAACGGCGCCGCCCCCACCCATCAAAGCAAACGCGACATTTTGCGCGCCGCCGATGAAAACCAGTGGCGCAGCCTGGAATCGATTGCCTGTTTGGCGGCAATTGCCGGGCTGTTTCATGATTTTGGTAAAGCCAATCAGCTGTTTCAGGCCAAGCTCAAGACAGCGGCGCACACTGTCGAACCGCTGCGGCATGAATGGGTCAGCTTGCTGCTGTTCGCCGCCTTTGTCGATGGGCGCGACGACCGAGCCTGGCTGCAAGCGCTGGCGCAGGTGGCGGCGGCAGATGACGCGCGCGTGAAGCAGGTGTTGGATGCGATGGCGCCCGCGCCCAAAAAAAGCAAAGACGGGCGTGAGCTGTCCGATCCGCGCGCAGTCAACCCCTTCCGGCTGTATCTGAAAACCCCGCTGGCGCGCTGCGTCGGCTGGCTGATCGTCTCGCACCATCGCTTGCTGCATGATTATCCCTGCAAAGAGAATAAATCCAAGGCAGTCATCGCCAACGCCAATCAATGGTTGGAAGAGCGCTTCATGAATGCGCATTGGAATTCCCCGCAATACGCCGACAGCAGCGCGGCTGAACGCTGCAAAGTATGGAAGTTTGAACACGGCACACCGCTGCTAAGCCAAACCTGGCGCAGTAAAGCGCAGCTGCTGGCGGCGCGCGCGCTGCGGCACGGCCAGTTGTTTGGCCCGGATTGGCTGCAGGATTCTTTTTCTGCGCACTTGGCGCGCCTCAGTTTGATGCTGGCAGACCACAGCTATTCCAGCCAGGGCGCATTGCCGGCGCGCCAAGACCCGGCTTATCAAGTCTGGGCCAATACCGAGCGCAGCAGCGGCGCACTCAAACAGCGTCTGGATGAACACAATTTAAGCGTAGGCTGGCTGGCGCAGCAAATCGCCGGCATGCTGCCGGCTGTGCGCGCTTCGCTGCCGGCGCTGTCGCGCCACCCCGGTTTCAAAAAACGCGTGCAGGATGCGCGCTTTAAATGGCAGGACATGGCCTTTGATTTGGCCCAAAGCATGGCGCAAGCCAGCGTGAAACAGGGTTTTTTCGGGGTGAATATGGCCTCCACCGGCTGCGGCAAAACCTTTGCCAATGCGCGCATTCTGTACGCCCTGGCCGATCAAAAACAGGGTTGCCGCTTTTCGATTGCGCTTGGCCTGCGCACCCTCACGCTGCAAACCGGGGACGCCTTGCGCAACAGGCTGCGCTTGCAAGATGATGATCTGGCGGTCTTGATCGGTTCCGCCGCCGTGCGCCAACTGCATGAGCTGGGCGCGCAACATGATGCGGCGGAAGCCAGCGGCAGCGCCTCGGCGCAAGCGCTGTTGGATGAGGACAGTTATGTGCGCTATGAGGGCGCCTTGGATCAAGGCCGGCTGGGGCGTTTATTGGCGCATGATCCGAATTTGCGGCGCTTGCTGAGCGCGCCGATTTTGGTGTCCACCATTGACTATTTAATGCCGGCCACTGAGGGCGAACGCGGCGGGCGGCAGATCGGGCCGATGTTGCGCCTGTTAAGCGGTGATTTGATCGTGGACGAGCCGGACGATTTTGACTTGTCCGATATGCCAGCCTTAGCCCGTCTGATTCACTGGGCCGGCATGCTGGGGACACGCATCGTGTTATCTTCCGCCACCTTGCCGCCGGCCCTGGTGCAAGCATTATTTGAAGCCTATGCGGCAGGGCGCGCCTTGTTTCATGCCGCGCGCGGAGATGAAGGCGCCATGCCGCCGGTGCTGTGCGCCTGGTTTGATGAATTTGGCCGCCATAGCGCCGCCTGCGCCAAGCAAGATGAGATGGTGCAGGCGCATGCCGTCTTTGTGGCGCAGCGCAGCGCAAATCTGCAGCAAAAAAGCGCGCTCCTGCGGCGCGGCGCCTGGCTGCCTATGCCCACGGGCATACTGAGTGAAAAAGAAGCGGTGGCGGCGATGGCGCGCAGCATGCAAGCAGGCGTGTTGCGCCTGCATGCGGCGCATGCCAGCCCGACGCCGGACGGGCGGCAGCAGGTTTCCTTTGGCTTGCTGCGCTTTGCCAATATCCGCCAATTGGTGGCGGTTGCGCAAAACATGCTCAGCAGCGCATGGCCGGACGATACACAAGTGCGTTTTTGCATTTATCACAGCCGCCATCCGCTGGCAGTGCGTTCCGCGATGGAAGGCGTGTTGGATCAAGCCTTGAGCCGTCACCAGCCTGAGCAGGTGTGGCAATGCCCATCGGTGCGCGCCGCGCTGGCAGGCGCGCATGCGCGGCAAGTGATATTTATGGTGTTCGCCACCCCGGTGGCTGAAGTCGGGCGCGACCATGACTATGACTGGAGTGTGGTAGAACCGAGTTCGCTGCGCTCCATTATTCAGTTGGCGGGACGGGTGCAACGCCACCGGCAAATACCGCCGCAAGCGCCCAACGTGCTTGTGCTCAGTCACAATTTCAATGCGCTCACCGGCAAGCAAATCGCGTATGCCAAGCCCGGTGTGGAAAATGGCGCGCTGGCGCTTGCCGATAAAGATTTGCAAGCAAATATCCCGCCGGAACACATCGACATCATCAGCGCGCTGCCGCGCATTCAGGAATCAGCCAAACTCAAGCCCAAACGCAGTTTGGCCGATCTGGAACACGCACAGCTGCGCGCCCGCCTCTTGGGGAGTGAAGCGCCGACGGAATGGTATGGCGCGCTGTGGTGGCGCTGCCCGGTGCAATGGGCTTATGAATTGCAAAGCCACACCCCGTTTCGCGCAGGCCAGGCTGAACAGGAATATGTGTTCTATATGGAGCAGGAAGACGACAAGCCGCTGCTGCATGCTGTGGAAAAAGATGGCCGCCTGAGCATACAAGACGAAAGCATGTTGTTGATCGATGAAATCACCCTGGCGCCGGGCGTGGCGCCTTGGATGAAATGGGATTTGAAAGATTTGCTCATCAAGCTGGCGCAGGATCTGGACATCAGCCTGGAGCAAGCCAGCCGCAGATTTGGCGTGATTGCCTTGCATGAAAATGTGAAGGATTACCGCTATGCGGAGGGGTTTGGGGTGTATAGGAGGGTGGAGTGAGGGTGGTATTTCTCGCAAGAAATCAATGCGATCAATCGGCCTCAGCATAATGGAGAATGCCCGTATGAAAACCGAATTGGGAATGAATACTTTGATGGAACTGATCTACGCCCTTAGATTGCATATGAAAATCAAGGAAGCATGCGTCAATGCCGGCGATGCCGACGATGAGACTCTTGAGGAATTCAGTCAGGATTTGATGTTTATGATGCAAGCGGAGGCTGAGTTGTCGTCTTACTACGAGGAAGTCCGCCCGCAATACAGCAAGGAAGATTTGCCGGATTACGCAAACCTGATCAAGCGCCTTACCTTTCCATCAATTCATATTCAAGAGGGACAGATTTGCATAGCGCAAAGCTTGCGCAAGCCAGCGGCGTAAAAGCAAATACCTGAGCGCTATGACGAGTCGCATCATTTTGCTCCTCATGGCTGCAGCAGCGACGCTATGGGGACTGAACTACTACCACAGCCTTTCCGTGCGCTCGCTGCAAGTCGTGCGCATTGAGCGCGAAGCGCAGCGGCCGCACTATCGTAATCTGATTTACACCGTGCAAGCGGATTTCCCAAGATATCCCTGGATTTCTGAGCGTATGCGGCGTTTTCTTGCCTTGCGCCCGGTCGCATGCTTTGTAACGCCTGATGGCAAGGAGCTGGTCAATGATCTGATGCAATCTGACTGTCGCAGCAATGAGCCGGTCGAACAAACTGAGCTGGAGGCAATAACGTTTGCCCTGCCGCTTTTTATCACCGCGCCGCCAGAATCATTTTTGCGCGATATCCGCCAAAAGCGCGGCGTTTGGGTGAAGCTGTATATGCAAGCGATGCTGCTGCCCATCACCGTGGAGGCGGAGCCTGTGTTTTTGGATATAGCGGCGTTTTGCAAAATCAGGAGCAGGGAGTGTGAGGGGATTTTGGCGCCGTTGGCGAATTGAGGGCGCTAAGCTGGCGGGGGCTGCGGGCATGTTGCAGAAAAAAGGCCCGCAGGAAGTGATCCAGCGGGCCTTGGCTGCCTGTGCGGCAGTGGAGTGTGTAAAGAAAGCTATCAGATAGCATTTCTGAGCTACTTGTGCAGTAGTGTCAACATTATATTCCATTCTGCCTATTTCAAGAATGGCCAATTTTTTTAAAGCAAACAGTTAGCAGGCGGAAGTTTTTTGTACTACAATCCAAACCAGCGGATGACCGCGATAACGCCTGGTGAGGGAAAAATGAGCAAGATCTTCGAACTGCTGCAAGTGATACAAAATTTAATGGTGACAGCCGAATCCAATAAATTTGGCGCGATGTTTACCGTGGCAATTGCGTTGCCCATTGTCATGATCATTGCCTTGCTCACATGGTTGCATTGGTGGCGACTCAAGCACGCTATGGCCGCCAAACCCAAACAGGGCGAAGCCAAGGCTGTGCGGGTTTATCGCAGTGTGGCGCGCATCTCCCTTGGATCGCTTGGCAATCGGTTCAGGAAGGCCCCAAGACAGAAAACGCGAATGCAAGAAGCGCTACCCGGAAAGCAGGTAAAGAGAATTTTCTTCAATTGAAGGTGTGAAAAATGAGCCGATGTAGAAAACATCCATGCCAACGACATCGCTTTTTCAATTTATGAGCGAGATCGCCATTATTGACCTGGAAGCCAGCGGCCTGCATTTTGATTCCTATCCGATTGAAGTGGCGTTGCGCTGGCGCGGAGAAATCCGGCAGTGGCTGATCCGGCCTGAAGCCGCTTGGCTGCATTGGGATGAGGCGGCGCAAAAACTGCATGGCATCAGCCGCACACAATTATTGAATGAGGGCACGGCGGCGCGCGATGTGGCGCAAGAAATTAACGCTGCGGCCCATCTGTGCGGCGGCATTTTTTATAGTGACAATGCGCCATGGGATGATGACTGGCTGCAAACCTTATTCCGCGCCGCTGGTGAAATTCGACTGTTTCACGTTCTGCCCCTGCAGGAAACCCTGCCAGATCCGGCCGCATGGAAACGGTTTCTTGCCAACAAGGCGGAATTGGCTGGCAAATACGGCGCACACCGCGCTGCCTTGGATGTGGAGATGATTTGGCAAGCCTGGCGTATGGCTGGCGCAAGCTGATTAATCTGTACTGAATTGATGACAGGATAAATTGCAAGGAACAAGCTGACTCAATATTCCAAACAAGAGCGCTGCCGACAGCGCCGCAAAACAAACACCTGAACTGCGCCACAACCTGAATAAGGAGCTTGAATGCAGCACACCATCAGAGCGTTTTTAGCCGGTCGTTTGGCCGGCAAGCTGGAGAAGTTGGAAAAAGAGGCAGAGAAGGCGCAAACAGACAGCCCGGATCAAGCGCATCTGATTCATGCTGATTTTTTGCAGAAAAAAACCGCCTTGGAAGACGCCCACCGCCCCGCCGCCTGGCTGAATGATGCGGCGCAGCGCGCCGGGCAAATCGCTTTTGTCACTCATGGCGCAAAATTCACCCACAGCGACGCCAAAGCGGCCAATATTTATGCGCCGCAGCAGGTCCATTGCGGCTATGTCTGCACCGGCACGCTGGCGCAGATTGAGGCGGACGTGGCCGGCAATGCTGCAGCGCTGGATGTGGCGGCGCTGCTGCAATTGCAAGCCGATGGGCGCAGTCTGGCGCAGATGCTGGAAGCAGGCGACGCCAGTGCGCTGGCCCCGTTTGCACAAGATCCGCAGCAATTGGCGGATTGGCTGAACGGTTTTCAGCAAGTCTTCCGCGCCAAGGAAATACGCAGTCATACCCTGATGCGGCAAGTCTATTTCCCATTGGAAAACGGCGAATACCATTTGCTTGGCCCCATGTTTTCTTCCGTACTTGCGCAAAGTCTGCATGAACGCATCAACGAGCAACGTTTTTCCGAGGCCGCCAAAGAAATTCGCAAAGCGCGCCGCGAAAACAAGGCATGCGCTTACCCGGATATCTATTTTCCTGATCTTGCTGCGATGAAGTTTGGCGGTACAAAGCCGCAAAACATTTCCATGGGCAATAGCAAACGTGGCGGGCGTGCTTACTTGCTCAGTTGCCGTCCGCCAGATTGGCACAACACAAAGCTTCCCAGTTTTCAGACATCTGATGCATTCTGGTTTGCCTGGGAACGCCATAACGGTTTTTTTGCCAACAACACTGCACGCAAACTGAAACGCTTGTTACATGAGAAAAAAACCGCCGCCAGCAATATGAAAATCCGCGAATTCCGGCGTGAATTGGTGGAGGAATTAGTTGACGCGCTGCTGCTTTACGCCATGTCTTTGCAAGATATGCGCGAACTGGCCGGGTGGAGCGCATCCAGCGCCTTGCCTCGCGCCGAACAACTCTGGCTTGATCCGTTTCGCGCGCAAACAGATGAGGCGTTCTTGCAAGAAAGGGACGCAGACGATTGGCGCGAAAAAATCTATCGCCGTTTTGCGCGCTGGTTGAATGACAAAATCAGTTCAGATGATTTGCCTATGGGTGATGATGAGTTAAAGCAGTGGAAAAGGGATTTGAAGCGGGCAAAGGCCCGCTTGCGCGCTGATTTACGCTATGACGATATGCGGGAGGCAATATGAGGTCGGTGTTGATATTGCGTCATCTGCAAGTGGAAAACGCCAATGCGGTGACCGGCCTGACCTGGGGCTTTCCAGCCATCACCCATTTTACCGGCTTCACGCATGCGCTTTCACGTAAATTGTTTGCCGCACAAGGCGTGCGCCTTGGCGGTTGCGCCGTGATCTGTCACCAGCATCAGGTTAATGTGCTCAAACCTGCGGCAAAAGGCGACTATAGCCTGGTGCAAAGCCGCCATCCTTTGACGAAAGAAGGCAAAACCGCCCCCATCATCGAAGAAGGCAAAATGCATTGCACAGTCTCATTGATGATTGAGTGCGAATTCGGCTCGGGTCAGGTGGATTTTGATAAATACGATGACGAGCAAAACCACCTGGGCTTGCTGAACTGGTTCAAACAAACTGTGCCAAGCCTGCGTTTGGCGGGCGGCTTGATTGTTGGCATGGATGCTCGCGAACCGGTGTTTTTCTCTGATATGCCGGATGGCGAGCAAGAGCGCGCCAAATTTCGCCGTCAGGTCATCAAACGTCTCTTGCCTGGTTTTGCCCTGGTGTCACGGCATGATTTGTTGCAGGCGCATTGGGCCGACTTGCAACAAACCCGGCCTGATGCGGAATTGCTGGATGCCTGGCTGGATTTTTGCACCCTGCAATATGATGCGCCCGCCAGCCCGGATCAAGATGGCGCCTATCTCTGGGCACGCCGGCCAAAACCCGGGCCTGGCTGGCTGGCGCCGCTGGCCATAGGCTATCGCGCCATCTCGCCACTCTATCCTGCAGGGCAAGTCAAAGATACGCGAGACACTGTTACCTCATTTCGCTTTGTCGAATCGGCGTATTCCATCGGCCAATGGCTCTCGCCACACCGCATTCAGGATTTGCGGCAATTACTTTGGCAGCACAAGCATGAGGGCGACTTTTATCTATGTCATAACTCGTATCAAACCTTCAGCGCAGATGACGACGATGATGAAGACGACGATTAAGGCAACAGCAACGCTGGCATTCCCGAATCAACTATCACTGCATCAATTAATTTGAAGGAATACATCATGGCTAAATCCACTAATGCAACGTTGAAAACAGCTTCCGTACTCGCTTTTGAGCGCAAGCTCGCCAACTCAGACGGCTTGATGTTCGCCGGGAATTGGGCTGAGCGCAATGATGCTGACAAATGGCGCGCGGTAGAGTTAAGAGAAAAATCTGTACGCGGTACTATTTCCAATCGGCCCAAATCAGCCAAGGCTAAGCAAAAGACTGAAACGCATGCTGAGGATGTTGCCACCAACCCCGCGAAACTGGATGCTGAAATTCAAAACGCAAATCTGCAAACCATCGATGTGGCCGCGCTGCCATTTGACGCGGACACGCTGAAAGTCTCGTTCAGTTTGCGCGTGCTGGGTAATTTAGCATTGCCCTCAGCATGCAATGATCAAGCCTATCAAGCCGCGCTGGCCAAGGTGATCAATGACTATATCGCCACCCATCGCTTTGAAGAACTGGCGCTGCGCTATGCACACAATATCGCGAATGCCCGCTTTTTATGGCGCAACCGGGTCGGGGCGGAAGCCTTGCAAGTGCGGGTGCGCCATATCGTCGAAGAAAAAGTCGCGCAAACCTGGACGTTTGACGCCGCCGCCTTTGATTTGCGCAGTTTCGCCAAGGCCGATGCCGATCTGGCGGCGCTGGCTGAAGTGATCCGCCAGGGTTTGGCCGGTGAGGCATATGCCTTTTTGCAAATCGAGGCCTACGCCCGGCTTGGCGTCGGGCAGGAAGTGTTTCCATCGCAGGAACTGGTGTTGGATAAAAGCGAGGGGAAAAAGAGCAAGTTCTTATACGAGGTCGATAAGACTGCCGCCTTGCACTCGCAAAAAATCGGCAACGCCTTGCGCACCATTGACGACTGGTACCCGAGTGCGGCGGAGTTGGGGCCGATTGCGGTCGAGCCGTATGGTTCTGTCACCAATCGCGGCGTGGCCTATCGTCAACCGGGCGAGAAAATGGATTTTTATAATCTGCTCGATCAATGGGTCTTGAAAAACAGCGCCCCGGATGTCAAACAACAACATTATGTGATCGCCACCCTGGTGCGCGGCGGCGTGTTTGGCGAAGCGAACTGAGGTTGCGCTATGGATCATTACATCGAGATCCGGGTTTTGCCTGATCCGGAATTTCCTGAACCGGTATTGATGAATGCGCTGTTCGCCAAGCTGCACCGGGCTTTGTGCGACGCCGGACGCGGTGAAATCGGGCTCAGTTTTCCGGGGCTGCAAGAGCAGCGTCATACGCTGGGCGCAGTCTTGCGTTTGCATGGGGCCGCGCCGGCGCTGGCGCGGCTGATGGCGCTGGATTGGCTCAAGGGTTTGCGCGATTACACCCAAGTCAGTCCGGTGACGCCGGTTCCTGCAGGCGCGACGCATTGCAGCTTGCTGCGTAAGCAATTCAAGAGCAGTCCTGAGCGCTTACTGCGCCGCTCGATCAAGCGCGGGCGCATGACGCCAGAGCAGGCGCGCGAGAAATTGGAGCAAAGCGAGGCGCGCTTGGGGCAGGGGCCTTTTTTGCGCATCACCAGCCGCAGCACTGCGCAGCAATTCCGCCTGTATGTGCAGCGCGGCCCATCGCAGCCGCAGCCAGTCGCCGGGGTATTCAACGATTACGGTTTGAGCAAGCAAGCCACCGTGCCCTGGTTCTGAGCCGCGTACAGCGCTTATTCTGCGTCAGGTTTGCTTCCGGGCCTGGCGCAGATTTTAAGGGGCATAGGGAACAGTTAAACACTGCAGCAGCACAGATTCCAGTAAACATCATGAAAATGGTTCTCGTTATTTTTTTCCTGTCCGTTCAAAGCAGCTATTCTGAGAATGTGGAAACTGCCGCTTCGGATACGGCCTTTGACACTGTGCAGTTCTACGCAGCTGATGGCAAGAACTGGCGCATTAAGACTTACGCTAAAGATCAAGATGTCCACATTTGGTCATTGGATCGGAATCTGGCGGACATCGTGGCGCTGGCCCGTACAAATACAGAGAAACACTACGGTGATGTACTTACCGGGGGCTATATTATTGAAACACAGGAAGGTTTGGAGGGGCTGCGGCGTGCGCTGAGCGCGCGTGGACTTGCGCCAAACCTGCAACTCCCTCCATCTGGCGCGGTGTTCTGGGCGCCAGAGGGTTCCCATTACAGAAGCAAGTCTGTTCCCAAATGAGCTTGATTCGATATGCCATCTGCCCTCACGTCTTTCCCGCTCCCCCAACAAATACGCCCCGCTAAAAATTCTTGCAGTTTTCCCGGCGCCTGCCGATAAGCATTCAGAACAGGGCAACAGGGAGCACATCATGAGTATCGCAATCAGCGGCAACGCCGGCGCCAATCAAGCCGCTTCACTTCCCGCCGCCGCCAGTGCGGCGGAGAATGCCGGCGAAATCAAAGCCGGCGGCACTGCGCGTGAGCAGGCGCAAATCAGTCTCAATGCACAAGTGGTGCAATCTTCGCTGCAAGTCGCGATCAAAAGCGGCAATCAACCTCTGGCCTTGCTCTACAAGAGCGCGATTCAAGGCATTAACGAAGCCTTGCAGTCAGATTTGGGCGAAAACGCGATTCAAAACGCGATGGGGCAGGATAATTCCCCGGAGGCTACCGCCGAGCGCATCGTCAAACTTTCCACCGGCTTTTTTGAAGCCTATAAACAGCAGCATCCCGGTGAGGATGAAGGCAAGCTGCTCAAAGATTTCATGCAAACCATACGCGGCGGGTTTGAGCAGGGCTTTAATGAGGCCAGCGATATTTTGCAAGGCTTGAATGTGCTGCAAGGCGATATCGCCAGCGGTATCCAGAAAACCTATGAATTGGTGCAAAAAGGCTATGCCGATTTTGAGGCGGCGCAAGGGCAGCCGAAACAAGGGGAACAGGGGGCGTGACGCACAGCTTCAAACATGGTCGTGTGCGCTATGCCGCTGATGCTGCCGGGTTTGCCCCTGCAGTAAAACCACCAGCGCGCCGGCCCCGCCGTCAGCGGCGCGCGCTACGCAAAACGCCATCACTTCCTGTTTTTGCGCCAGCCAGCGGAACACCATATTTTTTAACACCGGCTCTTTATTCACCGAGCCATGCCCCTTGCCGTGAATAATGCGCACGCAGCGGATGCCGCGCTTGCCGGCCAGGCGCAAAAACAGCGCCAGACTTTCGCGCGCATCATCGCGCCGCAATCCGTGTAAATCCAATTCGTCTTGAATCACCCAGTGGCCCCGGCGCAGCCGGCGCACCACTTCCGGCCCGACGCCTGGCCGGGTGTAGCTCAGCGCCTGATCGGTTTCCAGCAGGGAGAGGGCGTCAAACTCATCTGACAGCGATTCCACCAGCGCGGCTTGCTCATCGGCCAGATATTGCAAGGCGACCGGCTGCGGCGTGATGAAAAAAGGTTCGACCCGGTTGTCGTCTTTCAGCGGGGTCACCGCGCCCACCGCGAGGCGGAACAGATTCGCCTCCTCGCGCTGGCGCTGGGCGGCAATCGCGCGCAGGCGTTGCGCCTCGCGTTCCTGCGCGGCGCGTTCCTTGATTTGTTTTGCCAGGATTTTCAGATCGGCAAATTGCTTCAAGCCCTGCGTCATAGCCGCCCCGCAGCGTCCTTATTGCGCTTCCAGGAAGCGCTGTGCGTCCAAGGCCGCCATGCAGCCGGTGCCGGCGCTGGTGATGGCTTGGCGATACACATGGTCGGCCACGTCGCCGGCGGCGAATACGCCCGGCACATTGGTCATGGTGGCGAAGCCTTCCAGACCGCTCTTGACTTTGATATAGCCATTGTTCATCTCGATCTGGCCTTCAAAGATGCTGGTGTTGGGTTTGTGGCCGATGGCGATGAAGACGCCTTGCAGTGCGATGTCGCGGGTCGAACCGTCCTTGGTGGACTTGATGCGCATGCCGGTGACGCCGGAATCATCGCCCAGCACTTCGTCCAGGGTGTGGTCGGTCGCCAGTTCGATCTTGCCTTCGGCGACTTTGGCCATCATGCGGTCGATCAAAATCGGTTCGGCGCGGAATTTATCGCGCCGGTGCACCAGCGTGACTTTGGAGGCGATATTGGCCAGGTACAGCGCTTCTTCCACGGCGGTGTTGCCGCCGCCCACCACCGCTACTTCGCGGTTGCGATAGAAAAAGCCGTCGCAGGTGGCGCAGGCCGATACGCCCTTGCCCATGAAAGCCTGTTCCGATTCCAGGCCCAGGTATTGCGCCGAGGCGCCGGTGGCGATGATCAGCGCATCGCATGTGTATTCGCCGCTGTCGCCTTTGAGCACAAACGGCTTTTGTTTGAAATCCACGGTGTGGATGTGGTCGAAAATCATTTCGGTGTTGAAGCGTTCGGCGTGTTGCTTGAAACGCTCCATTAATTCCGGGCCTTGTACGCCATTCGGGTCAGCCGGCCAGTTTTCCACATCGGTGGTGGTCATCAATTGGCCGCCTTGTTCCACCCCGGTGATCAGCACGGGTTTCAAGTTGGCGCGCGCGGCGTACACGGCGGCGCTGTAACCGGCCGGGCCGGAGCCTAAGATCAGAACGTGAGCGTGTTTGGTCATGGTCGTATTGCCTCATAGTGCCGGCGGGGAATGCCGGCGGGACGCGGCGCATGCCGCAAAGGGCTGCATTATAGATCAGTTAGGGGGAGTTGGCTTTTGCCTGCATCGCTCTGAAAGGTTTGCCGTAATAAAAATATAGTAAAAAATGAAACAAAGCGCTTTTTTTGACGTAACAGTCCACGCCGCAGATGAAATCAGCCTGCACAAGGGCGGTTATTCTCAGTAGAATGACAGCTTTGCGGCGCGCGCCGCTTCAGAATCAGCCCTATGAGCAAGTCAAAAAGCGCGAATATCAGGAACGATGACGAACGCAACCCGGCGCCGGGCCGCCTCTCGCATCTGCTGGCGGAGTTGCGCTGGTTCGCTTTGCTGGGCGCCAGCGTGTTTATTCTGTTAGCCCTGTTTTCTTACAACCGGTATGATCCGGGTTGGTCGCATTCGGTGGCGGCCAGCGCGATTTCCAATCACGGCGGCTGGCTGGGCGCCAAACTTTCCGATATTTTGCTGTATATCTTCGGTTTTTCCGCCTGGTGGTGGATAGTCTTATTGCTGCGCACCGTGTGGCGCGGCTATCGTGATTTACATCGTGATCCGGTGCAAGGCCCGGCCCCGCTGGAAGGCGATGGCGTGCGGATTGCCCGCAGCGTCGGTTTCGGGCTGCTGCTGACCGGTTCTTCCGGCATCGAATATCTGCGCATGTACACCCTGAATGTGCAATTGCCGCGCGCGCCGGGCGGCGTGTTTGGCGAGGTGATCGGCCATACCGCGCATTTGGCGCTGGGCTTCAATGGCGCCACGCTGTTGCTGTTGTTGATGCTGGCCTCAGGCTTTGCGCTGTATTTTCAGATGTCCTGGCTGGACTTGGCCGAGAAAATCGGCGCGGCGCTGGAAACCGTGTACGACTGGGTGCGGCGTCACTATGAAGACCGGGAAGACCGCAAGCTGGGGCAGGAAGCCGCCGTCAAGCGCGAGGTGGTGTTAGATCAGGTGCGCGCCAAACATGTGGAAACCCCGCAGCCCAAGGTCAAGATCGAGCCGCAGGTGGTGGCGGTGCAAAAATCGGAGCGGATTGAAAAAGAACGTCAGGTCAGCCTGTTTGAAACCAGCGGCGAGGGCGGTTTGCCGCCGCTGGCGCTGTTGGACGATGCGCCGGTGGTGCAAGAAACCGTCAGCATTGAGACGCTGGAATTCACTTCGCGTCTGATTGAAAAGAAATTATCTGATTTCAATGTCGAAACCAAGGTGGTGGCGGCGTATCCCGGCCCGGTGATTACGCGCTATGAAATCGAACCTGCCACCGGGGTCAAGGGCAGTCAGATTGTGAATCTGGCGCGCGACTTGGCGCGCTCGCTGGCGCTGACGTCGATTCGCGTGGTGGAAACCATTCCCGGTAAAAATTATATGGGCCTGGAGCTGCCCAATCCGAAGCGCCAGATTGTGCGCCTGTCTGAGATTTTAGGCTCCAAAGTGTATAACGACGGCGCTTCCAATCTGACGATTGCGCTGGGCAAGGATATCGCCGGCAATCCGGTGGTGGCGGATTTGGCCAAGATGCCGCATCTTTTGATCGCCGGCACCACCGGTTCCGGTAAATCGGTCGGTATTAACGCCACCATTCTGTCTTTGCTGTACAAGGCTGAGGCGGCGGATGTGCGCATGATTTTGATCGATCCCAAGATGCTGGAAATGTCGGTGTATGAGGGCATTCCGCATCTGCTGGCGCCGGTGGTGACCGATATGCGCCAGGCCGGGCATGCCTTGAATTGGGCGGTGAATGAGATGGAGCGCCGCTATAAACTCATGTCGCATCTGGGGGTGCGCAATCTGGCCGGTTTCAACCATAAAATCGCCGATGCGAAAAAGCGCGAAGAGTTGATTCCGAATCCTTTTTCGCTTACTCCGGACAGTCCGGAGCCGCTGGAAAAGCTGCCGGTGATTGTGATTATCATCGACGAATTGGCGGATTTGATGATGGTGGTCGGCAAGAAGGTGGAAGAGCTGATTGCGCGGATTGCGCAAAAAGCGCGCGCCGCCGGCCTGCATTTGATTTTGGCTACCCAGCGTCCTTCGGTGGATGTGATTACCGGCTTGATCAAGGCGAATATCCCGACCCGGATCGCTTTCCAGGTGTCGAGCAAGATCGACTCGCGCACGATTTTGGATCAAATGGGCGCCGAAACCCTGCTGGGTATGGGCGATATGCTGTATATGCCGCCCGGTTCCGGCCTGCCGATGCGGGTGCACGGGGCGTTTGTTTCAGATGATGAAGTGCACCGCGTGGTGAAACATCTCAAAGCCCAGGGCGAGCCGAATTATGTCGAAGGCATTTTGGAAGGCGGCGTGGGCGATGAGGGCGGCGGCGATGTGGCGGCGGCCTTTGCCGGCGGCGGTGCGGCAGGCGAGGGCGACAATATGTATGATCAGGCGGTGGCGGTGGTCTTGAAAAACCGCAAAGCCTCGATTTCGCTGGTGCAGCGCCATTTGCGCATCGGCTATAACCGCGCCGCGCGCTTACTTGAGCAGATGGAAACCAGCGGCATCGTGTCGGCCATGCAAAGCAATGGCAACCGGGAAATCCTGGTGCCGGCGGGCAACAGCGATGCCTAATCAGAGAGAGTCTATGAAATCAGTTTTACTGCGCTTGGTCAGCGCCGCCATCTTATCTTGCAGCGCGAATTGGGCGCTGGCCGATGGCGTGAGCCAATTCCGCCAATTTTTAAGCAGCACCAAGAGCGCGCGCGGTGAATTCAGTCAGGTTTTATTGCAAGCCAAGGGCGAAAGCCAGGCGCGCGGCAAAACCTCGACCGGCAATTTTCTGTTCGCCCGTCCCGGTAAATTTATCTGGACCTATCAAAAACCGTATGCCCAGGTGCTGCAATCGGATGGCGATAAGCTGTATATCTGGGACAAGGATTTGGCCCAGGTCAGCGTGCGCAAATTGGGCGAAGTGCTGACCGCAAGCCCGGCTGCGATTTTATTCGGCAGCAATGATGTGGATAAAAACTTCAGCGTCAAAGATGGCGGCGCCAAAGACGGTCTGGAGTGGCTGGAGTTGACCCCGCGCAGTGCGGATAAATCGTTTCAAACCATTCAAATCGGTTTTGCCCAGGGCTTGCCGCAACAAATGTTGTTGCGCGATGCCTTTGGCCAATTAACCCGCTTGCAGTTTTCCCGTTTTGAAAAAAATCCGGCCCTGGATGCGGCCCAATTCAGCTTCCAGATGCCTGCCGGGGTGGACGTGTTGCAGCAATGAGCGGCGATTTATTTGGCGCTGCGGCCAGCGCGCCGCATCAACCCTTGGCCGAGCGCCTGCGCCCGGCGCGGATTGAAGAGGTGATCGGGCAGCGCCATTTATTGGGCGAGGGCAAGCCTTTGCGCCTGGCGTTTGACGCCGGCCAGCCGCATTCCATGATTTTCTGGGGGCCGCCGGGGGTGGGCAAAACCACGCTGGCGCGCTTGACCGCCGCCGCGTTCGACTGCGAATTCATCGCCTTGTCGGCGGTGTTTTCCGGCGTCAAAGACATTCGCGCCGCGATGGAGCAGGCCGAACACAACCGCCTGCGTGGCCGGCATACGATTTTATTTGTCGATGAAATCCACCGTTTCAATAAATCGCAGCAAGACGGTTTGTTGCCGTATTGCGAATCCGGCTTGGTGACTTTGATCGGTGCCACAACGGAAAATCCATCATTTGAAGTCAATTCCGCCTTGCTCTCGCGCGCTCAGGTGTATGTGCTGCAGGCGCTGGATGCGCAGGATTTGCGCCAATTGATTGCGCGCGCGCAAGCCGGCGATGCGGCATTGGGGCGGCTGGCGTTTGCCGCGGATGCTTTGCATTTGCTGGTGGAGTATGCCGATGGCGATGCGCGCCGCATGTTGAATTTGCTGGAACAGTGCGCCACTGCCGCGCGCGCTGCGCGCAAAGAGCAGATTGACGCCGATTTCATCAGCAATGCCCTGGCCAAACATGCGCGCCGCTTTGATAAAGGCGGTGAGCAATTTTATGATCAGATTTCCGCCTTGCATAAATCGGTGCGCGGCTCGCACCCGGACGCCGCGCTGTATTGGTTTTGCCGCATGCTCGATGGCGGGGTGGACCCGCTGTATCTGGCGCGCCGCATCGTGCGGATGGCCTGGGAAGATATCGGCTTGGCCGATCCGCGCGCGATCCAGCTTGCCAATGACGCCGCCGCCACCTATGAGCGCCTGGGCTCGCCCGAGGGCGAACTGGCCTTGGCGCAAACTGTGATTTATCTGGCGATGGCGGCGAAAAGCAATGCCGGCTATAT
Source organism: Massilia sp. W12 (assembly GCF_037300705.1). Lineage (NCBI taxonomy): Bacteria > Pseudomonadati > Pseudomonadota > Betaproteobacteria > Burkholderiales > Oxalobacteraceae > Massilia > Massilia sp. W12. The sequence goes on along the minus strand of NZ_CP147776.1, from coordinate 2,836,796 downwards.
GGCGTTCAAACAAGCCCAGGCGTTTGTGCAAAAAGACCAGTCGCGCCCGGTGCCGCTGCATTTGCGCAATGCGCCGACACGCTTGATGCAAGACCTCGGTTATGGCGCGCAATACCGCTATGCCCACGATGAGGAACAGGCTTACGCCGCCGGTGAAAATTATTTGCCGGACGGTATGCAAGAACCCGGCTGGTATCAGCCGGCCCCGCGCGGGCTGGAAATCAAAATCGGCGAAAAACTCAAATTCTTGCGCGGCCTCGATGCCGCCGCACCCCCTGCAGCAGAACCGGATAAAGGCGGCTGAAGCTGTTTTGCTTTGCCGCCTTGGCCCTGCCCGCATCGTTTTTTATCCCGCCTCTGATTGGCCCCGCTTGCATGTTTTTAAAAGCGTCATAAATTACTTGATGACGCTCACCATCGCGCATTTTGCAAATCTACCTGAAAGCATAATTTGTCATATCAAATGACAATGAGGTTTGCAGAAAATTACATTTTTTTTAAGTCTGTGCCAAGCACCCGCAGCGCCCGTTTTGTCATAGCGCCTGTTTGTTATTTGAGAGAGGAGCGGGGACGCTTGTACTTAGTATTTGCGCCGGGTTTTGCTTGAAAATGATCTGGCGGACAGGTAAATTCAACAGGATTTGCCTGTGGGAAACTACAGGTCGCGCGCGGGAAAATTTTTACTTGAAGTGAATTGCCGCGCACTGACAGCATAACCATACACATATGCCGCAGCCTTCCGCAAAAAGGAATGCAAAGCGGCGCTTGAAAGACTCAGATCAAAAGGAAAGCTATGTCAAACGCAAATAACGGGCAAAAGCCGGGCCAGGGCGCTGTTGCTAAGCAGGAAATGCGCAGTGAAGACTTGCAGGCGGCCAGCGCGCTCAAGCCGAGTTTGAAATTTGAGTCTTTGGAAGCGCGCGTGCTGCTTTCGGCGGATGTGAATCCGGCGGCGCTGACGGTAAGCGGGCAATTGCAAGTGCCGGGCGAACAGCAGGCGTATGAATTTGTGATTGAGACGCCGACCCGGGTGGTGTTTGACAGCCTGATCAACCGCAGCGATTTGAGCTGGAAACTGGATGGCGCCAGCGGACAAGTGGCTTCGCGCAATTTCTCCGATACCGATGCCGGGTACACCAGCCCGGCATATTTTTTGCCCGCCGGTAAATACAAATTGACGGTGGACGGGACACAGGATGCGATTGGCGACTTCAGTCTGCGCATGATTGATGCGGACGCGGCGCAGGATGTGCAGCCGGGGCCGGACAGCATCAGCGGCAGTCTGGCGGGCGGCAATAAAACTGCGGTGTACCGCTTTAATGCGACCGCCGAAGGCAGCGTGTTCTTCCAGGCGCAGAGCATGAGCAGCGGCGGCGCGGTGGCGCGCCTCATCGACCCCTTCGGGCGCCAGGTGGGTTCGCAGTTTGATATCCGCAGCAACAGCGGGCCGTTCAAGCTTGGCGCCGCCGGCGCCTATCTGCTCTTGGTCGAAGGCTATAACAGCAACAGCCAGGACGCCAATTTCAGTTTCAAACTGCTGCCGGTGCAAGACAGCCGCAGCAGCTTAAGCCTGGATACCATCGCCAGCGCGCATATCGACGGCTTGGGCAAGACCGCGCGTTTTGATCTGAACTTGAACCAGGCGCAAGACATCAGCATGGATGTGCTGGGCAGCATGAGCGGATTGAAGTGGCGCTTGCTGGATGAGGGCGGCGGCGAAAAAGTATCCTGGCAGGGCCAGGCGCGCTATGACAATATGTACGGCGGCCAAAACTGGCTCAAACTGCAAGCCGGGCGCTATGTGCTGGAAATAAATGGCGATGTCAACACCACGCGCTCGCTGGATTTCCGTTTGTTGTCGCGCGCCGGCGCGCAAAGCGTGGCGCAGGATGGGCGCTTAGAAGGGGCTTTGGACGATGCGCGCGGCAGCAAGCTGTACCGCCTCAACGCGCAAGCCGGGCAAAGTCTGATGGTGGATGTGGAAAACGTCAGCGGCGGCACACTGGGCTGGCGTTTATGGAACGCCTGGGGCCAGCAGCTGGGCGGCACGGGCAATGCGCAAACCGCGCAAGGCCGCATCAGTTTGCCGGAAAGCGGCGACTATTACCTGTTGCTGGAAGGCAGCGATAGCAACGCCGCCACCGCCAGTCTGAGTTACGCCCTGACCCTGCGCCAGCCGCAAGACGGGGTGCATAGCATGTCCCTGGGCGAGGCGCAAAACGGGGCCTTGGAATATGCGGGCCAATGGCGGCACTATGACTTTACGCTGGCAAGCCAGCGCAGTCTGGCGCTGGACGTGTTGAGCGCGCGCAATGATCTGGAATGGCGCGTCAGCGGCCCGCGCGGCGAGGTGATGGCTTTCCGCAACTTCGCCAACAGCGATGATGGCAACGGCAATCCGGTGCTGGCGAATCTGGAAGCCGGCAATTACCGCTTGAGCGTGCGCGGGGTCGGGCGCGCCAGCGGCGCATTTTCGTTTGCCGTGCTGGATCTGTCCCAGGGGATAGCATTAAACACAGGCGTGGCGCAAAGCGGACGCTTGGATCCGGGCAACGCCAGCCAGGTCTATGTGCTGAATGCGCAAGCCGGCGATGAATGGCGTTTTGACAGTCAGCAAGTCAGCGCCGGCAGCGCCAGCTGGCGTTTGCTGGATCCTTTCGGGCGCGAAGTCAGCCGCAATAATCTGGCCAGCGACATCAGCTCGCTCAAATTCAATTTCAGCGGCGCCTATGTGGTGCTGGTGGAAGGCGCTTACAACAACAGCGCAGCGCTGGACTACCGTTTCCAATTTGATTTCATTAAAAACACCCCGCCAGCCGCTTTGCCGGCGGGTGAGGCGATCAGCCTGGGTAATTTAATCAGCGGCAACTTTGCCTCCGGCAGCGAGACCCGGGTCTTGCGTTTCAATCTGGCGCAAGACAGCAGCCTGATCTTTGATGCGCAACTGTTCCAGGGCGGGCAAACCTGGCGCCTGCAAGGGCCGCGCGGTGAAGAAGTGGCGGCGCGCGGCTTGAATGCAAGCGACTCTTCCAATCTGCTGCCGTATTACCGCCTGAGCGCCGGCGATTATGCATTGACCTTGGCCGCCAATGGCTACAACGGCGCGTATGCAATCAAACTCAGCGATGTCAACAGCCTGCCCCTGATCAATCTGGGCCAGCAGCAAAGCGGACAGGAACAGCCCGCCGCTGCGATTCACGCCGTGCGCCTCAACCTGCAAGCCGGGCAAAGCTATGTCTTGCACCGTGCCGGCGTGAATGCTTACACCCGCATGATCGACCCCTTCGGGCGCGAAGTCAGCTTGCCGGACGATGGGCACGACAGCCGCTTTACCGCCGCCCACAGCGGCGAATATGTGTTCATGCTGGATGGCTATTACTGGACTGGCCAGTCTTCCTATAACTACAGCTACCAATGGCGCGCCGAAGAGGTGACGCGGCAGACGCTGCAATTCAATGATTTGCAGCAAGGCGCCTTCAACGGCGGCCATCAAAGCGTGCTGTACAACTTTGAATTAAACCGCGCGCAGCTCTTGATGCTGGACTTTTTGCGCAGCAATGCCGGCAATAGTGTGGTGTGGCGCCTGAAAGGGCCGCAAGGCGATGTGCGCGGCTGGAATAATCTGATTTATACCGACGGCGGCAATCAAAACCAATTCCTGCAATTGGAAGCGGGCCGCTACGAACTGGAGCTGCGCAACTGGAGCGAGACGGCTGGCGACTTCCAGCTGCGGGTCTTGACCGCCCAGGCCGGGGCCGCCTACAACCTGGGCGATGAAGTGCGCGATGTGCTCAATCCTGCCTCGATGAGCCGCTTATACCGCTTCAACGGGCAAAGCGGGCAGCGCATCAATTTCAATGGCATGAATCAGGGCGATTCGCTGCCCTGGCATCTGCTGGGGCCGGATGGCAGATTGATCCGCAGCGGTTACACCCACAGTGACTATAACGACATCGTTTTGCCGCTGAGCGGAGAATACCTGCTGGTGGTGGCCGGCAATTATCAAGACAATGCCGCCAGCCGCAGCTTTGCGCTGCAAGTGGTGGCGCAGCAAATCGTCAGCCACAGCCTGGAATTGAATCAAAACGTGAGCGACAGCATTGCGCAAGCGGGCCAGGTGCATCAATACAACTTCACCCTGGCGCAAGGCGGGCAATGGTTGTTTGACATGGGCAGCAGCGATACCCAATGGAGTTTGCGCGGGCCGCGCGGCGATGAAGTCAGCGCACGTTCATTCAATGATCATCAAGCCAGCCTGCTGGATTTGCCGGCCGGTGAATACAGCTTGATCGTCAAAGGCAATAACAACCAGACCGGCTTGCCTTTCCAATTCCGGGTGCAGCAGGCCAGCGCCGCGCCGCTTTTGCAAGTGGGACAGAGTACCCAAGCGCAGATCGAAGCCGGCCAGCGCAGCCAAATCTGGCGCCTCAGTCTGGCGCAAGCGCAGGAATTGTATTTCACCCCGCTGGGCGATAACCGCAGCGGCTACTGGCGCCTGATTTCAGAGCAGGGCGCAGTGCGCGCCAGCGGCAACCTGTCACGCAGCACGGTGTTCAATCCGGGCGCCGGCAACTACTATCTGGTGCTGGATTCGAGCCAAGCGCAAGCGCTTGACTTCCCCTTTGCGCTGCTGGAAAACCGCGTGCAAAAACAAAGCATGACGCTGGAGCAAACGCTGGCCGGCGCCTTCAGTGTGCGCGGCGAGAGCGTGGAATACAGCTTCACGCTGGATGCGCCGAAAGTGCTGCTGTTTGACAGCTTGCGCAACAATCCGGATATCGAATGGGAATTGCGCGGCCCGCAAGGAGCAATCCGCAGTTGGACCGGCCTGATTGAAACTGAACAAAACAGCTACCAAAGCCGGCTGGAGTTGAATCGCGCCGGGCAATACACCCTGAGTCTGCGCTCGCGCAGCAGCGATACCGGCGAATACGCCTTGCGTTTGCTGGATGTGAGCGCGGCCTTGAGCGGCGCGCCGCAGAATCTGGAAAGCTTGAACGAAATCACGCTGGCCCCCGGTAATGGCGCGCGCCTGATTGCGTTTGACACCACCGGCACAGAGCCGATCAGCTGGTATCAGGAACGCGGCATCGGCGCCAGCTATATGCTGCTGGGTGCGAATGGCCAGGTCGAGATGGATTGGCAGCGCACCCAATATGAGCGGCAATGGAATCTGCCTGTCGGCCGCCATGTGCTGGTGCTGCAAGGCGATTTGAGCAATAACGCCGCCGGCAGCCTGCATGTGCAAGTCGGCGTGGCGCGCAGTCAGACCCGTCCCTTGACCCTGGACACCGTGAGCGGGGCCAGACTGGCCGCCTCGAATGTGGCTGACACCTGGACCTTCAGCCTGAGCCAGTCGCGCCATTTGCTGCTGGATGCGATTGAAGGGCAAAGCATGAACTGGAGCTTGTACCTGGCCAACGGGCAAGCCCTGTTTGAGGGACGCAGCCTGGGCGATGCCCAGACTTTGGAACTGGCCCCGGGCGACTATCAATTTGTGATGCGCGGCGGGAATACCGTGCCGGGCGCCTATCGCTTCGCCTTGCGCGATATGGACGCGGCTGATTTGCCGCGCTTGGGCAGCGTGGCGCAAGAGCGGCCCGGCTTGGTGGCGGGCGGCATGGCCATGTTTGAAACCAGCGGCGCGGCGGGCAAACATTTGATGCTGGACATGCGGGAACTTGATGGCCGTTCCGGGCGCATCTATGTGTATGAGCGCAGCAGCCATCAATTGATCGCCAGCAGCTATTTCGGCCAGGGCCTGGTGGAATGGGACGTGCCGGCTGACGCCGCGCGCAACTACCTGATTGTGCTGGATCAAGGCATGGCGCAAGATGCGCCGATGCGTTACATCGCCAGCGTGCAGGAGCGTTCAGAAACCAACTTCCAGACCACGCTGGGACAGCAACTCAGCGGCGAATTGCAAGCCGGCGGCGCGCAGGTGCACAGCTTCCAATTCAGCGCCGCCAGCCAGCGCTTACTGATGTTGAATCCGGCGCAAGATTTGAGCGGCATCGAATGGCGTTTGCAGCGGGTGGGCGCGCCGGCGGTGGATTGGGAAGTGGCGCAAGACACGATCGAGAACATCATCACCCTGTATCCGGGCGACTATGTGTTGTCGCTGCGCAATCGCGGCGCCGCGACACAACGCTATGACTTCAATTTGCTGGATCTGTCGCAAGCGCCGGCCCTGCCGGCGGGCGGCGTCGCGCTTGACCTGGCGTATGGCAAGACGGCGCAAGTCTGGAAAATCGATCATCAAGGCGGCAGCCGCTTATTGCAACTCTTTGGCGCGCTGGATGCAGAGCAAATGCTCTTGCGCCTGGTGCAAAGCAATGGCGCGGAATATGCGCATATCGCCGGTTCCGGCGAATATGAACTGAGGCAATTAAGCGCCGGCCAATATTATCTGGTGGCGCAAGGGCGCCAAGCGGCAGCGCTGCAAGCAAGCTTGCAGGCCGATTTGCTGCAATATCAAAGCATGAACTTAAACCAGGTGCAGCAAGCGCAATTCGCCGCCGGCCAAAGCACGCTGCGCTTTGCCTTTGCCGGCGAAAGCGCGACCGGCCTGGCCTGGCTGGACGCCTTGCAGGGACAGGGCGATTGGCAATGGCGCTTGCGTTACGCCGGCGGCGGTGAACTGGCTTCCGGCGATTTCCGCGCTGACCAGCAAGGCGTGTTCACTATGCTGGGGACAAACAGCTATGAACTGCTGCTCACCCGCAGCGACGCAAGCCAGGCGCAAAGCGTGCAATTCGCCATGCGCAGCCTGAAGGCAATGAGCAGCGCGGCCCTGACGCGCGACAGTGTGCAACATATTGAGCTTAATCCGGGCAGCGGCGCGGCGCTGTTCCATCTGGACTTGCAAGCCGGCGAGGTGATCAGCCTCGACGTGCAGCACGCCGCCAGCCAGGGCTTGCGCTGGTTCCTGTTGGATGCGCAAGGCGGCAAAGTGCAGGATGCGCGCGACGCCAAGCTGGAAGAATGGAAAGCTGCGCGCGGCGGCCGTTACCAGCTCCTGATCAGCGGCGCCTTGGAGAATGTGGATGCGCTGGCGCTCGATATTGACTATAAGTTTATCCGGCGCGACGACCCGCTGCCGGCGGGCGATGCCCTGACAATCGATCAGCCGCAACAGCTCAGCCTGGCCCCTGGCGCGGAAAAAGTGCTGCGCTTCCATGTGGCGCAAGCCGGCATGTATGCGCTCGGCGGACAGGGACGGGATGGCCGCTATTTCAACTACACCCTGGAGAGTGCGGACGGCGAGCGCTGGAACGATGGCTTTGCCGGCAATCAATTTCTGGGCAATGGCTATTGGCTGGAAGCGGGCGACTACGCCTTGCGCATCCAGGCCGAAAGAGGCGAAGTGGAAGGCGATTCCACCCTCGACTATTACGTGCAAAGCAGCGCGCACAGCGGCGAAGTCAGCGCAGCGGCGCTGGCGGCAGGCGAATTTGAGAGCAGCCCCGGGGTTTCTTTGTACCGCGTACAGCTGGCAGCCGGCAGCCGCTACCAGGTCAGCGCGCCATCCGGGCATTACTGGCAAATCTGGGACAACACGGGCCGCCGTCTGGCGCATGTGCCGAATGGCGAAGGCGAATGGGAGTGGCATAGCGAAGCCGGCGGGGATTACTGGCTGGTGCTGGCGGGCATGCCGGAAGGCGTGGAGCGCGTGCAAGTGCGCTTTGTCGATAGCGCGCCGCACAGCCACAGCTTGAATCTGGGACAGAGCGTGAGCGGCACGCTGGATCAGCGCGGCGCGGCCTACCGCTTTACCCTGGCCACCGATGAGCTGCTGCTGTTGGACGCGCACAAGATTCTCAACCGCGATATTTACTGGAACCTGTACGACAGCCAGGGGCGCGAAGTGCAAAACGGCATGTTGCACGATGGCCGCGCCGAACTGAGCGCCAATCCGCGACTGGCGCTCGGGGCCGGCCAATACACCCTGGTGTTGCAGGGCGATGGCGCCGAATATGAATGGGGCCTGCAGTCATTGCGCAATGCGCCAGCGCTGCCGGCGGATGGCCATATCGAGCAAAGCGTGCACGCCGGTCAGGCGCTGGTATGGAAAATCGAGGCGCAAGCCTTTGACAGCCTGCAATACAAAGCCAACGCGATTGGCGAATTGGAAGGCAGTTGGAGCTTGCTCGATGCGCAAGGGGAGTTGGTGTACGGTTCGTATGATCTGGCAGCAGCGCACTTTGAAAAAGGCCTCAAAGCCGGCCAATACTATCTGGTGTGGGACAGCACCGGCAATCTGCGGCCGATTGAAGCGCGCGTCCCGCCGCAGAGCGCGGCAGCGGCGCCGGGTGAGCAAGGCCAGGCCAGCACCTTGGCGAATGTGCTGGTGAATCTGGACTTTGTGCAGATCGCCGCGCAAGCGCAAGCGCTCACGGCGGGCGTGGCCGTGGCTGGCCAATCCGGCGCCGGCGGCTTGCAATGGTTCACCCTGGCGACTGAGGCGCGCAAACCATATTATCTGGACTTGCGCCAGCCGGGCAGCGTGAATGTGTTGCGCGTGTTTGATGCGCAAGGACAAGAAATCGATGCCGGCGATGGCCTGCACTGGCTGGGCGAAGACGGTCAAAACAAGACCTATCACATTCTGGTGGACAGCGCCGATGTCGGCGCAGCCTTCAGCCTGCAACTGCAAGACATGAGCCAGGCCGGCGCGCTGCAAAATGGCGCACAACAATTCAGCGTCGAAAACGGGGCCAGCCAGGCCTGGCGCGTGGAGCTGACAGCGGGACAGATTCTGGAGTATGCGCCGCAGCAGTCCGGCCAGGGGCAATGGCGTTTGTTCGGCGCGCAAGGGGCCCCGCTGGGCGACTGGCGCGCAGGCGACCAGGCCGCCAGCGTCAACAATCTGGCCGCCGGGACGTATTGGCTGGTGTGGGACGCCGATTGGGTGGATGGGCAAAGCGGCGCGCGCGAAATCAGCTTTGGGCTGACGGTGCAAGAGGCGCCGGCATTGCAAGTGGACACGCCTTTGCCAATCGCGCTGGCGCGCGGCGGCATGGCGGAATACCGTTTCACGCTGGCGCAAAACGAGACGTTGTGGATGGATTTCCGCGCCTACAGTGGCTATGTGTCGCTGAATTTGCTGGATGCGCAAGGCGTCTCCGTTTGGCGCGGCGCAAGCGGCGACTGGGACCACGCGCTGGAATTGGCGGCGGGTGAATACCGTTTGCAAGCCAGCAGCGAAGGCGAAGGCGCGCAAGACGCCAATAATTTGACACTGCAGGCGCACAGCCTGCGCAATGCGGCCGCTTTGGCGGCGGATGGCAATCTGTCCGGCACGCTGGAAGCCGGCAGCGCGCTGCTGGCGAAGTTTGAAGTCAGCCAGCCGCAATTCATGCGCTATGTGGCGCAAAACACGCCGGCGAATGGCTCCTGGAGCCTGTTGGATGCGCGCGGCGAGCGCCTGTTTGACTGGCGCAACGGCAGCGATAACAGCGATTCGCCCATGCTGTTGCCGGGCAGCTACTACATCGTGTGGGACGCATCGCCAGACCATGGCGGGGCGCTCAGCGTCGCGCTCACCGCGCAAGCGCTGGAGCGTGTTGCGCCGGGCCAGGAAAACCAAGGCGAGCTGGATTCCGGCGCGCAGCACAACTTGCTGCTCGACATCAGCGCCGACGGTCTGTATCTGTTTGACAATATCAAGCCAAGCCGCTACACGGGCTGGCAGTTGAGCAGCTTAAGCGGCGAGGAAATCGGCAGCGGCAATCTGAACTTTGACGCCAAAGCGCTGCATTTGCGCGCCGGCCAATATCTGCTGCGCCTGCAAGGCAATGGCGAAGGCAGCGTCAGCTATCAATTCCAATGGCAAGCCTTGAACCAGAGCGTGAGCGCGCTGCAAACCGATGGCCAGGCGCAAACCGTCAATGTGCGCGATGCGCGCGCGCTGGCCTTGCGCCTGCACGCGCAAGCCGGCCAGCAATTCCGTCTGGCCGGGGTGAGCGACAGCCCCTTCCCCTTGCGCAGCGTGTTGCTGGACGCGCAAGGGCAAGTGGTGCAAGACTGGGACGAGGCCAGCCGCGCCATGCGCCGCGATCTGGCGGCAGGCGATTATTGGCTGGTGTTTGATTCGGATCATCTGGGGCGCGAAGGCGGCAGCGGCGACATCACCCTGCAAGCGCAACTGCGCAGCCCGCTTGTGTTGCAAGACCTGCAAATCGGACAGGCGGTGCAAGGGCAAACCGACGCCTATGGCCGTCTGGGCTACCGCTTCACCCTGACGCAAGGCAAATCGCTCTTACTCGACGGCCTGGCCGGGGCGGATTTGAACTGGCAGCTGTTGGATGCGCAAGGCGTCAATCGTGGCAGCGGCGTCTTGTTTGACGCCAGCCTGCTGGATCTGGCCGCCGGCGAATACACCCTCTTGCTGCAAAGCGCCGATGAAACGCAGGTCAGCGGCGAGATCAGCCTTGCGCTGCAAGATTGGCAAGCGCAGGCGCAAGCCAGCGCCGGCGGCGCGCTGTCGGCCAATCTGAGCGCAGGCCAAAGCCAGGCATGGCGCGTGAGCGTGGAGCAAGGCGGCAGCGTGCGTTACGCCGGCCCGCAAAACGCCCCCGCCGGGGCCTGGCGCATTGTGAATGCGCAAGGCGAACGTCTGGCCGGCGGCAATCTGCAAAGCGCAGGGCAGGCCGCAGGTTTGGCGGCGGGCGATTACTATTTGCTGCTGGACGCCGCACCGGGCGTCGCCGCCGCCTTTGCATTTGAACTGCAGATCGCCGGCCAGCCGCCCGCCATTCCGCTGGTGCTGGGGGCGCAGACCGAAGCGCAATTTGACGCCAGCGGCCTGCTGCGCTACAGCTTCAGCGCTGACGCCGCCGGCTTGTATTGGCTGCAGCAAAGCGCCGGGGTCGAGGTCAACTGGCGCTTGCGCGATGCGCAAGGCGCGCTGATCACGCAAGGCAAGCTGGGACAGATGCAACAACCCTTGCAACTGGGCGCGCAAGGCGCGTATGTGCTGGAATTGGAGGCGCAAGGGGCGCAGGCGCAAAGCGCCAGCTTCACGCTGCAAACCTTGAGCGCCTATGCGCAAAATCTGCCGCTGGGGCAGATGGTCAACGCCGACCTGGGCAATCAAGCGCTGGCCTGGCGTTTTAACGCAATGGCGGGCGACGGCTTCCAATACAAAGCCGGCAATCTGAGCAATAACAACACGCGCGCCAATGCGCAATTGATCGCGCGCAGCGCGTTCGGGATTGGCCCTTCGCCGGATGTGGCCAACCCCGCACTGCCGCGCGTGCAAATCAATGGCCTGCACAATCTGACGCAAGACTTTGATTTTTACGCTGTTGACCTGGTGCAGGGCGAAACCCTGACGCTGGACGTGGATTACATCGACATGGACACCATGTTGTGGGTGTATGACAGCGATGGCGTGCAAGTCGCCGCGAATGACGATTCCAATACCTCTGATGGCGGCGCCGGCAGCACCAGCGGGGTGAATTCTTTCCTGAATTACACCGCCACCCGCAGCGGACGCTACTATTTCGCTTTCACGCAATATCCGCAAAATCCGCAAAACACTCAGCCGGGCGGCACGCCGACCGGCACAAGCTATGTGATTCAGGCCAGCATTGCGCCGGTGGCGGCTTCCAGCGGTTTTGGCGCTGCGCCCAGCGTGGTGCAAGACATCGAATCCAGCACAGCAGCCGGCGCCAGCCAATGGCGTTTGTACTCTGCGCTTGGGCAATTGATCGCCAGCGGTAACGGCAATGCCGACGGGGTGATGCAAACTTTAAGCGAAGAAGGCGATTACTTCCTGCTGGTGGGCCGCAGCACGCCCGGCACAGAACCCTTGCAAGCTTCCTTCAACGCGAATCTGCGCTTGAGCCGCAATGTATTGCAAACAAATCAGCTGCTGAGCGCGCAGATTCCGGCGATGGGACAGAGCAACTACGCCTTGCACCTGGATCAGGGCGAGGTGCTGGTGTTTGACGGCATGGTGAATGACGCCAACTTCAGCTGGAGCCTGCGCGGCCCGGACGGGGTGGTGTTTGAAGGGCAATTCAGCAATGCGCGCGACCAGCTCAGACATCTGGCCGCTGGCGACTACATGCTCAGCATCAAGAGCCGCTACAACAGCGAGCGCAGCGTGAATTTTGCGGCCTGGACGGCATCCCAGGCCAGCGCCTTGACGCCGGGCGCGCAAAGCGGCAGCGTCAATCCGGGCACGGCCAGCCGCCTGCTGGGCTTTGAGGCGCATGCGGGCGATGTCTTCATGCTGGAAAACCTTTCTTTCTATGGCGATGTGCGGGTGTTTGACAGCACCGGGCGACTGCTGACGCTGCGCGAACAATCCGGCCTGCGCTTGCTCGATATCGCCGCCGACGGCCACTACACCCTGTGGCTGGAAGGCAATATCAACGCCGGCAATAGTGCGCGCAATTACAGCTTCACCTGGCGTCAGCCGACGATGTTGAGCACAGAGCTGGCGCAAAATCTGACGCTGCAGGCGGGCGAATGGCAAACCATGCGCTTATCGGTGGACAGTCTGCAATTCTTCGCCTTTGACAGTTTGAGCGGCAACGCCAATTTGCAATGGCGCCTGGATGGCCCGAACGGCGCCGTGTTTGACAACTGGATGAACAGCAACAGCCGTGACGCGCTGCAAATGCTGGCCGCCGGCGAGTATCTGCTGACCGTGCGCAACACCAGCAACAGCGCGCAAAACGGCGCCATGCGCATCTGGCGCGGCAGCGAAGCGCAAGCCCTGGTCTCGGGCCAGCGCGTGGAAGACGTGCTGGCAGTGGCGAATGGCATGCGGCTCTACAGCCTGAGCGCGCAAGCCGGCGACAAATATTATTTTGACAGCCTGCCAACCAACCCGGCCGCCACCGGGATTTACTGGCGTCTGATTGACGCCTCCGGACGCACCATATTTGACGCCAGCCAAGCCTGGTATAACTACGGCGGTTACGATCAGGAGCCGGCGCAATTCCAGCAAAGCGGAACCTATTATCTGGTGCTGGAAGGCTTGAACAATGACAGCCAGGTCAACCGCAAATACGCCTTCACCAGCTGGCTGATTCCGCAACATGACCCGATCCAGCTCGACAGTCTGCAAGTCAAGCCGGCCCCGGATCTGTTCTTAAACGATCTGCGCATCACCCCGTCCGAAGGGGTGGAAACCGGGCAGAGCGTGGAAGTGGCGTGGACGGTGGAAAACCGGGGCGTGCTGCGCGCCGCTGGCAACTGGAATGACCGCCTGGTGGTGCGCAATCTGGACACCGGCGCCACTATCGCCAACATCAGCCTGGCCCACATCGAGAGCGAAGAAGGGGCGATTGAGGTGGGGCAATCCTTAAACCGCCGCTACACCCTGCGCCTGCCGGATGGCGCGGCAGGCGCGGGCCGCCTGGCCGTTTCGCTCACCACCGACGCTGACAATGTGCTCAAAGAGTACAACGCCAACGGCACAGCGGAAGGGAATAACAGCGCACTGCGCGAAATCCGCGTGGCGCTGGCGCAATACGCCGATTTGCAAGTCGACAATGTGGCGCTGCAAGCCGATGGCCCGCTGGTGGCCGGGCAAGTGGTGAATATCAATTGGAGCACCGTCAACCGGGGCGGCAAAGAAATCACCCAGCCGTTCAGCGAAAAAGTGCAAATCTGGAACACCCTGGCCAATCAGCTGGTGGTGGAAGGCAGTTTGCGCGATCTGCTCGAAGGCGGGCCGTTCGCCGCCGGCGCCAGCCGTGGCCGCAGCCTGCAACTGAGCTGGCCGGGCGGCAATTTGTCCACCGGCCAATTCCAGCTGCGCATCCTGGTTGACAGCGGCGCCGAAGTGGCCGAAGCGAATGCGCAAGGGACAGGCGAGAGCAATAATCAGGGACAGCAGAACTTCGCCAGCGGGCCGGATCTGCAAGTGCGCAATTTGCGCATCAGCGATGGCGTGGCGCAAGCCGGCGCGCGCTTGACGATTACCTGGGAAGATGTGAATGCCGGCGCGGTGGCCACCCCGCTGGCCTATACCGACCGGGTGGTGGTGCGCAATAAACGCAGCGGAGAAAAACTGCTGGACGCCAGCGTCGCCTTTGAGCGCGACCGTTTGCTGGAAGCCGGCGCCAGCGCTGAGCGCAGCTTCAGCTTCACCCTGCCGGAAGGTTTGCGCGGCACAGGCGAAATCGAAGTCACGGTGGAAGCGGATATGAACAGCGCCGGGCTTGGCCTGTTGTATGAGGCGAATCTGACGCAAGATGCGGAAAGCAATAACAGCCTGAATCTGAGCGTGATTGCCGCCGCCAAGCAATATGCCGACTTGAAAGTGGAGATGTTAAGCGTGGCCGCGACTGCGGTTTCAGGCGGCATGCTGGATGTGCAATGGCGCGTCAAAAACCAGGGCCAGGAGAGCGCGCCCGGGGCTTGGAGCGATCAGGTGGTGTTAAGCCGCGACAATATCATCGGCAATGACGATGATGTGGTGCTGGGCGTGCTGCGTCACCAAGGACAATTACTGAGCGGCGAGGCGTATGATGCGCGCGCCAGCTTACGCCTGCCGGCGCGTTTGAACGGCGTGTATTACATCGGCGTCAAGAGCGATATCCTGCGCGAAGTGAGCGAACCGGATACGCGCGCTGACAACCAGGCCATTTCCAGTGCGCTGACGGTCAGTCCGGCCAATGCCGACTTGCAAGTGCAAGTCACGCTGGCCCCGGAAACGGCCCCGGCAGGCCGTCCGACCCGGATTGAATGGCGCGTGGAAAACAAGGGAACCGTGGCTGCCGATGCGAATATCTGGGTTGATCAAGTCTGGTTGAGCAATAGCCAGACCTTGGGCAATGACGCCGTGTTGTTAGGCTCGCTGACCCATATCGGCGCGCTGGAAAAAGACGGCCAATACCTGGCCGCATTGGATGTGATGCTGCCGCGCGATAAAACCGGAACCTTCTGGATCATCGTCAAAACCGATGCGCAAGGCGTGTTGTACGAACCGGATGCGTTGCGCAACAACGTCGCCGCCGCCGCCAACGCCACCCAAATCAGCGCCGAACCCAAGGCCAATTTGCAAGTGGAGCAGGTGGACGCGCCGGACGTGTGGCGCTTAGGCAGCCCGCTGGAGTTGCGTTACAGCGTGAAAAACAGCGGCAATGACCCGCTGGCGGCGAATGTCACCGACCGCTTGCTGTTGGTCAACCCGGACAATCCGCAGCAAAGCATCCATTTGGGCGATGTCAGCGCGCTGCGCAATGTCGCGCCTGGCGCCAGTTATGAAGGCGTATTGCGCATCAATGCGCCGCTGACCGATGTGGCCGGCTGGCGCTTGCAAGTGCAAAGCGATATCCATAACGCCGTGCGTGAACTGGACGAGGGCGATAACAGCGCAAACAAGAGCGTGCGCTTGATCCATCCGGACGTGATGGTGGGCGAATTGCAAGTTGAAGGCGTGTTGCAAGGCGGCGAAAGCGTCAGCGTGCGCTGGCTTACCAAAAACCTGGGCGAAGATGGCGCCAGCGAGGTCAAGGAAGCGATTTATCTGGCCCGAAACGGCGTGCTGGACGCCAGCGCGCTGAAACTGGCGGAATACACCCACAGTGCGATTGCCGGCGGTCAGGAGTCCGCCGCGCAAGTGCAAATCATGCTGCCGGCGGATGCCCAGGGCGTGTATAGCCTGGTGGTGGTGACAGACTTGAACCGCGTGCTGATCGAAGGGCCGGCAGGCGAAGCGAATAACCAAAGCGTGCGCGAAATCAATGTGGCGCAAGATGCGTATGCTGATCTGGAAGTGCAAAACCTGCAGGTTCCAGCCCAGATTATCGATGATCCGGCTTTGGTGCGGATTGAGTTTGATGTGCGCAATGTCGGCAGCGGCCCGGGCCGCGTCAGCGCCTGGACTGATCTGGTGCTGTTCTCCAAAGACGATATTGTCGGCAATAGCGATGACGTGGTGTTAGGCCAGATCCGGCGCGAAGGCGCCTTGGCTGCCGGTGAGTTTTACCACGTCAGCCTGGAAAAACTGATGCCGCCGGAATTCAGCGCGCGCGGCAAGATCTTTGTGCGCGCCGACAGCCGCAATGAGGTATGGGAAAACCAGGCCGAAGCGAATAATACGAAGCATAGCGCGCTGGACATCATCAAACGCCAGTATGCTGACTTGAAAGTCGAATCGGTATCGGTGCAGGGCGATGCCAAATCCGGCAAGGCGGTGACTTTGAACTGGACCGTGAAGAACCAGGGCATCGGGATTACCGATGTGCCGGGCTGGTATGACCAGGTGTGGCTGGCGCGCGATCCAATGGGACGCAATCGCGAGACATATTTTGGCGGCTTCATGCATTTTGGTCATGTGGCGCCGGGCGATGCCTACACCCGCAGCGTGAGTCTGGTCTTGCCGGAAGGCTTGACCGGCGAATTTTATCTGGTGGTGCGAACCAGCGGGCCGTATGAATTTGTGTACGATGAAGACGGCAGCAATATCAATAGCGTGCCGCTGACCATCACCTTGTCCGATGCGCCGGATCTGGTGGTGGACTCGATCACCGCGCCGCTCACGGCGAAAGAGGGCGATCTGGTGTCGCTCAGCTGGAGCGTGAAAAACCAGGGCGATGTGCGCGCCGCAGGCAGCTGGACTGACCGCTTGCTGTTAGAGCCGGTAAACGGCGGGCAAGCGATTTTGATCGGCAATTTTGTGTATGACCGTGGCCTGGACGCCGGCAAGACCTACACCCGCACCGAGCAATTCAAACTGCCGGCGCGCCTGCAGGGCGCTTACCGTTTGCGCGTGATCACCAATGCCAATCTGGGCACGCAAGACCCAAGCCAGGTGTATGAAAGCGGGGCAGGGCGCAATAATAATGCGCGGCAGGCAGACAATCTGAGCGAGATCAGCCTGCTGCCGCGTCCGGACTTGCAAGTATCGAGCGTGATTCCACCGGAACGCGTGATCGCCGGCGGCTCCGCCACCGTCAAATACACGGTCAAGAATATGGGGCCGGTGGCCACCAGCGGGCGCTGGAAAGAACGCGTCTATCTGTCCCTCGATGGAAGCTTGAGCGGGGACGATATCCTGGTGGGCGAATTTGACAGCGCCGGCGCGCTGGAGCCGGGCGCGCCGGGCTACACCAATGAAAGCGTGAATCTGAACATCCCGATCCGCTTCCGTGGCGATGCCTATCTGATCGTGCAAACCGACAGCAATAACACGATAGACGAATACCCGAACGAGCAAAACAATATCCGCGCCGCCAAATTCTATGTTGAGCCGGTGCCGTTTGCCGATCTGGTGACCTCCAATCTGGTGGCCCCGGATCAGGTCACGCATGGCAATACGGTGGACATCAGCTACACCGTGACCAATCGCGGCAGCGCGATCACCCGCAGCGACCAGAGCGGGCCGCTGGGCTGGACCGACACCATCTGGTTAGCGCGCGACCGCACCCGGCCGGGTGCGCATAAAGGCGATATCCTGTTAAGCAGCGTGCAGCGCAGCGGCGCTTTGGCGGTGGGTGAAGACTATCGCAACACCGTCAAGGTGGCGATACCGGACAATGTGTTGTCGGGCCAATATTTCTTCACAGTGTGGAGCGATGCATACGACGGCGTGCTGGAAGACACCGGCTCCGCCTGGATCAACCCGGATGATCCGAACCAGATCGACAACAACAACTACAAAGCGCGCCCGGTGTCGGTGCTGGGCATCACGCCGCCGGATCTCTCAGTGGTCAAAGTGGAAGGCCTGGCGCAGGCGCGCGCCGGCGAAGCCTTCAGCTTCAGCTACACCGTGCAAAACATGGGGGATGGATTTGAGGGCGAATGGACCGACAAGGTGTACATCACCGACAATCCGGATCTGAGCAAAGCCACCACTACCTGGGAAGTGGGTTCATTCTTGCAAAAACGCACCCTCGCCACCTATGAAAAATATGTGGTGGCGCAAAGCGTCACCCTGGCCCCCTCGGTGCACGGGCGTTATCTGGTGGTGCAAAGCGATTTTGCGCGCACCGTGCGCGACACCGACCGCAATAATAATCAGCGCACTGCGGATACGAATGTCACGCGCGCCTACTCTGATCTGGTGGTGACGGCGGTCAGCGGCAAACCGGAAAATTTCTCTGGTGAGGAAAGTGAAATCACCTTCACTGTCACCAATCAAGGCGCGCCGGTGTGGGCCGGCACGCGCGGCTGGGTCGATTCGGTATGGATCAGCCGTGATCCGGAATTTATCGCCAACCGCGCCAGCCGCTTCGGCGCCGTGGTGCACACCAATAACACCGGCTTGAATAGCGGCGAAAGCTACACCGTCTCGCTCAAAGGCAAGTTGCCGACCGGCGCCAATGGCAAGTATTACATCCATGTGATTACAGACAGTGAGCACTATGTCAAAACCCTGTCCGCTGAAGTTGGCGAGCGTGTGCAACAGGAAGCCAGCGAAAAAGAAACCAATAGCACGGCTTTGGAGCTGTATCAGACCAGCGTGTTTGAAGAGCTTGCCAAGCGCGCCAATAATATCGGCCATGGCAGCTTGAACATCACCTATCGCGAAGCGGATTTGCAGGTTGATGAAATCACCCTGTCCAATCCGAATCCGGTTTCCGGCGAGGTGATTACGGTGAGCTGGAAAGTCACCAATCGCGGCGAACGCGCCACCCGCACCAATGGCTGGCTGGATGGCATCTACCTGTCACGCGATGCGACGCTGGATGAGGGCGATTATCCGCTGGTGGATCGCGGCGAGGAAATTGAACGTTTGACACGCACCCGCATCACCGCCTTGGACTTGCGCGACGAACAAGGGCGGCCGCGCAATCTGCAACCGGGCGAGTCCTACACCAATAGCGCCACCTTCCGTTTGCCGGAATCGATCCAGGGCGACTTCAAGCTGATCGTCAAAGCCGACACCAATGTGATTCGCGACCTGTATCCGGATGGCGTAATCAGCACCGTGCGCGAAGACTTGCCGGTGTTGAGCACCGAAGGCCCGAATCTGGTCGAAGAATTCCGCGATGAAGGCAATAACATCAAAGATATCGCGCTGCCGATCACCCTGGCCACACCGCCGGACTTGCAAGTGGCCAGCGTCAAAGCGCAAGCGATTTCCGTCGAAACCCCGGCCGGCCATGTGGTGGCGGGACAGAGTATGCGGATTGAATACACCGTCATCAACCAGGGCGGGGCCACCCCGTCTGACCAGCAAAACTGGTATGACATGGTGTATCTGTCAAAAGACCGCTTCCTGGATGTCAAGCAAGACCGCTATCTGGGCTATGTCTCACACACTGGCGGCTTAGGCGCCGGCAAAGACTACACCAGCGTCTTGAACGTGAATGTGCCGCGCGACCTGGACGGCCCCTACTATGTGTTTGTGGTGACCGATCCGGTGCGCGCCTGGGGCGGCGGCGACTTTGGCCAGGTGCGTGAATTCGGCAAAGAATTCAATAACGCCACAGCGCTTGAGCAACCCATGATTATCGACGTGCCGCCGCCGGCGGACTTGCAGGTAATCGACGTCAAATTGCCGGCTGCCGCCAAAGCCGGCGATGAAGTGGAAATCGAATTCACGATCAAAAACGCATCCGACAACACCGCTTACGGGCGCTGGACCGATGCAATTTATTTGTCCGCCGACAACAGCTGGGATTTGAGCGACAAACTGATCGGCAAACTCGACCACAGCGGCGACATCGGCAAAGACGGGACATACGTTGGCAAATTCAAAGTCAAAATGCCGGTCATCAAAGACGGCCAATGGCGCGTCATCGTGCGCCCCGACCTGTACAACGAAGTGTATGAAGGGCCGATTATCTATGATGAAAACGGCTTGAATCTGCCGCCGGGCGAAGCGAATAACCGCGTCGCCTCCGCCGCCAGCATGCGCATTGAGGTGCCGACCCTGACGGTCGCTCAGACGGTGGATGGCAGCTTTGACACCGCGATCGGGCGCATTTACAAAGTCAGCGTAGCCGAGGGCGAAACCCTGCGCGTGGCCCTGAGCGCCGCCGATGAAAACGGCGCCAATGAAGTGTATGTGCGCTATGGCGATGTGCCGACCGGCTACGCCTATGACGCGGCGTATAGCAATCCGGTGGCGGCGAACCAGCAAGCGCTGATCGGCTCGACCAAGGCGGGCGACTATTACATTCTGGTGAAAGCGCGCAAAGGGGTGCAAAACCCGACTTACCAGCTGCGCGCCGACCTCCTGCCGCTGGCCATCACCAAGGTTACGCCGGATCATGGCGGGGTGGGCGACGCCAACCACCGCTGGGTCACGTTTGACATCGAAGGCGCACGCTTCAAACCGGGCGCCCTGGTCAAACTCTCCCGTCCCGGCGTGTTTGAAATTGAACCGGCGCGCTGGCAAGTGCTGGATGCGACCCGCATCCGCGCCGTATTTGATCTGCGCGGCGTGCCCTTCGGCCTGTATGACGTGGTAGTCGCCAACCCGGATGGCCAGCGCGTCACCGAAGCCTACCGTTACCTGGTCGAGCGCATGGTGGAGCCGGATGTCAACATCGGCATCGGCGGCCCGCGCACCCTGGAGCCGGGCGACGCCGGGATTTACAGCGTCGGCCTGCAAAACCTCACCAACGTCGATCTGCCGTATGTGCGCTTTGACATTGGCGCGACGAATATGGGCTTGAGCCAATATGTGCTGGAAGGCTTGAACCTGCCCTTTGTGCTGTTCGGCAGCAATGTCGCCGGTTTGCCGGATGGCAAGATTGTTGAAGCATCCGGCAACACCCAGCGTTTCGGCCCGACGCCGACCAATGGCACAACGCGGCGCGATATCCCATGGGCTTCGCTGGATGGCGTGAATGTGCGGCCGGACACCGGCTATTTACTGGCCCCCGGCTATGCGCTTGATCTGGCCGGCGGCGGTTATGCCGGCATGAGCTTTTTGATCCAAACCTATCCGGGCTTGAAAGAGTGGCTGAATTACGACTTTGAAGGCTTGCGCGCCAAGCTCTACCTGACCCATCCGCAATGGAAAGAACAGGGCTTGCTCGATGGCGGAGTACAGGACCTTAACAAAATCCAGCCGGGCTTGGCCAAGCGCTTCCTCTCGCGTGAACCGGAAGAGCACATCAGCAAAGAAGAAGCGCTGGCGATGCCCTTCCGCTTCAATATCGCCGGCGCTGCCACGCCGCTGACGCGCGCCGAATTCGTGGCCGAGCAAAGCCGCCATGCGCAGGCCTTGCGTCAGGCGATTCTGGCCGACGCCAGCGCACCGGCGAATCTGGCCGTGCTGGCCGCCGATGAGGCGCAGTGGGTCAAAGGCTGGTTAGCCGCCTTGGAAGAGGCCGGCTTATTGCGCGCCGAAGAGCAGGCCCCGCCGGTGCGCAATGATCAAAAAGTGATCAGCCTGCACGCCACCCTGGCTTCCGGCATCTTGCTGGGCCGTGGCGGCGACAGCTA
The DNA here is from genome assembly GCF_037300705.1 of Massilia sp. W12. NCBI lineage: Bacteria > Pseudomonadati > Pseudomonadota > Betaproteobacteria > Burkholderiales > Oxalobacteraceae > Massilia > Massilia sp. W12. The sequence goes on along the minus strand of NZ_CP147776.1, from coordinate 2,815,427 downwards.
CACCACCCAGGCCAGTTTGCTGGATTTCTTCGCCAAGGTGCAGACCTGGTATGGCGACACTGCGAAATTCTCGGGCGACCCGGCTGGCGCAAAAGCGCCGATTGAATATGTCGAAACCCGCGAAGACAACCAAGGCACGTATGTGGAAGTGCCGGTGCCGGGCATGTTGGATCCGGCCAAGCTGAATCAAGGCGCCAAATCGCCAACCCGCTTTATCAACTTCAATGTGTTCGCCGGCGGCCGCAGCGAATTGGAATACCTGCGCCACATCGGCTTGCTGGACCAGGAATTCAAACCCTTGCCGGAAAAAGGGCTGAACCTGACCCAATATTTGCAGCGCGCCGCAGCGCAACAGGCGGCCTCCAAGGCCACAATCGCCGTGCGCGGGCCGCAAGGGGCGGGCAATGTCGAAGGCGGCGGCTATCTGCCGGCGAATGTCGATTTGCCTTTCTCGATCAGCTTTAATAATCCGGGCACGCGCGCGGCAGGCGAAGTCCGTCTGGTGAGCCAGCTCGACGCCGGTTTCGATGCGCGCAGTCTGCGTCTGGGCGACATCAAAGTGGGCGACATCAACATCCACCTGCCGGCGGATCGCGCCAACTTCCAGGGCGACTTTGACTTTACCGCCAGCAAAGGCTTTATTCTGCGCGTATCCGCCGGGGTGGATGCGCAAACCCGCATCGCCACCTGGCTCTTGCAAGCGATTGACCCGGATTCGGGCGAAGTGCTGCGCGACGCCCTGCGCGGCTTGCTGGGCGAAGATGGCGCGCGCGGCGGTTTCGCCAGCTACACCATCCGCACCTCGGAATATGCGCAAAGCAACGCCAGCGTGACAGCCGGCGCACGCATTCTGATTGACGATGCGCCGCCCGCCGACGCCGACAGCATCGCCTACAAACTCGACGTCCAGTCGCCGGCCACGCAAGTGGCCGCCACCCCGCTGGGCAATGATGTCCAGGGCAATCCGGTGTTTGATGTGAAATGGAAAGCGACAGACAACGCCAGCGGCGTCAAACATGTCACCGTGTATGTGGCGGAAAACGGCGGCGACTTCAAGATCTGGCAGCGCCAGAGCGCAGGCGCAGCCGGCCAGGCGGTCTTTACCGGACGCGCCGGCATGAGCTATGAATTCCTGGCCGTGGCCACCGACAACGCCGGCAACTCGGAAGCGGCGCAAGTGGTCAACGCCGTCCTGCCGGACGACGGCAGCCGGCAACAGATGCTCGATGCCTTAGGCAGTAACGCCAGCGTGACGCAATCCGCGCAAACCCCGGCCCCATCCGAAAATCGCAACTACCCGGCGAATCCATTGTTTGCTGATGCAAGCAAAGGTCTGCCTGGCGTGGCGGTCAATGCTGATTTGCAAACGGTGCTGGCGCCTTTTGCTGCGCGCGGGCTGTTTGACGGTTTTAACAGCAGCAGCGCAGGAATCGGCGCGTTGGCGATGGTTGAGTTGCCGGATCAGCATTTCCTGGTGTCTGCCGGCGCGCAGCGCAATCAAGTGTATCTGGTCAATAAAGATGGCGGCCGGGCGGGCAACCCGCAATTTACGCTTGATCAGCCGGTGCTGGATATGGCGCTCGACGTCAGCGGTCAGTTATGGGTGATGACGGGCAATGAATTGATGCAAGTCGATTGGCGCAGCGGTTCGGTGCTGCGGCGCATGCAGGGACCGAATCGGATTCCGCTCACGCATGCCCTGGCGGTGCATCCCTTGACTGGTGAGATTTATGTCAGCTCCGGGGCCGGCATTGAGATTTTCAACCCGAATGAAGGCGATGTGGCGCGCCAATGGCGTCATTTCAGTAATGCGCGCGTGGGCGATCTGGCCTTTGGTCCGGATGGCCGCCTGTGGGCGGTGCGCTGGAGCGGCAGCGTGGTGGCGTCGGCCTTGGCGATTGCAGAAAGCGAGATATTGTCTTTCCCGATGAGCGGCGCGCATCGTGGCCGCGCTGAGCTGGAATATAAGATTAATGGTGTGATCGATAGTATGGCTTTTGGTCAGGCAGGCTCCAATTTGGAAGGCTTGTTGCTGCTCTCGGCTAATACATTGCAGCGCCCGGTGTCGCCTGGATTGAATGCGCCGGAACATGGTTCGGCATTGTGGATGCTGGAATTGCGCAGCAAAAACATTTTGCAGGTGGCGCGTGGCGGCACCCGTGGCGAAGCCTTGTTGACTACTGGGGATGGCCGTATTTTGCTCGCGCAAAGCACGCGCGTGGATGAAATCACCGCAGCGCGCGCGCCGCTGGTGCAAGCTGTCAGTGTGCCTGATGGTGCGCTGCTGCCATTGCCTTTGCGGCAAATCACTGTCAGCTTTGATCAATTCATGAACGACTCCACCGCCAGTGATCCCGGCAGTGTGAGGAATGTGGCGAATTACCGCTTGATTATGCAGGATGGGCAAAGCGGGCCAGGTCTGACGCTTACTCCGCAGGAAATCAAATGGGATGCGCAAAGCAAAACCGCCACCCTGACTTTTGAAAACCTGCAAGCTGGTCAATATCAGCTTGAAGTATCCAAAAATCTCACCAGCCGTAGCGGGCTGAAGATGGAAAACAACTTCATTTCCACCTTTACAGCGCTGCTGAACATGAATAATCAGTTGCGTATCGAATACAGCAACACTCGTGCGGATCGTTTGAGCGGCACGGTGACGTATGACGTGACGATCACCAATATCGGAACCGATGATTTGTACGGGCCGTTGATGCTTTTGCTGGATCCGGGGCGCTATTTCGGCGACAGCATCGCCAATGCAACGCGCGGCAGCGGTGAGCAAAACGGACTGTGGCTGATCAATTTGACGCAAGCCTTGCAGGCTTCCGGCGGTAAATTAAGCAGCGGCGCCAGTATGCAAGCGCAGGGCGTCAGTGTGACCAGCGCGCAGGTGATGGGCAGCAATCCTATCCTGCCTAAATTCAACCTTGGCGTCGGCGTGTATGCGGCGCCGTTGCAAAATACCCCGGCGCAGTTGTATGCGCCGACAGAGTATGCCGATCAAGGGCCGTTTGAACCGCAAATGTTCCTCGGTCAGGCTGTGGTGGGCAGCCCGTTCAGCCTTGATTTGCGGGCGGAAGATGTGGACGGCACGCGCTTCTACTGGCAACTGGTGCAAGCGCCTGCCGGCATGAGCATCACCCCTTCAAATGAAGTTAAGCGCGAGGGGAATGTTTATACCAATCGAGCCACCTTGCGATGGACGCCGGACGCGAATGCCCGGATTGACACAGAAATCGTGGTGCGCGTGCAAGACAGCCGGGGCGGAGTCAGCACCCGCCGCTTTATGATCGGGGTCGAAGGCGGCAATATCGGGCCGCAACTGAGCGGCATCGAAGATTTGTATGTGAAAGAAGGGGCGACGCTGAGTTTGCCAATTCTCAGCTCGGACCCGAACGGCGAGGCGGTCAGCGTCACTGTGCGCAATCTGCCGCCTGGCGCGACATATGACGCCGCCAGCGGCATGTTGCAATGGACCCCGAGCTATGACCAGGCAGGCGTATACCGTGATGTCACGATTGTCGCCAGCGATGGCCGCTTGAATGTGGAGAAGCGGTTTAACGTCTTTGTCGCCCAGGCTTACGCTAAACCGGTGTTGACGCAACCGGCGCGCCAGACCGTGCGCGAGGGCGAAAAAATGGGCTTGCAGCTGGCCGGCGCGATGCCGGGCGGTTTGCAAATGCTGGATGGTTCGCTGATCAGTTTGCGTTACAGCGCGGCATGGTTGCCTGCGGGCGCCCGTTTGAATGCTGAAACCGGCTGGCTTGAATGGACCCCGGGTTATAACCAGCATGGCGTATTTAAAGTGCCGCTGACCCTGACCGCTTTGCATCCGTCGGATAATGGCCCGCTGATGACGTCGGTGACGCGCGATGTGGAGATTGAAGTCATCAACGCCAACGCCGCGCCGGTATTTGATCCGGCCCAGACATGGCATTTGCTGGAAGGCCAGCCATTGCGCGTTTCGGTGTTTGCATTTGACCCGGACAATCCAGAGTTCGAGCCGCAAACCCGCATCACCCGTCCTGGCGAGGTCAGCGGCGCAATGCCGACCACAAGCGCCAGCGTGACATATGACGTCAGCGGTTTGCCGGCAGGCGCGCGCTTTGACCGCGAGAGTATGGAGATTTTGTGGACGCCGGGCTATGACCAGGCAGGTTCATATCAGGTGATTGTCACCGCCACTGATAGCGGCGATGGGACTGGAGAAGCCAAGAGCAGCCAGCTGGTTTTGCCAATCGTGGTGCAAAACGCCAACCGCGCGCCGCAATTCGGCAATATCAGCAATGTCACCATGAACAAGGGCGCAACGCTGGAAATTCCTTTGTCCGCGCTGGATGTGGATGGCGATGCGGTGCAATTGACGGTGGACGGCGTGCCGCGCTTTGCCACATATCAGGCGGCAGATCAGGGACAGCCGGGCCGCGCTTCCGGCCTGCTGCGCTTCACTCCAGGCGCGAATGACCGGGGTGATTACACCATTACCGTGACTGCGCGTGATAACGGGAATGGCGATCAGAATCAGATTCTGACGCAGGTTCACCGGTTTGTGCTGACTGTGCGCAGCGATAGCGAAGCGCCGGTCATCACGGCGCCGCGCAAAGTTGTCGCGATTCCGGGCCAGGCATTGCAAGTTGCGATATCCGTCTCCGATATGGATCAGGACGCTTTGCAATTCGCTGCACAGGGCTTGCCAGTCGGGGCTACCCTGACCCCATTGCCGCAGTATGGCCAGGCTTTGTTGAGTTGGACGCCGGGAGAGGCAGACCTGGGCGGCTACGACATCACTTTACAAGTCCGCGACAGCGGACTGGGGCCGCAAGACGCCGGTCTGCCGCCGAATCCGGGGCAGACGCCGACACCCAACCAGGCTTCGCACAATTTGCGTATTGTCGTGCGCAGCGCCAATCAGGCCCCGCAATTAGCCATGCTGCAATATAACGGACGTGAATTGCCGGCTGCCGCATTGCAGCGTCTGGACGCACAGGAAGGCGTGCCGTTGAGCCTGGATTTGCGCATGCTGGATGCAGATTTTGATGGATTGAGTTGGCGCAGCAGCAGCTTGCCGCCAGGTATGCAGGTCGAGGAAGTGATCAATCGCGATGGCGAAACCCATCTCCGATTGCGTTGGATCCCGACTTTGCTGGCGGCGCAAAGCCATACCGGCCCGACCATGCAACCGGGCCAATACCGCTTCAGCATCAGCGCAGGCGACGGGCAAACCGGCTTCCAGCAAGAGTTTGAGATCAATGTCGCCAACACCAACCAGGCGCCGGTGCTGTTGCCGCTGCCGCTGCAATTGGTGGATGAAGGGCAGACCCTGAATTTCACAGTGCGTGCTGATGACGCGGATGCGGATCGCCTCCAATACTCGCTGGTGCGCACTGCGGATACCCCCGCCGGCGTGCAGTTTGACCCCGCCACCGGCTATTTTGAATGGACGCCGGATGCCGCCACCGTGGATAACCTGAGCCAGAATGATCGTCCGTTCAATTTCACTTTTAAAGTTTCGGATGGCAAGCTCGACAGCACCCGTACAGTGCAGGTGCGGGTATTTGATGTGAATCGCATCCCGCGCATTGAGGTCAGCCGCCACGCCGTGCAAGTTGGACAGGAGATGAGTCTGCCGGTCACGTTTGGCGCAGCGCAGAAGGGCGCGCTGAATCTGAGCGATCCGGATGGCGCCGCCCATAGCGCGGCTTTGACAGTGCAGTTCAGCAATCTGCCGCAAGGCGCAGTGTACGACGCAGCACAAAAACGTTTACGCTGGACTCCAGGCCCGGGGCAGGTGGGCGATTATGTGATCGGCGTCACCGTCAGCGATGGCCATAACAGCCAGAGCGGGAATATGAGCTTGCGTGTGGTGGCAGAGGCAGACGCCGGCGCGCCCGACATCTTGATTGCAACCACGCCGGAAACGCCGGTACTGCCTGGACAGACTGTGTTGACCACGGTGCGCGCTGACAGCTATGGCGAGATAGATGCTATCAGCGTGCGCGTGCGCGGCAGTGCGATTGGCAGCGCCGATTGGCGCGCCGCCAGTCTGGACGCCTTGGGGCGTTTAAGCCTGGCGCCAAGCGCGCCCGGGATTGTGGAAATTGAGGTGCGCGCCACAGATGTGGATGGGTTTAGCAGCACCCTCGTCAAACGTGTGCTGGTCAAAAATCCACAGGATAGCGCCGCCCCGCAACTGGCCTGGGCCGGTCTGTTGCAAGGTTCCAGCGCAACAAGCACCCCGGTTACTGTGCGCGATGCATTCCAGCTCAGCGCCAGTCTGCAGGAAATGCAGTGGCTGGGTTGGCGTCTGGAAATTGCCAGCGGCAATGGAAATTTCTGGCGCGTCTTAGGCGCGGGCGAGAAAAATGCTGAAAACGTCAATAGCGTGCAGGACTTTGCCGCAATTGATCCGGCGCAATTGACAAACGGCGTGTACAAATTGCGCTTGCAAGTCTGGGATCTGGCAGGACGCAATAGCGAAGTCCAATCCATGATCGTGATCGACAGCGCGCAAAAAGCCTATTCGCAACAACTGGCGCAGGATACCCGCGTGATGCTGGGCGGACATGAATTCGCGCTCAATCGCTTACTGCAGCTTGACCACAGCAATCTGCGCGCTGATTTTGGCAATTGGCGTTTGCCGGGCCTGAATTTCAACCTTTCACATGATCAACCTGCCAAGACTGCGCAAGGCGCAGCTGCGCCGTGGCAAGAGGGCGCGCGCGTCTGGTTGCAGGCATTGGCGGCTGGCGATAGCGGTTTGCCGAAAAACCTGAGTTTCAAACTGGCCACCACGCATGCGCCCTTATCTTCCGAGCCTGGCGCGCCGGATGTGTACCGGGCGGTGTTTGAAAACGATCAAGGCTGGAGTCTGGTGGCGCATATGGGGGCGCCGTTTGAGGGCAGCTTGGCGCAACCTGACCAGATTCAGATCCAGGGACGGAAGTTGTATCAGGCAGGAAGCGGCTTACCCTGGATTCCGGATGTATTTGTTTTGCGGGCTCCGGATGGCGCGGAATATCGCTTGGACGCTGATGGCAAGTTGCAGCAGATCCAATTTGCCGATGGCGTGCGCTGGCTGGTTTCTGACAGCAGCGTGGTGGCGACCAATACCGGCGAGAGCATCAATTTTGTGCGCGATGCGAAAGGCCGGATTGAACGCGTCACCGCCATCAGCGGCGGCGTGACGCAAACCTGGCTGTACCAATATGACGCCAACGGTCGCCTGTTGCTGGCGCGCAGCATGGGGGCGAATGAGCAAGGCCGTTTGCATGCTTATTTGGATGACGGGCGCATGTTCAATCAAGCGCTGCGCGCCAGTTTGGGCGCGGCGGTGGATTGGATCGCCAGCCCGGACGCCAATTTATGGCAAGGTGTGGTGGGCGCAGCGGGGGATTACATCAGCTTTGCCATCCGTGACAGTGAGTTGGCTTCGACCATCCGCCATCCCGGCGCCGCCGGCGCATTGATTGTGGCCCTGGAAACCACAGGGGCCACCCCGGAAGTGCTGGGCGGCACAGTATTGGGGCAGAGCGTCCATGACGGTAAGTTGACCACCCTGGTGCGTATTACCCAGGCCGGCTTGAAATTGGTGCGCTTGCAAGGGGCTGGCGCAGCCAGCTTGCGCGTGCGGCTGGCAGGCGATATGAACCGCGACGGCAAGATTAATGGCTTGGACAGCGTGGCGTGGGAAGATGCGCGGCGCGCGGCGGATCTGTTGGCCGATCTCAACGGCGACGGCAATCTGAATGACAGCGACCGTCAATTACTGTTCGCCAACCTGGGCTTCCAGACCAATCTGGCGCCGCAAGTCAATCCGCAGTTGCCGCAATTGATGACCCACGTTGATCTGGCGCGGCAATTCGGTTTGCAAACCGTGGCGCAGGATTTTGAAGGCGATAAGCTGTATTGGAATATCCTGGGCGCCACGCATGGCGTGGCCAAGCTCAGTGCGGATGGCGCATCGCTCTTGTTTGAACCGCAAGCCGGCTATGCCGGCGACGCTGAAATCCGCTTGCAAGCGGATGACGGTTTTGCCGCCGGCGCGGTGATTGCGCTGAAAATCAAAGTCAGCGATGCACGGCTGCAGCGGATCAATCTGGCGCGCTTGCCGAATCTGGCGACCGGCTCTTCTGCCTTGTTGGAAGTTAAAGGCGATTTTGCCGATGAGGCAGATGTCACTTTGCCGGCTGCTTATTTGCAAATCAGCAGCAGTAACAATAGCGTGCTGCAAGTTAAGCCGGATGGCTCCATGCTCGCGCGCAGTGAAGGGCGGGCGATTGTCCAAGTCAGCGCGCGCGGCCAAAGCGCGGTGAATGTGATCAGCGTCAGCGACGAATGGAGTATGGTGCAAACCAATAGCGAAGGCTATGAACTTGATGTGTATCCAAAGGCGGTGATTTTGCCGGTTGAGAATGGCAGTCGCAGCTTGAAAGTGACTTCATTCAAAGGCGTGGCCTTGAGCGCGGCAAGCAAAGGCACCCAATATTTCATCAGTGACGCCAGTGTGGCGGAAGTTTCTGCCGATGGCATTGTGTACGCCAAACGCTCCGGCGTCGCTGTGGTTTCGATCATCAATGAAGGCCAGCAGCGCAATATTGAATTACGGGTCGAGGTTCCCTCAAACGGCCCGACTGTGCTCAGCGCCAAAGATGGCGGCGCGGTGCGTGATGCGCAAGGCAATACCGTCATGATCGGGGCCGGCATGTTGCCGTCCGACACCACCGTGACTGTCACGCCGATGGATTTGGCGCATCCGCCCCTGGCCCTGCCTGCGCCGCATGTGCTCGATACATTGGGCGGCATGAACATTGATCTGGGCGGCAAGTCTTTGGATGGGGTGTTGCAGCTGGCGATCCCGATTCAGGCGCCGATAGATCCGGCCACCGGCCAGCCCAAGCAATATAAGCCTGGCAGCAAAGTGTATTTCATGCAAAAAGGCCAAATCTTTGATGAGAATGGCGTGGCGCATGAAACCTGGTGGGTATTGGATGATGGTTATATCGGGGCCGATGGGATTGCCCGCACCGCCAGTCCGCCTTATCCGGGCTTCCGTAATGGCGGCGCGGTGATTGTCTGCAGCGCCAAGGAAGAACGCAATGATGACACCGGCGAAGTCCAGGGCCGCGCTGTCTTGCTGAATTGGCAAGCGCTGTGGAATGATATTTACCAGATCGCGATGACCCCGATGGGGGTGTTAGCTGACAGCTGCCGTCTGCTCTACTCGCTGCATTCCAATGTCTCGGCGTTGAATTACACCAAGTACGGCCAATACCAGCGTAAACAGGTGACCCTGATTGAAGATCCGGTAAGCCGCACGATTAAGGTTGATGTGCCGCTGCCGGAGCTGGATGTGGCCAAGTCGCCCTTGATCAATAAATTCAGCTTTGATATCGATAGTAATAAGATGCATCTGGAAGTCTCCACCAATGTACCGGCGGAGGTCAGTCAGAATGCGCAATACAGAATCTGGGTGTTGCCTAAGAATCAGGGCATGCTGTCTGAGCCTATGCATGGTTTCGATGGGCCGGAGCGCGGGATTTTGTGGAAAGTGGTGCAAACCAAGCTCAATCCGGGCGGAAATTTCACTGCGGATGTTGATTTGCCCAAGGAATTGCTGCTGGGCGAGCACTATATCCAGGTTGAAATGCTGCCGCGTGAATTCAAAGATGGCGTGATGGGCTGGGCTGAAAGCGGCGTCACCAGCAATGCAATTGATCCAGGTATGAAGGTGCAAACCGGGCTTGTGGTTGAAGCGAATGCGATCAATGTCTATCGTCAGGAATTGGGCGATGCTGGCAACAGTTCACATCTTGGGCTGCTCAGGCGCATCACCGAAGACGAAGCTGGGCGCCCGCTGGAATTGTGGGGATCGAAAGCCGATTCCGTGATTTACGCCAATAATCAAATGGTGGCGTATATTGCCGGGCGCAATGGCAAGGTGTATATGATGGATACCTTGCGCAATGTGGTCTTGCGCACGATCCAGATTGAAGGCTCGAAAGCCAATATTTCTGCGCTTGCCTCCGATGAAACCCGGGGCTGGTTGTATGTGCTCGAAGGCGGCCGCTACAAAATGGGCGATACGCCAAGCCGTCTGATGCGCATCAATATTGATCCGCGTGATCCGCAATTCCTGCAACAACAGCAGCAGATCAAAGGCTTGCCTGAAGCTAAAAACGCCTATCTGGATCTGGCGATCAACAGCGATCGCTATCTGGCTATTACCGCGCCGCGCATGGGCACGACGCTGGGACAGTATGGCGACTATGATCCGGGCGATGTGTTTGTGATCGACACCAAACGCATCAGCAATGATCCGGACAGCCCGGGCCAGTTGGAAGAGGGCGCATTGCAAAAGATTGATCTGACCTCTTTGGGCAGCAATCGCGGTAAAGGGCCGAATTACATCGTATCCGCAGATGACCCCGGCACGTTCCTGCTGACCAATTCGCGCGATGTGCGTTCCGGCCTGGCCTCGATCCGCTTTACCCGGGATGAGAAGACCGGCAATTTGCAGGGGAATCCGGAACTCAAGCACACTGTCATGAAACCGGCGGAGCAGAACTGGTTCTATCACAAGTTCCTGTCCGATATTCAGCGCGCCAACGGCGTGGTGTACTACACCTACCAGGGTGAACAGTATGCGCTGGTGGCCGATTATAATTTTGACTTTGAATCTGTTCTGCGCTTTGATGATCAATTTATGACGACCCAAATCGGCGGTAAATTGGGCATCATTAAAGATCCATTCAAAAATCCGACTTTCCTTGGCGTCACTACGCCGATGCCGGGTGTGGCCTTGGATAAGCTGGCTTTGTCGGCGAATGGGAATGCCATGTTCGCCACCGCGTTTGTGTATGACGAAGCGGTGAACGATCCGAATTCCAACATCATTTCGCGTTCATACAACGCATTGTTTGTGTGGAATCCGGCAGCGGTGATCCGTGAAGCATTGAACGCGCGCGCCACCGGTATTTCATTACGCGTGCCGATCGATCAGACCCAGCTTTCACGGGGCGGCTATGCTCCCAAGCCGGAGATTCAGCCGCAGCGCTACAACAATCCTACCGGTGAGAACGGCACATACTTCGCCTGGATTTATGGCGCCGCCTTGTCGGATGACTATCTGGCGCTTGAGTCCGGCGATGAGGACAGCAATCTGGAGCCGACCTTCAAATGGAAGATCGACGAGAAAGAACCTGTCACCAAGATGACGCTGTACGTCAGCACCTATGGTCCTGGCCAGGGCTTATTCCCGGACGATGATGATCAGTTATTACGCATTGAGGATGAAGCGATTCAAAAGAGCGTGCGTGACATCATCAAGGATAAATTCAAAGGGGATGTCAATCCGAACCGGATTTTGACCAAGGAAATTGAAGTGCCGAAAGGCAAGACGAAGTTTGAATTCAAACTCGACAAAGAGCATCGCCTGACCTCCGGCCAGACCTATTACTGGGCGGTGGAGACGATTGGCGCAACGGGTGAAAAACGGCGCGAAGTGCATCGTTTTTACACGCAGCCGGTTAAAACGGACACCGGCAACTTCTCTTCGGTGACTGTGTTGACACATGGCTTCCAACCGCCTTACACCAGTTCTTCGCCCGAAAAAGGCGCCTCGGAGCTGGAACCGGATCCGGATCCGACCGTGACCGCAATGGCGGCCATCGGACGCGAGATCGCCAAGGCCGGCGGCGGCTTGGTGCTGCATATCAATCCGCAAACCGGCCAATGGCTGACGCCGGAAGGCAAACCGGTCGGGCCGGATATTGCGAAGTATCAGGGACGCCCATTGGTGTTGATTACGGATTGGATTTTGGATTCGGGCATCAGCGATTCCGGCTTTGCCGAAGCGGCGGCCGACGCCTCATTTGCGAATATTCTGCAAATTGATCGCTTAAGCAGCGGCAAAGTGCTGGCTTCGCCGATGCAGTTCATCGGCCACAGCCGTGGCACCGGCGTCAACAGCGAAATCATTCAACGTCTTGGCAAGTATTTCCCGGCCAAGAAGGATATCCAGATGACCACGCTGGACCCGCATGATTACGCCCAGCCTTCTCTGGACGTACTGGTGGAGCAGATTATTGAATCCTCCAGCCTGATGCTGCAAAAAGCGGCAGTGCTGCCCAGATTGTTCAGACCGCTGAAAGTTGCTTTCAAACTTGGCGCCAAAGTACTGAAATACGCCGCCAAGGGCTTGACCGCGATTGGTTACGAAAAAATCAATTACAGCGATTTCAAAGACCCGAATGTGCGCGTGTGGGAAAACGTCGCGTTTGCGGATAACTATTATCAAACCCTGGGCTTGGATGGCGGTGAAGGCTATCAATCCGACCTCGAAGGGGAAGAGAAAGAAGCCTCAGCCAACCCGGGTAAGGGGACGACATTCACGCCGAATGGACGCAAGATCGCGGGGGCGAATATCAATCTGAAACTGGATGGCCGCGCCTTTTTCCAAAAAGATCAGGTGTTTGATCTGGGTAAGAAAGTGGGCAAAATCGGCATTGCCTTGCCTCACAGCCGGGTGCAGACCTGGTATATGGGGACAGTTGATCTGGCGCTCGACGACAGCGTGCATGAACGCGATCCGTTCGCTTCCGGTAATGACCGTATCTGGCGCAGCATCATTGATTATGCCGCGCAGCAACAGTACAACTTCAAGATTGGCGCCACGCCAGCGCCTGAAGGGATGGTCGAATGGAAAGAAAGCACTCCTGGCGGCGCCTGGTACCGTTCCAATGAAGGTTCGCAGAAAGATAAGTTTGCCTATGACACCGATCGCAATGTGTCGTGGGAAGGCATACGCGAAGGCTGGGCCTTCTCATTGCAAGGCGGCGGTAAGAATGCGCAGCCGCCGGGCGAGGCCATCAAAACTGTTCCGGTGACGGAGGACAACACTGAATTCGGTAAATATGATGAGGTGGTGCCGACTGTCTTCAATGGCGATTTCCAGGCCAGCAAGAACCCCTTCCTGGGGCGCTTCCCGATTTATAAGCCGACATGGCTGGAGTTGCCGGGCTGGGCTTTCCAGGGCGGGGTGAAAGCAGAAACCCAGGTCAATCAAGGCGGCAATCTGTCCATGTCGATTGATTGGGGCAAGGTCGGCGAGTGGGCGGTGGAGAAAGGTTTGGAGTTGACCAAGCCTACGCGTGACGCCTTTGAAGCCGTGATCAAGACTGCGATTGAAGCCTCTGAACAGATTCAGGAAGTGGTGCGAAACCTGGGCAATGGCGAGATTGATATCTCGGGCATTTTGGAGTCATACAATAAAGTCAACGAAGTGATTGAGAAGCTTAAAGACGCCAAAGGGGTCTTTGTGCAACAACTCAATGACTTGAGGGAGTACCTCAAGCGCGTCGGCGACAAGATTAAAAAGCGCGACTTCTCGCCCAGTGAGATCGGCGAAACGCTGCTCTTTATTCAAGAGCGCTTCATCAACTACAGCTATACCCTGAAGCATAAGGAGACGCTGCAACACAATTGGATGTACTTCCCTGAAGGCAAGGACAATCTGTCCTTCAGCTTTGGTGTCAGCAACAAGGCCAGCGATCTGGGTACTTTGTGGCTGTACTTTGAAGAGCAGGATGGAAAGGGCGGCGCGCAGGTTGGCGCGCCGATCCTGATCAGTGACACTCAGGGTGGCCATAACGGTGAAACCTTGGCAGTGAATATCCCGATCCCGAGTCAATTGTGGGGCAAGTCCGGGCGTTTCCGCTTTGAATACATGGGAGTCGGCAAAGCCTATGTCGATAATGTCCGCTTAAGCACCCCGCCCAAGCTGACAATGGGCAATCTGGATATGCTCAGTGACAAGGTATTGGAAGGGGGACGCATTACCGTTGGCGCCACCCTCACCAATGAGGGTGACCCGAATGCTCCGGTTAAAGTCGAAGTGGATTGGGGAACCGGTGCAGATCCGGAAGTCATTACCGTGCCTCCGGGACAGGGCTATTTTGTCGCCGCGCATGACTATATGGATGACAATCCGACCGCCACGCCTATCGATAAGTACAAAGTCAAAGTGTTGGCCTACAACGTCGAAGGCGGCCATGATCGCAAGCAAGGTGAGGCGACAGTGGAAAATTCTGCGCCGCGTCTGCGTGTCGAACTGGCTTCCAGCACAATTCTGGAAAATCAGGAAGCTGTGCTGAATGTGCGGATTTTTGATTGGGGCAAGGAAGACAGCCACAAATTGAAGGTCGATTGGGGCGATGGTGAAATTACCACCCTTGATTTGAATTATTACGACATCAAGACACTCACTTTGCGCCATCGATATAAAGATGACGATACCCCCGGCACGCATCGGGATACGTATGTGATCAAGGTTGAAGATGAAGATGACGACACCGGCAAAGACAGCAAATCGACCTCGATTGTGGTGAAGAATGTCGCGCCGGAAGTTACGCCTTTGGGCAGCGGCGTGTTCCGCGTTGGCGATATCTTTGCGCCGGCGGCTGAAGTGCGGGATCCCAGTGCGGTGGATCAGGAAATTTTGACCTATTCCTGGAAGGTGTATAACCCGATGGGACAGTTAATCGGCAGTTCGGACGCCAAGACGGTTGACGCGTTGACCTTGAGCATGTCGGGCGTGTATCGCGCTGAACTGACCGTCAAAGACGATGATCTGGGCGAAACCGTGCGCACGGTGTATGCCGATGTGCTGCCAGACCCAAGCCCAAGCCCGACTCCATCACCCGGCCCGACGCCGACACCGGGGCCGACGCCGACCCCGACGCCGACCCCGACGCCGCTGCCGGTGCTGGATCGCTTGCAGCTGGATCTGGCTGCGAACGCCTTCCTGGAAGGTCAGACTGTGCACTTGCGCGGCAGCGCCTGGGGCGTCAATCTGGACACCCATTGGGTCATGGTGCAGTGGGGCGATCGCCCTGCGCAACGTTATGAACTGCAGGTTGACGCTGGCAGTTTGCACGGGAATTTTGATTTTGAAGTGAGCGTGCCTGACGATGATCCAAGCGGCACCCCGGTCGATGATATGTTCTTGCGCGTGATGCTGGTGCGGCCAGGTTTGAACGGCGGCGCGGACGAGGTGACAGATACGGTGACACGTTCATTGCAGGTGCAAAATGTGGCTCCGGCAGCGCAGCGCATGCATGTCATCAGGCAGTCAGCAGATCAGTATTTGTTCTCAATTGAGCAAGTGGATCCATCCTTGACTGACACTTTCAGATATGAATGGGAGCTGGATGGCGCTGCTGCGCCTGGCGGCGCCACCAGCAATCCGCAACTCTTGCTGGAATTGAAGAAAGACGGCAAGTACGACTTGAATGTCTGGGTGATTGACGACGACGGCGGGCGTGATATTTTGCGCGCGGAAGTGGAAGTTAAAGAAGGTCAGGCGCGCATTCTCAAGCAGTACCGCAGCGATGGCGTCGAAGTCAAGAGCCTGCTGGCTGAGGTGCAACTGCAAACCCCGGTGGCCGGCGCGAGCGTGCAGACGCCGGTGTTGGCGACAGCAACGCCTGGCAGACTGACGCCGCAGCAGCAATTGGAGATGTTGGCGCAAGCCGCACGTCAGACCTGGCGCGACCTGCTGGGCGAAGAAGCTGCCGCGCGCTTGGATAAAGTGCGCGTGGAATGGGCTGATTTGCCTGTCAACGACCTTGGGTATACCGAACAGACGCGCGATGGCGTGATCGTGATAAAACTCGATCGTGATGCTGCCGGTTATCAGTGGTTTGCCGACACCACGCCGCAAGACAGTCTGGAATTCTTCCAATTGCCGGGCAGCGACTGGAGTTTGGGTGAAGGCAATGTCAACCGCTATGATCTGCTGACAGTGTTAGCGCATGAATATGGCCATGTGCTGGGCCTCGATGACAGCACCCAGCATGCGCGTTTAATGAATGGCGTCTTGCTGCCTGGCGTGCGTCGTTTGCCCGGCTTGCAGGAACGCGACGCCTGGCGTGCGCTGACTGCGCCTGATGTCAAGTTTAATCGGTTGCAGGTCGGCCTCATGCCGTCGGCGAATATCGGCAATTCACCGCTTGGCGCTGCAATCTGGGTCAAACCGGGTGAAATCTCACCGCGCTTGTCGAATGGCGAATTGCTCTCCGGCAGTTATTGGCTGAGCAAAGGGGCGGTCACGTTTGACGCCAGTGGCGCCACCTTGCGCGAAGACAGCGTGCGGCAAAGCTCCTTGCAGCAAGCCTTCAAGCTCAATACTGGCGAGCGTTATCTCAGCTTCACCTTGAAAAACCGTGAACTGTATCAAGCCGCAGCAGGCAAGAGCGGCAGTATTGCAGGGCCTTCGGATGCATTTGAAGTCGCTTTGCTCGATGCCGCCAGCGGAGCAGCGCTGCGCAACATCGATGGTATGACGATGGGCGATGCTTTCTTGAATATGCAGGCATCCGGCCCGGATCAGGGCAGCGGCAGCATGCAAGTCTTCAACAATCTGGATGGCAGCCGCACTTATGTGCTGGATGTCGCCGAGTTCAGCGGACGCGACGTGCTGCTCTCCTTTGACTTGCTGGGCTTTGGCGATCTGGACAGCTCCCTGACTGTCTCGGATGTCAAATTACTGAGCGAATTGAACCGCGCGCCGCAAGCCAAAGACGACCGCTACGCCGCACAGGAAGACAGCCCGCTCACGCTGGACGTGCTGGCTAATGACAGCGACGCGGACGGCGACGCCTTGAGCATTGTCAGCTTCAGCCAGCCGGCGCACGGCTTTGTCACGCTGGAAAACGGCAAGCTGCGCTATACCCCGGAAAACAATTGGTTCGGCGCGGACAGCTTCACCTACGTGGTGACAGACGGCAAATTGCAATCCAGCGCCAGCATCACCATTGATGTGGCGAATGTGAATGATGCGCCAGTGGCCAAGAATGACGCCTACAGCCTGGCCGAAGACGGCAGCGTCAGCATCAGCCTGCCGGTCAGCGATATCGACAGCACGCAGTTGCTCACCACCATCGTCAGCCAGCCGCAACACGGCAAACTGACCCTGAATGCGGATGGCACATACGCCTACACCCCGGACGCAAATTGGTTTGGCGGCGACAGCTTCACCTATCAAGTCAACGATGGCGAACTGGACTCGCAAACCGCCTATGTGCGTCTGGACGTGACCCCGGTCAACGACGCCCCGCTGGCGCAGGATATGAAGCTCAAGCTGGACGAAGACAGCCCGCTCGCGCTCACCCTGGCCGGCAGCGATGTTGATGGCGATGTCCTCACTTCACGGATTGTGACGCAACCGGCGCATGGCAAATTGAGCCAGGCGGCGGACGGCAGCTGGCTGTACACGCCGGACGCCGGCTGGAGCGGCAGCGACAGCTTTACGTATATGGTCAACGACGGCCAACTCGATTCAGGCAATGCCACCGTGTATCTGACGGTGCAGGCGGTGAATGATGCGCCGCAAGCGCATTCTGACGCCGCCAGCCTGGATGAAGACAGCAGCGCCTCCGGCGTGCTGAAAGCGCAGGACGAGGAGGGCGACAGCCTGACGTATCGCATCGTCAGCCAACCGGCGCATGGCAAGGTGGAGCTGGATGATAAGGGCGGCTGGCGCTATACGCCGGAAGCGAATTACTTCGGCGCCGACAGCTTTACCTGGGTCGCCTCGGATGGCCAGAGCGATTCGCAGGCCGCGCAAATCAGCCTCACCGTTCTTGCCGTGAATGACGCGCCGATTGCGCGCGATCTGTCCGCCCGTCTGGATGAAGACCATAGCGTCATCCTGCGCGCCGATGCTGCAGACATCGAAGGCGATGCCCTGAGCCAGATCATCATCAGCCAACCGCAACACGGCAAGCTGAGCGTGAATGCTGACGGCTCCTGGACGTACACACCGGACGCGAATTATTTCGGCGCTGACAGCTTTACCTACAAAGTCAACGATGGCAGCCTGGATTCCAACGTGGCCACTGTGAACTTGACGGTGAATCCGGTGAATGATGCGCCGCTTGCACGCGATGTGGCGGCGCGTCTGGATGAAGACAATAGCGTCATCATCCGCGCCGATGCGACAGACATCGAAGGCGATGCGCTGAGTCAAATCATCGTCAGCCAGCCGCAACACGGCAAGCTGAGCATCAACGCCGATGGCGCCTGGATCTACACGCCAAATGCGAATTGGTTTGGCGCCGACAGCTTCACTTACAAAGTGAACGACGGCAGCGCGGATTCCAATTTCGCCACGGTGAACTTGACTGTGAACCCGGTGAATGATGCGCCGAGCGCGCGCGATGTGACGGCGCGCCTGGATGAAGAAAACAGCATCATCATCCGTGCCGATGCGACAGACATCGAAGGCGATGCCTTGAGCCAGATCATCATCAGCCAACCGCAACACGGCAAACTGAGCGTGAATGCTGACGGCTCCTGGACGTACACACCGGACGCGAATTACTTCGGCGCTGACAGCTTCACCTACAAAGTCAACGATGGCAGCCTGGATTCCAACGCCGCCACCGTCAGCCTGACAGTCAACCCGGTGAATGACGCCCCGCTCGCGCGGGATGTCATGGCGCGTTTGGATGAAGATACTTCCATCGAAATCCGCAGCGATGCGACTGACGTGGATGGCGACGCACTGAGCCTCATCATCGTGAGCCAGCCGCAACACGGCAAGCTGAGCATCAACGCCGATGGGGCCTGGATCTACACGCCAAATGCGAATTGGTTCGGGGCCGACAGCTTCACGTACAAAGTGAACGACGGCAGCACGGATTCCAACATCGCCACGGTGAGCCTGACTGTGAACCCGGTGAATGATGCGCCGAGCGCTGCCGATGTGACGGCGCGTCTGGATGAAGACAATAGCGTCATCATCCGCGCCGATGCGACAGACATCGAAGGCGATGCGCTGAGTATGCTCATTATCAGCCAGCCGCAACACGGCAAGCTGAGCATGAATGCCGATGGCTCCTGGACGTACACGCCAAACGCGAATTACTTCGGCGCTGACAGCTTCACCTACAAAGTCAACGATGGCAGCCTGGATTCCAACGCCGCCACCGTCAGCCTGACAGTCAACCCGGTGAATGACGCCCCGCTCGCGCGGGATGTCATGGCGCGGTTGGATGAAGATACTTCCATCGAAATCCGCAGCGATGCGACTGACGTGGATGGCGACGCACTGAGCCTCATCATCGTGAGCCAGCCGCAACACGGCAAGCTGAGCATCAACGCTGATGGCGCCTGGATCTACACGCCGGATGCGAATTGGTTCGGCGCCGACAGCTTCACGTACAAAGTGAACGACGGCAGCGCGGATTCCAACATCGCCACGGTGAACTTGACGGTGAACCCGGTGAATGATGCGCCGAGCGCTGCCGATGTGACGGCGCGTCTGGATGAAGACAATAGCGTCATCATCCGCGCCGATGCGACAGACATCGAAGGCGATGCCTTGACAATGCTGATTATCAGCCAGCCGCAACACGGCAAGCTGAGCATGAATGCCGATGGCTCCTGGACGTACACGCCAAACGCGAATTACTTCGGCGCTGACAGCTTTACCTACAAAGTCAACGATGGCAGCCTGGATTCCAACGCCGCCACCGTCAGCCTGACAGTCAACCCGGTGAATGACGCCCCGCTCGCGCGGGATGTCATGGCGCGCTTGGATGAAGATACTTCCATCGAAATCCGCAGCGATGCGACTGACGTGGATGGCGACGCACTGAGCCTCATCATCGTCAGCCAGCCGCAGCACGGCAAGCTGAGCATCAACGCTGATGGGGCCTGGATCTACACGCCGGATGCGAATTGGTTCGGCGCCGACAGCTTCACGTACAAAGTGAACGACGGCAGCGCGGATTCCAACATCGCCACGGTGAACTTGACGGTGAACCCGGTGAATGATGCGCCGAGCGCTGCCGATGTGACGGCGCGTCTGGATGAAGACAATAGCGTCATCATCCGCGCCGATGCGACAGACATCGAAGGCGATGCCTTGACAATGCTGATTATCAGCCAGCCGCAACACGGCAAGCTGGTGAAAAACGCCGACGGCACATTCAGCTACACGCCGGATGCGAACTACTTTGGCGCGGATAGCTTTACCTACAAAGTCAACGATGGCAGCCTGGATTCCAATACCGCCACCGTCAGCCTGACGATTAACCCGGTGAATGATGCGCCTGTGGCGCGTGATATCGTGGCGTTCCTGGAGGAAGACAGCAGCGTCATCATCCGCGCTGACGCCAGCGACGTCGATGGCGACCCGCTGAGCATCATCATCGTGAATCAGCCGCAATACGGCAAGCTGAGCATGAACGCCGATGGCTCCTACCACTACACCCCGAACCCCAACTGGTTTGGCGCCGAAGTCTTCACCTATAAAGTGAATGATGGCAGAGCCGATTCCAATCTTGCTTTGGTGAACGTGGTTGTGACTCCGCGCAATGACGCGCCCAGCGCCAGCGATTTGCAAGCCAGCCTGCAGCAAGGCAAGAGCGTGCAGCTGCAGCCGCAAGGCAGCGACATCGATGGCGACGCCTTGCGCGCCGTCATCCTCAGTCAGCCGGCGCATGGCAAAGTGAGCCTGCAAGCTGATGGCAGCTTCCTCTACACCGCCGATGCGGATTGGATAGGCGAAGACAGCTTCCGCTACGTGATGAACGACGGCCAGCTCGATTCCAGCCCGGCCACGGTGCGCCTGAACATCAGTTCCGGCAACCGCCTGCCGCAAGCCAAAGACATGCGCCTGAGCCTGGCGGAAGACGGCAGCTTGCGCATCGTGGTGGACGCCAGCGACGCCGACGGCGACGCCCTGAGCGCGATCGTGTTGAGCGACCCGGCGCATGGCCGCATCACACGCAATGCCGATGGCAGCCTGATGTATGTGCCGAACCCGGACTACTTCGGGGCCGACAGCTTCACGTACAAAGTGAATGACGGCAAGGGCGATTCCAACAGCGCCACCATCACGCTGGACGTGAGTGCGGTGAATGACGCCCCGCTTGCGCAAAACGACCAGGCCACAGGCGTGGAAGATCAAAGCCTGAGCATCAATCTGCTGGCCAATGACAGCGATGTGGACAGCAGCACGCTCTCCGTCATCATCCTGAGCCAGCCGCAACACGGCAAGTTGAGCAAAAACGCCGATGGCACATACAGCTATCAGCCCAAAGCCAACTGGGCCGGGACGGACAGCTTCACTTACAAGCTCAATGACGGCCAACTTGATTCCGGCGTGGCCAGCGTCAGTTTGACGCTACAGGCGGCAGCCGATGCGCCCAGTCTGGTGATTGCCGGCCCGCAGCAACGCAGCGTGTTTAGCACCGGCTGGGAAAGCGCGCCGAACAACAGCCCGACCTCGACTCTGGTGCAAAGCAGCACACTGGAAGGCTGGAGCGTGGTCAGCGGCGGCGATCCGTCCCAGGGCGGATGGAATGGTTTTGAAATCTGGAGCGATGGCGATCAGATGCAAAACCAGCAAAAGCAAATGGTGATCGTGCGCGCAGGCGCCAATGGCGGCAAGAACTGGCTCGAATTGAATGACGCCATGGGACAGGGACACCAAACCCTGGGCATCCAGCGCAGCATCAATACCCAGGCCGGGGCGAATTACACCCTGTCCTTCGATCTGGCCGGCCGCCTCGGCTTCCCGGCTGATTACACCCGCATCGCGGTGTATCTGGATGGGCAGAAACTGGCCACCTACGAGCCGACCAGCGGCCAGAGTGCGTTGAATTGGCAAAACAAGAGCCTGAGCTTCACCGGCAAAGGCGGCGCACAAGTGCTCAAATTCGTCACCGAAGCGCGCTTGCGCGACTCCAACGGACGCGGCGCGATGATAGACAATATCGCGCTGACGGAAACCCTGGCCGTGAATACCGGCCTGGAAGACACGCCGATCAGCCTGTCCGCCATCAGCGCCGCGCTGGCTGATCAGGATGGTTCCGAAACCCTCTCGCTGTGGCTGCATCAACTGCCAGCGGGCAGCCGCGTGAGCGATGGCGTGCGCAGCTTTAGCGCCAGCGCAGGGCAGGGCAGTGTGGATATCAGCGGCTGGAATTGGCGTGCCCTGAGCTTCACCCCGCCGCAAGACTACTTCGGCAATCTGCAGCTGGAAGTCGAAGCGCGCGCCACAGAAAACAGCAATGGCGCCAGCGCCAGCACGCGTCAGAGTTTGGCTGTGACGGTGTTGCCGGTGAATGATGCGCCGGTGGCGCAAGACGATGCAGTCAGCACGCCGCAAGGCGCCGCGATCCGCATCGACGTGCGGGCGAATGACCGCGATGTGGACAGCAGCAGCCTGAGCACACGCATCATCAGCCAGCCGGCGCATGGCCGCCTGACCTTGAATCCAGACGGCAGCTTCAGCTACACCCCGGACGCCAGCTGGCGCGGGCTGGACAGCTTCAGCTATCAGCTCAACGACGGCAGCCTGGATTCCGGCGTGGCGCGCGTGAATGTGAATGTGACCCCGGTCAACCATGCGCCTGTCTTCACCAGCAGCGCGCCGGACAGCCTGACCCTGGTGCGCAATGTGGACACCGTGTTCCAGGTGGCGGGACAGGCCGGCGGCAAGACCGTGCTCGACTTCAGCTGGCTGGAACGCAACGCCGGCTATAACAACGAGTTTGGCCTGTACCAGGTGGATGATGCGCAAGGCCGCATCGGCAGCTTGCTGCCGGGCCAGGCCGGCTATGCGCGCGCCGCCATGGCGCGCGCGCAAACCATGTTCAGCAGTGGCCAGGGGGCCGGCGCCGTCAAGCAATTGACGCTGGACGCGGGGCAATATGTCGCTTTCTACATGGTGCAAAACAGCACGCTGGCGCAAGCCAAACGCGACAACCCGGATAATCTGGGCAATCGCAGCCCCTTGTTGTTCTTCTCGCTGGCGCAAGCCAACCCGGACGGCTTTGACCATCTGCGCATGAGTTACAGCGCAGCCGGCTACCGCCTGGCGTGGGAAGACCAGACCGGCGGCGGCGACCGCGACTATGACGACGTGGTGATCGGTGTGAAAGCGCTCAGCATGCCGCTGGCGCAAAGCTTCAGCTATCAGGCGCAAGCCACCGACAGCGATGGCGATGCGCTCAGCTACCGCCTGTTGCAAGGGCCGAAGGGTGCGCAAATCGACGCCAACAGCGGCGCCCTGCGCTGGGATGATCCGCAAGCCGGCAGTCATGCATTTGTGATTGCGGTTGAGGATGGCCAGGGCGGCGTGACAGAACAGCGCTTCACCCTGCAAGTGCAGGCGCCGGCGCCGACGGTGGCGCCGGAAAGCGTCAGCGGGCAGGAAGACCGCGCCATAACCGGCAACGTGCTGCAAAACGACGTGAGCCAGGATGGCGTCTTGCGCGCCGAACTGGTGAAAGGCCCGGCGCGCGGCACGCTGAGCTTGAATGCGGATGGCAGCTTCATCTATCAACCGCAAGCCGATTTCAATGGCGTGGACAGCTTCACCTACCGCGCCCTGGATGGTTCCAGCGCCTCGGCCCCGGTCACGGTCAGCATCAAGGTGGCGGCGGTGAATGATGCCCCTGGCGCACAAAACGCAGTCCTGGTCACCAGTCGCGACGTCAGCGCCCGGATTGATCTGGCGCGTCTGGTGAGCGATGTCGATAACGCCAGCCTGAGTCTGAGCGTAGCGCAGCCGAAGAATGGCCGCCTGCAGCGCAATGGCGACGGCAGCTACAGCTACACGCCGAATCCGCGCTTTGTGGGAGAGGACAGCTTCAGCTACACCGTGAGCGATGGCCAGAGCAGCACCCAGGCGCGGGTCAGCATCACGGTGCGCGCACCGGGCGCAGCGCAGGCGCGTTTAGCCACCATCACCTTGCAATCGGCTCTGGACAGCGCGCAAACCTTGTCGCCGCAACTCAGCACGCCGCTGGCGGCGCCGGTGGCGGCCCCGCAAATGGATTGGCGCGCGCCAGCCGCCAGCCCGGCAAGCGCTCCGGCGGCCAAGCCAAACAGCGACTGGTTAAGCGATTTCCTGGGCGTCTCCAGCAGCGAACAGCAAGCGCAAAAGAAAAAAGAGCAGCTCATGCAAAGCGGCTTGAAAATCAACTTGAAACCTAAGAAGGAGTAAGCGTTGCGGCGCCCCGTCAACGGGCGCATTCAGAAAACAACAAGCCCGGCAGCCAGCCGGGCTTGTTGTTTGCGGGGTTGCAACAATCAGGCCCCGTGCTTTTTAAGGGCGGCGGCGCGCGCGTGCGGGGTTTGCAGATAAAAGCTGCAGCATAAAAGCGCGTCATGCCATCAAGCCTTGATACAATCCTTGCTTTGAATATCCAACTCCGGCTTTCCCATGATTGACATACAACAGCTCCGCAAAGACATCGCCAGCGTGGAAAAACGCTTGGCCGCCCGCAAATTCGTGCTTGATGTGGCTGCGTTTTCCGCTATGGAAGGCGAGCGTAAAGGCTTGCAGACCCATACTGAAGAATTGCAAGGCAAGCGTAATACTTTGTCCAAGCAAATCGGCATCAAAAAAGGCAAGGGTGAAGACACCGCCGAATTGATGGCTGAAGTGGCCGGTCTGGGCGATTCCTTGAAAGAAAATGAAGTCAAATTAGCAGCGCTGCAGGCGCGCATGCATGATTTCATGATGCATTTGCCCAATCTGCCGCATGAATCGGTGGCGGAAGGGGTTGATGAAAGCGCAAATGTGGAAGTGGCGCGCGTCGGCGCGCCGCCGGTGTTTGACTTCACCGTGCGCGACCACGTGGATATCGGCAGCGCGATGGGCTTGGATTTTGAGACGGCCACCAAGCTCACAGGCTCGCGCTTTTCCGTCATGCGCGGCCAGATCGCCCGTTTGCATCGCGCCTTGGCCCAATTCATGCTCGACACCCACACCACGGAGCATGGCTACACCGAATGTTATACGCCGTATATCGTGAATGGCGACAGCCTGCGCGGCACCAGCCAGCTGCCGAAATTTGAAGAAGATCTGTTCGCGGTGAAAAAAGGCGGTCAGGACGGGCAGGGCGAAAATCTGTACCTGATCCCAACCTCAGAGGTCTCCTTAACCAATATGGTGCGCGATGAGATTCTGGCGGCAGAACAATTGCCGCTCAAACTCACCGCGCATACGCCTTGCTTCCGCTCGGAAGCCGGCAGCGCCGGGCGCGATACGCGCGGCATGATCCGCCAACATCAGTTCGATAAAGTCGAAATGGTGCAAATCGTGCATCCGGAACAATCTTATGCGGCGTTAGAAGAAATGCGCGGCCATGCGGAAAAGATTTTGCAAAAACTGGAATTGCCTTACCGTGTGGTGGCGCTGTGCACCGGCGACATGGGCTTTTCGGCGAGCAAAACCTATGATCTGGAAGTGTGGCTGCCGGCGCAGCAGACCTACCGCGAAATTTCCTCGGTCAGCAATTGCGAAGCATTCCAGGCGCGCCGCATGCAGGCGCGCTTCCGCAATGCGCAAGGCAAGCCGGAATTGCTGCATACCTTGAACGGTTCGGGCCTGGCTGTTGGCCGGACTTTGGTGGCGATTCTGGAAAATTTCCAGCAAGCTGACGGCAGCGTGCGCATCCCCCAGGTTTTACAGCCATACATGGGCGGAGTCGCAGTTATCCGTCCCTGATATTGCAGTGCAATCCAGGCCTGCGCAATGGCAGGCCTGTCCCATCCCTCCCCACCATCCACCAGGAGTTATGAAATGATCGGTTATGTCACTTTAGGTACAAATGATCTGGAACGCGCGGCAAAATTCTATGATGAATTGCTGGGCTTATATGGCGCCAAGCGTTTGATGGAATTTCCAAGCGGCTATGTATGGGGTTACTCCATGGGCAGCCCCAGCCTGGGCATCCTGAAACCTTTCGATCAAAAGCCTGCCAGCGTTGGCAATGGCGTCATGGTGGCGCTGGCGTTTGACAGCAAGGAAAAGGTGGATGCAGTTTATAACAAGGCGCTGGAGCTGGGCGGGACGGACGAAGGCGGCCCCGGCTTCCGTGGCGGCGAAAGCTTCTATGCGGCTTACTTTCGTGATCTGGATGGCAACAAATTGAATGCCTTTTGCATTGTGCAAGGCTGAGTTCCAAAGAAAGTGATGAAAATCGCTGGATTCTCTGGACAAACAGAAGTCAGGCTGCTATAGTTTTGGCTTTCCGACGTAATCAACAGATTACGTTTCGACCCGAAGGAAAGGTGGCAGAGTGGTCGAATGCGCTGGACTCGAAATCCAGTATACGGTTCTCCCGTATCGAGGGTTCGAATCCCTCCCTTTCCGCCAAAACATGTATGTCAAAAAAACCGCTCAACTGAGCGGTTTTTTTTTTGCCCTGTCAGGCAGGCGCACATCCGCCCAGCTGCAGGCAGGCTGTCCCGCTTGCGGCAAAAAAAATGGCGGGTTGCGCAACGGCAGTGGTTTTTTTTCAAAAAAACGCCTGCAGCCCTCCCATTGCGCCTAATTTCATATAGAGTACAACTTGCATGGAGTATGCTCCGACATGCCTGATGGCCGGAGCGCACTGGCGCCACATCCCTGCGCCTGGAATGCAGCACATGATATCGGTTTGTTGCTGTGAGAGTTGCAGGTGTGCGCGGGAAGAGTCTCTTCGGCTTGAAGCGCAGGCTTGACATCACTTGCTTGCAGTATCTTCAAAGGAGACTGATGTGAAGACCACCCAGATCAAGATTAAGGCCAATGCCGATTTCGATGCCGCTTTGACGCCATTGGCGGCTGCAGGCGCTGATTTGTTATTGGTGTTTGGCGGCGTTACTTTCTTTGAATCCCCCAAATTATTTGACGCGATCAAAAAACAGTTCCCGCAAACTGTGATCGCGGGTTGCTCAACTGCCGGGGAAATCGCAGTTGACCGCGTCTATGACAACTCCTGCGTAGTGACGGCGGTTAAATTCGGCGCAGCGCAAGTGCGCAGCAGCACTACGGAAATTATGGGGATGCAGGATTCGCAGGATGCAGGCAGCAGGGTGGCCGCCGGCTTGCCCAAAGAAGGCTTGCGTGCTGTGCTGGTGTTTGGCACAGGCGTCGCCATCAATGGCAGCGCGCTGGTTGCCGGTATGGAGGCGGTGTTGCCGCAGGAAGTGGCGATTTCCGGCGGACTTGCGGCGGATGGCGGCGCATTCCGGCAAACCTGGACCATTTCCGCCGAAAAGAGTGCGGATAATCAAATCGTCGCCGTTGGCTTTTATGGCGAAGCGGTTCAGCTCAGCTATGGCACTTTTGCCGGCTGGGAGCCATTCGGGCCGGCGCGTAAAGTCACCCGTTGCGATCAAAACGTGCTCTATGAGTTGGACGGCGAGAGCGCACTCGATATCTATAAGCGTTATCTGGGCGATTACGCCAAAGACCTGCCAGGCTCCGGCTTGCTGTTCCCGTTTGAGATGCTGGGTGAGCAGCAGGAAAAGAGCGGTATCTTCCGCACGATTTTAGGCATAGACGAAGCGCAAGGTTCGTTGACGCTGGCTGGCGATATCGATCCCAAAGGCTATTTAAAACTCATGCATTCCTCCACCGATAAATTAATCGAAGGCGCGGAAACCGCCGCCAAATCCGCCTATGAGCGCGGGAATAAATCGATTAACGGCGACGCCCTGGCGATTCTGGTTTCTTGTATCGGCCGCAAATTGGTGATGGGGGATCGGGTGGATGAGGAAATTGAAGCCGTGGCCGATGTGCTGGGCAAGAATACAGCGGTGACGGGCTTTTATTCAAATGGTGAAATTGCAGGCTCGACTTTCCTCGGGGCTTGCCATTTGCACAATCAAACCATGACCATCAGCTGGATTTCAGAAACCTGAGATTATGCATCGCACGCTGAACCGGCAACTGCGCCGCGAATGCGGCATTGAGTCGGACGAAGAGTTGCAAGCGCTGCTTGAGGCGGCGCAAAAGCTCAGCTCACAGTCCGGCTTGCCTGCAGAATTGCAATCCTTCCTGGAAGGGTTGCAGGGCTTTATTGACCGCGTTGACAGTACCTATGAGCAGTATGACAGGGACTTGGATTTGCGCTCGCGCAGTTTGGAGATGAGTTCATCTGAACTCTCTTCTGTGAATGAAAAAATGCGCGCCGATATTGTCAGCCGCAATCGTGTCCTGGCCTCATTGCGCGAAGCGGCAGCGGCCTTGCTCGAACATAATGAAACCGGTTTGCAATTGCCGGCGGAAGAGGATCTGGAAGGACTGTCGGCCTTATTGCCGAGTTTGGTCAAGCAACAGGAAGCCAGCCGGCTTGAGTTGTTTAACCAGCGTTTTGCCATGGATCAACATGCGATTGTGAGCATAACGGATACCTCTGGCAATATTCTGTATGTCAATGATAAATTTTGTCTGATCAGCGGCTTTTCGCGCGAAGAATTGATCGGCAATAATCACCGCTTGATTAATTCGCATTATCACCCCTTGGATTTCTTCAGCAATTTGTGGCAAACCATCACCTCCGGGCGCGTGTGGCATGGGCAAATATGCAACCGTTCAAAAGCCGGTGAGCAATACTGGGTGGATGCCACGATTGTGCCATTCCTGGATGGCGATGGTCAGCCTTATCAATATATTGCAATCCGCACAGAAATTACTGAAAGTAAGCGGATGGCGGAAAAAATCGCCAACAGTGAACGGGAATACCGGACTGTCGTAAATAGTCTGAAGGAAATTGTTTTCCGGGTCGATCAAACCGGCGCCTGGACGTTCTTGAATCCGGCCTGGAGCAATGTGACGGGTTATGCGATTGAAGAATCATTGGGGAAAAATGCGCTGCATTTCGTCTATCCACAGGATCGTGAGGAAGTCGCCTGCTCATTTGCAGATTTGCTGGAAGATCGCGTGCAATCGATCAAATTGCAATTGCGCTTCAATACCACCCAGGGTGAATTCCGCTGGATCGACTTATACGCACAGCGTGAGTGTGATGAAAATGACAGACTGCTGGGCTTGACCGGCAGTTTGAGTGATATCACTGAGCAGCGCAATGCGACTGAGCAGTTAAAAGAAAACCTGAGTTTTATCGACGCCCTGATTGAGACCATTCCGCAGGCAATTTACCTCAAGGATGTGGACGGGCGCTATATGCGGATGAATCGCGCCGCCTGTGAATTGTTTGGCGTGACGGAAGCGCAGATGGTTGGCAAAACAGTATTTGACTTACTGCCGCCCGATCTGGCTGAATTCCATCATGAACGCGATTTGAAATTGTATCAGGAGCGCGGCACGCAAAATTATGAGGTCATGCTTAATATCCATGGCCGCCAAGTCTATACCATGTATAGCAAAGCCTGTTTGCTGCGCCCCGATGGCAGTCCGCGTGGATTGGTGGGCACGATTGTTGATATGTCCAATCAAAAAGCGGCAGAGCGCGCTTTGTTACAAGCCAAGGAAGCGGCGGAATCGGCCAGCCGTTCCAAGAGCGAATTCCTGGCGAATATGAGCCATGAAATCCGCACGCCGATGAATGGCATTATCGGCATGACCGACTTGACGCTGGAAACCGAGCTTGACCGGCATCAACGCGAATACCTGGAAATTGTGCGTTCTTCTGCCGACGCCTTGCTGCAAATCATCAATGACATTTTGGACTTCTCCAAAATCGAAGCCGGCAAGATGACAATCGAAGCAATCACCTTCGATTTCAATAAGACCATGCTGGAAACTTTGCGCGTTTTGAGCTTGCGGGCGCAGGAAAAAGGCTTGGAGTTGGCGTTGGAATTGGATCCGGAAATTCCTGCATTCTTGATAGGCGACCCGGGCCGGATCCGCCAGGTCTTAACCAATCTGGTCGGGAATGCGATCAAGTTCACTGAACGTGGCGAGGTGGTGGTGCGCGCCGCAGTCAAACGGCTGGAGCAGAAATTAATGCTCAAGATCAGTGTGACGGACTCCGGCATCGGCATTCCCAAAGACAAGCAGCAAATGATTTTTGAGGCTTTTGCGCAAGAAGATGGTTCTACCACCAGACGTTTTGGCGGCACTGGACTGGGTTTGTCGATTACCCGCTTGCTGGTTGGCATGATGGGCGGCGAGGTGACAGTGGAGAGCACGGTTGGGGTCGGCAGCACTTTTGCGGTCACTCTGGTGCTGGGTATTGATCATGAGGCCAAGCCGGCCCAGCCGCTGGGGGATTGGCGCAGTTTGCGCGGCATGCGTTTTATGCTGGTCGATGATAATCAAACCAATATGACGATTTTGCGCGCGATCTTTGCGCGCTGGTCGGTGGAGACGATTTGCCAGTTCAGTGGCGAGGCAGCTTTGCAATATTGCCAAAGCGCAGCAGAAGCGCCTGACTGTATTGTGATGGATTTCGCTATGCCGGGCATGAACGGTTTTGAGACTGCTGCGGCGATTTCCACTCATGAAAAATATGCGAAGACGCCGATTATTATGCTGTCTTCAACCGGGATGCCGGGGGATGCCACACAATCGCGTAAATTCGGCATTCAATCTTATCTGCTCAAGCCCACCACGCCGGATGAGATATTGCAAGCGGCCTTATCGTTGATCGGCGGCGGACGCAGTCAGCAACAGGCGCAAGCCAGCGCAGCGCGCCTGGCCAACCGCGATCCTGAGCAGTCGCTTGAGATTATGCTGGTGGAAGATAATTTGTCGAATCAAAAATTGGCCACTGCTTTGCTCAAAAAATGGGGCCATAAAGTGGATGTGGCGAATAATGGCCAAGAGGCCTTGGATCGGCATGAACAGAAGAAATACGACATTATTCTGATGGATTTGCAAATGCCGGTGATGGGTGGTTTTGAAGCAACCGGCAAGATACGTGAAAGAGAAGCTGCCGGTGCGCCGCATACGCCTGTGATCGCGATGACGGCGAATGCGCTGGAAGGCGACCGCGAGAAATGCATCGCTGGCGGCATGGATGATTATTTGTCCAAACCCTTCAAGTCAGATGCATTTCAGGCGATATTGAAACGCTATGGCCCATCCGCCACTCCGGCGCCGCAAGTCAATGCGGAAGTGGTCTGCAGCCCTGATATTCCGGCAGTGCTTGGCCCCTTGCAGAGTTTGCAACAAAACGCCAAGCAGTATGATTATGCATCTGGAATCGCCACGGCGGATCAGGAAATTGTCTTGGCGATTGCCGAACATTTCCTGGTGCACGCGCCAGAGCAGATTGAGTATATGCGGCGCGCCTGGAAGGGAAAAGATTTGGATAGTTTGCAAAGACATGCGCATTCCATGACCGGGCTGTTTGGCAATTTCAATGCATTGCCATTGCAAAAAATATCAGATGAAATCAATTATTGCGTCAAAGCAAATGAGCTGGATGATATCCCGGCTTTGTTGGATGCATTGGATGGCGGCTATGCGATGCTGGCGCCATACCTGGAGTCTGCGGCAAAACGGGCCAACCGCTTGATTTGAGGTTTGGCGATAGTTGAATAGAGTGGAGGTGGATGTGAGTACAGTTACTTATCAGCATTGCGATCCTACACAATTATTGGAAACCGTGGGCTTTGATCGTGAGATATTCACAGAGTGGGTGACCATGTTTCTAAGTGAGAGTGTGAGCCAGTTTGAGCAAGTCAAACAGGCGGCTTTGGCAGGCGATGCCAAACAGTTGGAGTTTGAGGCGCATGCTTTAAAAGGCTCGGTTGGCAACACGGGGGCGCAAAAATTATATGAAACACTGTATGCGATTGAGTTGGAAGGACATGCCGGCAAATGTGAATGTCCGCCGCAGCGCATACAGGAAGTCGAGGATTTGCTGATGGAAGTGCGGAAAGAAATGCAGCACTACATGGAGCACGGCGAGTTTCCGGAGGGCTAAGCGGGATCGCCGTGGGCGGCCCTTATGGTTTCTTGCAATGCGATTGCGCCGCTTGTGCAGACTGTTGTCGCGCGTGAATCAAACCATGATGGGTCGCCGCTTATTTCAGCAGGAAGCGGGTTTGCTTTGCGCACATAATGACAAGGAATTATTGTCATGGCGCAGTCTTCAAGCGCTTGGCTGGCAGTTGCAGCCTTGCCTCAGTTTTTCTTTTCCGCACAGATGCGCGAGCATGGAATCTATCATGCGAAACGCTTGTTCGCGTTTCGCATGATTAAGATATCAGGAGGGGCAATTAAGATTGCGCGGCTTGAGTCTTCGCTTTTAATCGCTCTTCCCGTTCCGCAGCAGCGCGGGCGACCGCGCCTTTGACGGCATCCAATACCGTGCCGGCATTAAAGGGCTTGATGATAAAACCTTTGGCGCCGCCTTGAATCGAGGTTTGCACAGTTTCCGCATCCCGCTTGCCGGTGACCATCAGCACGATGGTCATTGGCGCTTTTTCGAGAATGCATTTGAGCAATTCGACGCCATTACTGTCGGGCATCATCACATCTAAAAAAACAATGTGGGGCTTGAGTCTGGTCACCAGTTCCATGCCGGTTTCACCATTGCTAGCCTCACCTACAACCTTGTAACCCGCATCGTTCATGATGGTGCGCAACAACATGCGAATCATCTGGTTGTCATCGATAATGAGCGTATTTAAAATTTTCTTCTCCTCATTTCCGGTTATTTCCTGGCATGGCGCAGCGTGCGAGCGATTGCAGCCATACCACCTCGACGAAGAAAACTTGGCATGCCATATTCTGTCCTTGGCTTTGTCTGCATTGTAGCGCTTTTTTTGCTGCAGTTGGTTTGAACTGTCGCAAACTCTGCGCTTTGCATCATTCTGTTGCAGCTTGGCGCAAGGTAAAATTCTGCTTTTATCAAGACAGGATAAGTCAGCAAGTGGAAACGCACGAGATGAATGGTGACAGGTTGCAGGCGGCGCCGGGGGCCAGGATTTTTGCATTGATACCGGCTGCCGGGGTTGGCAGCCGCATGCAAGCAGACCGTCCCAAACAGTATTTGGAATTGCAAGGGAAAAGCCTGTTGCAACATGTGGTGGAGACGATGCTGCAAAATCCGCTGGTGACGGCTGTGGCGCTGGTGGTCAGTGCGGATGATCCTTACATCGATGCGCTGTTTCCCCCTGAAAATTCAGCCCCGCGCCTGATGATTTTACGCAATGGCGGCGCCACCAGAGCTGAGACGGTGACGCAAGGTTTGCAGGTATTGCATGCGCGTTGCAGCGTGGCTGATGATGATTGGATTTTGGTGCATGATGCGGCGCGTCCCGGGTTGAGCGCGGCAGCTTTGCAAGGCTTGATCAGCGATTTGCAGGATGATCCGGTGGGCGGCATGCTGGCCTTGCCTGTCGCTGACAGCGTTAAGCGCGCCTATACGCAAGCCGGCAGGCACTATGTGCGGGAAAGCGTGGCGCGGGAGGATTTGTGGCTGGCGCAAACGCCGCAAATGTTTCGCGCGGCATTATTGTTGCGCGCTTTGCGCCAGGGGCTGCAAGACGCGCCGCAACTTATCACCGATGAGGCCAGCGCGATTCAGCTGGCCGGTTTGCCGGTGCGCCTGGTTGAAGGCTGCCCGCGCAATTTAAAAGTCACCCGCAGCGCCGATCTGGCGTGGTTGCAGGGGCAATATGCCGGCAGTCAGGCTGCTGCCGCACAGACAAAGGAAAACACAATGCAAGCAAAGCAACATGCCCAAGCGCCGTTGCGCATAGGGCAGGGTTATGATTCGCACCGTTTAGTGGCGGGGCGGAAATTGATTATCGGCGGTGTTGAGATTGCGCATCACACCGGCTTACATGGTCATTCAGATGCGGATGTGTTGTTGCATGCGATTACGGATGCATTGCTGGGCGCGGCTGCTTTGGGGGATATCGGCAGCCATTTTCCGGATACCGATCCGGCTTGGGCCGGGGCTGATTCGCGCCGCTTATTGCGCGCTGTGTATGAAAAAGTGTGCGCACTGGGGTGGCGTTTGGGAAATTTGGACGCCACCATCATCGCCCAGGCGCCCAAGATGGCGCCGCATATTCCACACATGCTGCAGCATTTGGCGCAGGATTTGCAAGTCAGCCTGACGCAATTGAGCGTGAAGGCGAAAACCAATGAAAAGATGGGTTTTCTCGGGCGCGAAGAAGGCATCGCGGCGCAAGCCGTGGTCTTGCTGTACGCGGCTTGAGTCGCGCGTGTGGGGCTGTCACAAGCAGCGCTGCAGCACCCGCCCCACCACTTCCGGCGTGATATCGCGCTGCTCACCCAGGCTGACCATGCGGTGCGCGCGCAGGGCGTTTTGCACAGCTTCAATCGCCTGGCTGTCCAAACCGTATTCGGATAAGCGGGTTTTCACGCCCATCTCGCGGAAGAATTGCTCGGTTTTGGCAATCGCCATTTCACACACTGCTTCCGGGCTTGCCTCGCGGCTCTCCAATTGCCAGACGCGGCGCGCAAATTGCAGCAGTTTGTTTTGCTTTTGTGCGCGCCGCTCACGCAGCATGGCAGGCAGCACCACGGCCAGGGTTTGCGCATGATCCAGCCCGTACAAGGCGGTCAATTCATGGCCTACCATGTGGGTGGACCAATCCTGGATTACGCCTACTCCGCACATACCGTTTAAAGCCATGCTGGCGGCCCACATCAAATCGGCGCGCACGGCGTAGTTTTGTGGCTCTTGCAAGGCTTTCGGGCCTTGTTCAATCAAGGTCAGCAAAATCCCTTCAGCCAGCCGGTCTTGCACCGCAGCCTGGCAATCCTGCGTCAGATATTGTTCGACCACATGGACAAAGCTGTCCACCACGCCATTGCCGATCTGGCGCGGCGGCAGGCTGTATTGGGTTTGCGGGTCCATAATCGCGAAGCGGGCAAACACGGCGCGATTGGAAAAGCTGCGTTTGGAGCGGGTGGCGGCTTGTGTGATCACGGATGCGCAGTTGGTTTCCGAGCCGGTTGCGGCCAGCGTCAGCACACAGCCGAACGGTGTCGCGCTATGCACATTTCTGCCCCATTTTTCCAAAATCTGCCAGGGATCGCCATCTTGAAATGGAATCGCGGCAGCGACAAACTTGGCCCCGTCAATCACTGAACCGCCGCCGGCGGCGAGGATGAAATCAATTTGCCCGTTGCGCCCGATCTCAACTGCCCGCATCAAGGTCTCATAGGTGGGATTGGCTTCAATGCCGCCAAATTCGATGCAGGATTTTTCACCCAGCGCAGCTTTGATTTGCTCATATACGCCGTTTTGCATGATGCTGCCGCCGCCGTATAAAAGCATGATGCGGGAGTAGGGGGCCAGCAGCATCCCCAGGTTGGCGATCTGGCCTTTGCCAAACAAGACCTGCACCGGATTATAAAAGTCGAAATTTTGCATAGCGCTTCCTGTGTCGGGTGGCAAAACGGCAGGCATCAATAGCGGCCAAACTCTCTGAGACGGTGGCGGATTTGCCGCTGCAAATGCTCAAGTTCTGTCTGCAGGCGGTTTTGCCGGTGCAGATTATCTTTGCGTTCCGCATGCAATTGACGCCATTCGTCATCGATACGCTTGCGTGCGTCCTGGTTGATGTCTTTACGCTCAGCTTCTTTTTGCAAAAATGTGATGCGCTCATCAATTTTGCCTAAGCGTTTTTTGTGTTTGTCCAAATCGCTTTTTTTCTCATCTTCTTCATGCTCCAGCCGCCAGATTTCCTGGCCGCGCGCATATTCAGCAAGAAACTGCGGCTTTTGAAATTCTTCACAGTCGCCGGCGATGTGGCTGCTGTTTTTGCGGCCCAGCTGAAATGCGTTTTCGGCTTGGCAATAGGAGAGCAGCCCTTGCTTGCGGCCCGCCAGCCAGGTTTGCGCATTCGGGATCACGCCGTGTTCCGCGCAGGCTTTCTGGTGTTGCGCCAGCTGTTGCATGCCGGCGCCCCGGCTGCCGTCTGCCATACCGATTTGCCACCAATCGCCGCGCAGGCATTCATCCCGGCTTAAACTGGCGCAAGAGCAAAGCATGCTCAGACTGAGCAGAGCCAGGAGGCGGGCGGATGTTTTCATTTATCAGCTTTCTTGACTTTGGCGCCGGGCAGAATGATGCGGACTAAAAAACCGCCGCCGGCACGGTTGGTGAGAATAAATTCCCCGCCGTGGCGCGCCACCACCCGATCGACAATCGCCAGCCCGAGACCGGCCCCATTGGCTTGGCTGCGCGCGGCATCGAGCCGGGTGAAGGGTTTTTTCAGTTGCTGGATTTCGCTTTCCGGCACGCCCACGCCATGGTCGGCCACTTCCAGCACGGCGCGCTTGCCGCCTTCGCCGCTTTCAATTTTGCATTTGATATCCAGCTCCAGCAAATCAGAGTCGGGCGTGCGGCCATAACGGCGGCCATTTTCCACCAGATTATTCAAGACCCGTTTCAAATCCACCGGATTGCCGACCACATGGATGTTGGGATCAATCTGGGCGTTGATTTTCATGTCCGGCAGGCGGCTGGCGCGCGCAGTCAGATCCTGCATCAATTCGGACAGATTGAGCATGGTGAAGTTGGTCGCTTCTGCCGGTTTGGCAAAATCCAGGAATTGGCTGATGATGGCGTCCATCTGCGAGATGTCGGATTGCATGCCTTCGCGCGCTTCTTGCGACAAATCGGCCATTTCCACTTCCAATTGCATGCGCGTGAGCGGGGTGCGCAAATCGTGCGATATGCCAGCTAAAATCAGTGCGCGGTCGGTTTCAATCCGCTTTAAATCCGTCACCATTTGATTAAAGGCGCGGTTGGCGGTGGCGATTTCACGCGCACCGTTTTCCGGCAGCGGGTCGGGCGCCTCGCCACGCGCCATGGCGCGGATCGAATTGGTTAAACGCGCCAGCGGCAAATTGATGCGGCGCGTGATGATCACGCCCCCCAAGAGTGAGAGCAGCATGACGATACCAGCCCATCCCAGCCATTGCCAGCCGACCCCGCGCACCAGGCGGGTGCGCTCTAACATCAGCCAGTATTCATCATCATCTTCAATTTTAAAGCTGACCCAAAAGCCGCCCACGCCGTTGACCTTGCCGGCAAACCGGGTTTCCGGCCCCAACTGGGTTTGCACCAGCAATAAAGTTTCGGCCAGGCCTGCGCCATCAAGCAGCGGCTCGGCTTTGTCATTTTTTTCCAGCGGGTAAATGCGGATGCCTTCTTTACTGGAGAGGTCAAACAGCAATTCGGTGCGCATCGCCGGCGCCGAATGCATCAGCGCGGCGCGGGTGATTTCGACAATCGAGGTGATGCGCGCGGCCAGTTCTTCCGTTTGCGGCGCGCGGTCAAAAAAGCGGACGCTGGCGATCCATGCCGCCATGCTGACGGTGATGATAAAAGCGATCAGGAAAAAAGTGCGCCAGAACAGCCCGCTTTTAAGCGCGCTCAAGCGCTGGCGCAACAGCCAGTGCAGATGGCTGACGACGCGGGAGAGGGAACGGCGGCGGTGTGCGCCACCGTTGTCCGGTTCGACCAGTTTGCCAAAATCCATACCGGTGGCGGCTTAGCGCGGCTGACCTTCCGGGATGAAAACATAGCCCAGGCCCCACACAGTCTGAATATAGAGCGGGTTGGATGGATCGGGCTCGATCAGTTTGCGCAAACGTGAAATCTGCACGTCCAGGCTGCGGTCAAAGACTTCATATTCGCGGCCACGCGCCAATTCCATCAATTTTTCGCGCGACAGCGGTTGGCGGGCATGGCGCGCAAACACTTTCAGCACCGAGAATTCGCCGGTGGTGAGCGGGATTGTCTCGCCGTTTTTCTTTAAGGTGCGGGTGGAGAGATCGAGCACGAAATCGCCAAAGGTGAAGGTTTGCGGCGTTTCGGAAGGCGCGCCCGGAATTTCATCCGGCCCTTTGCGGCGCAACACAGCGCTGATGCGGGCCACCAGCTCACGCGGATTGAAGGGCTTGGGCAGATAGTCATCGGCGCCCATTTCCAGGCCGACGATGCGATCCACATCTTCGCCTTTGGCGGTGAGCATGATGATCGGGGTTTGGTCGCCTGCGCCGCGCAGCCGGCGGCAGATCGATAAGCCGTCTTCGCCTGGCAGCATCAAATCAAGGACGAGCAGGTCGTAACGTTCGCGGATCCACAGCTTGTTCATCGCCACAGCATTCTCAGCGGTGACCACATTGAAGCCTTGTTCACTCAGATATCGGCGCAACAGATCGCGCAATCTGACGTCATCATCAACGACCAGAATTTTGGCCTGATGAGTAGAGGGAGTTGTCGTAGAATTGGAAGTGTTCATGGTGTTATGTTAACGTTTAATCGGGCGATCGAAAACGGATCGGACGAAGTCATTACAATGTGTTACACACTTTACCCAATAGGTCTTACCGCAGTCAGGCAAGGGTTTTACACTTCAACTCAGTGAGGCGTAAAGCCCGCAAAGCTGACGGTTGTAAGATAATAAAAACAGGAATTCCAGCAAACCGTCGTTATCATCTTGCACAAGCCGGATGCGGCTCCCACTGGATTCCGTATCAGCCGGAAACGTTGTTTCGAGAGAAGATTATCATGAACTTGGAGAGCAGAAAGACAGATTCATCATTGTTCGACTCGTTTTGTGCGGTACTGTTTTTGATGGGGGGCGTGAGCAGCGCCGCCATTGCTCAGCCAGCTAATGCCAACCAGGATGGCGAGCGCATCATGCGACAGGATCAGCGCATGGAGCGGATGAATTTGCGTGAGGCGGAAGCCCGTTTGCAAGAAGAGCGCAGACGTGCATATCTGGCCAATATTCGCGAATCGGTGACAGATCCCGGCAAGCGCGCCGGGGCCAGACTGACCCCGGATGAGCGCAAAATGCTGCGCAGCCATATCAACCAGGCCGGGCAGGATTTATACAACATCAGCCCGCAACCTTCCCCCAAAGATTGATTTGAATGCGGCGCAGGAATGCTTCCTGCGCCGCATTTTTCACGCCGTCTGATTTCCCCCCGACCTTCAAAGATTACTTGCGTTGTTGCATGCTTGCAACGTGCGCCATGCCGGATGAAGCAGGGCGCTTAGCGCCTGTTATCGATTGCACAAGATTGCTGTCAGTACGCTGCAGCATTGGCGCGCAGGCGTTTTTTTGTTGCTTTGTGGCATATCCGTATGCAGCGCACTGCCGCGCTGCCGTTAATTGCGTATATGATGCAATGAGTGTCGTGTGCTGACTCACAGTGCGCGGGCTTGATTGATGCCGGGGGAGGTATGGCTTTGGTGGAAAATGATTTGCCG
Organism: Massilia sp. W12; assembly: GCF_037300705.1. Lineage (NCBI taxonomy): Bacteria > Pseudomonadati > Pseudomonadota > Betaproteobacteria > Burkholderiales > Oxalobacteraceae > Massilia > Massilia sp. W12. Next base: position 2,776,452 of record NZ_CP147776.1, on the reverse strand, counting down.
CTGACAGACCAGGAATCTGACGCGAATGCGCATCAGATTGCATTGTGGTTTCTGGTCAATGAGGAAAGCGGCGAATTGCAGGCGCATTATGACCCTGCCGCCAATCAAAGTCTGACTCAGGTGATGTTGCGCAATGCATTGCAGGATGCCGGTCTGGATGGCTTTAAGCTGATTGACTCCGCCGTCAATGATTTTCTGGCGCATGCGCAAAAGACCAAGCAGATTTTAATCTGGGTGATTGCAAAGCGGCGCGATGGCGAGTGCCGCCTGCGTCTGTCAGCAGATTTGATGCAAGCGTATCTGACCATTATTCCGCCCGAAGGCGGGGTGGCGGTGACCAGCCAGGATGTCGATGCGGTGCTGCGTCAATTGGGGGTCACATATGGCGTCAAGCACCAGGCGATTGCTGACGCCGTGGCGCTGGGCGAATGTGAAGACGTGGTGGTGGCGGAAGGCGATGTGGCCAAGGAGGGCGTGCCTACCCAGTTCATCAATCTGCTGGATGAAAAACGCGAGCAGCTCTCCCATATCGATGAAAATGCGGTCGTCAAATTCCGCGATTTATCCCACTTATTGATTGTCCAGCCGGGCGACAAACTATTGCGCCGTGTGCCGCCGATCCCGGGCGTCAACGGAATTGATATCAAAGGCGGCGTGGCGTTTCCGCAAGCGTTGCCGGACTTGCATTTCGGCCATGATTATCCCGGCGCCGCGCCGCATCCTGAAGATCCCGATTTACTGATTGCCCAGATCGAGGGCCAGCCTGTGCCAACCGGCTACGGCATGATGGTCAACCCGGTGATTGATGTGCCGCAAGTCGATTTGTCCGTCGGCAATATCAATTTTGACGGCACTTTGCATGTGCATGGCGATGTGATTGCCGGCATGCAGATCAAGGTGAGCGGCGATGTCATTATCCAGGGTACGCTGGAGGCGGCGCAAATTGAAGCCGGCGGCAATGTCGCGGTGTCCGGCGGCATCATCGGCCATGCGGATTTAAGCCCGGGCGCCAGCAGTCTGCCGGCCGATACTGCGCGCGTGATTTGCAAAGGTTCATTGCAAGCGCTGTTTATTGAATGCGCGCATATCGAAGCGGGCGATTCGATTTATATCGAGCGCAGTGTGCGGCAATGTGAATTGATTGCTTTAAACGATATCGTGGTAGGCAATCCCGGCTCCAAAAACAGCCAGATCATTGGCGGCAGCAGCCAGGCCAGACATATGATCAAGGCAAATGTGATGGGTGCGCCATCCGGCGTTAAAACCCGCTTGCAGGTCGGGCTCGATCCCTATGCCGGCAAGGCGATTGTGCAAAAGCAGGCCCTGATCAATAAGAAGAATGAAGAGCTGGATAAATTGATCAAGCTGCTGAAATTTTATAAAGCCAATCCCAAGAAGGCGGATCCGGCGGTAATGGCCAAGATTATTTCCACCGGCCAGTTATTGCAGGAAGAGCTGGCCGTTCTGAATCAAGAACTGGCGCAACTCAATGAAGGCTTGCAAGTGGATGAGGATGCCCATATCGAGGCCAACCGGGCCGTGTTTTATGGTGCGGAAGCCAGAATCGGCAAACAGGTTTGGGTCGCCAAGGATGATATGGGCAGCGCCACGCTGGGCTTAGTGGACGGGCAATTGGTGACCGGCTACGTGCCCAAGAAAAAAGAAGAAAAGAAAGAGCCGGAAAAAGTGCAACGCGGCCCGGCCCGCTTTGGTTGAGGATATGCGCCGCCGGCGAATCCACGAAGGAAGCGGTTTGCAATAAGCAAAACCGGGCCTGCCCCCATTCGATGAAGCGCAAACCGGAAATACTATCCCGGATGCTCAGTAATGAAAGCGCAAGCCGCTGCCGGTCTGCCAGTACACGCCTTCGCTCTCATGCTCTTGCTGCGTCACCACGTGGCGTTGCGCGAATTGCGGGTGGTGTAATGCCTCGCTGATGGTCAGCACCGGCGTGACACAGCAATCCTTATCCGCAAACAGGGCTTGCCAATGCGCCATGCTGTGGCGCGCGAAAATTGTTTGCAGTTCCTGACGCACTTGGCGGCTTTCAGCCCCGCCCACGGTCTGGCCGCACATCCAATGTTTGGCCCCCAGGTCGGGGCGCTCCAGCACGGTGCATAAAATCTGCCAGAATTTCAACTCCAGCGCCCCCACCGCCATATAACGTCCGTCACTGCAGCGGTACAGGTTGTAGCAGGGCACGCCGCCGGACAGCAGATCAGCCCCGGCGGGTGGCGCGTCCAGGCCGGCATTCACTGCAATCAGCGACATCACATTGTGCGCCAAGACGCCATCGGCCATCGCCACTTCCACCAGGCGCCCGGCTTGCCCCATTTTGACCGCCAGCAATGCCGCCAGAATCCCTTGCACCGCCTGCTGTGCGCCGCCTAATAAGTCGCCGATTTGCAAATTCGGAATGGCCGGCGCGCCATCGGCGTTGACGTTTTGCTGCAACATGCCGGACATGGCGATGTAATTCAAGTCATGTCCTGCCATCAGCGCCAGCGGGCCGCTGCTGCCATAGCCGGAAAGCGAACACATCACCAGCTTGGGGTTAATGCTGCGCAACATCGTCCAACCCAGTTGCAGACGCTCCATGACGCCCGGGCGGAAGCTCTCCAGCACCACATCCGCATCGCGCACCATACGCAAAAAAGCAGCCTTGTCTTCTTCGCGTTTGAAATCCAGACGCGCAAAGCGCTTGCCATGATTCACGCCGACAAAAAATTGCGACACCTGTTGCCGCACCGGGCCGATGCCGCGCGCATAGTCGCCAATTCCAGGCTCTTCGATTTTCAAAACATCCGCGCCCAGCTGCGCTAAGCGCATGGCGGCGAACGGCCCCGGCAACAGGCGCGATAAATCCAACACCCGCACGCCCTGCAAAGGCAAGTCGGCAGGATGCTGTTCGGCGCTCATGCGGCGCCTCCTGTCATGACAAACAGGGCGATGATGCAGCCGTAGCCGACAAACCAGAACAGCGAACGGAGCAGCGCCCAATCGAATAAATAACAGACGGTGTAGGCAATCCGGGCGGCCAGAAAGACGGCGGCAAGCTGGTCAATGCGCGCGCCATCGAGCTTATACATCAGCGCCACCAGGACTGCAGCGGCAAAAAAGGGAAAGGCTTCAAAATGGTTGCGCTGGGCGAAATCCGCGCGCCGCCGCCAGCCTTGCTGGCGCTCCAGCCAAGTGCGCGGGTCATGGTTGTCATAGCAGCGCTGCGCTTTGGCCAAGGCCACAGTGCAGACCGGCAGCAATCCGGCGATCAGAATCGCCCAGCAGGCAAACGGCATACTCTTCCCCTCAAGGTTGTTGTAACAGGTCTTCCAGTGCTTGTTGCTGCTCCAGCCACTCCATTTCCAGCGTTTCCAATTCGCGCGCCAGCTGCGCCTGTTGCGCCAGAATCTGCTTCAAACGCTCTTTGCGCGCCGGATCATAAATTTCACTGCCGGCCAATTCCGCATCCAGCGGCGCTTTTTGTTCTTGCGCGCGGGTCATCGCGGTTTCGATCTTCTTGAGCTTATTCTCAATCGGTTTTTTCAGCACTGATAAACGCTGGCGCTGCTCAGCCTCCAGGCGTTTTTGCTCGCGCCGGTCGGCCCCTCCTTCTTTTTCGACTTGCTGGGCGGCGGCTTTGGCCAGGCGGGTTTTGAACAGCCAGTCGCGATAATCATCCAAATCGCCATCGAATTCCTGCAAACGGTGTTCCGCCACAATCATGAATTGATCAGTACAGGCGCGCAGCAAATGGCGGTCATGCGAGACCAGAATCAGGGTGCCGTCAAACTGCGCCAAGGCCATCGTCAGCGCTTCACGGGTTTCCAGATCCAAATGGTTGGTCGGTTCGTCAAGCAAGAGCAAATTCGGCTTTTGCCAGACGATCAGGGCCAGCGCCAGGCGCGCTTTTTCGCCGCCGGAAAACGGTTTGACAGGCGAGGTCGCCATTTCACCCTGGAACAAAAAACTGCCCAGGAAATTGCGCAAATCCTGTTCGCGCGCCTGCGGCGCAATCCGCACCAGATGCTGCAAAGGGCTGTCATCTTCACGCAGCATTTCCAATTGGTGCTGCGCAAAATAGCCGACCGTCAAGCCCTTGCCCAGCGTCAGCTGGCCCGAGAGCGGTGCGATTTCGCCGGCAATGGTTTTGATCAAGGTCGATTTGCCCGCCCCGTTGACACCCAGCAAACCGATGCGCATGCCCAGCTGCAGCGCAAAATCAATGCGCGAGACGATAGGCGTATCGCCGCTTTCGCTGCGGTAGCCGGCTTGCACGGTTTCCATGCGCAGAAGCGGGTTGGGGGCGTTGTCGGGTTCGCGGAATTCAAATGAAAATTCCGCCGCCGCATGCAGCGGCGCCAGCTCTTCCATGCGGGCCAAGGCTTTGACCCGGCTTTGCGCCTGCTTGGCCTTGGTGGCCTTGGCTTTGAAGCGGTCGATGAAAGACTGTAAATGCGCGCGCTGGCGTTGCTGCTTTTCATATTGCGCGGCGGCCAGCTCCAATTGTGCGGCGCGCTGGCGCTCGAAGGCGCTGTAATTGCCGCTGTAGCGGCGCAATTTCCGTTCGTGAATATGCACCGTGACTTGCGCTACGCCGTCGAGGAAATCGCGGTCATGCGAGATCACCAGCAAGGTGCCGGGATAGCGTCCGAGCCAGTCTTCCAGCCACAAAATCGCGTCCAGATCCAAGTGGTTGGTCGGTTCGTCCAGCAGCAGCAAATCAGAGGGGCACATCAAGGCTTGCGCCAGATTCAGGCGCATCCGCCAGCCGCCGGAAAAGCTGGCCACCGGCTGCCCCATTTGCTGCATGGAAAAGCCCAGGCCCAGCAAAAGCTGTTCCGCGCGTGATTGTGCGGTGTAGGCGTCGGCGTCGGCCAGCTGCGTGTGCAAATTGGCCAGTTCCAGGCCGTGCGCTTGCTGCTCGGCCTGGCTTAAGGTTTCCAGCGCATTCAAGCGCCGCTGCAGACTGCGCAAATGCACATCGCCATCCATGGCGTAGTCGAGCGCACTGGTTTGCAGCGCCGGCGTGCTTTGCGCCACATGCGCAATACGCCAGGAGGCGGGCATATCGAAATCGCCGCCATCCGCATGCAATTCACGTTTGAGCATGGCGAACAGGGTGGATTTGCCGGCGCCATTGGCGCCGATCAAACCGACCCGCTCGCCCGGATGAATGGTCAGGTCTGCGCTTTCAAACAACGGTTTGCTGCCGCGCATCAAGTGCAGCCGGGAAATGCGTATCATCCGGCGTCCTTACAGCGATTGATGCAGTTCGCGCACTTGGTCTGCGGTCAGCAAAAACACCATATCGTCGCCGGCGCTGGTGGACAGCCAGGTGAATTCGGCGCGCGGGAAGGCGCGCTCGGCGTTTTCCCGTTCATTGCCGATTTCCACCACCAGCACGCCATCGTCTTCCAGCAATTGCGCCGCGCCGCTGATAATGCGGCGCACCAGATCCATGCCGTCTTCGCCGCCGGCCAAGGCCATTTCCGGTTCGGCCATGTATTCCTTGGGCAGCTTTTGCATCGACTGGCTGTTGACATACGGCGGATTGGAAATAATCAAGTCATAGCGCAGGCCGGCGGGCAGGCCGGCGTACAGATCCGATTCATACAGTTTGACGCGCTCGGCCAGCTCGTATTCTTCGACATTGCGCGAAGCCACTTGCAAAGCGGCATGCGATAAGTCCAGCGCATCCACCTGCGCTTGCGGGAAGGCGTCGGCCAGCATAATCGCCAGGCAGCCGGAGCCGGTGCAGACATCCAGCGCGCGCGTCACATTTTCCGCCTCCACCCAGGGCGAAAACAGATCCGGGATCAATTCGGCGATGAAGGAGCGCGGCACAATCACCCGCTCATCCACATAAAAGCGGTAATTGCCCAGCCAGCCTTCATTGGTGATGTAGGCCGCCGGCACCCGGTCGGTGGCGCGCCGCTCGATTACTTGCAGCACCTGCGTCACTTCTTCCGGCAACAGGCGGGCGTCCAGAAAAGGTTCGAGGCGGTCCAGCGGCAATTGCAAGGTGTGCAAAATCAGATACGCTGCCTCATCGAAGGCATTGCTGCTGCCATGCCCGAAAAACAGCTTGGCATGGTTAAAACGGGTCACGCCGTAGCGCAGCAGATCGCGTACGGTTTGTAAAAGATTCAAATCAGGATTCATATTCTTTTCCGGTGTCATAAGAGTTCACAGCAACAGATTTTCCATCGTGCGGCGATAAATATTTTTCAAGGCGTCCAAATGGCGCACTTCGACATGTTCGTCAATTTTATGGATGCTGGCGTTAGGCGGGCCGCATTCGATCACCTGCGGACAGATTTGCGCAATAAAGCGCCCATCCGAGGTGCCGCCGGTGGTCGAGAGCTCAGGCCGCAAGCCGGTTTCCGCTTCAATCGCATCCGACAGCGCATCTGACAGCGTGCCGCGCGGGGTCAAGAAGGGCAGGCCGCTTTGCACCCAGTCAATATGGAATTGCAAATCGTGTTTGTGCAACACCGCTTCGAGGCGCTCGCGCAGGCTTTGCGCGGTGCTGGCGGTGGAATAGCGGAAATTGAAATCCAGCGTCAATTCACCCGGAATCACATTCGTGGCGCCAGTGCCGGAATGGATGTTGGAAATCTGCCATGAGGTCGGCAGATAATACTCATTGCCCTCATCCCATACGGTGGCGGCCAGCTCAGCCAGCGCCGGGGCGGCCAGGTGGATCGGGTTTTTCGCCAATTGCGGGTAGGCGATATGGCCTTGCACGCCTTTGATGATCAAGTGGCCGGAGAGCGAGCCGCGCCGCCCGTTTTTGATCATATCGCCCAGCTCTTTCGCTGAAGTCGGTTCGCCGACGATGCAATAATCCAATTGCTCGCCGCGTTCTTTGAGCTTGCGGCACACCACCACCGTGCCGTCAACCGCCGGCCCTTCCTCATCGCTGGTGAGTAAAAACGCGATGGAGCCGCGATGATCCGGATGGGCGCTGATAAATTCGCGCACCGCCACCACCATCGCCGCCAGTGAGGCTTTCATATCCGCCGCGCCGCGCCCATACAACTTGCCATCCCGGATTTCCGGCGTAAAAGGATCGGAATGCCACTGTTTGACGGGGCCGGTCGGCACCACATCGGTGTGGCCGGCAAACACCAACAGCGGACCGCTGGCGCCGCGCCGCGCCCACAGGTTTTCCACATCCGCAGAGGGCATGTTTTCACAGGCAAAGCCAAGTTCGGTGAGTAATTCGGCAATGCGTTGCTGACAACCTTTATCGTGCGGCGTGACGGATGGCAGGCGGATCAATTCTTCGGTCAGGGCCAGGGTAGCGCTCATTGGCTTGTCTTGCTTTCTTTCTGAGTGGATGGTTATTTTGCAGAGAACAGCTCTGCATACTGTTGCGCGGAAAAGCCCAGCGCTAATAATTTGCCGTCATCGATCAACACCGGGCGCTTGATCACAGACGGTTTGTGCTGCATCAGACTGGCGGCGCTGGCGGCGTCGCACACCGCGTTTTTTTCATCGTCCGACAAGCCGCGCCAGGTCGTGCCTTTGCGATTGATCAGTTGCTCATGTGCGGCTTGCGCCAGCCAGCTGTGCAGCAGGGCGGCGTCGGGCGGGATTTTTTTGAAATCGACAAAGGTGAATTCGCGGCCCTGTTCTTGCAGCCAGACGCGGGCTTTTTTCACCGTGTCGCAATTCGGAATGCCATATAAAAACAGCTTGCTCATACAGATTACAGATTTAAAGTGAATTCAGTGTAAGAAGTGGCCGCAGGTTCTTCCGGCGCTTTGACTTCCACCTGGCCCGGTTTGTTTTCCGAGGTGTTATTCAACATCCACAGCAAATTGGTGGCCGAGTCAGCATTCGCCAGCGCTTCATCCTGGCTGACTTTGTTATCGCGCACCAATTGCAAGAGCGCCATTTCAAACGATTGCGAACCGGGCGAGAGGCTCTTGTCCATCGCTTCTTTGATCTGGCCGATTTCGCCTTTTTCGATCAGCTCGGAAATATGGCGCGTGTTGACCATGATTTCGACCGCCGGCGTGCGCGGCCCGCCATTGATCGAGCGCACCAGGCGCTGGGAAACGATGGCTTTGATCGTGGTCGATAAATCCTGCAGCAGCGCAGGCCGGTTTTCAATCGGATAGAAGCTGATGATGCGGTTTAAGGCGTTATAGCTGTTGTTGGCGTGCAGCGTGGCCAATACCAGATGGCCGGATTGCGCATAGGCCATGGCGGCCGCCATGGTTTCCTTGTCGCGGATTTCGCCGATCAAAATACAATCCGGGGCCTGACGCATGGAATTGCGCAGCGCGGTGTATAAATTCACGGTGTCGGTGCCGATTTCACGCTGGTTGACGATCGATTTTTTATTGCGGAACAGGTATTCGATCGGATCTTCCAGGGTCAGGATGTGGCCGGAGCGCAATTCATTGCGGTGGTCCAGCATCGAAGCGATGGTGGTCGATTTGCCGGAGCCGGTGGCCCCGACCAGCAAAATCAAACCGCGCTTTTCCATGATCAAATCGGCTAACACCGGCGGCAGACCGAGATCGCCCAGACGCGGAATCGTGCCCGGCACAAAGCGGAATACGGCGGATATGCTGCCGCGCTGGCGGAAAGCAGACAGGCGGAAGCGGCCAATATTGGCCACCGGTATGCCCATGTTCAATTCGTTATCACGCAGCAATTCATCCATCTGCTCTTTACTGAGCACCTCACTCAACAGGGAGGCGATATTGTCGTGATCCAGTCTTTGCTGGTTGATGGGAATCAGGTTGCCATTGATTTTCAGGTGTACAGGCGCATTGACTGCAAAAAACATGTCAGATGCGTCTTTTTCCTTCATCAAGGTAAACAGGCGATCCATTGTCATAAAGTCTCCCGGACAGAGCTGAAATATCTGCATAAAACCAGGCGCAAAGTGGCTTGCGCCTGCACTGTTTGCATTATTGCTCAGTCTGCGCGCAAAAGGGCATTGATTTCAGTCTTGGCGCGGGTTTTGGCATCGACTTTTTTCACAATCACGGCGCAATACAGGCTGTGTTTGCCATCGGCTGCCGGCAGCGAGCCGGACACCACCACCGAACCTGCCGGAATGCGGCCATAGCTGATTTCACCGGTTTCGCGGTCATAAATGCGGGTCGATTGGCTGATATACACGCCCATCGAGATCACCGAATTCTCTTCCACAATCACGCCTTCCACGATTTCCGAGCGCGCGCCGATGAAGCAATTGTCTTCGATAATGGTGGGATTGGCTTGCATCGGCTCCAGCACGCCGCCGATGCCGACGCCGCCGGACAGATGCACGTTTTTGCCGATTTGCGCGCAAGAGCCGACGGTGGCCCAGGTATCGACCATCGTGCCTTCATCGACATATGCGCCGATATTCACATATGAGGGCATCAAGACCACGTTTTTGCCGATAAAGGAGCCGCGCCGCGCGACAGCCGGCGGCACGACGCGAAAACCGCCGCGCACAAAATCCTGCTCGGTGTAGTTGGCGAATTTGGTCGGCACTTTGTCATAAAACTGCATCACGCTGGCGTCACCCTGACCGCAGGGCATGGGCGCATTGCCTTCCAGGCGGAAAGACAGCAAAACCGCTTTTTTCAGCCACTGATTCACCTGCCACTGGCCATCGATTTTTTGCGCCACGCGCATACTGCCATCGTCCAGCGCAGCCAAGGCTTGCTGCACCGCCTGCTTAACATCAGCAGGCGCATTGCCCGGTGAAAATTCAGCTCTTTGTTCCCAGGCGGCTTCGATCAGGTTTTGCAATTGTTCAGTCATGACATCTGTCCGGTATGGTTGATCAATGCTGCAATGCATCAGCAGCGGCAACATTATATGCGCAGCACGCGAATGACGAGGAATACAGATGTCATCGGCTTGCATTAATTGCAATCCGGAATGTTTTTAAGTATTAATGTGTTTCAAATTATAATATTTCCATGCTTTGTCGCATACGCCAAGCGCGCGCGCCGGCTGTGAGTGCTATCATTGCCAGCCTTTGACAAACTGTTCACCTTGCCGCTGGCGGCAAACCCAAGAGCAAAAACACTGTGCGCTTAACTTCGATCAAACTGTCGGGCTTTAAATCTTTTGTCGATCTGGCATCCTTCGCTGTGCCTGGACAATTGGTGGGCGTGGTCGGCCCGAATGGCTGCGGCAAGAGCAATATCATCGATGCCGTGCGCTGGGTGTTGGGGGAGTCCAAGGCTTCAGAATTGCGCGGCGAGTCGATGCAAGACGTGATTTTCAATGGCAGCACGCACCGCAAACCGGCTGGCCGCGCCTCGGTCGAGCTGGTGTTTGACAACAGCCTTGGGCGCGCTTCCGGGCAATGGGGCCAGTATGCGGAAATCGCTGTCAAACGCACCCTCACGCGCGATGGCACATCCAGTTACTACATCAATAACCAGCCGGTGCGCCGGCGCGATATTCAAGACATTTTCTTAGGCACCGGGCTTGGCCCGCGCGCTTACGCCATCATTGGCCAGGGCATGATTTCGCGCATTATCGAATCGCGCCCGGAAGAATTGCGCGTGTTTCTGGAAGAGGCGGCGGGCGTCTCGAAATACAAAGAGCGGCGGCGCGAAACTGAAAACCGCTTGCACGATACGCGCGAAAACCTGGTGCGGGTGGAAGACATCTTGCGCGAACTCAACGCCAATCTGGAAAAACTCGAAGCGCAGGCGGTGGTGGCGAATAAATTCCGCTCCCTGCAGGCTGAAGGCGAGGAAAAGCAAAAACTGCTCTGGCTGTTGCGTAAAAATGAAGCCGCCGCCGAGCAGGCGCGCGTCTTCCGCGAAATCGAATTGGCGCAAAACGGTTTGGAAGAACAAACCGCGCGCCTGCGTTCGACCGAGCTGGATTTAGAGCAGATGCGCCAGGCGCATTATGCAATTGGCGACCGCTTGCATCAGGCGCAAGGGCATTTGTATCAGACCAATGCCGAAATCGGCAGCCTGGAAGCGCAAATCAAGTTTGTGCTCGAATCGCGTCAGCGCCTGCAAAACCAGATCAACAGCGTCAAAGCCCAGCGCGAGCAATGGCAGCAGCAATTACAGCACCAGCAAAGCGAACTCGAAGAAGCCAGAATCGCGCTGGAAGAATTGGGTATGAAGGCGCAGATTGCGCAAGAAAGCGCGCAACAGCATAACGACCGCTTGCCGAATATTGAATTTGACTGGCGCCAGGCGCAGCTCAAGAGTACAGAGTCGCGCGGCAAAATCATGCAAGTGCAACAGCAGCTGGAATTGCAAGCGGCGCATCAGCGCAATGCGGCCGCAATTCTCTCAAGCCTGACGGCGCGGCGTGAACGTTTGCAGCAGGAAAAAGGCGGCTTGCAAGCGCCGGACGCCGGGCATTTACAGTTTTTGCGCGAACAACAGGCCGAGCGCGAGATGGTGCTGGAAGAAATCAGCCAGCAACTCGAAGAAGGCCAGATCCAGCAGCCGCAAGCCGAAGACGAGCGCAAGGCTGCGCAGCAGCTGGCGCAGCAGGAACAAGCCACCCTGGCGCAGCTCGAAGCGCGCCTTGCCGCCCTGCGCCAGTTGCAGGAAAAAGTGCAAAGCACGGGCAAGGTGCAACCCTGGTTGCAAAAACATGGGCTGGACCACTTGCCGCGCCTGTGGCAGCAGTTGCATATCGAAGCCGGCTGGGAAACCGCGCTGGAAGCCGTGCTGCGCGAGCGCGCCGGGGCCTTGGAAGTCTCGAACCTGGATTGGGTCAAGGGTTTTTGGCGCGATGCGCCGCCGGCCCGGCTGGCGCTCTACAGCCCGCCAACGCCAGGGCCGGACGCCGCGCCGCAGCTGGCGGTGCAGCCGTTTGCCGCCTTGCTGAAACTCAATGATCCGGCGCTGCGCTCCCTGCTGGAAGACTGGCTGGCCGGGATTTATGTGGCCCAGCATGTGGAAGACGCCTTCGCCCGGCGTCATGAATTGCCGCCCGGCGGCGCTTTCATCTGCCAATCCGGGCATTTGGTCGGACGTCACAGCGTGCGCTTTCATGCCGCCGACTCTGAGCAGGACGGCATGCTGGCGCGCCAGCAGGAAATCGACAATCTTGGCAAGCAGATCCGCGCCCAGCAGATGTTAGCCGAGGAAGCGCGCAGCCGTTTGCAGCGTGCTGAAAATCAGCTCAATCATCTCAATCAGCAAATTTTGCAATGGCGGCAAAAGCAGCAAAGCGTGACCCAGGCTGTGCACAATGGCCAGATTGAACTGGTCAAGCTGTCTGAAATTGAGGAGCGCTTCCGCCAGCGCAGCGGGCAGATTGAGCAGGATCTGGCGGAAATCCGCGCGCAGGAAGCCGAGCACCAGCAAAGCCGGCTTGAAGCTGAGCAGAAATTCGAGGAATTGGACATTGAGCTGGCCGAATTGCAGGCCAGCCATGAAGAAGGACAAAACCAGTTTTTGCAAAAAGAAGCGCAATTGACGCTGGCGCGGCAAGCCCTGCGCGATGCGGAAAATGCGGCGCGCGAGGCTGAATTCGCCGAAAAAAGCCAGCGTAACCGGATTGCCGAATTGGAGCGCGGCATCGCCACCGCGCGTGAGCAGAGTTTGCAGCTGCAGGAAAATCTGCAAGCCGGGCAGGAAGAATTGGAAAGCCTGGACGATCAGAGCGCAAATGAGGGCTTGCAGGAATTGTTAGACCGCCGCATGGGACAGGAAAAAGCCCTGTCTGATGCGCGCCATGAATTAGACCAGATCACGCAAAAACTGCGCGGCATGGAAGAAGCGCGCATGCAGGGCGAACGCAGCTTGCAACCCTTGCGCGACAAAATCACCGAATGGCAACTCAAAGAGCAGGCGGCGCGCTTAAATCAAGAGCAATTCGCTGAGCAATTGCAGGCTGCCAATGCGAACGAAGCGGAGCTGGCGCAAAAACTCACCCCTGAGCTGCGTCCCTCCTGGCTGCAAGGGGAAGTCACGCGCATCAATAACCAGATTAACGCGCTGGGCGCCGTGAATCTGGCGGCGCTGGAAGAATTGGCGGTAGCGCAAGAGCGCAAGCAATTCCTTGATTCGCAATTCCAGGATTTGACCGAAGCCATCACCACGCTGGAAGACGCGATCGCCAAGATTGACCGCGAGACGCGCGACTTATTGCAAGAAACCTTTGACAAGGTGAATGGCCACTTCTCGACCTTGTTCCCGATTTTATTTGGCGGCGGCCAGGCGCGCCTGATCATGACCGGCGATGAAATTCTTGACGCCGGGGTGCAGGTGATGGCGCAGCCGCCGGGCAAAAAAAATGCCACGATTCACTTATTATCCGGCGGCGAAAAGGCGCTCACCGCCACCGCCCTGGTGTTTGCCATGTTCCAGCTCAATCCCGCGCCGTTCTGCTTATTGGACGAGGTGGATGCACCGCTGGATGACGCAAATACCGAACGCTTCTGTAATATGGTGAAAAAGATGTCTGCGCACACGCAGTTCCTGTTCATTTCGCATAATAAAATAGCGATGGAAATGGCCCAGCAGTTAATCGGGGTCACCATGCAGGAACAAGGTGTGTCGCGTATCGTCGCGGTTGACATGGAGTCAGCCGCCAACTTTGCTTCTGAGGCGCAAGCAGCATGATAACGGATCTTCAACTCACATTGATCGCCGGCGGCGCAGTCGCCGTGGTCGCCGTGTTTTCTTATAACAAATGGCAAGAGGTGCGCGCGCGCAAGAGCGTCGAGCGGGCCTTTGCCGGCAATCCCGACGATGTCTTGATGCAGCCGCGTCAAGAGCCGGAAATGGATCTGCAGCCGCATGCAGTCCCCGCCCAGCATGCGCCGGCCAGTGCTCAGGCGCACACTGCGGCAGAGGAGGGCGGCGCGTCAGAGCTGGCCTCTGAGCTTGCGCCCAAGGCAAAACCCAAACCGGAATTGCCAATCGATAAATTGATTGATTGCGTCATCAAGATGAGTATGGAAGCGCCGATGCGCGCGGAAAAACTGTTGCCGGTGTTGCAGCATTTGCGCCATGTCGGCAATAAGCCGGTGCATTACTGCGGCTTGCGGGTGGATGGCGATTGGGAGCCGATTGTGTATGGCGGCCAATATGCCGAGCTTAAAGTCGGGGTGCAGATGGCCAGCCGCGCCACCGCCATGAATGAGCTGGAATATTCCGAATTGGTGACCAGGCTGCGTCAGCTGGGCGATGAAATCGGCGCAGAAGCGGATATCCCGGACATGATTGATGTCATGGCGCGCGCGCGCTCGCTGCATCAATTTGTGCTGGAGCACGATGCGCAACTGGGCATCAATCTGGCCAGCAACGGCGCGCCCTGGGCCATGAACACCTTATTGCTGGCGCTGGAAAAACAGGGCTTTGACGTGCGCCCGGATGGCCGTTTTGTGATGAAAGATGGGGCCGGCGGCAATCTGTTTTCCCTCTCCACCAATGTCACAGTGGCGGCGGACACCACGTCGCGCTTAACGCTGTTGCTGGATGTGCCTTGCGTGGCCCCGGAAAAAGATCCGTTTGGCGCCATGACCGCCTGCGCGCACAGCCTGGCGCAGCGGCTTGACGCCAGCATTGTTGATGACAGCAATCAAATTTTGAGCGACGCTCAATTGCAAGAAATCGCCGGTCAGGTGCAAGCCTTTTATATTGAGATGCAAGGCTCGCAGATTCCCGCCGGCTCCACGCGCGCGCAGCGCCTGTTCAATTGAGCCGCGACGCCTTGCCGGGACGCGGGTTCGATTCCCGCGTCCTTCCCTGTTTGAGAATGACATGACGACACAAGAAGACATGATTGCCCTGGTGGCCGAATTAAACCGCCATGCGCATGCCTATTATGTGCTGGATAATCCCAGCATTCCCGATGCCGAGTACGACCGCCTGTTCAAACAATTGCAAGCCTGGGAGGCGGCGCACCCGGAATGGGCGCAAGCCGATTCGCCCACCAAGCGCGTGGGCGGGGTTCCGCTGCCGGAATTTTCCCAGGTGCAGCACAGCGTCCCCATGTTGTCGCTCAACAATGGTTTCAGCGATGAGGACATTGAAAACTTTGACCGTCGCGTGAAAGAAGGCTTGGATCAATTCCACGCCGAATATGCGGTGGATTTGAAATTTGACGGTCTGGCCATCAGCCTGCGCTATGAAAACGGCATCCTGACCCAGGCCGCCACGCGCGGCGATGGCGCCACCGGCGAAGATGTGACAGCAAATATCCGCACAATTGATGTGATTCCGCTGCGCCTGTTTGGCGCGGTTGTGCCGCAGGTGCTGGAGGTGCGCGGTGAAGTTTTGATGTTCAAACAGGATTTTCAAAATCTGAATGCGCGTCAGCGCGCCGCAGGGCAAAAAGAATTCGCCAACCCGCGCAACGCCGCCGCCGGCAGCTTGCGCCAGCTTGACTCGCGCATCACAGCCCAGCGCAGCCTGCGCTTCTTCGCCTACGGCATCGGCGATTTGCAGGGCGCGCCGATGCCGCCCTCCCAGGCCGCGCTGCTGGATTGGTATGTCACGCTCGGCTTGCCGGTGTGCGATAAGCGCGCCGTGGTGCAAGACGCCGCCGGTCTGCTCGAATTTTTCCGCAATATCGGCTTGCAGCGCGCCGGCCTGCCATATGACATTGACGGCGTGGTGTACAAACTCAATCAGTTTGATTTGCAGCAAAAACTCGGCTTTGTCTCACGCGCCCCGCGTTTTGCGATTGCGCATAAATTCCCGGCGGAAGAAGCCCTGACCACGCTGGAAGAGATTGAAGTGCAAGTGGGACGCACCGGCGCTATCACCCCGGTGGCGCGCCTGGCCCCGGTGTTTGTCGGCGGCGTCACCGTCACCAACGCCACCTTGCACAATGAAGACGAAGTGCGGCGCAAAGATATCAGGATTGGCGACACCGTGATTGTGCGGCGCGCCGGCGACGTGATCCCGGAAGTGGTGGCGCATGTGCCCGAACGCAGACCGGCTGATGCGCGCGAATTTGTCATGCCGCAAGCCTGCCCGGTATGCGGCAGCCCGATTGAGCGCCCGGAGGAAGAAGCAATCGCACGCTGCAGCGGCGGCTGGCAGCGTTGCAAGGCGCAAAAAAAAGGCGCGCTGATTCATTTCGCCTCGCGTCGCGCGATGGATATTGAAGGTCTGGGTGAGCAGTTGGTTGAGCAATTGGTGGAGAAAAACATCATCAATACGCCTGCCGATCTGTACAAGCTGGGCGTGGCCAAGCTGGCGGCCCTGGAGCGTATGGCGGAAAAATCGGCGCAAAATATTTTGAGCGCCTTGGCCGCCTCCAAGCAAAATGTGAATCTGGCGCGCTTTATTTATGCGCTGGGCATCCGCCACGTTGGCGAATCGACCGCCAAAGCCTTGGCGCGCCATTTCGGTAAGCTCGAAGCGGTGCAAGCCGCCAGCGCCGAAGAATTATTGCAAGTCGAAGATATCGGCCCGGTGGTGGCGGCGTCGATCAGCGCATTTTTCGCCGACCCGATCAACTGCGAAATGGTGGAGCAATTGCGCGCCGCCGGGATTGCGCTGAAGGAAGGCGAGGGCGAGCGCGACAATACGCCACAAGTGTTTGCCGGCAAAACCGTGGTCTTGACTGGAACCCTGCCGACCTTAACCCGTGATGCGGCGGCAGGCATGATTGAAAAAGCCGGCGGTAAAGTTTCCTCATCCGTATCCAAGAAAACCAGTCTGGTGGTGGCCGGCAGCGATGCCGGCAGCAAGCTCGCCAAGGCGCAGGAATTGGGCGTTGCCGTGATAGACGAAGCGCAATTCTTAAGTCTCTTGCAGCCAGTGCAGACTGAACAAGACCCCCTAGAAAACGAGGCGTAAAAATGAAAAAAATCAGAAAAGCCGTATTTCCCGTTGCCGGCCTGGGCAGCCGTTTTTTACCGGCCACCAAAGCGCAGCCCAAGGAAATGCTGCCCATCGTCGATAAGCCCTTGATCCAATATGCAGTAGAAGAAGCGGTCGCGGCTGGCATTACGGAGATGATTTTCATCACCGGGCGCAATAAGCGCGCGATTGAAGACCATTTCGACAAAGCCTATGAGCTGGAATCGGAATTGGAAGAGGCCGGCAAGCAAAAATTGCTGGAGCAGGTGCGCAATGTGATTCCAAAACACATTTCCTGCATCTACATCCGCCAATCCGAGCCGCTGGGTTTGGGCCATGCGGTGCTGTGCGCGCGCCCGGTGATTGGCGATGAGCCGTTTGCGGTGATTCTGGCCGACGACTTTATGGATGTCAGCGGCCAGACCTTGCCGGTATTGCGCCAGATGAGCGATGTCTATGAATATGAAGGCTGCAGCCTGCTGGCGGTGCACGATGTGCCGCGCGCCAACACCAAGCAATACGGGATTGTCAGCGCGCATTCCTACCGCCCGCAATTAGAGCTGGTGGATGGGATTGTGGAAAAGCCGCAGCCTGAAGACGCGCCGTCCACCCTGGCGGTGGTGGGCCGGTATGTGCTTTCGCCCAAGATTTTTGAATTCCTGGAAGGCTTGGGCACTGGCGCCGGCGGTGAAATTCAGCTCACCGACGGCATCGCCGCTTTGATGAAAGCCGAGCGCGTGCTGGCATACCGCTATGACGGCATACGCTATGACTGCGGCTCGAAAATCGGCTATTTGAAGGCGATGGTGGCGATGGGCTTGAAACACCCTGAGACCGCCAATGAATTCCGTCAATATCTGAGCGATTTGCAACAAGGTCGCAACGGGGAAGATTGATGGAGCAGAAGGGACGTGTACTGCCGATTTTGCGCATGGGCGATGCGCGCCTGTTGCGGGTGGCGCAGCCGGTGCGCCAGTTTGATACGCCGGAACTGCACGCCTTGATTGCGGATATGTGCGCCACCATGCAGGCGGTGAATGGCGCCGGTCTGGCCGCGCCGCAAGTCGGGGTCGATCTGCAGCTGGTGATTTTCGGCTCGGGCGCGCCCAACCCGCGTTACCCGGACGCACCGCCGGTGCCGCCGACTATCTTGATCAATCCCGTGCTGCAGCCGATAGGGCCGCAGATGGAAGAGGGCTGGGAAGGCTGTTTATCGGTGCCCGGCATGCGCGGCCTGGTGCCGCGTCACACCCGCTTGCGTTACAGCGGCTTTGATCAATATGGCCAGGCGATTGAACGCGAGGCAAGCGGCTTTCATGCGCGCGTGGTGCAGCACGAATGCGACCATTTGCAAGGCGTGCTGTACCCGATGCGGATCAAGGATATGCGTTATTTCGGCTTCATTGAAGAATTGTTTCCGGGGCAGCAATTGGCGGATGATTAAGCGCACCGCAGCACCGGGGCTTGGCTTAGCTAAACAGGGAAAACGCCATTCCCTGCTGCATGACGCCGTTAAGCTGAGCCTGATTTTCCGGGGATTGGGCAAAAAAACTCAGTATCTCTGCTGGCGCCTTGCCTTGCTTGAGCGTATCCAGCCAGAATTTCTCCCCTTCCGCATCAGGCGTGCGATGCAAGACATGCTGGTACATCAGATTGATCAAGGTTTTGTGATCCGGATTGGCGCCATACATTTTTTGGAACTCATCTGACTGCATAAAGCCTTGCGCGATTTGATGCAGACTGGCGCCATTTTTCTCCATTTGATGAAACCAGAAACCCAAGCCTGACGCATCCGGCTTGCGGTCAAACGCCGCCTGATATAAGCGATAAATCTGGCCGGAGGCGCCATCCAGATCAAAGTTCAGATATTGATCGCTAAAGCGTAAGCGCTCAACATTGTGCAAGGTATTGCTATCGCCGGCATTTTCCTTTGGGCTGACCGTCAAGACGCCATTGTCTTGTTTGATGATGTTGTAGGAACTCAGCGCTTGATTGAAAACCGCAGTGTCTATCCCGGCCTCGCCATACAGGGTATCGCCGCCGCCATTTCCCACCAGAAGATCATTGCCGCCACTGCCGCGCAGTTCTTCTTTCTGTGCCGTTCCGGTCAGATATCTTCCTTCGGCGCCAAGGCCAAGCTTGCCGCCTAAGCCATCGCCGCCGTACAGCCAATGCAATGCCGCCAAATCGTTCGGGCTGTATGTGCTTTGCGTCTTACCACTTGTGTAAGACATCAAAGTGTTGTCAGTATGGTCTTGTTCATGTGGCAGCCTGACTTCTCCATCGAAAGGATGACCTAAACCCAGCGCATGGCCAACTTCGTGCAGTAAAATTTGATAACCGGTTTTTCCTGGCGTCAAATCCCACGTCAAATATTCAAACTCTTCGTTATCTAAAAAGATTTCAGCCTGTGCCCGGTACTCAGTCCCTTTTTCAGTGCTTTCCGTCAAATCTTTGGGGAAAGTGGCGCCAGCCCATTCGCGTGGCCAGACATTGCCATTCGAGAAACGCCAATTCGCAGCATCCACATTATCCACCTCTTCAAGTTTGATGCCGGTGATCTGGGTGACATACTGCATCAATCCTCTGGTATGCCCCTGTTGCGCCGTTGTGAATGCGCTTAAGCCCCGCGGGTCAGCGTCCTCCAATGCGAAGGTATAGCGAATTGTATTATTCGCGTTCGTTACAAAATTCCAGGATAGATAGTTGGTGAGAAGCGAATCGATATGCACCAGGCCGGAAAATGGCGGCTTGGCAGAAGCGGGAATGCTGGCGGTGATGTTGGACATGGTGGAAATCAGCTGAATTGATACCTCAGACGGGGAAATGCGAACCCGGTCGGAATGCATGCTCGAACGGGGACGGATTGTGTGGATTCATTCATGTATAAATGTGATTTTTCATAATAATCCGATGTCAATCAAAGCGCCTTTGTGCGACAAGCCATCGCTATCAGACAGCGCAGTGTTTTTGATACATTGCATGCTTCTTGGGGCATGATTATACGGTCTGAAAATGCTATCAGTACTGTAAAATTTTTATAAAAAAAAGACCGCATCGCTTGCTATGTCCGCTTATGCTGTGTTTTGCATCTTGTGTGGCAAGTAATATTGATATGGGTGGCTTGAGCACAGAGCAGGCGCTGTGCATCCGGCTTGCACAGGATTGCAATGTGTTGACATGAGGCCGACACCAGGCGCAGCAGGCATTGTGCGGGCGAGATCGGTCAGAGCCAGCCTGAAAATGCTTTTTCTCTCAAAGCAGATACGGCAACGCAGGCTGGCGCGGTATCAAGCTGTTCAGGTTTTTGCGCCTGAACAGCCGCCCGTTTATTCAAAAATGCCAGGGATGGGCTTGAACGGAATGCGCGATTGCAAATCCCAATCCTTCAATACACCGGTGGTGAAGGTAGATTGGGTAGGATAATTGCGCACAGGGTGTCCAGTCGCCGGGCGGAATAAATAAGGCGGGCTGCCGGCATGCAGGCTGCGGTCTGCGTCCAGTCTGGCAAAGATGCTGTAATCACCACGATTGATCATATAGTTGCCGCTGATCAACCACAGATCGGTGTCAGTAACCCGGATATCCTGACCACTTGCAGTTCTTTCAATCAGGTTATTCGCAATCAGATTATCCGGTGAGCGCATCGATGTCGGCGGCAGCGTGTCGATATAGATTGCGTGACTGCTTTGACTGTTGAGAATGGTATTGTGCGAGATATTGATCTTTTCGTAGGTATTATCCGGGCCGGGGTTATTGCTGTCATACCAATAATTGATGCCAAAAGCGGTGGTGTGAATCAGATTATTGCGCACCTGAATATCGCTTAATCTGATTGATCCATGCACACTTTGTTCACTTGCCAGTGTGAAGCCATTCATTGGACGGCGTAAATTGTCCGGCACAGGCGAGGGTGGAATCACCGGAGTGCGCTGGAGCGGGCGGTGATACCAGGCAGTGGTGGTGTAAATGTAGTTTTGTTCGACAAGCGCTTTGCTGAGCTGGTGCAAATAGATGCCGACAGAATAAGTGTCGCGCACGGTATTGCCACGGATTTGCGCTTCATCACAGCTGCACATAATGCCTTCACCCCAGCTTTTTTCGACCAGATTGCCGGAAATGACGATGTTTTTCGAGCGCGGAAAAATGGAGTGGAAAGTCCAATCGCCGCCCATCTGCACCACCCCAGGCCAACCGCCGGACCGCTGCTTGGCATAAAACACGATATTGTTACGATTGATTTTTGCCGCATCGCTGACATGATTATTCAGGATACGCACATTTTCGCCAAAACCGCCAATCGCCCGATAATTCACATTGCGCACAATATTATTTGAGATTTCGACATTTTTATACAAACTCACCCGGATGCCGCGCCCGCGCGTGTTGCGCACTTCCATGTTTTTGATCACCACGCCGCCATAGCTCAAGGCGCTCGGCGGCTCGTTTGCCGGAATGTCATGTTTGACTTGCAGCAGGCTGGCGTCAGATGGCATGGGGTCGTCATCGTCAGGAATCGGCCCGCCTTCATGCGCCAGATAATATGGATTATCCAGCCCGCCAAACTTGCGTTCTTTACCGTCGAGGATGATGCGTTTTTTAGCGCCATTCGCGCCGTCAAGAATCACGCAATTGCTTTTGCTGATGCTCATCAAGGTGCCGAAAAAGTTGCGGTTGACTGCCGGATCCTCAAAATCCTCCGCCATTTCAAGCACCGCGTCAGCCGTTGCGGCGGGATCCAGCCCCAGCAGCAAGGCATTACTTTGGGTGGGCGTGGCGCAGGACTCAAGCGGCGGGGCGAAATCGTTAATCGAATAGTCGTTACGGTTGGCGTAGTTGATGGTGTACACCCCCTGCTTGAAATAGATTTGATCACCCTGACGCAATCTGTCCACACCGCTTGAGGTGCGTAATGCACGCTTGACGGTTTTGCAAGGGCTGGCATAAGCGCCGCAGGAGTTAGAGTCTATGCCGTCGGGCGCGAGATACAAGGCGGTGGCGTGTGCTTGAGTGACTGCGAGCGGCGCCAGAATGCTGGCCGCCAGGATGAGGGGAAAGTGCGATTTCATAAAACGACCTCCTTGTTTTGTTAAATAGAATGCAATGTTGGCACTGAAATGATTGTTTTGCAAATACTTTATGTAAGTGTGTCATCAGTGACTTGTGCTATGGATGAAGTGAGAGATTCCGTAATCAGTCTATTCGGCAGGGAGAAACATTGAATGTATTGGCAATGGAAAATGTATGCTCTTTTGAATCACATTCAAACAGCCGGTCAATGTAGCGCTGGCGCTTGATGAGACAATTCCGCTCCCCCGGATGGGTACGCCTAAGGCGGGGGAAAGCGGGGTTGGCAATACGATGCTGTCATTTCGTGCAAAAGGCGTGAAATAAGCCGGCTGCGCCGGGAGTGGCAGGCTGCCAAGGCCTTTTTACCGTGCGCTGCGCCATTTGCAGCGCAGCCTCTCGCCATGCTGTGCAAAGTGACGGTCATATCGACGATCAATCCATTTCGGTTTTCCATCAGCCCCTGTCTCATATAACAAAGTCTTGCTTTGTCCCCTTCAGATTTTTTGTACAGTCTTGCTTCCGGGGCAGTGCTCAATTTCACCAAGGAATTTGAAGCAACGCACTTTAGCTTCGACCAAACTGCGCCGGTGATAGCCACCCGCTTCTGTCAGGCCATGCGCCCAAGGCGCCGGGTGAGGGCTAAAAAAGGCATTGCGCGCCGGGGCGATGATTTGTGCAACAAAGCTCTGCTAATGCTGTGTTGCTGGAAGTGACTTTGTGTTGTTTGCGTGGTGGACTGCACCCTGTCTTCACTGGCGGATTTTTCGCAATCAGTTATGATGCCAATGATGGCTGGCGCATCCTGCGCCAGCTTCTTGCTGCAGGGAGCATACTGATGGCCACCGTTACAGACGTCACCACCGCCCATACCTCAGGCTTGAATCACATTGACGCCTTGATTGATACCGGGCCGGCTTGGAATTATGTTTTACCGGGTAATAACAACATCCTGAAGTTCAGTTTTTCTATTAACAGTGGCAAGGAAGATCCCACATATGCGCTAAGTGCGTTTTCGGCCAGCCAGCAAAACGCCACGCGCAGCATGCTCAGTTATGTTTCCAGCGTCACCGGCATCCAGTTCCAGGAAGTGTCTGACGCCAGCGTCGCCGATTGGCGCTTTTCCATGCGCGATATCGAAGAGTCTTCGGTCGCCGGGCTGTGTTCCTGGAATACTTCATATAACTATGATGGCAATCAACAGATTACAGAATACAGCGCGCAAGCCTGGATCTATCTGGACAATGTTGAATGGAACAGCGCAAATCAAAACCTGATCGCGGGGGAGGCGGGATATGAAACCCTGCTGCATGAAATCGGACATGCGCTGGGGCTGAAACATCCTTTTCAAGGCGGTACGCGCTTGCCCGCCAATCAAGATAACACCAGCAACACCCTCATGTCTTATACCGATTCCGGCGGCCCATACTCCACCTTCCGGCCCTACGATGTGGCGGCGCTGAACTGGCTGTACGGCGGCGATGGCTTGGCCGGCAAGCTTGGCGTGGGCGGCAATGCGGTGTACTTGATCGGCAGCGCCAGCGCAGACACCTTGAGCGGCAGCGCCGGCAATGATGTGTTTACCGGCCTGGCCGGGAATGACGCCATCAATGGCGCCGCCGGCCTCGATTTGGCGACCTATTCTTTGGCGCGCAGCAATTTCACCATCAGCAAGAACGGCAGCGTGATCACGGTTACGGATAATACCGGGGCGCTTGGCGTGGATACCTTGAATGGGGTGGAACGCCTGCGCTTTGCTGATAAATATGTCAATTTCGACACCGATGGCGCTTCCGGCAAAGTGTATCGCCTGTATCAGGCGGCGTTTGACCGCACCCCGGACGCCGGCGGCCTCGGTTTTTGGTTCCACCAGATGGAAAACAATGGTTCGACCCTGACCCAGATCGCGCAAGGCTTTATGGGCTCGGCAGAGTTTCAAGCCATGTATGGCAGCAATCCATCGGCGGAAACTGTGGTCGGCTTGCTGTATAACCATGTGCTGCACCGGCAGGCTGAGCCGGATGGCTACAATTTCTGGGTGAATGTGATCAAACAAGGCAATCCGGTGGCGGATGTGTTGGCGTATTTTGCCGACAGCCCGGAAAACCAGGCGCAAGTCATCGGCACAATTCAAAACGGCATGGAATTTTCTGTCTTTTCCGGCTGAACTCAACCTGCGCCGGCATAGCCGGCGCGCTTCTTTGAAAAATTATGTTTCCTCCATCCAATCACATGCGCGGCGCAGATGAGGCCGAATCCATCCATTTGCCGGTGCTGATCGGCGGTTTGCATTATCAGGCGCAGGGTGGCAATGACACTGTGTATGCCGATGGCGGGCGCGATTGGATTGAAGGCGGCGCCGGCGATGATGAACTTCACGGCGGCGCCGGGCCGGATCTCAGCGCGCAAGCCAGCACTCTGCATGGCGGCGATGGCGATGACTTGCTCAATGGCGGCGGCAATCATGATGTTTTGCATGGCGATGCCGGGGATGACCGTTTGCTTGATCTGTTTGGCAATAATTGGCTGCAGGGCGATAGCGGCAAGGATTCACTGCACAGCGGCGCCGGACACGACAGCTTGTATGGCGGCGAGGGAGATGATTATTTGCAAGATGATGGCGGCCGCAATTTGCTTGACGGCGGGGCCGGCAATGATCAGCTGACTGTGGAAAATGGGATTGATGGCGCCAGCATTTTGTCAGGCGGCGATGGCAATGACCAGCTGATCATTGACGCTGGCAATAACCGTTTGGATGGCGGGGGCGGCAATGACAGCTTGTATGGCGGGTCGGGCAATGACACTTTAAGCAGCGGCGAGGGCGATGATTTTTTATCCGGCGGCGATGGCGATGATGTCTTGCATGCAGGCTTAGGGTTGGTCACGATGGAAGGCGGCATGGGTGATGATGTGTATTACGTCAATACGCCCAATCAGGTGGTGAAGGACGCTGGCGGGCAAGACCGCATTGTGGTCAATTGCGATTTGTACAAACTGCCGGCGGATATCGAGCAAGTCGATTACAACGGACATATTCCGCTGCCGTATTGGATTGACGCCATGATTCCGGTCGAAGCCAATGCATTCATCGGCAGCAATGGCGGGTTTGGCCAGGCGCATGTCTTCAAATACATCTTTCTGGAGACTATGCCGGCCTATTTTGACGCTTCCGACAGCAATGGTTTTGCGCCCTTTAATGCGGCGCAAAAGGCGGCCGCGCTGGAGGCGATGCGTTACATTGAGAGCATCGCGAATGTGCAGTTTGTCGAAACCACAGAACCCAATGCGCGCGATGTGCTGGCGTTTGCCGCCAATATTCAGGTGACTTCCAGCGGTTACGCTTATTTCCCTGAAGCCGAGTTTTATGGCAGCGATGTGCACATTGACATCAGTCCTGGCAATGACAGCAATCTCACCATGCAAGACGGCAGTTATGGCGTCTATACCATGATTCATGAAATCGGCCATGCCCTGGGTTTGCGCCATCCTTTCCAGATCAATAGTGAGCCGCCGCCCTGGTTGCAAGGGGACGAGGATAGCAGCGCCTGGACGGTGATGAGCTATATCAGTTACCAGGCGGATTATCACTTGCAAATGAAGCCCTTTGATATCGCCGCCATGCAATATCTGTATGGCCCGCCGACCCACAAAGCCAAGAACGATGTGCTGGTGGTGCAGCCGGATGCGCCGAATCTGTTTTGGGATAGCGGCGGCGAAGATACGATTGACGGCTCGGAATTAACGCAGGACATGCATTTGCATCTGCGCCCGGGCCATTGGGATTTTGTCGGCGGCAAAGCAGAGAAAATCAGCGCCGCCGGCCAGATCAGCATTAATCCCGGCAGCAAAATCGAAGCAGCCTCAGGTGGCAGCGGCAATGATGTGATCAATGGCAATGAGTTGGATAATCTGCTTTCCGGCGGTGGCGGCAATGATGTGCTGGACGGCGAGCAGGGCCATGATGTATTGCAGGGCGGGGCGGGCGACGATACTTTGCACGGCGGCAGCGGGAATGACACCTTGATTGGCGGCGCCGGTTGGGATGTGGCGCGTTTTCCCCTGGCGCGCGCGCAGTATCAGATTGAAAAAATGAGTGAAACCAGTCTGCGTCTGACGCAACTGGGGGCGGATGGCGAGCGCCTCAGCATTTTGCTGGATCAGGTGGAAAGCATGCAGTTTGCCGACCGCAGCCAGCGTGCGGTGCATTATCTGGCCTTGCCGGAATTGCACCCCGGCCCGATGTTGGGCAAAGGCGAAATCAAGTTAAGCGGCGTGGCCGCGCCGAATGCGCTGTTGACCTTGTTCGGCACGGCAGCGGATGGGGTGGAAGTCAAGCTGGCGGAGTTGAATACTGACGCCGCAGGGCAGTGGCAATGGCGGCAGGCGCACGCCTCGGGCGAATTGCGCCTGCGCGCCGAAATCAGCGACGCGCAGGGATTTGCGGCGGAAAGCGTGGTGTTGGGCCAATATCGCGTCGATAGCAGCGCCCCGCAGTTGCGCGATGTGCGCCTGGATACCCATGCGGATGGTTCATTGCCCTGGAACCGGCTGGGATTGCAAGCGCGCACGGATAGCGATGCGCGTTTGCTGCTCAACATTGATGGCGGGCCGGTGATAATAGCCAGTCCGGATGGGCAGGGGCAAGTGTCGATGCTGCTCGATAATTTGCAATTGCAAGCGGGTCGCCACCGGCTGGATTTGCAAGTTAAAGACGCGGCCGGCAACGCCGGCGTTTTGCAAACGCTGTTCGTGCAGGTCAAGGCGCCGCAAGTCATGCAAGGTTCAGCGCAGGATGAGCGCCTGGTCTTGCCGGCGGATGGCATGGATTGGGTGGTGCATGGCGGCGGCGGGGTGGATACGCTGGTGTTGCCTGGCGCCAGAGAGGCTTATCGGGACGGCGTACAGATCCAGGCGCGCTTTGATGTCCACAGCGCGGCCAGCATCAGTTTTGCGGAAATCGAGCGGATTGAGTATGCCGATAAAGGCTTTGCGCACGATGTCGAGTGGGGTGGGGCGGCCGGCAATTTACTGCGCCTGTATCAAACCGCATTCGGGCGCATGCCGGATCCGGGCGGCGCCGGTTTTTGGCTCAAGCAGGCAGGCAGCGCAAATTTGAGTCAGCTTGGCCATCTTTTTGCCAACAGCACGGAATTTCTGACCCTGCATCCAAAGCAGACTGAAGTTGCGCTGCAGCAAAGTATTGACCTGCTGTATCAGCAAGGCTTGCAGCGGCATGCCACGCAAAGCGAGCTGGTTTATTGGCAGCAACAAATCGGCGCCACAGGGCATGCGGATTTCGGCCCCTTGCTCTACAGTATTTGCGTCAGCGAAGAGGCGCGTTTGATCGGGGTGACGCCAAGCGTGCTTGAATATTATCCGCAGGCATAAGAAAGCAGGCGCATACCCCAAAGACGGTATGCGCCTGTCTGTTGAAGGGGGGCGAGGCGCAGATGCGCGCGTTGTTATGTTTCGCTGGCCTCAGTTTTGCTGCGGTGATGCCACAGCACATCGCCATTCGCGCCGGCATAACGGTTCAAACTGCGCGCCAACACAAACATCAAATCCGATAAGCGGTTAAGGTATTGCCGCGCAAACGGAAAGATATTTTCCTCCCGCCCCAAATGCACCACATTGCGCTCGGCGCGCCGGCAGACGGTGCGGCAAATGTGCGCCTGACTGGCCGCGCGCGTGCCGCCGGGCAGGATGAAGTCTTTTAAAGGCGGCAGGTCGGCATTGTACTTGGCCAGCAAACCATCCAGTTTTTCAACCTGTTCGGCCTGAATCATTTGATAGCCGGGGATGCACAACTCACCACCGATATCAAACAGGTCGTGCTGAATTTCCAGTAATTCGGCGCGCATCTCCTGCGGTAAATCTTCGCACAGCAATAAGCCGACATGCGAGTTCAATTCATCCACCTCGCCCAGCGCATGGATGCGGAAGCTGTCTTTAAAGGTGCGGCTGCCATCGCCCAGACCGGTGCTGCCATCATCCCCGGTGCGGGTTGCGATTTTAGAGAGTCGATTGCCCATATTGTCATCCTTGGAAAAAGTGCGCCAAGCATAGCATGGCGCGCGCTGTGCCGGCTTTCCGGCAAGGCTGAATGCATCGCTCATGCGGCTTGCAACAAATTGTAAAATTTGTATTTCGCCTTGACTGTGCAGTAATGCGAATAATGCTTGCGGATATCAGCAAAACACTGATGAAAAGCAGTATTTTTTACTTAAAAGAAGAAAGAAGTAAAAATAATCCGGCAAAATATTTCCATAAAGAAATTAACTTTTCCGTAATTCATGCAAAAAAGCGAAATAATATGCTTGCGGCAATTTTCAGGGTTTGTTACACTTTGAACGTCGCTTGAAACAAGCTGGGGTGCGAGGAGCCGTTGTGGCGCACAGCGCCGCATTGAAGCTGATACCCGCTTTGGCGATCAAGGAAATAAATTTGGCCATATAGAGCCATCCTTGTTGTAGGACCCACCTGGATGTGTAACTGCAACCTAAACCCTTCAAGACAGGAAATACGATGTTGAAAATCGCAAAAAAAATCGCTGTTGCCGCTGTTCTGGCCGCCAGCTTCGGTTCCGCTCACGCAGCACTGGTGAATGCTCCGCTGCCGTCCAACGCTTATATCACCATTGGCGGTCTGCAATGGGCTTGGGCTTTCCCGCTGCCGGCAGCTTCCGGCCTGGATCTGTCCTATCAGGCACAATTCGGCTGGCACGTGCCGACCGCTGCTGAGCTGGCCAATGCTCCGCGCGCAACCGACTTCATCTTCCAGGGCGCCAATGTGCCGCTGGGCGGCACGGATTCGGTGTCTGGCGCCCGTTTCTCGGCCACCAATCCGAACCTGACCGGCGCTGCTGCTTGCGCTGCTCCGTATTTCTCCAATACCTACAGCCATTGCGACTGGCAAGACGGCCTGGGCCAAATCTATGGCCCGTGGGCTGGCCAAAGCGGCGCTCCGTCCTGGGCTGATCAGCTGGTGGTGCGCGCAGCTGTGCCGGAAGCTGAAACCTATGCCATGATGGGCGTGGGCCTGCTGGGCTTGCTGGCGCTGCGTCGTCGCAAATCCGCTTAATTCTGATTTTTTCAGAATTTCAAAAGCCGGGGCTTGCCCCGGCTTTTTCATTTTTCAAAGCAGGCGCATACTATTCCGACAAAAAGCAGGGGAGGGGATATGAAATTGTCAGGATCTGTGGCGCGCGCGGTATTGTTGGCCGGATTGTTCAGCGTCAGCTGTGCGCAGGGGCAGACGTTGTACCGTTGCGGCAGCGTCTATCAGGATAAACCCTGCGCCGATGGCGGCGGCAAAAAACTGCCGCCGGTATCCGGCAGCACGCCGGCAGGGGCGGAAATCGAGGGTGATGTGCAATGCCGGCAGCGCGGCGAGCAGGCGCAGAAAATTGTCTGGGCGCGTGAGGCCGGGCAAATCGAAGAGCAGATGCTGGCGCGCAGCGCTAATCCCGCTGAGCAGCAATTGGTGCGGGAAGTGTATGCGCAACGCGGCACGTTGCAGCAAATCAAACGCGCGATTGTGACGGCCTGCATGGATGAGAAAAAGCGTCAAGCACCGCCCCCGCTTACAAAGACAGAAGCGAAAGCCGATACCAGGCCGCCATCCAAGCCTGAGGAAAAGACCCAGGCCAAGCCTGAGCCGAAGCAGGAGTCCGCCGCCAGGCAATGCGCACAGGCGCGCGCTCAGTTGGACGCGTTGAAAAAACAAGCTCCTGCGGGACAGCTCGAAGCGCTGGAAGCAGAGTTGAAAAAGAATGGCTGTTAATGAATGTATCCAAGGAAGTCCGGCTTGCCAAGGCTGTGTGGGGCGGATATAATCTGCTGTTTTCCCGCCCTGTAACCCTTTATTTGGATACATCATGGTCGTAATTCGCTTAGCACGTGGCGGCGCCAAGAAGCGCCCCTTCTACAACATCGTTGCAACCGATTCCCGCAGCCGTCGTGACGGCCGCTTCATCGAACGCATCGGTTTTTACAATCCTATCGCCTCTGGCCAGGAATCGCCTTTCCGCATCGCGCAAGACCGCCTGGAATACTGGACCGGCGTAGGCGCCCAGGTCAGCCCGGCAGTTTCCCGCCTGCTGTCCACCAAGACTTCTTCCTGATTTTTTCGCAGTGTCGCTGATGCAGACAAACGCATTGACGCCGCCCGCTGACCTGGTGTTGGTGGGGCATGTGACGGGCGCTTTCGGCGTGCAGGGGTGGGTCAAAATCAGACCTTATTCCAGCGATGCCGATGCGATGTTCGGCGCCAAAACCTGGTGGCTGGATAAACCGCAGATGCAAGATGTCGATGTGCGGCAGGTGAAACAGCATGGCGCGGATCTGGTGGCTTTGTTTACCGGCATTGCCGGTCGTGACGGAGCAGAAGCGCTCAAGGGCGCGCAGATCATGATTTCGCGCAGCCGTTTTCCGGCTTTGTCTGATGGCGAGTATTACTGGACTGATCTGATCGGCATGCAAGTCGTCAATCTGCAAGGGCAAGTGCTCGGGCAGGTGGCGGATATGATGGATAACGGCGCCCACCCCATTTTGCGCCTGACGCAAGAGGGACAGAAAGAGGAGCGCTTGATTCCTTTTGTTGATCAGTTTGTGCGTGAAGTCGATTTGGCCAAGCGTCAGATCAGCGCCGACTGGGAGTTGGATTTCTGAGGCGGCGATGCGCTTTGACGTGATCACGCTGTTTCCGCAAATGTTCGCCGCACTCACCGAATCCGGCGTGTCGCGGCGCGCAGCAGAGCAGCAGAAGTTTGCACTGGGTTTGTGGAATCCGCGCGATTACACCAGCGATGTGCACCGCACTGTGGACGACCGGCCTTATGGCGGCGGCCCGGGCATGGTGATGATGGCAGCCCCCTTGCAGCAGGCGATTGGCGCAGCGAAAGCAGCGCAAAGCGAAGCAGGAATTAGCGCCCCGCGCGTGATTTACCTGTCGCCGCAAGGCAAAACGCTGAACCACGCGAAAGTGATGGATTTGGCGCAAAGTCCGGGCGCTGTCTTGCTGTGCGGGCGGTATGAAGCTGTGGACCAGCGTTTGCTGGAGCGTCATGTCGATGAGGAAATCAGCATCGGCGATTTTGTGCTCTCCGGCGGTGAATTGGCGGCGATGGTATTGATGGACGCCGTGATCCGCCAGCTGCCGGGAGTGCTCAATACTGCGCAATCGGCGCTGGAAGACAGCTTTGTGCATGGCTTGCTGGATGCGCCGCACTATACGCGCCCTGAAGTGTTTGACGGGGAGCGTGTGCCGGCGGTGCTGTTAGGCGGCAATCACGCGGAAATCGCGCGCTGGCGCAGACATCAAATGTTGGCGGCGACCTTGAAAAAGCGCCCTGACTTGATCGACGCGGCGCGCAAACAAGGTCAGCTCAACGCCAAAGATGAAGCGGCGCTGCGGCAGATACAGGAAGAAATGCAGTAATTTGCAGTAAAACAAGAATGCGCAGATCGCGAGATCTGCACGGTTTAACCCCATCCTCTACCAGGCAAAGATCAGCGCTGGCAAGATGGTTTTAGGAGTCAAACATGGATCTGATTCAACAACTCGAACAGGAAGAAATCAAGCGCCTGAACAAAAACATCCCCGAATTCGCCCCTGGCGACACCGTGGTGGTGAATGTGATGGTGGTCGAAGGCACGCGTAAGCGCGCTCAGGCATATGAAGGCGTGGTCATCTCCCGCCGCAATCGCGGCCTGAACTCGAACTTCATCGTGCGTAAGATTTCTTCCGGTGAAGGCGTGGAACGTACCTTCCAACTGTATTCGCCGCTGATCGCCTCGATCGAAGTCAAACGTCGTGGCGATGTGCGTCGCGCCAAGCTGTACTACTTGCGCGAACGTTCTGGCAAGTCGGCTCGCATCAAAGAAAAACTGCCGACCCGCCGCGCGGATAAGGCTGCTGCAGTATAAGAACCTCGCAGGTTCTATCACTGCGGTTTTCGCAGGAACGGGAAAAAACAGAAAAGGGGAAGCTTCGGCTTCCCCTTTTTTTATGCTGTGCGCGGCGCAAACGCTGCTGTTGCCGGGTTCATGCGATAATGCCCCAAAGAATGAGAGTCGCCGTATGAAACTGCCCGATTTTGATCCGCAATCTGTCCCGCTGCATGAAGTCGCCGGCGAGGCTGCAGTGCCGCCTGAGCGTTTGCAGGCGGATTGGTTGCGAGCGCGCTTTGCCGCGCCGCCGCTGTGGCAGGCAGAATACGGCGATGAACATCGCGCCCGCATGCATGAGGCCGATTTGACGCCTGCCGCTGTATTAACTCCGCTGGTGCTGCGGCCAGACGGCATCACCGTTTTATTGACCCAGCGCACCGCGCATTTGTCCGATCATGCGGGACAGATCAGTTTTCCCGGCGGGCGGGCCGAAGACGACGATGCCGACCCGGTCGCCACCGCATTGCGCGAAGCGCGTGAAGAAGTGGGGCTGGATGCGCGCCATGTCGAGGTGCTGGGCTGCTTGCCGCAATATTGCACCATCAGCGGCTATCGGGTGACGCCTGTGGTGGCGTTGTTGCATCCGCCTTTCCATTTGCAGGCGGATCCGCATGAAGTGGCGCAACTGTTTGAGGCGCCGTTGGCGTTTTTGATGGATGGCGCGCACCACCAGCGCCGCATGCTGCCGGCAGGCGATGGGCGGCGGCGCAGCTTTTACGCCATGCCATGGCAAGATCATTTTATTTGGGGCGCAACTGCGGCCATGTTACGCAATCTGTTTCATTTTTTGCGTGTCTAACCAAGAGAGAAGGGCATGACATTCTTTTCGATTCTGATCGCATTGGTGCTGGAGCAATTAAAGCCATTGCGTGCGGATAATCCGGTGTACGCATTGATCAAAGCCTATGCGATGCGCATGGAATCCTGGTTTAATGCCGGCCAAGCCTCGCATGGCCGCCTGGCCTGGTGCTTGGTGATGGCCTCACTCGCGTTGCCGGTGGCAATTATTTACTGGCTCCTGAAATTGATTCCAGCGCCGGAAGTGCGGATGCTGGCGGTGTTTTGCTGGAATGTGCTGATCGTCTATCTGACCCTGGGTTTCCGGCATTACAGCCATTATTTCAGCGCGATTCAACTGGCCTTGAGCGCCGGCGACGAATCGCGCGCACGCCAGTTACTGGCCGACTGGACCGGGCTTGATACGGTGGGTATGGAAATCAGTGAAGTTTGCCGCATTGCTGTCGAGCGCGCGCTGGTGACTTCGCATCGCAGCGTGTTCGGGGTGTTTTTCTGGTTCCTGATGCCGGTCGGCCCAGCTTGCGCGATCATGTACCGCCTGGCGGAATATCTGGCGCGCGCCTGGAATGAGCCGGCGCATATGAAAAATGAGGTGTTTGGCCACTTTGCACAGCGCGCTTTTTATGTGATTGACTGGATTCCGGTGCGCTTGACTGCGATTGCGTTTGCGATTGTGGGCAATTTTGAAGACGCCATTTACTGCTGGCGCAATTTCGCCAGCCGCTGGCGCGAAGCGGCGGTCGGCATTATTCTCGCATCCGGCAGCGGGGCGCTGGGGGTGCGCCTGGGCGCTGCAGCGGAAGGCGCGGCCAATGTCTTGCCGCCGGATGCCGCCATGGTGGATACTGTCGCCGGCGCCGAGACGGAAGCCATGCCGGGCGAGGAGCCGGGCCCGCGCGCCTTGCAAAGCACGGTCGCCCTGGTCTGGCGCGCTCTGGTGCTGTGGATGATGTTATTGCTGTTGTTGTCAGTCGCGGTCTTCTTTGGCTGATGCGCACATGCCGCAGACATAGGTTTTCACCCTGTCCTCGTCTATAATACGGGGTTTGGCGGTTTGCGGCATTGCGCAGCAAATCCAACAGTTTTGCACAGCGCTGCCGCCATCCCCTGGTATGAAACCGCTGCCCCCGCAGCCCGATAGTGAAGACCCCCGTCATGGACGAATCCAGCAAAAGCGCGCCTGTTGTCAAAGAGTTTTTTATCCTGGGTTTGACCAGTAAAGGGCGCACATTCCGCCCCAGTGATTGGGCGGAGCGTCTGTGCGGTGTGATGTCCTGTTTCCGGCCGCCTTCCAGCCCGCGCAACCGCCACAACCATCTGCAATATTCCCCCTATGTGCGGCCAACCATGGTCGATGGCGTGAAAGCCGTGGTGGTCAATGCCGCCTTGCGCGACATCGAGCCTATGGCCTACCACTTTGTGGTGGATTTCGCCAAAGATAATGATTTGCAGGTGATTGACGCCTGCCTGTTTGATGCCGGTCAGGCGTCCAGCTGATTTCCTTCCTGTTAAACCAGCGCAGCCGGGGACTGGCGGCGCGGCTGCTGCCTTGCACAGGATTCTTGTTGCCGTGAAGATTGGATCGGGAAAATGGGTAATGCTCTTTGAATGACAGAGCGCATTGCCCATAAACATGGCATTTTGATAAAACTGTGCTGACTCAAGCAGAAAAAAATTTCCTGTGTTATGCTTGATCCCGTCAAGCTTGCGGGTAATATTCACGTATATCTATGTTTTTCGCTGCCGGCTGATATGGCCGCGTCATGCAGCTGTTTTGTTCAGCGCAGGCGTTTCCCGCAAAACCGCATGTTCGCATCAGCGTCAGCCGTACCGCGCCATGTATCAGATGCACATTTTTTAACTCACGCCGCGCCAGGTGCGACCCGCTGTTTTCAGCAGGCGCAAACTGCCCACTTCTCCACCGGCGTTGCCAACACAGGAAGAAATCAATGAATGCCAGAGAGCAATGCGCGCCCGGATTGGCGCAGGTGAAATATGACTATACAAACCGTATCGTGCTGGTTACCGGGGCTGGCGGCGGGATAGGGCGCGCCGCCGCCATTGCGTTTGCCCAGGCCGGGGCGCAACTGGTGTTGGTGGATTTGCACCCCGCAGGCTTACAGGCCAGCGTCGCGTGCCTGGATGGCCTGGGCTTGCCGCCGCTGAGCATGCAACTTGATATCAGCGATGCCAAGCATATCAAAGAATTATTTGACGCCATCTCGCAGCAATATGGCCGGCTTGATTTTGCCTTTAATAATGCAGGCGTTGAAGAAGAGGCGCAGCCCTTGGGGCTGGGCGATGAAGCGCTGTTTGACCGCATCATGCGCGTCAATGTGAAAGGGGTGTGGTTGTGCATGCGCGCTGAGCTGGAGATGATGCAAAAGCATTCTTGCGGCGTGATTGTGAATACCGCCTCAGTGGCCGGCCTGGCCAGTGCGCCGCGCCAGGCGATTTATGCCGCCAGCAAGCATGCGGTGGTGGGCTTGACCAAGAGTGCGGCGGTGGAATACGCCCGGCACGGCATACGCATCAACAGTATTTGCCCTGGCGTTGTGGAAACGGAAATGATGGACAGGGCGATTGCACGCGATCCGGCGCGCGCCGATTATATCGCCAAGCTGCATCCTATCGGCCGGGTGGCGCAGGCCGATGAAGTGGCGCAAGCTGCGCTGTGGTTGTGTTCTGATGGCGCCAGCTTTGTCACCGGCCATCAATTGACCGTGGATGGCGGCTTGCTGGCTTGATATCGGCAGTGTGTTTGCAGAAGAAAATCTATTGCAAAACCTGCAGCGCTGGTCAGATTCAGCAATTTTCTGATCAAACGCGCCACGATTGACGCCCCGGCGTTGCGAAAAGCCCGCTTCGCCCGGCTGATTTTCGCAGCCGCATTCAGGCCGCTTGCTAGCGGCGTGCAGGCGGCTGATCCGCCTTGCGTATTCTGCGCCCCAGCGCAAAAGCTACGCCGATGGCGGCCGCCGCGCCAACGAAAAACACCAGGGGTTTTTGTACCGCGATGCCGGTCACCATCACCAGCAAGAGACTCAATAAGAGTAAAGATTCCTGAAAATGATGCAGCTTATGATGCTCTGTATGGCCGGAATTCTGGAATTTGATTGCATGAGCAGGCGTGCGTTTCTCTGGCCTCATCTTTACCTCCGGCAATAGCATGGACAGCGAATCCATTGTTGTCTGCGCAAAGGCGGATGTCAAATTGACTTTGCAGTCTTTGGCTTTATTGCGCAAGAGTCAGGGCGGGCGCGGTTTTACGCGCTTTGCTCCAATTCCTGTTCCGGTGCGGTAAGCGGTAAATCGAGCATGAATACGGTGCCCTGATTGACTTCGCTTTGCACTTGCAAATGGCCGTGCAAGAGCGAACTGACAATGTTATAGCTGATTGACAAGCCCAGCCCGGTGCCGCCTTGCCCCAGTTTGGTGGTGAAAAAAGGATCGAAGATGCGTTTTTTGTGCTGTGGCGGAATGCCGCGCCCGTTATCAGAAAATTGCAGCATGACCCGGCCCGGATGATCCTGCCGCGCCAGTAATTTCATCTGTCCATTCGGCATGCCGTCAAAACCATGCAGCATGGCGTTATTGATCAGATTTGTCAGCACCTGGCCCAAGGGGCCGGGGTAGCTGGTCATTTTGATCTCTGCCGGAATATCGAGTGTGATTTGATGGCCGTTACTGCGGATCTGGCTCATCATGGTGGCCACGATCTCATGGCAGGTCTTGGCCAGGTCAAAGCAGCGCCGCTGCGCCGTGGTGCGATCCACCGCCACCTGCTTGAAGCTGTTGACCAGGTCGGCGGCATTGGTCAGGCCGCGCAAAATCAGGGTTGAGGCCTCTTGCGCTTCCTGCAGGAAAGTCACCAATTCGGCGTGCCGCAATTGCTGACGCTCCAGGCGCACGCGGATATCATCGGTCTGATCTTGAAAACTGCTGGCGATCATCAGGCTGTTGCCGATCGGGCTGTTTAATTCGTGCGCCACGCCAGCCACCAGACTGCCCAGCGCCGCCAGTTTTTCCTGCGCCACCAATTGCTGTTGCGCGCCCTGCAGCTGGCGATATGCATGCGCATTGCCCAGCGCAATCGCGCCATACGCGCACAGGCTGCGGAAAATCAGCCGCTCCCTTTCGTCATAGGCGAAGCGGCGCGGGGTTTGCACCGTCATCACGCCAAGGATGCGTTCACCGATCACCAGGGGCGCAAATAATTTTGACAGGCAGGCCAGGGTGCCCGGCACAAGATTGGGCAAATGCTCATCCGGCGCCATATCAATCAATAATTCGCGCCGCTCGCGCACGCATTGCGCGGCGTAAGACACCGGGCTGGTCAGCATCACCACATGCGGCCCGATCGGCTTGCCGTTTTCCTCACCAAAGCGGCACACCAGCGACTGACCATCGGCGTCGAGTAAAAACACCGCCATCGAGGTCACATCCAGCAAACTCTCGACGTGCCGCTTCAAGGCGGCAAATACCGCATTGGAATCCAGATGTGCGGTGATTTCCTGCCCGATGGCGCCCAAATGTTCCAGCGTGGCGCTGTGCTGTTGCAAGGCTTCGGCGCGCTTGGCTTCGGAGGAGGCGAGCTGGCGCTGCTGTTCACCTTCGGCCTGCGCCTGCTCGGTTTGATAGCGCACCTGCATCGCAATCGCACGGTTGGTGGCCTGTGCGCTGTGGGTTTTTTCGCGCGCGGCAATCGCCTGCAATGAGACCTCATACGCTTTTTCATATTCATCCATGCGCGCATATTCGCTGGCCACCATATCCAGCAAATCGCCGGGCACGGTAAAGCCTTCGATAGTTGCGGCCACATCCAGCGCTTGTTGCAGATAATGCAGCGCGGTGCTGTTGGCGGTCATGCCGTAGGGCGGCAGGATTTGATGATAAGCGTGAATGTCGGCTAATACTTGCAGCGTGCTGACCTGGCAATAGGCGTCATTCGTGTCTCGCGCCATTTCCAGCGCCGCCAGAGCGATTTGCAAGGCTTGCTCGGCTTGTCCCAGACGCGATAAGGCGTGCGCCTGACCGCGCCAGGCGTCAGACTGGAAATCCGCCTGGCCCAGCAGGGCTGCGTTTTCCTCCAGCTGGCGAAAGCTCTGCAAAGCCTGGGCGTATTCGCCGCGCGCCAGCGCAATGTCGGAATAGTATTTCAGTGCGATGGTGTAATTGCGCGAAGCCGATAAGGGCTTGAGTTTTTGCATCGCCTCATCGAGCAACTCGCGCGCGGCATCGAGCTGGCCGAGTTGGCGCAGGGTTTCGCCGGTTTGCATCAGGCAGGCCCCGATCGACGCTTCCCAGCCGGCTTTGCGCGCCAGATCCAGCCCGCGCTGCATCCATTCGAGTGCGGCGTGGTGGTCATTCAAATTGGTCAGCGAATTGCCCAGATTGGTGGCGGCGATGATGGCGGAGCGGATTTGCCCGGTCGCCAGCGCGGCCTCATGCGAGCGCATGAAATGCACAATCGACTTGGCGAAATCGCTGGTGTAGCCGGTGTAAATGCCAAGGAAATCATTGATCCAGACTTGCAAACCGGCATGCCATTCGTCCTGCTCGGCGGTAAACCGCCGGCCCCAGCGCGCTTGCGCGGTTTGCGGCTCGCGAAACACGGTAAAGCGCGCCAGCATCGCGTCCGCCACTTCCTGGCGCAAGCTATCCTGGGCCAGGGCGGCGTGATGGCAGGCGGCTTCGATTTCAAGTTTGGATTGGGCATGCCGGCCACCGTGGGAGGCGACCCAGGCTTGCAGCAAATGGGCGTCAGCGATGCCGATATCATCTTGCAGCGCCTGGCAGATTTGAAACGCTTCACTTGCCAGCTTGCCGGCTTCTTCCAGGCGCGCGCCGAGCATGGCGGCTTCGCCTTGAACCAACAGAATGCGGGCCTGGGCCTGGCGGCGTAATTCGGCATCGAGCTGCGGCAGATCCATCAACTCCAGCGCCTGCGCCGCCAAGTGCAGCGCGCGCCGGGTGTCGCGCTGGCGCAAATGCCACGCCAATTCCAGCAAGCCCAGCAAACGGGCGAGACCGGCGATTGGCGGCAACATGGCCTCCATGCGGTTGACTTCCTCGTTGTATGCGAATAATTCCATGCCTTTTTCTTTCCACGCCCGCCTAACTGTAACCGATTTTGGCCGGCAGCGGGCGCTTACGCATTGTCGCAGATTTGCGGCAAATCAAGAATGAAGCAAGCCCCTTGCCCGGTTTCGCTCTCCACCCGGATCACGCCGCCCAGGATGCTGCTGACAATATTGTGGCAAATCGATAAACCGAGTCCGATGCTGCCCTGGCCGATGCGGGTGGTGTAAAAAGGATCAAAGACCTGACGCAACTCGGCTGCGGCGATGCCGGCCCCGTCATCGGAAAAACGCAATTCCAGCCATTCGCGCCGCGTGCTGGAGGCGCGCGCCGATAAGCGCATGCAACCCTTTTGCTCCGGCGCATAAGCATGTTGCAAGGCGTTGCTGATCAAATGCCCCAACACCTGGCCCAAGGGGCCGGGGTAGCTGTCCATCAGCATATTGGCGGGTATGTCGAGCTGCAATTGATGGCCGCGCTGGCGCACCTGATTCATCATGGTGGCGCACAATTCGGCGCAGGTTTGCTGCAAGTCAAAACAGCGCCGTTTCGCGCTGGTGCGATCGACCGCCACCTGTTTGAAACTGCCAACCAGGGTGGCGGCGGTGGACAGGCTTTTGCTGATCAATTGCGCCGCCTGCGCCGCATCTTCCAGATATTCGGCCAGATTGGCGTGGCGCAGGCTTTGGTTTTCCAGGCCGGCGATGGTTTGCTCGGTTTTCAAATGCAGGGCTGAGGCCATCAACATGCTGTTGCCAAGCGGGGTGTTGAGTTCATGCGCCACGCCCGCCACCAGCCCGCCCAGCGCCGCCAATTTTTCCTGCGCCACCAATTGCTGCCGGGTTTGCTGCAGCTGGGCATACGCATGCGCATTGTCAAAGGCGATTGCGGCATACGCGCACAGGGTGCGGAAAATCAATAAATGCTGTTCCTGATAAGCCTGCTCCTGACAGGATTGCACACTCATTACGCCGATGCTGCGCTGTCCGGCTTGCATCGGAATATACAAACAGCTCAAGCAGGGCAGGGTGCTGCTGGCGTTTAACTGCTGCGCCAGATGCGGCGCGCTGGCCGGCAATTCGAGTTGAATCTCGCGTTCCTCGCGCAGGCAGCGGATGGCATACGAATGCGGATCATCCAGCGCCATCGCAACAGGCGGCAGCGCTTTGCCGTTTTCAATTCCATACGCCAGCTCCAACATCAGCGGGCCATGCTCGCGCGCTCTGAGGAAATACACGCAAAACGCATCCGCCGCCAGCAATTCGCGCACATGATTGTGCAAAATCGCAAAAATCGCATCGGCTTGCAAATGGGTGGTGATTTCCTGGCCGATGGCGCCAAGTTCGGTCAGGGTGTGCGTGGTTTGTTGCAGCAAGCCGGCGCGGCGCGCTTCGGCCAAGGCCAATTGCTGATGGCGCCGCCGCCTGTCCTGTTCTTCTTCTGTGCTGTACGCCACTTGCATGGCGATGGCGCGCGCAGTGGCGGCGCGGCTGACAGTTTTTTCACGCGCCGCCGCCGCCTGTTGCGCCCAGTGGTAGGCGGCGGCGAAATTGTGCAAGGCGGCATGCGCATCGGCTAAGGCTTCGAGCAGGCTGTCGGACACTTGATGCTGGGTGATTTGGCCGGCTAATTGATACGCCTGCTCCAATAAATCCAGGCACAGGCGGGCGGCGCCTTGCGCATCGTCGCGCCATGGCGGCGGCAAGGCTTGCGGCGGCAATTGACGCCAGATCGCCGCCAGCGTTTGCAGGCACTCCATCTGGTCGCTGCGATTTTCATGCGTGCGCGCCAATTGCAGCGCTTGCTGCGCCACTTCCAGCGCGCGCGCCGCCTCGCCCTGATGCAGCCAGGCCAGCGCCAGCCCGCGCAAGCCGTCCACTTCCAGCTCCGGCGTATGCAAAATCCGGGTGCGCTCAATCAGCGCCGTGAAATACTGATTCGCCAAGCCGGGGTCTTGCTCATCCAGCGCCAAAAAGCCGCGATTGCGCAAGGCCATGGCGTAATTGAACGAGTTTTGCAAGCCGTCCAGCACATGCAAAGCCTGTTGCATGGTTTCCCGCGCCGGCCCGAATTGGCGCAGCAAGCGCAAGGTTTCGCCGCAAGACACCAGCGCCGTGCCAATGCTTACCGGCCAGCCGCAACGGTTGGCCAGATCAAGCGCACGCTGTTTCCATTTCAAAGCGGTATCGTGATCATTCAGGGTGGCGTAGGCGATGCCGGTCGAGAGTCCGGAGATAATCGCGCGGCTGTTCATGCAATGGCATTGCGCCAGTTCAAAAGCTTGCTGAAAACACTTAATCGCTTGCGCATAATCATCCTGCCGGAACAGCACCCCGCCCCAATATTCCAACAGGCAGGCCTGCAGCGCCGGGCTTGATTCGGCCCATTCCTCTGGCGCAAACGGGCCGAATTCCTGCAACACCAGCTCGCGCGCCGCGCCGCGCTGACGCAAGGCCGATAACAGCAGCGGCAATCGCGCGCGCAACAAATCGCCGGCGGCCAGAGCCAGATGACGCATGGCGTTCCAGTGCGCATCGCGCAAATCGGCGTTCCCGGCGTCATTCGCGGTAATCGCCAGGATATGCATGGCGTCGGCCCCGGCAAACAGCAGATCGCGCGCCGGGTGATCATGAAATTGCCAGGGCGGGGTTTCATCTGCGGCTGGCAGGTGCGGATTGCGCAGCTTGCCGCCTTCCAAACGATCCAGCCGCGCTTGCACTGCTTGCAAACAGGTCAACAGCAAGCCGGCTGCGCCGCCATCCTGCGCCAGCAGCGCGGCTTGCGTTTGCGCGATATGCCAGACCTGGGCTGCGATTTGTTGCGCCAATGGCAATTCGGCTTGCAGCAAGGCGATTCTGGCCTGCGCCAGCATCATGCGCATGCGCACATATTCCTGCTCCCAACCGGGTTTGAGGCTTGGCAACAGGGCGTGCAGTTTTTGCAAATTGGCGCGCGCGCTCGCGCCATCGGTTTCCACCTGATACCAGACCAGCGCAGCCAGGGCCAGCGCGCATGGGGCCCCTTGCAGCTGCGCTGCGCGCATCTGCATCTGTTCCAGCTCTGCGGCAGAAACCAGAAGATCCATGACTTTCCATTTGCTATGGGGAAGTTGCATCTTACCTGTAAATATGCCGCCTGCGACATAGCGCGCCAAAAAGCAGCGCGCGGCACGCCACTTGGCGCTGGCAGCGCCGGCCCCTTGTCGTTACAATCAGCGCACAGGCGAGTCGGCCTGACGCCAACGCCAAGGAGAAAGCGCATGAAAACAGACAAGGGGACAGGGTGGATGCTGCATTGCGGCATCGGGCTGGCGGCATACGGCATGCTGGCGGCCTGCCAGGCGGCCAGCCTGAACGTGCAACTCAGCGATGGGGCCGGCGCAGCGCTGCAAGATGCGGTGGTGGCGGCGATTCCGGAAGGCGGCGCGCCTGCCAAAAGCAATGCCGGGCTGATCAAGATTGAGCAAAATGGCCGCAAATTCATCCCGGCTGTGACGGTGTTGCAAACCGGCAGCGCGGTTTCATTTCCCAATCTGGACACGGTGCGGCATCACATCTACAGCTTTTCGCCGGCCAAAAAATTTGAAATGAAGCTGTATTCCGGCGTGCCGTCAGAAAATGTGGTGTTTGACAAGCCCGGCGTGGTCACCCTGGGCTGCAATATCCATGACAAGATGATCGCCTGGGTAGTGGTGGTGGACACGCCGTATTTCGCCAAAAGCGACGCCAAGGGGGAGTTGAAACTCGATTTGCCCAAAGGCAAATACAATTTGCGCGTCTGGCATGCGCAGCAAGCCGGCAGCGCCAGCGCCGAGCAAAGTCTGCAGATCACAGAACAGAGCCAGCATCTGCAAATCAAGGTGCAAACCAAGGGCGCGCCGCCGCTCAAGCAAGAAACCAAAGCGGACGAATTGATTTATTAAGTCCGATGGCGGGAAACTTTTTCGCATGCCGGCAGTCAAGTCAGCTCCTTCTTCGCCATTCCGGAAATGCATATGAAAGCTGAATTGACTGCCGGCCTGCTGGCCGCGCTGCTCCCGCTGAGCGCTTTAGCGCAAAACGCCGCCTGCCTGCACAGCGCCCATTCCTTCCAATATCCCGCCAGTAAAAAAGTCGAGCAAGTCGATCTGATGCACGGTGTGCGGGTGGCCGATCCGTATCGCTGGCTGGAAGAGAATAACAGCCCGCAAGTGGCGCAATGGGTCGGCGCGCAAAACAGTTTTGCGCGCAGCTGGATTGATCAATACCCGCAGCGCAGCGCGATTCATACGCGTTTGAGCGCGCTGTGGAATTTCAGCCGTTACACCGTGCCCGAGCAGCAAGGCGGCCTGTATCTGTTTGCGCACAACAACGGCTTGCAAAATCAAGCGCCGCTGTATGTGCAAAAAAACTGGCAGGACGCGCCGCGCATGATTCTCGATCCCAACACCTTGTCAGCAGACGGCACCTTGGCGCTGGAGCACGCCAAACTCAGCCCGGATGGCCGTTATCTGGCGTATGCAGTCGCCGGCGCCGGTTCCGACTGGAACGAAGTGCGGGTGCGCGACGTGGCCAGCGGCAAAGACACCAAAGATTTGCTGCAATGGGTCAAATTTTCCGAACCGGCCTGGGCCGCTGATGGCAGCGGTTTTTACTATTCCCGCTATGACGAACCGAAGGGCGGCGGCAAATATGCCGACGCCAACTACTACCAGAAACTGTATTTCCACAAATTGGGCACAGCGCAAAGCGAAGACCGCCTGGTGTTTGAGAGCCGCGAAAACAAGACCTGGATGTTTGAAGCCAAACCGACCGAAGACGGGCGCTATCTCTTAATTGATGTAGGCATGGGCGGCGAACGCAAAAACCGCTTCTACCTGCAAGACTTGAAAGACGAAAAAAGCAAGCTGGTGAAATTGCTCGACAAGAGCGATGGCGAATATCACTTCATCGGCAGCCGTGGCGCAGAATTGTATTTCCGCACCAATAAAGACGCCCCCCGTTCGCGCGTGGTGCGCATGCGCGCCGACACCCCGGAACAGCAGGAAGTGCTGGTGGCCGAACGTGAATACAATCTGACCGAGGCGGAAATGATGGGCGGCCAGCTGATCTTGAGCTATCTGAAAGACGCCCACAGCCAGGTCTTGCAAATGGATTTAGATGGCAAGCTGGTGCGAGAAGTCAAATTGCCCGGCATCGGCACGGCCAAAGATTTCAAAGGCGGCAGCAGCGCCGAAGCGTTTTATTCCTTTGCCAATTTCAGCAATCCCGGCGTGATTTACCGCTACGACCTGGCCAGCGGCGAAAGCCGGCCAGTGTTGTCGCCCAAATTGCAATTTGACCCGGCCCAATATGTCACGCGCCAAGTGTTTTTCAAGAGTCGCGACGGGGTGCGCGTGCCGATGTTCATCAGCCATCGCAAAGACCTGGTCTTAAATGGCGACAATCCGACCATTTTGTATGGCTACGGCGGCTTTAATATTGCGATGACGCCGGCCTTTTCCCCGGCCAATCTGGCCTGGATGGAGCGCGGCGGCGTGTATGTGCTGGTGAATTTGCGCGGCGGCGGCGAATATGGCAAAAGCTGGCATGAAGCCGGCACGCTTTTGCAAAAACAAAACACTTTTAACGACTTCATTGCCGCCGGCGAATGGCTGATCGACAACAAATATACCAAGCCGGCGCGCCTGGCCAGCTATGGCGGCAGCAACGGCGGCTTGCTGGTCGCGGCCACCATGCTGCAGCGGCCTGATTTGTTTGGCGCCGCCATGCCGGCAGTCGGCGTGCACGATATGTTGCGCTTCCATAAATTCACCATCGGCTGGACTTGGGTCTCAGACTACGGCTCAGCA
Organism: Massilia sp. W12; assembly: GCF_037300705.1. Lineage (NCBI taxonomy): Bacteria > Pseudomonadati > Pseudomonadota > Betaproteobacteria > Burkholderiales > Oxalobacteraceae > Massilia > Massilia sp. W12. The sequence goes on along the minus strand of NZ_CP147776.1, from coordinate 2,731,957 downwards.
GAGAATGCGCAACAATTCAAAGCCCTGTACGCCTATTCCCCGCTGCACAATGTCAAGCCCGACACCTGCTATCCGCCGACCTTGATTTTGACCGGCGACCATGACGACCGCGTGGTGCCGGCGCACAGCTACAAACTGGCGGCGGCGTTGCAAGCGGCGCAGGGCGGCAGCGCGCCGATTCTGTTGCGTGTGGATATGCGCGCAGGACACGGCAAAGGCAAACCCACCACCAAGCAGATCGACGAAGCAACTGACCGTTTAAGCTTCCTCTCGCGCGTGATGGGCTTAAGCTGGAGCGCCCCGGCGCAGAGCAAAGCCACGGGCCAATAAAGCCGGCAAAAACGGCCCGTGTTTGCATGCAAAAACGGGCAAACTTGTCTAAGACTTGTATAATGCGACTCACCCCGGCGCCATGCCGGGGCCTGCCCCTCCTCACAGGCCGACCGGAACGGCCGCATATCCAAAATCATCAAAACACAGAGGCATGAGATGCAAAGCAAGGTAGTCAAAGTCTATAAACGCCCGGCTGGCGGCTGGGGCGCATTGAAAAGCGTGGCGCAACAAGTTTTTGAGCAGGGCATCCCGCTCAAAGGCGCCAAAACCCTGTTATCAGCCAATCAACCGGACGGCTTTGACTGTCCGGGCTGCGCCTGGCCCGACCGCGAACATTCTTCCAGCTTTGAATTTTGTGAAAACGGCGCCAAGGCCGTAGCCGCCGAATCGACCGCGCGGCGCGCCACCCCGGAATTGATTTCCAGCTACACCGTGAGCGAATTGGCGGCGCAATCCGACTATTGGCTGGAGCAGCAAGGGCGGCTCACCGCGCCGATGCGCTATGTGCGCGAGACTGACCGCTATCAGGAAATTTCCTGGGATGAAGCGTTTGCCCGCATCGCGCGCCAGCTGGCCGCCTTGCCCAGCCCCGACGACGCCTTCTTCTACACCTCGGGCCGCACCAGCAATGAAGCGGCCTTCCTCTACCAATTATTTGTGCGCGAATTCGGCACCAATAATCTGCCCGACAGCGCCAATCTGTGCCATGAACCGTCCGGCGTATCGATGCGCGAAGTCATCGGCGTGGGCAAGGGCACGGTGGAATTATCGGACTTCGCCGAAACCGAAGCGATTTTCGTGTTCGGCCAAAACCCCGGCACCAATCACCCGCGCATGCTGGGCGAATTGCGCGCCGCCGCCAAACGCGGCGCCGCGATTGTCAGCTTCAATCCTTTGCGCGAGCGCGGCCTGGAAAAATTCCAAAATCCGCAAAGCGCCCTTGAAATGCTGTCAGACAGCGCCAGTCCGATTTCCTCTGACTATTTCCAGATCCAGGTCGGCGGCGATATGGCCTGCCTCAAAGGCATGATCAAAGTCGTGCTGGAAGAAGACGCCAAAGCGCAGGCTGCAGGCAGCACGCGCGTGATAGACACCGCCTTTATTGATGAGCACTGCGTCGGCTTTGCCGAACTCAAGGCCGATGTCGAAGCCGAATCCTGGGACTTGATTTGCCGCGAATCCGGCTTGAGCGAAGCCGAGATCCGGCGCGCCGCTGCGATTTACATCAAGGCCAAAAGCGTGATTGCCTGCTGGGGCATGGGCATCACCCAGCACAAATATTCCGTCGCCACAATCCAGATGATCGTCAACCTCTTGCTCTTGCGCGGCAATCTGGGCCGCCCCGGCGCCGGCGCCTGCCCGGTGCGCGGGCACAGCAATGTGCAAGGCGACCGCACCATGGGCATTGTCAGCAAACCGGCCCCGGCCCTGCTTGACCGCTTAGACCAGGTGTTTGGCATCCAAAGCCCGCGCAAAGCCGGTTGTGATTCCGTGGCCACGATTGCCGCAATGGAAGCGCAGCCCGGCAAAGTGCTGTTTGCCCTGGGCGGCAACTTCGCCACCGCCACCCCCGACACCGAACGCACCCGCGCCGCGCTGCGCCAATGCGCCATGACCGTGCACGTCACCACCAAGCTCAACCGCAGCCACCTGGTGTGCGGCCAAGAAGCGATTTTGCTGCCCTGCTTAGGGCGCACCGAAATTGATATGCAGGCTGGCCGGGCGCAAGCCATCTCGGTGGAAGACTCGATGAGCATGGTGCACCTGTCTTCCGGCATCAATCCGCCGGCTGCCCCCGGCCTCTTGTCAGAACCGGTGATTGTGGCGCGTCTGGCGCAAGCCACCTTCGCCGCACTGGGCCGGCGCAGCAAAATCGATTGGCTCAAGCTGGTGCAAGACTATGACAGCATCCGCGACCTGATCGAAAAAACTTTTGATGACTTCAAAGACTTCAATCTCCGCGTAAAAAAACCGGGCGGCTTCCATTTGCGCAACACCGCTGCTGAGCGGGTCTGGGTCACGGCGAATAAAAAAGCCAATTTCAAAGTGCATCCGATTGCGCAAGACACCCCGGTGCACCGCGCCCGCGCCGCCGCCGGCGACAAGCTGGTGTTCAACCTGTCCACCGTGCGCTCACATGATCAATACAACACCACGATTTACGGCATGAACGACCGTTATCGCGGTGTGTTCGGCGAGCGCCGCGTGCTGTTCATCCACGAAGCCGATATGCAAGCCCAGGGTTTGCAAGCCGGGCAGTGGGTGGATATTGAAAGCCTGTACGAAGATGGCGTCAAACGTGTCGCCGAGCGCTTCATGCTGGCGCCATACAACATCCCGCGCGGCTGTCTGGCGGCGTATTTCCCGGAAACCAATTGCTTAGCGCCGCTGGATGCGGTGGCCGATGTGGCGCGCACCCCGACCACCAAATCCTTGCCGGTGGTCTTGCATGCGCGGCGGGACGTTGCATGAGCGAAGCGGCGGCGGATGAGGCATTCTGGGCCTTGGCGCACGCCCTGATGGCGGAACTGGCGGATGGCCGCGCGCAATCCGCCGCCCGCCTGTGCAAGCGCCTGGGGGTGCGCATGAGCACCCTGCAGCGCGCCCTGGCCGCATTGGGACAGGGCGGAGCGGATTGCCCTGGCCTGGATTGGATCGCGCAACGCCAGGATGGCGAGCGCTTACTCTTGCAATTGACGGACAGCGGCGCACAAGCCTGGCGCCAGCAGCAAGAAGGGGCTTTATGACACAGCAGTTTGGCGCGCAAGATGAATGGCGCTATGAAGACGGCTTGCGCGCAAGCGGCGTCACCCGTTTTGCCCAGGGCCAGGCGGGACAGGAGGAAGACGACAGCCTGGCCTCTGAAGTCCCGGTCGTCATGGAATACAACGGCATCGCCCATGCGGTGCTGATGGCCACCCCCTGCGATTTGGAAGACTTTGCGCGCGGCTTCACCATGAGCGCCAATATCGCGCCCGCCAACGCGATTTATGGCATCGACCTGCAGCGCCAAACTCTGGCCAATGGCGTTGCCGCCTGGCAGGCGCAGATCGAATTGGCCAGCGCTGATTTTTCCCAACTCAAACAACAGCGCCGCAGCATGAGCGGCAACACCGGCTGCGGCGTGTGCGGGCTGGAAAGCTTGCGCGGGCTGGACCTGGATTTGCCGCAGGTGACAGCGCGCGGCGTGTCGCGCACCGCACTGCAAGCAGCCGCCGCCGCGCTGCCGGCGGCGCAAGTCTTAAACCAGCGCTGCGGCGCCATGCACGCCGCCGCCTGGTTTGATGCGAAGGGCAATCTGCAACTGATACGCGAAGATGTGGGGCGACACAATGCGCTGGATAAATTAATCGGCGCCATGGCGCAAAAACACAGCGTGCGGGATGAAAACGGCTTTTGTCTGATGAGTTCGCGCGCCAGCTATGAACTGATCCAAAAAGCCGCACGCGCCGGCATCAGCATTTTGGCCACCGTGTCCGCCCCGACCGCGCTGGCGGCGCAATTGGCGCAGCAGGCCGGACTTTGCTTACTGGGCTTTGTGCGCGGGGCGGGTTTGGTGTGTTATGCGGGGCAGGAGCGGGTGGGGGCGTAGTTGCCTGCGACAGCGCTTGATGCATTTGGGGGACGCCATGGAATATGACAAGGAAAAAATCACAGAAACCGTGTTGGCGCTGCTGGGCGTATTCGAGTTTGAAAATGGCAGAGTTTGGAAGCGGATTGACTTCGATGTGATGGATACCTTGTTTGAAAAGGGATATATCAGCAATCCCCATGGCCGCACAGAATCCGTCCGTTTGACTCCGGAGGGATTGCAATTAGCAAAAGAGCTGGCCGGGAAATATTTCGCCGCAAAAGAGTGCGACTGCAACAGCGCAGGCATGTCCCGGCAGGAGCGGCTTTAGCCGCGAATAGCGCTGTTTGCAGCAAGCTTGTTCAACACCTCGCGCACCCCCGGCTTGTCTATGATTTCAACGCAATACTGCACCGGCAGGATTTTATCTCTTCCTGGATTAGTCTCATCCCGCATCACCGCCATTTCCCCTTTGCCAAGTTCCAGTTTGACTTGTGCGGCAATCTTTGCCAAGTCATCAGGCTTGAGCGACATACCTTGCACCAGGACGGCGGCCCAGGCATCCCCCTGGTCTTTTAAATAGGGCTGACCTTGATAGGCAAAACAGCTCGCTATGGCGTAATGTTCCATACTGCGCAAAGCCGCTGGAGACGGGAAATGTTCAGTTTTTGCGCTGCAAGCGGCTGCGCTTAAACAGAGGATCAATGCAAAAGGGCGCATTATTTCAATTCCCAAAATTCGGCAAGCGAGGTTTTGATGTTCGGGAAGCTCGGACTGACATAGCTTGAATAATTGTCATGCTCAGGCTCCCGATAGGTATGGCCATTCCAAAGGGCAATATGACCTGATGCGCCTTGCCAGTTGACACTAAAGGCAATAATTCCTTTGCGTTTGCGAAAGGCGTCATCAAATGGACGGGTGTTATCAATGGTAGGCTTTCCAAGACACTTTAGAAGATATTTGCGAAAGTCAGCGACCCGAAAGATGATCCGATTGCCATTCGCCGTGCCCAGAGTAAGCGCACCAACTGTGCTTGCCAACCCGGCATCGATGGGTGCGCCTGATTTGTTGAATGCCACACTTAGTCGGCTGGCGCATGTGTTTCCGTTTGGACCGAAACCGGGCAGGTGAATATTTTTTTCAGCGGCGCCGCCAAGCGCAGAATATAAATCCTTCATAGTGCGGTATTGAATGTGATCAGGGAATTCTTCCCATAGTTTGTGGAAAAATGGTTTGTTCTTTTTTTTTGAAAAGCAGATAAAAGAGAGGATCTAATGTTGCAATACATGCAATATTTTTATTGTATCACAACTGTATTTGTTGTGATTGCAACATTTTGATTTGTGACCATAGGAATCGTTGAGCCTTCCTGGTCGTGCTGAGCTGTCAGACGGATGTTGGACGTTGAAATAATCTTCATCAAACCGGTAATCGGGCCATATTTTATCGCTAAGGCATGATTTGAATGCTGCACTTGTGCAAAAGACCAGCACTGGCCCGACTTCCCACAAGAACAGATGCAATACGGAGGCGCGATGACAAATTTGTGGCGAATATTCTTGCTGCTGGGGCTGTGCTATCTGCTGATCTGCGCAGCCATGTTTGTGTTGCAACGCAAACTGATCTACCACCCGACCCCGGCCCATCCCGGCGCGCAGAATTTATCTCTGGAAAATGATGGTTTGCAGTTGCAGGTGGCGCAGGCGCAAGCGGCGGGGCAGGGCAAGGCCTTGCTGTATTTTGGCGGGAATGCCGAAGATGTTGCGTATAGCGTGCGCGAATTGGCGCAATTATTTCCGCAACACGCCATCTATGCCCTGCATTATCGCGGCTATGGCGGCAGCGCAGGCGAGCCAAACGAGGTGGGCAATCATGCCGATGCCTGGGCGCTGTGGCAGTTGCTGCGCAGCCGGTACGCCGAGATCACCATCATGGGCCGCAGCCTGGGGACAGGCATTGCCACCCGCCTGGCCGCGCGCGCAGATAGCGCATTGCAACACCTGATTTTAGTCACCCCCTACGACAGCATGCAGGCCGTGGCCGCACATCATTACCCCTGGCTGCCGGTGCAATGGCTGCTGCGCGAGCGCTATGCATCGCTACAGTATGCGCCACAGGTGAAAGCGCCTTGCATCATTTTCGCCGCAGCACAAGACCAGGTCGTGCCGCCAGTCCATGCGCAAAGACTGGCGCAGGGTTTTACCCCGGGGCGGGCGCAAATGCTGATGGTGGAGGGGGCGGATCATCACAATATCAGCGAAACGGCGGTGTATCGGCAGGCTTTGCTGAAGCTTGGGCGATGATTACAGGGCCGTGCTTATTGGGCAAAGCGCAGTATCTCAGCGCTCTTTCTCAATCAACTCAAAGAGCGGAATAAAGGGGCGGCAGGCCGCTTGTTTTTCCATCCAGGCGTGCAGTTTATGGCTGCGTTCATTCAAGTTATGCAGCAGATCAAAATGCACCACCAGCACAAAAAAAGGAACCACGCTGGCAAAAGCCCAGATCGGCAAATCGACGCTGATCAATGGGATTTTGACCGTGGTGGAACCTATCAATAAATGCTCATCCGTGATGCTCAGGCAGAGAATCAAGGCGGTGGTCAGCAGGACGTTGAAGGCGAAAAACAGATTGCGGTTGGTTTCGGCGGATTTATCCAGCGATTTCTTGGCTTCGTCCAGACTCAGTTTACCGCTGCTTGCGGCAGGCGTGGCGGCAGGGACAGCCGCTGCAGCAGGGGCGGCATCTGCGCTAGCAGCCGCAGAGGCGGCAGGGGGTGAGGGCGTCGCCGAACCAGAAAAACCCGCAGCCACAGCCGCCTGCTTTGCCTGCAGGCTGAGCTTGCGCCGTCTGAAGTTGCTCACCGTGCCCCGCATCCGCTTCTCCCTTATCTTCTACCGCCAATTCAAACGGATTTGCAATGCGCCGCCATCAAAGAAAGGCCCGCAAAGCCCGCGCCTGCGCAAATCTGGCGGCATAAGCCGCGCTTTGCTGCAGGCGATATTGCAGTAAAAACGCCGGATCAGCGCAAAATGCAGCCAGTTTGTGCAGGCAGTCATCCAGCGCGATGCGCGGCAGAGCGTCGGGTGGGGTGGTGGGCAGTTGGTGGCGGCTTAAATGCGCCAGGATGGGGTTCAGAATCGGTATGCCCTGCGCTAAAAAATCGAGCGCGGCGGCGCTCGGGGTGTCGTACATCACGCATACATCACAGTTGGCGGCAAATTCGGCCATGCTGATGCGGGTTTGGCTGTGCACCAGCTCCGGCTCAATATTCAGATCCTGCGCCAGATTCAGCATCAGGGTGTAGCTGGGTTTGCAGCGCAGCAATAAGCGTAAACCGCGCTGCTGACAAAAAGCATGGATTTGCCGTATGCCGTCCAGATATTGCCGCCAATTGGCGTAATAAATGCCGCTTAAAGAAAAGGCGTTTAACAACAAGCCCACCGTTTTCAGCGGGGCCGGCATGGCGCAGTCAAAACGGAGCTGGCCGGGAAAGGCCAGGGCGGCGTGCGGAATCGGGCGCTGCTGCGCGTCGTACATCGCCTCGCCTTGCGCCGCATGCACCAGGGCTTGTACGCCGGCGCAGGAAAATTCCTGGTCGGGCGAGGTTTTTGAGTGCGGCAACATCAAGACGGGAATCTGCGCGCTTTGCGCCCAGGCCAGCAGCGGGCCGTGCAAGCCGGCGTCATGATCGGAAATCAAGAGCCGGCGCGGTTTGCTGTGCTGGCAATAGGCTTGCAACGCAAACCAGGTGTAGAGCTGGCTGCGGCAGCTTTGCCGCCATTTTTCCAGCTGGCGCGCGCAAAACGCCGGGGTGGCGATATGCTGTTCCAAAAAGCCTTGCACCAGATCTGCGCCTTGTTCTAAAAACGCCTCAATCGCGCCGCTGATGTCAGCGGCGGCTTGATATTGACTGGCGGGGAATAAGCCCACCATGCTGGCGCAGGGAATCGGCACATCAAAGTTTTTCGCCGCAATTTCCAAAACCGGCAAGCCGCTGGCTTGCATTTCCTGGTTGAAATACGGCATGTCATACACGCATGTGGGCAGGTGCGCGAGCAGATATTGTCCGTCGGCGTGCGGGCAGGGGGTGCTGAAATCCGGCATCAGTTCCGGCGCTTCCTGTTTGCTGCGATAGGTGTATGCCTGGCAATCCAGGCCGAAATTGCGCGCCATTTGTAAAAACATCAGCGCTGGCACAAAGGAATTCAAATGATAGGCGGCGACGTGTTCGCACAAAAATAAATGCAGCCGATAGTTTTGCAGGCGCGGCAACATGCTTTGCGCCAGATTGCGGTGCCAATGCAAGCTCAGGTGCAGGTAATACAGGTGCAGATGCTGCCAGCCCTGGATGGAAAATTGCGGCAAATGGCGGGCCCGGATGGCGTCTAATTCCCGCTCCAGCGCTTGCGCGCTGCGCTGCGCCTGGCTGTATAGGCTGGCGTAGGCGGGGGCTTCATCCCAGGAAATAAAATGCGCTTGCGGCAGGGTGCTTTGCAAAACCCGGTCTTGCAATACCGGGTCAAACACCACCACGCAGAAATTGCCGACCTTGGCCGCCACTTGTTCGGCTAAGGGAATATCTTCGGCATGCAAGATCAGCAGGGCGTTATCCATGGCCGCCGGGCGGGTATCGGGTTAGCGCAATTTATCGCGCAATTGCGCAAACGCGCTCAGATATTCCGGGTAGCCCTGTTCGCGCATGGCGATTTTCAGGGCGTCGGATAACACCGCTTCATGCTGGAATTGGTTTAAGCGCGAGGCTGACCACGCCAGTTGGAAGGTGTCAAACAGCTTGCTTTTCCAGCCGGCCTGGGTGGCTAACATCAGCGAGCAGATGCGCTCTTGCAAAAACACTTTGCGCGGCACGGCGCCGGGGTAGGCGGTGGCGCTGTTGAGTTCGCGCATGAGCGGATTGTCTTCGCCTTCGCACAGGGCAAACAGTTTTTCATTGATCTCAAGCCAGGCGCGCCAAAAGCGCGGGCGCGCGATTTGGTAATTGGAAAACACCACATGGCGCGAATCCATCACCAGGCCGGCTAATTGCACCGGGTAGCCGATGGCGTCGAAAAAGCTTTGCGCCACAGCCTGAAAGCCGGGCTGGAATAATTCTTCCTGCTCAAAAATATTCAAAAAGAAGGCGCCCATATCCGGCTGCGGGCTGAAGGCGATGACATCCACATCGTCCGGCGCCTGGTCTAAGAAGGCTTGCACGCTGGCGAAAGTCTGGCCGGTTTTTTCAGCGAAACGCGGCGATAAAAAGCCGTAATAACAATCCTCATCCAGCGCAGCGGAGAGTAAAAAGCGGCGGATGGGCCAGTATTCGCGCCAATCGTCACGCGCATGGTCGGTGTTGTCCATCAACACAAAGCCGGGCGGCAGGCCGGCCACGGTTGCATCGTTATAGGCAATATGGTGCAGCGAGAGTTTTTTTGCGCTCATACGGAAACAGCCCGCAAAACATATTGGAAGGGAATGGCGTCGGCCATGGCCTGCTCAGGATCATGGCCAAAACTTTGCGCCATGGCGCGAATCGCGGCCTGCTGTTCCGGGTTGGGCAGGTGCATATTGCGCGCGATCATGCTGGTGATTTGAAAGCCGCAGCTGGCGAACATGTCCAGGATGGTGATGCGGGTAAACCAGCGGATATGGGTGCGATCGAGCAAACCGGCGTCTTGATAAATAAAGCGTCCTGAGTTGAGGCAGCTTTGCACGCCCCAATGCTGGCCATTCGGAATACAGGCCACCACTTCCACCGCGCCGTTGCGGCTGTCATGGATGCGGCGCAATAAACGCCAGGGGTCGTATAAATGTTCCAGCGCATCGGCAAACACCCAGCAATCGGCGTCTTGCAGGCTGGCGAATTCAGCGTCCGGCAGTTTTTCCACATCGCCGTAAATCACCCGCTGGCAATGCGCGCGCGAACGTTCAGCGTATTCTTGCACCACTTCGATGCCGACATATTCGCAGGCCGGGTTTTGTTCGCGGTAGGCGCGCGCCAGCACCCCGCTGGAGGAGCCGACTTCAACCACTTTGCGGCAATCTTTGCGCATCATATTCAAGACATCGACGTTGTAGATGTCGTTAATCGGCGTCTGCGCCAGGCTGCGCAAGGGTTCTGCGCCGCTCTCGGCGGCTTGTTCTGCGGTGGGTTGTTCAGCAGGATGCACGGCCAGCCTTTCGTAAATGTCTTCCAGATCTTTGACAAAGCGCGGGCTGTCAAACAGGGCGCATGTCATGCGGTTTTGTTGCAAATGCTGTTTCAAGGCGGCGATTTGCGCAGGATCATGCGCCAGCGACACCGCCAATTCCTCATAGGCGGCCAGATTGTCCACCGCTAATTGCGGTAAATCGACGGCGTGCAATAAGCTCATCGCCATGCGCGAGGAAAAGGTGCGGCCATACATGGTGATTAAGGGCAGGCCGGCCCACAGCGCGTCGCTGGCGGTGGTGCCGGCGTTAAAAGGGTAGTTGTCTAAAAACAGATCAGCGGCCTGGTAGCGCGCCAGATATTGCGCCGGCACGGCGCGTTCGGCGAACACCAGGCGCGACGCTTCAATGCCGGCGCTGTGCGCCGCCTGGCGCAGATTGTTTTGCACCCAGGGGTTGTCCGCCACCAGCCACAGCACGGCATGCGGGCAGCGCTGCAAGATCCGCATCCAGCAGGCGAACACCGGTTCGGTGATCTTGAAATTATTGTTAAACGAACAAAACACAAATTGATCGTCGCGCAATTGCAGGCTGGCGCGCTCGGGGCGCGGGCCGACTTCGCGCTTGCGGTCATTGATTTGGAAGCAGCGCGGCAGATAGGCCGGTTTTTCTGAGAAAAATTCAGCCAGCGCAGGCGGCAGCACGCGCTCGTCAGACAGCACATAATCGGTGTGCGGCATGGCCGAGGTGCCGGGAAAGCCTAAATAGGTCATTTGCACCGGGGCCGGTTTGTAGGCCATGATGTCGGGCCGGGTGCCGGAGGTGAGGCCATGCAGATCAATCAGGATGTCGATTTCATGCGCGCGTATGCATTCGGCGGCCTGGCGGTCAGTCATCTGGCCGATGCGGATGTGGTGGTCAAACGCCTGCACCACGCGGGCGCGCAAGGGCGAGCCGTCTTCCCGGCTCCAGCAAAATCCATACACCTCAACCCGCTTGCGGTCGTGCAATTCATACAGTTCAGCGGTCAAAATGCTCACCGCGTGGGCGCAAAAATCGGAAGACAGATAGCCGATGCGCAAGCGTTGATGCGCATAGCCATGCGGCGGGGCCAGGCGCGGCGCGTCTTTGATCACTTTATCGGCCACAAAGCGGCGCGCGCTGGCCAGTTGCACCGCCGGATCATCTGAGGCGCTTAACAGGGCCAGTGCGGAGGTGGCCTGTTTGGCTTGCTCGACGCTGATGCCGGGCAGGCTGGTGTAAGTCGGCCACTCACACATTTTTTGCCGCACATGCACCCAATGGGTGAGGGTGTTGGTTTGGGCGGGATCGAGCGCGAGCGCTTTTTCCATCATCTCGCGCGCCGGCAGCAATTGCTTGCGGATTTCCAGCAGGCGGCCCAGATTGTTATACGCCTGCACATGCAGCGCTTTGTCTTTTTGCGCATCGCCAAAGGCGGGCGTTTTGCGCCATAAGTCCAGCGCCTCATCCGGGCGGCCCAGTTTTTCCAGCAGGGTGCCCAGGTTTAAATGCGCTTCGATAAAGTCCGGCTTGCTCGCAATCGCTTCGCGGTAGGCGGCTTCGGCGGCGACCTGTTGTTCCTGGCCGGAGAGATTCACCGCCAGATTGAACCAGGCCGCATACGCCACCGGGTGATCGGTGTGCGCCAGCCAATTCTGGTACAGCGCGATATTGGCGTCCATGCGGCCATTGCGCGCCAGCGTTTCCGCGCTGGTGAATAATTCAACAATGGGTAAGAGGTTGACTGAGGCCAGCCGATTGGCCAGCTCGATCACTTGGGCGACCTGGTTGGCTGCCACGGCGTGCGCCAGCATTTGCAACATGTCTTGCAAGCGTTGCTGGGCTTGCTCTTGCGTCATGGCTTGCGCCATGGGCGGATTGCTGACTGCATTCATGGTTTCGCTTTCAGACGTATTTACTCGGCCACCACGACCCGGTTTTTGCCGGTGCGTTTGGCCTGGTACATCGCTTCATCTGCCCGTTTTAACAAGCTTTCCTGACTCTCGCCCGGTTGCCGCAAGGCGACCCCGGCGCTGAAGGTGATCAAGACCTTTTCGTTTTCATGCATGAAAAAATGTTTGGTCAATTCGCGCTGCACCCGCATCATCGAGGTGGTGGCGGCCTCGACTGTGGTTTCCGGGAATAAAATCAAAAACTCTTCGCCGCCATAGCGCGCAATCACATCCATTGAGCGCAGCGTGCTTTTCACAATGCGCACCAGGTGTTTCAAGGCGCCGTCGCCAGCCTGATGGCCGAGTGAGTCATTGAGTTTTTTGAAGTTGTCCAAGTCCAGCATGGCCACGCACAGCGGTGTGCCGCGCCGCTCAGAACGCGCGGTTTCGCGCTCGTACACATCTTCCAGTCCGCGCCGGTTCAAGCTGCCGGTCAATTGGTCTTCGCGCACCAGTTCGCTGAGTTGCTGCAGTTTTTGTTCCAACTCGGCGATTTTGCGTTCGGCTTCGGTGACTTCGTTTTGCGCGCTCGCCATGCGGTCGCGCGAGTTGCGCGCCTCTTCTTGCATATGGCGGGTTTCAGCCAGCACTTCATCCATCAGGCTGCTTAAATCGGCGATATTTTGCGCGTGTGAGATGCGCTGGTTCAGACCGCCCATTTTGTCGTGAAAGTCACCGGTCGAGGCCACCATGCCGGCTAAGCGGTCAAGGAAGGTTTGCATCAGATTTTTGACCGTGCCGCGCGCGTCGGCGATGCTGTTTTTCAACTGGCCTTGCTTATAAATCACATCTTTGAAAGCACGCGTGGCGTCTTCCAGCGCGCGTTGATCCAGCGGGCCGGAAAGCAGATCCTGCACCACTTCAATCTGGCCGCGCAGCCAGCTGTCGTCTTCCAGCATCTCGCTGATATTTTCCAGTAAGAGCTTAAACAGGCGGTACAGCATTTCCTGTTGCTCGCCGGCGTCGCCGCTGCGCACTTCAATTTGATAGCAGAGTTGTTTTAAGCGCGCGGCGATGCCGTTCAAGGCTTCATCGCTGTGCGCGTCTTTTAAGGCGCGTCCGAGGTTTTCGGATTCGGCAGCCAGTTCCGGCGTGGCTTGTAAGAGGCAGGGCAGGGCGAAATTCAGCGCGCGCCCGAGCATTTCACGCAACTGGCGCGCGTCTTGTTTTTCATCCACCAGACTCAATGGGATATTGGCTGAGGCGGGCGGCGGCGGCGGTGGCGCGAGTTCGATGCCGCCAGCCGGTTTTTTCAAGCTGCGCTCAATAAATTGGGTCAGAATTTTGCCGTAGGCTTCCCAATCCCGGGATTTGGCTGCGCGGCTGCAGCGGCGGCCAAAATCGGCATAGTCGCCGGGCGCGCCGGACAGGGTGGCGGCAAAGCCGCTCAACATTTTTTCCGCTTCACTCTCGACCGGTTCCGGCGTCGGCGGCGGCATGCCGGCGATTTCGTAATAAATATCGCGGTATGCTTCCGGGGTCGGTACAATGCGGCGCACCGCCAATTGGCGGAATGCTTCACGGGCGATTTCAGCAGGCGATTTCTTGGTGGTCATGACGATGTTCCAGCAATGAGCCTTGGATTACATTCCATGTTACGTCAGAAGCCTGGCGCACATTCTGCAAATTAACAGGCTTTATCGGCGCCACTTCAGTTTTTTCCCGCTTGCCGCCGCTTTTGATGCACTGATACAACGATATTTCTCTGGTGAAACTTTTACGCCGTGATCAGCAGCTTGCTGCGCGGCGCATGATGAAAGGCAGGAAGTAAGATGCAAGCCACGCATGAAAACAAACTGATGGTCATTTCCGGCGCCTCGCGCGGCATGGGGGCGGCCTTGAGCCGGCTGGCCAAAGACGCCGGCTGGCAGGTTTATGGTTTTGCCCGCAGCCAGGGCGGCAATGCCGGCGAACACTGGGCGCTGGATTTAGCCAAACCGGATCAAGCCCTGCCGCAATTGGAAGCGCATCTGGCGCAATTGGCGCAACAGCCATGGTCAGAGATTGCATTTATCAATAATGCCGGGGTGGTCGGCCCCGTGGCGCCGGCGGCGCAATTGGCGGATGCGCAGATGCTGGATAATATCGCGATCAATTTCACTTCCGGCCTGCGCGTGATGGCGGCCTTCATGCGCCATTTTCAGGGCCATGCCGCCGCGCGCAAGGTCTTGCTCTCAGTCTCGTCCGGCGCGGCTTTGCGCGGCTACGGCTCTTGGGCCATGTATTGCGCGGCCAAAGCCGGTTTGGAAAACTATGTGCGCTCGCTGGCGGCTGAACAGCAAGGCTTGCCGCATCCGGTGTTGTGCGTGAATTTTGGCCCGGGCGTGATCGATACCGATATGCAAGCTGAAATCCGCGCCACGCCGGACGCCTTGTTTGCCGATGTCGGACGTTTCCGCGCCCTAAAAGAGCAGGGCCAGCTGCGCAGCCCGGAAAATGTGGCGCAGGCGCTGTTAAATGTGCTGGCCGCAGAAGTGGAAAATGGCGGCCGCTATGTGGTGGATGATTTTGATCAGTGAATGTGCGGGCGGCCCGTTTTGGCTTTTCAGCAGAGCTGCGCGGCCTGAGACGCTGCCGCGCAAAGCCTTTGCTTCACTCTGAAAAATAAGTCCTGGCGGTGTTGCCGGTGCATTCCTGTTCCGCCGGCGCGCTGTCGGCCAAGACATCCGGGGCCTGGGTATAGGCTTGCACCGTGCTGAAAAATTGCAGCAGTTGCGGTGAGTCGTAATTTGGCGCGCTGGCGTTGGGGCCGGGCTGGGCGCGGTTTTGCCGCAGACGTTCTTGCACGCAATGCGCGGCATGGCCGGCGCTGGCCTGCCGGCACGCACGTTCCGTGCCGGCGTCAGCATGCCCGACTGCCAGCAGGCAGGCGGTGCATACGGTGGCGAGGCTGGTGGATGGCTTCATGTCGGCAATCTGTTGTTGTGAGAAATCAGGTTTGAGATAACTGTGCAGCATCGTCACTGTAACAGCACAACAAGCAAAATCCGGGCCTGCTGTAAGATTTGCTTGCAAAAATTTCCGTATGGAAAGCATATCGGATGCCTTTTGTCTTTCTTTAATGCAATTTCCGCTCTTTTTGCAGGATTTGTTGCGATAACTTTACAAAGCAATTGCTTGGTTGCTACAATCGCCGCAACAAATCCATGGCCATCTATGGCGTTTGACGGCACTGTTTGATGCGCGCCGGCTTTTCCATGCCATCATGTTTGCCCGCGTCAGCGCTCGCCAGCCATGGCGGTTTGGAAGATAAATCTGTATTACTGCATCTTTATGAAACATCGGTCCGGTTTGCAAAAAATATCCCTGCGCCCGCCAGCGATACCGCTGCGGCGGCGGCATGGTAAGCGGCTTGCCTGGGTTTTGTGCGAATCTGCACCATTCTGGTGCATTTTGCGCAAGCCATCTGTCCGCTTGTCCCATTGCGCCGGCGGCGTTTTTCCATCTATTTTCTCTTTCCACATCACACTATGAATCAGGCCAACACAGGCGCTGCGGCGCCGCTGTATCACAGCATTTTCCGTCCCGCTTTGTTCGCCGGTCAGACTGTTGTCATCACCGGCGGCGGTTCCGGCATCGGGCGCGCCTGTGCGTTTGAGTTGGCCAGCCTGGGCGCGCATCTGGCCCTGGTCGGGCGCAAGCTGGAAAAATTGCAGGCGGTGGCGCAGGAATTGCAAACTGCGGATGTCAAGATTTCCTGCCATGTGTGCGATATCCGCGACGAGGAAGCGGTGACGGCCACTGTGGCGGCGGTGTTGCAAACGCATGGCAAAATCGATGGCCTGGTGAATAATGCCGGCGGCCAATTTCCGGCAGCCCTGAAAGACATCAGCAAAAAAGGCTGGGAAGCGGTGTTGCAAACCAATCTGACCGGCGGCTTTTTGATGGCGCGCGAAGTGCTCAAACAATATATGCAAGAACATGGCGGCGCGATGGTGAATATCAGCGCGGATGTGTTTGGCAGCATGCCGATGATGGGCCATTCAGGCGCGGCGCGCGCCGGCATGCACAGTTTTACCGAAACTGCCGCGCTGGAATGGGCCGCGTATGGGGTGCGCGTGAATTGTGTCGCGCCGGGCTATATCGCCTCCAGCGGCATGGATCAATATCCGCCCCAGGTCTTGCCCTTGATCGGGCAGGCGGTGCAGGGCGTGGCGCTGCAGCGCATGGGGACAGAAGCCGAAGTGGCGGCGGCGATTTGCTTTTTGCTCTCGCCGGCGGCAGCCTTTATCAGCGGGACATGTGTGCGCGTGGATGGGGCCAGACCGCAGGTGCGCTCCGGCTGGCCGCAAGCGCGCGTGCAGCGTAAAACGGAGGGCTTTACCGGCTTTGCCGATCCGGCGGCGGCTTCGGCGCCGCGCGTTTTGCAAAACCTGGCGCAGGAATGAGGCCGCACATGCAAGTGATCCGCTGTCAGCCGCTTGTCCAGAGTGAAGAAACTGCATCCAACCGCGCTGCGCAACTGGCCGCGCTGCAGGCTTTGCGCGCGCTGGAGCAGCGCACGCGCGATGCCTCAGACGCCGCCGCGCCGCAATTTGACAAGCGCGGCCAGCTCTTGCCGCGCTGGCGCATCGCCGCTTTGCTTGATCCGGCCAGCCCCTGGCTGGAATTGTCCACCTTGGCCGGCTACGGCATGGATAAGCGGGATCTGGCGCAAAGTCTGCCCGGCGGCGGGGTGATTTGCGGCATTGGCCAGGTGTGCGGGGTGCGCGTGATGGTGGTCGCATCCGACGCCGGGATTCAGGCCGGCGCCCTGCAGCCAGCCGGCTTGGATAAATTTTTACGCGCACAAGCCATCGCGCTGCAGCAAAAACTCCCCTTTGTGCATCTGGTCGAGAGCGCCGGCGCGAATTTGATGGAATACAAGGTCGAGCACTTCATCCACGGCGGCAGCGTGTTTTGCAATCTGGCCAGGCTGTCCGCCGCCGGCGTGCCGGTGATCAGCGTGGTGCATGGCTCTTCCACCGCCGGCGGCGCGTATATGCCGGGCTTGTCGGATTATGTGGTGATGGTGCGCAGCCGTGCGCGCGCGTTTCTGGCCGGCCCGCCGCTGCTGCTGGCCGCCACCGGCGAAGTGGCGCAGGAAGAAGAATTGGGCGGCGCTGAAATGCACGCCAGCATGACCGGCCTGGCCGATTTCATCGCCGAAGATGATGCGCACGCCCTGGCGCTGGCCCGCATGCTGGTGGAAAACTTGCAGTGGGACAGAATCGCCGCCGCGCCCGGGCCATTTGCTGAACCACTTTACGCCGCCGACGATCTGTTATCCCTGTTGCCGGCGAATCTGAAAACCCCGCTCGATATGCGCGAAGTGATTGCACGCATAGTCGATGGCTCAGCCTGGCTCGAATTTCAGCCCGATTTCGGCCCCGCCACCCTGTGCGGACAAGCCCGCTTGCAGGGCCGGATGATCGGCATTGTCAGCAATCACGGCCCGCTCGATCCAGCCGGCGCCAACAAAGCCAGCCATTTTATTCAGCTCATGGCGCAAAGCGGCACGCCGCTGCTGTTTTTGCAAAACACCACCGGCTTTTTAGTTGGCCGGGCGGCAGAGCAGGGCGGCATGATCAAGCATGGCGCCAAAATGCTGCAGGCAGTGGCGAATGCCGATGTGCCGCGCATCACCCTGTATTGCGGAGCCAGCTTCGGGGCTGGCAATTACGGCATGTGCGGGCGCGGTTTTGCGCCGGATTTCTGCCTCTCCTGGCCGGCCTCGCAAAGCGCGGTGATGGGGGCCGAGCAAGCCGCCGCCACCATGGCCGAAGTGGCGCGCGCCGGCGCATTGCGGCGCGCCGCCAAGCTGCCGCCCGAGCAGGCGCAAGCCGCCATCGCCCAGGCAGAACAGCAAATCGCCGCCAACAGTGCGCGCATTGTGCAAAATTTCCAGGCCCAAAGCGGGGCATTTCACACCTCCGCGCGCCTGCTTGACGATGGCGTGATCGACCCGCGCGACAGCCGCACCGTGCTGTCCCTCTTATTCGATATCTGCCGCAGCGCGCGCCAGCGCACCTTGCGGCCCTTGGCTTTTGGCGTACAACGCGCATGAATTCAGGAGACCCCACCATGTACGACACCCCGGAACACCGTCAGCTGCAAGACACCTTGAAACGCTTCATCGATAATGAAATCAATCCGCATGTGGAAGAATGGGAAGAGGCAGAGATTTTCCCGGCGCATGAAATCTTCGGCAAGCTGGGCAAGCTTGGCATGCTGGGCTTAACCCGCGACCCGGAATATGGCGGCTTAGGGCTGGACTATTCCTTTTCCATGGCCATGGCGGAAACCCTGGGACATGTGCACTGCGGCGCGATTCCGATGGCGATCGGGGTGCAAACCGATATGTGCACGCCGGCTCTGGCGCGCTTTGGTTCGGACGCCTTGAAACGCGCCTTTCTGGCCCCGGCGATTGCCGGCGAAATGGTGGGCTGCATCGGCGTTTCAGAAGCCGGGGCCGGTTCGGATGTGGCGGCGATTAAAACCACGGCGCGCAAAGATGGCGGCGATTACATCATCAATGGCAGCAAGATGTGGATCACCAACAGCATTCAGGCCGACTGGATGTGCGTGCTGGCCAATACATCGGACGGCCCGCCGCACCGCAATAAAACCCTGATCATGCTGCCGATGAAGACGCCGGGCGTCTCGGTGGCCAAAAAAATCCGCAAAATCGGCATGCACGCCTCAGACACCGGCATGATTTATTTCGACAATGTGCGGGTGCCGCAACATTATGCGGTCGGCGAAGAGGGCATGGGCTTCACATACCAGATGCTGCAATTCCAGGAAGAACGCTTATGGGCGGCGGCGAATTCCTTGCAATCCCTGCAAAACTGCATTGACTGGACAGTGGAGTGGGCGCGCGAACGCAAAATTTACGGCGCGCCGCTGCTCGATAATCAGGCGGTGTATTTCAAGCTGGCGGAATTGAAGTCTGAATTGGAAGCCCTGCGCGCGCTGACCTACCGCGCCGGCAGCCTGTTTTTAGCCGGTCAGGACGTGACCGAGCTGGCCTCGATGGCAAAACTCAAAGCCGGGCGCTTGATGCGCATCATTCCCGACGCCTGCCTGCAATTCTGGGGCGGCATGGGCTATACCGCAGAAAATCTGGTGGCGCGCTTATATCGCGATGGCCGCTTAGCCTCAATCGGGGCCGGGGCCGACGAAGTGATGCTGGGCATTATCGCCAAGCAAATGGGCATTTTGCCGGGCAAGCGCAAATGAGCGCCTCAGTGCGGCCCGTGCATGCAGTTTTAATCGCCAATCGCGGCGAAATCGCCTTGCGCATCATGCGCAGCGTGCGTGCAGCCGGCGCGCGCGCGCTGTGCGTGTATTCGCAGGCGGACGCGGAACAAGCCTGGTGGCGTGCGGCGGATGCGGCCTGTTGCATCGGCGGTGCGACGCCGGCGCAATCGTATTTGCAGGCTGATGCGATGTTGGCGGCGGCGCGCGCGCTGGGCGCGGATGCGCTGCACCCCGGCTATGGTTTTTTAGCGGAAAACCCGGATTTTGCGCAAGCCGTGCAAGACGCCGGCTTGCTGTGGATCGGTGCGCCGCCTGCCGCCATGCGCGCCCTGGGCGACAAAGCCAGCGCCAAACGCCTGCTGCAAGGCGCGGATTTACCGCTCTTGCCGGGCTACGCCGGGCAGCGCCAGGATGCGGCGCACTTATTGGAAATGGCGCAGCAAATCGGCCTGCCCATCATGATCAAGGCGGCAGCCGGCGGCGGCGGGCGCGGCATGCGCAAAGTCAGCAGCATGGCGGCCTTGCCGGGCGCTTTGCGGCAGGCCGCAGCCGAAGCGCAACAGGCTTTCGGGCGCGCTGATCTGCTGCTCGAACGCGCGCTGGAAGCGCCGCGCCATATTGAAGTGCAAATCGCGGTCGATGCGCAGGGACAGATAGTTGATCTGGGCGAGCGCGAATGTTCGATTCAGCGGCGCCATCAAAAAATCATGGAAGAAAGTCCGGCCCCGGATTTGTCCCCAGAACTGCGCAACCAGCTGCTGGCTTGCGCACACACCCTGTTGCAAACGGCGGCGGCGCGCGGCTGCCCCTATCTGGGCCTGGGCACGCTGGAATTTTTATTCGATGGCGCGCAATTTTATTTCATGGAAATGAATGCGCGCCTGCAGGTGGAACACACCGTGACAGAGCAGCGTTTAGGCGAAGATCTGGTGGCGTGGCAATTGCAGCTGGCGCAAGGCGCGCCCATGCCGCTGTCGCAAGCGCAAATCACGCAACGTCTGGCGCAAGGCGGCGTGGCGATGCAACTGCGCTTATGCGCCGAAGATCCGCAGCAGGATTGTTTGCCGCAAAGCGGGCGCGTGTTGCATTGGCGCGCGCCGGCGCTGCGTTGCGATAGCGCGCTGCACACCGGCGATGAAATCAGCAATTATTATGATTCGCTGCTGGCCAAGCTGGTGGCGCATGGCGCCAGCCGGGCCCAAGTGCAGGCAGATTTGCAGCGCGCCTTGCGCAATCTGCAGCTGCTGGGCGTGCGCCATAACGGCGCGCTGCTGCAAGCGATTCTGGCGCACCCGGCGTGC
This sequence comes from Massilia sp. W12, assembly GCF_037300705.1. NCBI lineage: Bacteria > Pseudomonadati > Pseudomonadota > Betaproteobacteria > Burkholderiales > Oxalobacteraceae > Massilia > Massilia sp. W12. Next base: position 2,711,390 of record NZ_CP147776.1, on the reverse strand, counting down.
CAGCGCGGCGCACTCGACACCGCCTGGCTGGAGCAGATGCTTGCCGCCTGGGGCCAGCCGGCGCACACGCCGCAAGTTTTGGGCGCCGCCTGCGCCGCCTATGTGCTGGCAAGCCAGGCGCGCTACCCGGCGCCGGGCCTTGCCGCGCCATTTTCCAGCACCGCCTGTTTGCCGGTGTATTGGCGTTTTCACCTCGATCAGCAAAACGCCGCCAGCGCTGCGGCGACAGCTTATCGCGCCAGCCTGACGTGGTGCGATGGCGTCTGGCGCGCACGCATCGACAGCGCAGCGGCGCAAAAAGAAGCGCCGCCGCCAACTGTGCTGCAATTTGCCGCCGATGGCGCGCAGCTGCAGATCAATGGCGCCAGCCATGCGTTTTGCTGGCGCAGCGCCGGCGCACAGCTGTGGTTTGCCTTGGATGGCGTGAGTTATTGCGCAGAAGACGCCATGGCCGCCGTGCGTTCCCCGGCGCAATCGCAAAACGGGGACGTGCTGTATGCGCCATTTGCCGCCAGGGTGCAGGAAATCTGCCGTCAGCCCGGCGAGTGCCTGGCCGCTGGCGATGTGATCATGGTCTTGGAAGCCATGAAAATGCAACATGCGGTGCGCGCCCCGGCGGCGCTGCGCCTGGAAGCGCTGCTGGTTGGCAGCGGCGGCCAGGTGGCCAGCGGCGCCGCGCTGGCCAGACTGCAAACCAGGGAAGAAACATGAAGCCAGAGCCAGAAGCAGCTGCGCCGCAGCGTTTTGTCACGCACCGGGTGCACAATGTGGCGCCGCGCGCCTACGTCAATTTATATGACAGCGATTTAGCCCTGCAAAGCGCGCTTGCAGTGTTTGGCGTGAGTTTGCAAGATTGCGCCATGCTGCGCGAGCGCGGCCAGGAATGGGGCGCGCAGGAGATGCAAGAACATGCGCGTCTGGCCAATCAATACGGCCCGCGTCATCTGCCGTATGACAGCGTGGGCAACCGGATTGATGAAATCGAATTTCATCCAGCCTGGCATGCCCTGATGCGCAGCCTGATTGCCAGCGGCGCGCATGCCGCGCCCTGGGATGGCGGCAGCCATGTCACGCGCGGCGCACTGTATTTACTGTATGGGCAATTGGAAAACGGCAGCCAATGTCCTGTCACCATGACCTTCGCCTCAGTGGCGGCGCTGCAGGCCAATCCCGCCTTGGCGCGCGACTGGCTGCCAAAAATTCTGTCGCGCGAATATGATCCGCGCTCTTTGCCGGCGCAGCAGAAAAACGGTGTGTTGCTGGGCATGGGCATGACCGAGAAACAGGGCGGCTCGGATGTGCGCGCCAACAGCACGCGCGCCTGCGCAAGCGGGGTGCAGGATGAATGGGGCATGCAATACCGCATCATCGGGCATAAATGGTTTTTCTCCGCGCCACAGTGCGACGCCCATTTGATTTTGGCGCAAAGCGTGGATGAAAGCGGGCAGGAGGCCGGCCTGTCTTGCTATTTTGTGCCGCGCTATCTGCGCAACGGCCAGCGCAACCCGATTCTTGTGCAGCGCTTGAAAGATAAGCTGGGCAACCGCTCAAACGCTTCTTCTGAAGTCGAATTTCAGGAAGCCATCGGCTACCCGCTTGGCCCCAGCGGGCGCGGGGTCGCCACCATTATGGAAATGGGCAGTTTGACGCGCTTGGACTGTGTCTTGGGCAGCGCCGGCATCTTGCGCGCCGCGCTCAGCATCGCCATGCAGCATGCGCACATGCGGCAGGCTTTTGGCAAAGCGCTGGCGCAACAACCCTTGATGCAAAACGTACTGGCCGATCTGGCGCTCGAAAGCGAAGCCGCGACCTGGTTCGCCTTGCGCTTAGCGCATTGCTTTGACGCTGACGACGCCGCAGAAAAAGCCCTGGCGCGCTTATTGACCGCCGCCGGCAAATACTGGCTCTGCAAGCGCGGCCCTGCGTTTGGCGCGGAAGCCATGGAAGTGCTGGGCGGCAATGGCTATGTGGAAGAGGGCGTGCTGGCGCGCCTGTATCGCGAATTGCCGGTGAACTCGATTTGGGAAGGTTCTGGCAATGTGATCTGCCTGGATGTGCTGCGCGTCTTGGCCAAGGGGCCGGCCCCGCAACTCGCGCTGCAACAGGAATTGAAAGCGGCGCAGGGACGCAACGCCCAGTTTGACGCGTACAGCAAAACACTGTGCGAAGACTTGTTGCAAACTCCGCCTGCACACATCGAAAACCAGGCGCAACAGGAATTCGGCGCGCGCGAACTGGCCATGCGCATCGTGCTGGCGCTGCAAGCCAGCCTCTTATTGCGTCATGCGCCGCGCTTTGTGGCCCAGGCTTTCATTCACAGCCGCTTGCGTGACGGGGGGCCGGCGGCTTGCTTCGGCGGGCTGGACTTTGACACCGATTGCGCCGCGATTATCGCGCGCGCCTGGCCGGCGGGGGCGCCATGAAATCTGTGCGCATCGGCGCCGGCCCCGGTTTTTACGGCGACTCCTGGGACGGCGCGAAAGCATCTTTCACACGCGGCAATCTGCAGTATTTCGCCTCCGACCATCTGGCCGAGCTGACATTATCGATTTTGCAAAAAGACCGCGCCGCCGATCCCGCCGCCGGTTATTGCCGCGACTTGCTGCCCATGATGAAAGACTTGTGGCCACTGGCGCAGGCGGCAGGCGGGGTGCGCTTTTTAAGCAATGCCGGTGGCCTCAATCCGCATGGCGCGGCGCAGGCGCTGGCGGCGCTGTTTGCCAAGCAGGGCTGGCGCGCCAGGATCGCGGTGGTGACAGGCGACGATGTGTTGCCGCGTTTGGCGCAATTGCAGCAGGACGGACATGCCTTCGCGCAAGACGGCGTAGCGTTGGCGGATGCCAGCGATGCACAGGGACCCTTGTTGCCGCGAGTGGAATTTTGCAATGCCTATCTCGGCGCGCAGGCCCTGGCGCAAGCCTTGGCGCAGGGCGCGGATATTGTGATTGCCGGACGGGTCGCCGACGCCGCCCTGTTTTTAGCACCCATGGCGCATGAATTCGGCTGGCCTTTGTCTGGCCCGGATTACGCCAGGCCGGACAATCTCGACCGCCTGGCGCAAGCACTGGCGATGGGACATTTGCTGGAATGCTCGGGCCAGGCTTGCGGCGGCAATTTCGGCGGCCTGGGCTGGACTGAAATGGACTTGGCGCACCTGGCGTACCCTATCGCCGAAGTCTGGGCCGATGGCCGGGTGCAGATCGGCAAAGCGCCAGAGACTGGCGGGCGGGTCAATTTTGACACCCTGCGCGAACAGCTGCTGTACGAAGTGCACGACCCGGCGGCGTATTACAGCCCGGATCTGATATTGGATATGCGCGCCATCAGCCTGCATGAAGTGGCCCCGGATCTGATGGAATTGCGCGGCGCGCGCGGTCTGCCGCGTCCGGCGCAAGCCAAAGTGGTGGCCGGTTATCACGCCGGCTGGCTGGGACAGGGCATGATTGGTTATGCCTGGCCGCAAGCCTTGCGCAAAGCGCGCTTTGCGGCAGAGCAGATTTGCGCGCGTTTGGGCAAGCTCGGCGTGGCGCAGCAGGATATGCGGGTCGAAATGCTGGGACATGATGCGATTTTGGGGCCGATGGCGCAAGCCGATGCGGCGCAAGATCATGCGGAAGTCTGGTTGCGCCTGGCGGTGCGCAGCGCGAAACGGCAGATTGCCGAAGCGCTGCCGCGCATGTTTCCGCCGCTGGCCTTATCCGGCCCGCCCTTTGTCGCCGGGCGCATGGGCGCGGCCAGTCCCAGCCAATTGCTGGGCATTTGGCAAAGCCGGCTGCCGTTTGACTGCCTGCAGCCAACAGTCACCCTGCTGGAGGTGTGAATGGAGACGCAAAAAAGTATTTATCTGGCGCAAATCGCCCACGCGCGCGGCGGCGATAAAGGCAATAGCGCGGACTTAAGCCTGTTTTTGCCCGACGCCGCCAGCTATGCCCTGGCGGTGGCGCAGATTGATGAAGCGGCGGTGGCGCAGCAATTCAGCGCATTTTTCGCCAATCCGCAAACGCCCAAGGTCGAACGTTACTGCCTGCCGGGCCTGCTCGCGATCAAATTTGTCTTGCATCAGGCCTTGGATGGCGGCGCAGCGTATTCACTGCGCAGCGACAATCTGGGCAAATCGCTGGCCGCCGGGCTGCTGCGCATGCGCCTGCAGTTGCCGCCGGATTGGCCGCCCGTGCCCGCGCTTGAGGCTTGAAGCCTGGCGCAAGCGGCGCGCGCTGGTATGGCGCACAGGCGTCTGTACGCCCTGTCTCATGGTAAAGTGTGGGCTTGTTGCCTGCAGGCATGTTGCGTCATGAGCAATACTTGTCTATGCATCTCAACAGAATGCCAATATCAGGCTGCTTGGATGAAGCAGCTGCCAACCTTGAGCGAAAGAGACATGAAAGCCGAAGAAACCGCAGTGGTGAAGACAGCATTGATGACAGTCGCCGATGAAGATGGCAACCGGCGTGCAGATTTGTTACGGGTGGCGGCGCGCCTGTTTCGTGAAAAAGGCTTTGAGGGCACCACCATCCGCGCAATTGCGGATGCGGTCGGCATGCGTTCCGGCAGTCCGTTTTACCACTTCAAGAGCAAGCAGGAAATTCTGGCGGCGGTGATGGAAGAGGGGCTGGTGGCCGGTTTGGCGGAAACCGAAAAAATCGGCCAAAGCGGCCTGGCCCCGCGCGAGAAATTCCGCGCCCTGGTGCGCAGCCATTTGCAAACCGTGCTGGGTGAAGGCCAGGATTTTATTCCGGTCTTGCTGTATGACTGGCGCAGCCTGACGCCGGAATTGCAGCAGCGCATTATCGGTTTGAAAGACCGTTATGACGCCATTTGGCAGCAAGCGCTGGCTGATTTAAAACAACACAGCCTGCTTGATTCGGACGATAAAGTGGTGCGTTTATTGCTGTTGGGCGCGATTAATTACACCGTGCAATGGTATCGCCCCGGCAAAGGCGTCAGCCTGGATGAATTGACCGACCGCGTGTTGGAAATCTTTTTGCGCGCATAAACCGCGCAGCTTGTAAAACGGAGGAATTATGCGCAGCGGGCGACAAATGGCTTTGGCGCTGATCTTGAGCGGCGCCGCATGTTTTGCGCAGGGCAAGACCGATGTGAATCAGCAATTGCACGCCATTAATCAGGAAGTGGTGCAATTATTCGGCGCTGGCCAGCACAAACAGGCATTGGAAAAAGCCGAACAGGCGATGCGCCTGGCTGACAGCGACCCCACGGTGCAAACCGAGCGGCTGTTAGCCTCACTGTCGAATTTATCCGGTCTGTACAAAAACATGGGGGCGTATAACAAAGCCTTGCCGCTGGTGAAACGCGCCTTGGCCGTGCTGGAGAGTAAAAAGCCGGCGGCCAGCGCTGAACAGGCGCAGTTTTTACACACCCAGGCGGAAATTTTGCAAGGTCTGGGCGATTTGAAAAGCGCGGACGCCCTGTATCAGCGCGCCTTGGCGCTGGTGGAAAAAGATAGCGCCGCCGCCACAGCCAAATTGCAGATTTTGAACAGCATGGCGAATTTACATGTGGCCCAGGGCGCGCTGGAAAAAGCCCAGCCGCTGTATCAGCAAGTGCTGGAATTATCGGAAAAAGAGGAGGGCGCCGAACATCCGAATACCGGCGTGGCGTATTTGAATCAAGCTGAATTGCTGCGCCGCATGGGCGTGTATCAAAAAGGCTTGATGATGGCGCAGCGTTGTTTGCTGATTATGGAAAAAGCCTCAGGCCCGGAACACCCCTCCACCGGCGCCTGCTTGAATGTCTTGGCGGAAATTCAGCGCGCCATGGGCAATTACGACAAGGCTTTGCAATATCAGCAGCGCGCCTTGAAAATCGCCGAAAAAGCCTTTGGCCTCACCCATTTATCAACTGCAGTGCGCTTGAATAATCTGGCTGCGGTTTATCTGGAAATGAAAGCCTATGACAAGGCGATTGCACATTATCAGCGCGCCTTGGCGATTGATGAAAAACTGTTCCCGGCCGAGCATACCGGCAAGCTGGCGATTTTGCAGGGTCTGGCGGTGGCCTACAAAGAAAGCGGGGCGCAGGATAAGTTTGAGAAAACCGTACAAAGGATACAATCGCTGAGCGCAGGCGCTAAGCCCTGATGGGCTTGCGGCGACTGACTGGCTCTTGAATCTGGCTGGCGCCGCGCTGGTGTTGCGCTTGCAGAATGCGGCCTGCGGGGGCGTAGGCGTAGTGCTGGGTTTCCTGGCGTCCATTGAAATGCGGCGTGGCGCCGATGTTGGCGTGTTTTTGCAAGAGATTGCCGGCGGTGTTATAGCGGTAGTCGCGTGCAATTTCAGCCCCCCTACAAACAGGAATGACGGCGGAGGCTCAGGTGCTGAATAGAGATGTCTGGTTAATAAGTCATGCTATAATAATGAAGTTGATTAACTTAAAGGTGATGATATGGATGTTAAAAAATATTTTTCTGATTTGGAAAAAACGTCCGGAATAAAATTCCATCAAAACTTTCATAGTGAAATTGAAAATATTTTTTCGATAATATCGTTAAATAAAAACAAATATTTAAATTTCTCAATAATTCAACCAGAAAATTTCCATGACTTCCTTTCCAACTTTAAAAAGAATGAGTTACTTCCTTTCATGGTTGAAATTCAATCACAGGGAATTGATTATTATTGTTTCAAATCCGACAATAGTCACTCCCCTGGGATGATATCTGTTTATTCAGATGATGCCGTGGTGCACAATTGGGCCAATGTAGATGACTTTATACATTGGCTTAACTCTTTGCAAAACATTGAGGATTGAATATTTCATACTGGAAATGTATCTTTAATGTTTTTTTAAAATTCAATACTCTCCCGCTGATCCATTATAAAATCGGTATATGTAAATCTCTCGGGTTTGTTGAAACTATACAACTATCATCCAGGACATGAGAAGCTCCACGGTAATTTCCACCAGAAACATTGGATGTCGGCACAATCTCCTTGTGTGCGTGCTTTACTTCATCGGCAAAGCCCCTTGGGGGAGTACGAACCTTTGCCGGGTCCAGTCGAATTGCAGCAGTATTCCCATCAGGCGTTGCTTTCGTCCAAACATCTCCTCCACTTCTTGCAGTAACTTGTGTATATCCTTTTCTTCGCAAAATCGCTTCAATATCTGATTGTTGCATGCCATTGAATGGAGGTAACTGCTGCAACTCCTCCAAAGCAGTACTTGGTCGTCTAAATCTCCCTCTACTGTCGCGTAATCGACATGCCATTAATCCACTGATATCAGTCCATCCATTAGGGTCTGCACCATAAATAAATTTATTAGCGCCCCCCCAACAACCCAATCGGATCCTGACTGATAAACCGCCCAATCGCCGGATCATAATACCGGAAGCGATTATAGTGCAAACCCGTTTCCGCGTCATATTGCTGTCCCTGGAAACGGAAAGGCTGTTCCACCTGCGGCAGCGGTTCGCTGTATTGCCAAGCCGACCCAGTTCCGGTTTGCAGCATTTCGGCTTCGCCCCACACCTGGTATTGCGCCGCCCACACCACCCGGCCTTGGACATCGGTCAGTTCTTGCACCGCGCCATCAGGCAGCATCAGATTGATTTGATGCAAATGGCCGGAACCATAGAACAGGCGGTTGATGATGCGGCCATCGAGCAGGCGGCTGTCAGTGTTGTTGCCCAGCACATCATATTATTATTTATGTGGATTATGGTTCTGACAGCATTTTCTTTGAATATTGAATTTTCTTTATTTCGCTATCAGTCCATTCACTTTTAAATTCATCCATTATCTTTATGTATTCTTTATAATTCTTTTCCTTCCATTTGGCATCAGCTTTCATTCTTAAATTTCTCAATTTAATATCTAGTCGGCCCTGAACAATTCAAATTAAGGTCAACAAATGCAATCTGCGGTCAGACAAGGTTTTCCCTCAGGAAATCTGAAGCTGCAAAGAAACGCAAGGAAGGCCAAAAAAAGCCGGAGCTTTCGGAGGATCATGCGCAGATTGTGGCCGCAGCCGCATAACAAAGCATGAAAGGCATCACCATCAGCGCCTTTCAACCAATTTCTGCTCAATCTTCCGTCATTTTTCATATGTCCAATCACCGGTTCAATTGCGCTTCGCCGTCGGATATCCCGCCGAAGTCGCGCTGTGATGTTGCGCTTTAAACGTCGATGGAAGACTTTAACGCCGCTTGGCGCTGTGCCGCCGCGATAGCCCAAATCTGTAAATGCCTCTTTTGGAAGGGTATCTGTCAGGATGGCCGCTTGTTCCAATGCTTCGTATAAAGTATGGCCATCGTATGGGTTGCCGGGCATACTGCGCATCCCCACCACCAAGCCTTCTTTGTGTGTCACCGTAATCGAAACCTTCACACCGAATTCATATGGCTGCCGGGCCTTTCCTTTGGAGATGCATTCAACTTCCGGCGCATGCAGGCTATAAAGTTTATTCTTGTCATTTTTTTGTTGCGTCAGCAGGCGCTTCGCTTTGGCCAGCAAGTCGCTGGCTTTCTGCTTCACGCTCTCAGACTTGTTGGCGAGCTTGCGCTCCACATCCCGATAAACGCGCCCCACCAGCGTCTTGAGCTTCTTTAAACTGCCGCGCATGCGTTTGAACTGCTTGGCGTGAGCATAACGCGCTACTTGCCCGGCTAATTTTGGCGCCTCACGGTTATAGTTTTGCCGCAAATCCAACTTTTCCTCAATGGCAAATTTGACCAGATGCTGCCTGGCGCGCTCCAGCAATTTTGCGTCGGTTGGCCACGTAATCGCTTTTTCTTGCACTGTGCTATCAACGATCACCTTCTCAAAGCTTTTTTGTTCCACCACCTTGGCTTTTTCTGCTGCTTTGATTGTCTGCGTCAGCATCCATTCCAGACCTTTTTCTCCAATCCGTTTGCGCCAACGCGTCAGCGAACTGGGGTCAATTGGCGGGTGATGTTGAAACCAAATTTCCCCGCAAAACAATTGCCAATATGGATTCTCAACCCATCCCCACACAACATCTTCGTCAGATAACGCAAATGTGTGTTGCAGATACAAAAGGCCTGCGATCAGGCGCGTAGAAGTTGCTGGTCTGCCTCGCGATGACGGGAAATGCGTCGTCCATTCCCTCTCGAACACGCTCCAATCCATCAAATCGGCCAACTTCACCAATGGATGTTTGGGGTTGACCAACTCATCAAGCCTTTGTCGGAACATATCCGCGCTTACTGTCCCCGTCGGTTTCGGCCCCATTTGCCCCTCCGCTTTTTGCCGGAAATGAATTCTATTTTAATCATTTCTTGCAATTCTGCGGTCTCCATTCCTCAATTTTTTTCAATAAAATCAGGAGGTTGGGAATTGTTCAGGGGAGACTATCTAAAATCTCTTTGGATAAAATAACATTGCTTGGTTCATTATAAGTGCTATCATCAAAAACACCATTGCGAGCATTTTCCAGTCCCTGTGATATTGAATCCGCAATAATGAATTTTTCTGAGTGATCTAAATCGCCCAATGAAACAACAACAAATTTTGGATTTTCTCTGTCGTTTGTGTAATCTAAGGCATAGCATTCACCACCACCATTAGTGCCAATCCCAAGAAATTGTTCTCCCATGTAATTGAAAATATTTGCTGAGTGATTTCTTTCATAAAGTTTTGAAATTGGCCAAAATAAGAAATAAGCACTTCCAATGCGCCCCTCGCCACCATCTGAAATAAGTAAAAAATCTTTGTAATCATTTGGTAACTTTAATTTAATTAATTTTTCAAGATCGCTGATATCAGTGCTCTTAGCGCCAGAAGAAAGATTGAATGTTGGTGGTAATATATTGATCAACCCAGTCATGATACTCTCCCTTTTACCGGTTGTAGAAATATTGAAATGCTTTCTTTAAGGCACGTTTTCTGCACTTTTCAGATACACCTGCTGCCCTTAGATCTCCAGATGCATTATTAAATTCCTCTCGCAATGACGTTCCCCATCGAGGCTGCCCATTGGCTACCCGGCTATCTCGCCGCGTATTTTGCCTATTATTCGCAATATCATGCGGGGAGTTTTCCAGTAAAATTGCCGGGGCTCCATATGTTGAGTATCCACCAGGCTTTCCAATGTTAACTTTTGCCCATTTGTCTTGAATAATGTGATGAGATTCGTTGTCAGTTGGTCGAGGGGAGGGTTGATGATCATGTTTTGCAATTCCACATGGATCAGGTCGACAATTCTGACATGCACGCAAACCAACCGGATCAATCCAAGCAAGGGGATTGCGCTCAAAAATAAATAAATTATTTCCACCATTCAACCCAATCGGATCCTGACTGATAAACCGTCCAATCGCCGGATCATAATAGCGGAAGCGATTATAGTGCAAACCCGTTTCCACGTCATATTGCTGTCCCTGGAAACGGAAAGGCTGTTCCACCTGCGGCAGCGGCTCGCTGTATTGCCAAGCCGACCCAGTTCCGGTTTGCAGCATTTCGGCTTCGCCCCACACCTGGTATTGCGTCGCCCACACCACCCGGCCTTGGGCTTCGGTCAGCTCTTGCGGTGTGCCGATCTGGTCGCAGTGGTACCAGTACATGGCCCCATCTTGCTGTGTGGCCAGCAGAACAAAGCTGTCTGCTTCGTAGAAATACAGCACCTGCTTGGCGCCGCGCTGGCTGTGCAACAGCAAATCGCCATCCCACAGATATTCTGTCACGCCAAAGGCGTCGCGCTTGCGTGTGCGCCGGCCCAGTGCGTCGTATTCGTATTCGGTTTCTTGTGTCACCCCTTGCCGTGTCACCGTGGCTTTGCGCAGTTGGTGGCTGCTGTCCCATTCAAATTCTGCCTGCTCGCCTGCGCCACGCCGGCGTTGTCGCACATTGCCGTGCGCATCATAGCTGTATTTACATAAGAGGATTCAATACTTGCAATTAAACTAAAATTTTCAACTTTTATTTAACAATAATCGCAAACTTCAGTCTCGTGACAAACCAACTTCTTGGATGAAAATTGCCGAAATTCGACTGAATTTTGAGTTTCCCAACAGTCTCTTACAACCATCTCCCCAAAGGGCTTGTAATCAACATTTCCTCAACTATTTTATCTTTGAAAAGTCCTTCACTTTTCAACATCTGAATAACAGATTTAAAGACTGCAACATCTTCAGCACAGCCTGTATTTTCAATTAGCAAGCTCAATGCCGCCTGAGTTGACTCAGCATCACCCAATTTGAAAAAATGAAGAATCAATTCCCCAATTTCACTTTTAACTCGAAAATTCTCACTTTCCTCTTCCGCGTCAGACGAATAACTTGAGTTATAGAATTCATCTAATCGTGAGTTAATGTAATCAAAACTAAAAATCATACCCCACTCCTTTGGCTATTTTTTCGGCAATATTTTATAACTTCCTTTTGGAATGCTTCCTTTAATTAATACTTCCTTATCTTTTCTTGCATAACGGTATGCCTTTCCTGAAAAATCTGCACCATCACTAACATCTTCAATGTTGCAATCTGGTATTAAACTCAAGTCAATTTCAACCATTGTACCTTTATCCCCGGCATAGAACTCGGCCCGATCTTTCATTTTTGATGTTGAATTGTATTGAGTCCTTCTCTTTCCATCTTCAACGTGCTCTTGCGGTGTATAACTTGCATGTATATTTTTCGGCTGCAATGCCTCTCCTTTCAGTGCACTGCTTGTTTGCTGCGGGGTTAACGCGCGATACACTTTTCCGCAGTGTTTTTTTGCTAATCCCAACGGATCAATCCAATCAATTGGATTATCCGCATACGCAAACAAATTACTCCCACCCAACAACCCAATCGGATCCTGACTGATAAACCGTCCAATCGCCGGATCATAATACCGGAAGCGATTATAGTGCAAACCCGTTTCCGCGTCATATTGCTGTCCCTGGAAACGGAAAGGCTGTTCCACCTGCGGCAGCGGCTCGCCATATTGCCAGGCGGAACCTGTGCCGGTTTGCAGCATTTCGGCTTCGCCCCAGACTTTGTATTGTGCAGCCCACACCACCCGCCCCTGGGCGTCGGTCAGTTCTTGCGGCGTGCCGATCTGGTCGCAGTGGTACCAGTACATGGCTCCATCTTGCTGTGTGGCCAGCGGAACAAAGCTGTCTGCTTCGTAGAAATACAGCGCTTGCTTGGCGCCGCGCTGGCTGTGCAACAGCAAATCGCCATCCCACAGATATTCTGTCACGCCAAAGGCGTCACGTTTGCGTGTGCGCCGGCCCAGTGCGTCGTATTCGTATTCGGTTTCTTGTGTCACCCCTTGCCGTGTCACCGTGGCTTTGCGCAGTTGGTGGCTGCTGTCCCATGCAAATTCGGCGCGCTCGTCGGCCCCGCGTGTGCGCTGGCGCACATTGCCGTGGCTGTCGTAACGGTATTCCAGGTCGCGCCAGCGTGTTAAACGGTTGCCCGGCAGGCCGAAGCTGAATTCGTCCAGATTGCCCGCCGGATCATAGATAAAACGCTCTTGAATCTGGCTGGCGCCGCGTTGATGTTGCGCTTGCAGGATGCGGCCTGCGGGGTCGTAGACGTAGTGCTGGGTTTCCTGGCGTCCATTGAAATGCGGCGTGGCGCCGATGTTGGCGTGTTTTTGCAAGAGATTGCCGGCGGCGTCATAGCGGTAGTCGCGTGCAATCGCTACTGACAATTCGCGATTGGCCAGGGTCTGTTGCGCGCGCTGGCGCAGCAGGCGGCCCATCGGGTCGTAGTCGTAGGCGCTGTGCAAGGCGCCCTGGCTGCGCTGGATTTCACGGTGTAGTGCGTCCCGTTCGATGTCGGCGATGATTTGCATTGCGCCATCAGGCTGCATCAGATTGATTTGATGCAAATGGCCGGAACCATAGAACAGGCGGTTGATGATGCGGCCATCGGGCAGTTTGGTCAGGCTGCGGTTGCCCAGCACATCGTATTCATGCGCCAGTTTTAAGGGGGCGCCGCCGTGCAGATGCTGGATTTCTTCGCGCAACTGGCCAAGCGCGGTGTAGGCGAAACTGAGTTTGGCGTGCGCATTGTCGGCCCCCAGCAGCTGGCCCAGCTTGTCGTAGCGGTAACGTGTGATTTCATGTGGCGCGGCGTCGCATACTTTTTCCAGCAGGCGGCCCAGGGCGTCGCGCGTGAAGCGCGTCACTTTGCCGGGGCCGTAATCGCTGCCGCCCACTTCCAGCAAATGCGTGAGTTCGCCGGCGGCGTTGTAGTGGTAGCGTTGCAAGCGGCCATCGAAGCCGATTTCTTCGATCAGATTGTCTTGCAGGTCGTAACGGAAATGGGTTTCTTCGCGGTTTTCATTGGTGAGCGTGATTAAGCGCCCGACGGCGTCGTAGGCATAGCGCAGGCTGTGGCCGTTGGCGTCGGTTTTTTGCAGCAAGCGGCCCAGTCCGTCGTAGGCATAGCAGGTGCTGTGTCCCAGCGCATCGGTATGGCGCACGAGGCGTCCTTCGGCGTCCCAGGCGTAATGCTGCACGCTGCCGTCGGCTTCCTGCACTTGGCGCAGGCGGCTGTTGGCGTCCCATACATAGCGCGTGGTTTGCCCCAGGGCGTCGCTTTGCGTCAGCAAGCGTCCCAGGGCATCGTATGTCATGCGTGTGCTGCGTTGCGAGCAATCGCGGTATTCCTGCAAATTCGCATGCCCGTCCCACTGCAAGCGCTTGAGGCCGCCGCGCGCGTCTTCGATCTCGCGCAGCAAGCCGCGTTCGTCATAGCGAAAGCGCGTTTGCTGACCGGCGGCGTCAATCCGCGTCAGCAGATTGCCGCGCGCATCGTATTCTTGCTGCGTCACTTGTTGCAGGGCGTCAGTCAGCTTGATGGGTAAATCCAGGACGTTGTAGGCAATTGTGGTTTTGGCGCCTGCGGGGTCGGTGATGGCGGTCAAATTGCCGCGCGCATCAAATTGGAAGTGTGTGCTGCGTCCCAGCGCATCGCTTTCCTGGCTGGGGCGGCCGCTGGGGTCGAACGGCGTCGCCAGCCGCACGCCGTCCGGCCCGGTGGTGGCGATGATGTCTTCGCGCTCATCATATTCATAGCGGGTGCTGCGTCCCAGCGCGTCTGTCACGGTATTGCAGCGCCGCTGCGGGTCATAGCTAAAGCGCAAGCCTGCGCCGCTTTCCACATGCCAGGAGCGCAAGACGCGTCCCTGCGGACTGAGTTGATCATATTCGGCGGCGAAGCGGCTGCCGTCGGCGCGCGTGTAGCCGATCAACATCCCTTGGCGCCAGTGGTAGTGGCGGATGGCGTGTGAGCCGTCTTCTTCACGTCCGCTCTCAGCTTGCAGCAAGCAGCCTTGTTCGTCGTAGGCGTAGCGCGCCAGCGGCCATACGCCGCCATGCGCTTGCAGGCCGACTTGCAGCAATTGCCCGCCGGCATTCCATTGCAGGGACAGGATGCGGCCGGCGCTGTCGCTCAAGGCATGGGGACGGTAGGGCGCAAAGCTGTCGGCGGGCGCGTCGCCATAGTGCAGGCTGATGCGCTGGCCATTGCGGTTGGTGATGGCGGCCAGCGGCAGCAGCCAGCAATCGGCGCGCGCGCGCCGCCAAGTGCGGCACAGGCCGTCTTTGCCGATGATGTGCCAGGCGTGCGCTTCGGGGTGGTAGAGGGTGAAGCCTTCGTAGGCGTCAAAGTGCTCCGCGCCGACCGCGATCATGGGCAGGTTCACGCTGCGGCCATTGGCGTCATGCAGCAAGATGCCTTGCGCGCCGAGTTGCAGCATTTGCGCCAGCGGGTGGCTCCAGCCCTGGCCAAACCAGGACATGCGGGTATTGCCGGAGCGGTAGTGGCGGCGCCAGCTGAGGTCTATCATGCCGGGCAAGCTGAAATCGGTATCGGCCAGCATTTTTTCGCCGGTGGCGATAATCACCGGTTTGCCGATGGCGCAGGCGCAGCCGGTGGCTTGGGCTTTCGGGCCTTGGCCGACTTGCGCGTCTTTATTGGAATTCGGGCCATTGTCTTGTGCGCCTTTGGAGCGTTTTTTAAGCGCTTTGCCCAAGGCCGCCAAAATCGCGGCGATGCCGACCCGGATCAGGAAGGAGGCCAGCTTTTTGCGCTCGGCCTTGATCTGCTCCGGCGTCATCGGCTTGCTCCAGCGTTCGGCCATGGCGGCTAACTCTTGCCCGGCCCCGGCGGTCGCCTGCAATACGCTGTTCATGCGCTGCACCACCGCCGCGCCGCCGGCGATCTGTCCCACCACCGGGACCCCGGCCAGCGCGGTCAAGGCGAGCGATTCGCCCAGTGAAATCAGGGTGTCAGTGGACAGCAATTCATCCAGCATGGCTTGCGCGTCGTCCATCGCCGCGTCTTTGAAATCTTGCGCGCTCATGCCGCCGGTGATTTGGCCGGCGTTGTTGAGGGCGGTTTGCGCCGCCGCCGGCAACATCGTCCACAGCGTATTGACGCCGGTCTTCACCGCATGCATCACCGCTTGGCGGCTTTCCACATACAGCGATTTGGCCCAGGACAAGAAGCTGTTGTCGCCGTCTTTGGTCGGCACGTTTTTGCCTATCATCACCACCGGCGCATGCTTGCCGCTGCCCAAAAAACTCTGACGGTGCGCAACAGCTGTGCCGTGGTCATACACCGTCCCCGCCGGATTATTGATCTTGGTGCTGATATTGAAATGCGGCGCCACCCCCGGGTCGCCCTTGGGCAAGAGCAAAACCGGGTCAGCCGGCTGGAATACAAAGCCTTTGCTGTGCTGACTGATTAAATCTTTGCCATCGGTTCTGACGTTGGTGGGCATGGGGATGTGGGGGGGATCAGATGGTCTTGATAATTAGTCTCCCCTGAACAATTCCCAACCTCCTGATTTTATTGAAAAAAATTGAGGAATGGAGACCGCAGAATTGCAAGAAATGATTAAAATAGAATTCATTTCCGGCAAAAAGCGGAGGGGCAAATGGGGCCGAAACCGACGGGGACAGTAAGCGCGGATATGTTCCGACAAAGGCTTGATGAGTTGGTCAACCCCAAACATCCATTGGTGAAGTTGGCCGATTTGATGGATTGGAGCGTGTTCGAGAGGGAATGGACGACGCATTTCCCGTCATCGCGAGGCAGACCAGCAACTTCTACGCGCCTGATCGCAGGCCTTTTGTATCTGCAACACACATTTGCGTTATCTGACGAAGATGTTGTGTGGGGATGGGTTGAGAATCCATATTGGCAATTGTTTTGCGGGGAAATTTGGTTTCAACATCACCCGCCAATTGACCCCAGTTCGCTGACGCGTTGGCGCAAACGGATTGGAGAAAAAGGTCTGGAATGGATGCTGACGCAGACAATCAAAGCAGCAGAAAAAGCCAAGGTGGTGGAACAAAAAAGCTTTGAGAAGGTGATCGTTGATAGCACAGTGCAAGAAAAAGCGATTACGTGGCCAACCGACGCAAAATTGCTGGAGCGCGCCAGGCAGCATCTGGTCAAATTTGCCATTGAGGAAAAGTTGGATTTGCGGCAAAACTATAACCGTGAGGCGCCAAAATTAGCCGGGCAAGTAGCGCGTTATGCTCACGCCAAGCAGTTCAAACGCATGCGCGGCAGTTTAAAGAAGCTCAAGACGCTGGTGGGGCGCGTTTATCGGGATGTGGAGCGCAAGCTCGCCAACAAGTCTGAGAGCGTGAAGCAGAAAGCCAGCGACTTGCTGGCCAAAGCGAAGCGCCTGCTGACGCAACAAAAAAATGACAAGAATAAACTTTATAGCCTGCATGCGCCGGAAGTTGAATGCATCTCCAAAGGAAAGGCCCGGCAGCCATATGAATTCGGTGTGAAGGTTTCGATTACGGTGACACACAAAGAAGGCTTGGTGGTGGGGATGCGCAGTATGCCCGGCAACCCATACGATGGCCATACTTTATACGAAGCATTGGAACAAGCGGCCATCCTGACAGATACCCTTCCAAAAGAGGCATTTACAGATTTGGGCTATCGCGGCGGCACAGCGCCAAGCGGCGTTAAAGTCTTCCATCGACGTTTAAAGCGCAACATCACAGCGCGACTTCGGCGGGATATCCGACGGCGAAGCGCAATTGAACCGGTGATTGGACATATGAAAAATGACGGAAGATTGAGCAGAAATTGGTTGAAAGGCGCTGATGGTGATGCCTTTCATGCTTTGTTATGCGGCTGCGGCCACAATCTGCGCATGATCCTCCGAAAGCTCCGGCTTTTTTTGGCCTTCCTTGCGTTTCTTTGCAGCTTCAGATTTCCTGAGGGAAAACCTTGTCTGACCGCAGATTGCATTTGTTGACCTTAATTTGAATTGTTCAGGGCCGACTAATTATCTATTTGATTAAATTTTGGACAGATAGCTATTTTGATCTTGAATAAAAATTAGTTTTGGCAATCCTAACAACCTCATCACAACCATCTTCACATAGTAGAGTTAAAATGGAATCAGGTATTTTTTTATTGCTGGCAACTGTCATGCGAACTGATTCGCTTTCATCTTTTGCCAACTTTAAGAATGCTTCATAAGGCAACTTTCTCTTTTCAGCTAAAATTGTCCTAACGGTGATACTATTGCTTGCAGTGAGAAGCATAATTGTCTCATCCGGCAATAATCTATTCTGCGCAATCTCTACTTGAAGTTCTGGATGATTGGAAATTATTAAATTCCAAGTTTCATGGCTTGCTTGATAGCTCAAGCTTCTAATACCATTATCACTTTCATCCTCTTTCAAAAGATTTAGAAAAATGTTTTCATCATGATTCATCATTTTGCATCCTTGCATTTGAGTGTTTTAAGATCAATGGTTTTTCCTGCTTCGCCTTTGTGTTTCCCCATTCTATCGCCAAATTCATCTAGGTCATATATATGAACAAGCTTATTTCCTTCCTGTCTAAATTGTTTAAAAGCACTTTCGCCATGACCTGTCTTGTCAACTGAGTACCATCTTCCATCTTTAGGATCACGGAAATATTTTGCGTTGCCAACGCCAGGAACATGCCCTTCACAGCTTCTATCGAAGCGATCTAATTTCCATTTCTCACAATCTTCGCAACGATTATCAATGTTTGGTTTTCCAGTTTTTGGCTTTCGCCCAACACTCAACCCCAACGGATCAATCCAATCAATTGGATTATCCGCATACGCAAACAGATTACTCCCACCCAACAACCCAATCGGATCCTGACTGATAAACCGCCCAATCGCCGGATCATAATACCGGAAACGATTATAGTGCAAACCCGTTTCCGCGTCATATTGCTGTCCCTGGAAACGGAAGGGCTGTTCCACCTGCGGCAGCGGCTCGCTGTATTGCCAAGCCGACCCAGTTCCGGTTTGCAGCATTTCGGCTTCGCCCCACACCTGGTATTGCGCCGCCCACACCACCCGGCCTTGGGCGTCGGTCAGCTCTTGCGGTGTGCCGATCTGGTCGCAGTGGTACCAGTACAGTGCGCCATCTTGCAAGGTTGCCAGCGCATGGTTGCGTAATCGATTTTTTGCGACAACTACCTTGACACGCTCCGCCGGAACCATAGAACAGGCGGTTGATGATGCGGCCATCGGGCAGTTTGGTCAGGCTGCGGTTGCCCAGCACATCGTATTCATGCGCCAGTTTTAAGGGGGGCGCCGCCGTGCAGATGCTGGATTTCTTCGCGCAACTAGCCCTGCTGGTCGTAGCGGTAACGCGTGATGTGCTGCAGTTCGGCGACGTGCTTGAAATTTAGTTGAATGGAAAATTTTAAGCGTAGCTTATCTATGCATATATTTACAATCTGATAATTGGAAAATTAAATCAAGAGCATTTGATATTCCGCTATGCACTAATTCTTTACACTCAGAAATATTAATGATAATGCCATTTTTCTCTGAGTATTCCTTTAACTTTTCTGAAAAAATGATCTTTAGTTCATTCTCGTTAAGTTCGGCTGAGAAAAAACCTCCCTCACCTGATAATTCACGAGAATTTATTTCAAAAAAATAATCATCTGGATCTTCAGGGATCGCCCTTTGTAATATTATGTAATTTTCGGGGTCAGGCTTTTCACTATCAGAAAATGCAACTGTCAGGACGCCATCCTCTTCGTAAGAGGTTGTAAATTTCGCCTTAAAAAAAATATCATCCATGTTATTTTCCTTTCTTTGTTGATGTACTCCACGTACCTTCAGGCCATGTGTAATTTACTACACATCCTACTTCTTTTGATTTCCTGTTCATAGCTCCTTTGCAAGATTTGCAAGGTGGATATTCTCCTTGAATATCCACAATATCTCCTTCTTCTAGCTTTAACTGCCTCATTGCACGGTTCTCAGTATGTGTTGCTAAAGTACTGCGAGGAAAGCCTAATGCTTTCTCTTCTTCAGTCATATCGCCACTTTTCATTGTTTCACAATGAGTCGTCTGACCTGCTTTATTCTTGACTGTAATTTTTGCAGTATGAGTGCCCTTGCCAGAGCCAAATTTTGCAAGACCTAACGGATCAATCCAATCAATTGGATTATTCGCATACGCAAACAGATTACTCCCACCCAACAACCCAATCGGATCCTGACTGATAAACCGTCCAATCGCCGGATCATAATACCGGAAGCGATTATAGTGCAAACCAGTTTCCGCGTCATATTGCTGTCCCTGGAAGCGGAAGGGCTGTTCCACCTGCGGCAGCGGCTCGCTGTATTGCCAAGCCGACCCAGTTCCGGTTTGCAGCATTTCGGCTTCACCCCACACCTGGTATTGCGCCGCCCACACCACCCGGCCTTGGACATCGGTCAGTTCTTGCACCGCGCCATCAGGCAGCATCAGATTGATTTGATGCAAATGGCCGGAACCATAGAACAGGCGGTTGATGATGCGGCCATCGAGCAGGCGGCTGTCAGTGTTGTTGCCCAGCACATCATATTATTATTTATGTGGATTATGGTTCTGACAGCATTTTCTTTGAATATTGAATTTTCTTTATTTCGCTATCAGTCCATTCACTTTTAAATTCATCCATTATCTTTATGTATTCTTTATAATTCTTTTCCTTCCATTTGGCATCAGCTTTCATTCTTAAATTTCTCAATTTAATATCTAAAATCTCTTTGGATAAAATAACATTGCTTGGTTCATTATAAGTGCTATCATCAAAAACACCATTGCGAGCATTTTCCAGTCCCTGTGATATTGAATCCGCAATAATGAATTTTTCTGAGTGATCTAAATCGCCCAATGAAACAACAACAAATTTTGGATTTTCTCTATCGTTTGTGTAATCTAAGGCATAGCATTCACCACCACCATTAGTGCCAATCCCAAGAAATTGTTCTCCCATGTAATTGAAAATATTTGCTGAGTGATTTCTTTCATAAAGTTTTGAAATTGGCCAAAATAAGAAATAAGCACTTCCAATGCGCCCCTCGCCACCATCTGAAATAAGTAAAAAATCTTTGTAATCATTTGGTAACTTTAATTTAATTAATTTTTCAAGATCGCTGATATCAGTGCTCTTAGCGCCAGAAGAAAGATTGAATGTTGGTGGTAATATATTGATCAACCCAGTCATGATACTCTCCCTTTTACCGGTTGTAGAAATATTGATATGCTTTCTTTAAGGCACGTTTTCTGCACTTTTCAGATACACCTGCTGCCCTTAGATCTCCAGATGCATTATTAAATTCCTCTCGCAATGACGTTCCCCATCGAGGCTGCCCATTGGCTACCCGGCTATCTCGCCGCGTATTTTGCCTATTATTCGCAATATCATGCGGGGAGTTTTCCAGTAAAATTGCCGGGGCTCCATATGTTGAGTATCCACCAGGCTTTCCAATGTTAACTTTTGCCCATTTGTCTTGAATAATGTGATGAGATTCGTTGTCAGTTGGTCGAGGGGAGGGTTGATGACCATGTTTTGCAATTCCACATGGATCAGGTCGACAATTCTGACATGCACGCAAACCAACCGGATCAATCCAAGCAAGGGGATTGCGCGCAAAAATAAATAAATTATCTCCACCATTCAACCCAATCGGATCCTGACTGATAAACCGTCCAATCGCCGGATCATAATAGCGGAAACGATTATAGTGCAAACCCGTTTCCGCGTCATATTGCTGTCCCTGGAAACGGAAGGGCTGTTCCACCTGCGGCAGCGGCTCGCTGTATTGCCATGCAGCACCTGTTCCGGTTTGCAGCATTTCGGCTTCGCCCCACACCTGGTATTGCGCCGCCCACACCACCCGGCCTTGGGCGTCGGTCAGCTCTTGCGGTGTGCCGATTTGGTCGCAGTGGTACCAGTACAGTGCGCCATCTTGCAAGGTCGCCAGCGGCACAAAGCTGTCGGCTTCATAAAAGTATAAGGCCTGTTTGGCCCCGCGCTGGCTATGCAGCAGCAAGTCGCCATCCCACAGAAATTCTGTCACGCCAAACGCATCGCGTTTGCGTGTGCGGCGGCCCAGGGCGTCGTATTCGTAGGCTGTTTGTTGTGTCACGCCTTGTCGTGTCACCGTGGCGCTGCGCAGTTGGTGGCTGCTGTCCCATGCAAATTCGGCGCGCTCGTCGGCCCCGCGTGTGCGCTGGCGCACATTGCCGTGGCTGTCGTAACGGTATTCCAGGTCGCGCCAACGTGTTAAACGGTTGCCCGGCAGGCCGAAGCTGAATTCGTCCAGATTGCCCGCCGGATCATAGATAAAACGCTCTTGAATCTGGCTGGCGCCGCGTTGATGTTGCGCTTGCAGGATGCGGCCTGCGGGGTCGTAGGCGTAGTGCTGGGTTTCCTGGCGTCCATTGAAATGCGGCGTGGCGCCGATGTTGGCGTGTTTTTGCAAGAGATTGCCGGCGGCGTCATAGCGGTAGTCGCGTGCAATCGCTACTGACAATTCGCGATTGGCCAGGGTCTGTTGCGCGCGCTGGCGCAGCAGGCGGCCCATCGGGTCGTAGTCGTAGGCGCTGTGCAAGGCGCCCTGGCTGCGCTGGATTTCACGGTGCAGTGCGTCCCGTTCGATGTCGGCGATGATTTGCATTGCGCCATCAGGCTGCATCAGATTGATTTGATGCAAATGGCCGGAACCATAGAACAGGCGGTTGATGATGCGGCCATCGGGCAGTTTGGTCAGGCTGCGGTTGCCCAGCACATCGTATTCATGCGCCAGTTTTAAGGGTGCGCCGCCGTGCAGATGCTGGATTTCTTCGCGCAACTGGCCCTGCGCGGTGTAGGCGAAACTGAGTTTGGCGTGCGCATTGTCGGCCCCCAGCAGCTGGCCCAGTTTGTCGTAACGGTAACGTGTGATTTCATGTGGCGCGGCGTCGCATACTTTTTCCAGCAGGCGGCCCAGGGCGTCGCGCGTGAAGCGCGTCACTTTGCCGGGGCCGTAATCGCTGCCGCCCACTTCCAGCAAATGCGTGAGTTCGCCGGCGGCGTTGTAGTGGTAGCGTTGCAGGCGGCCATCGAAGCCGATTTCTTCGATCAGATTGTCTTGCAGGTCGTAACGGAAATGGGTTTCTTCGCGGTTTTCATTGGTGAGCGTGATTAAGCGCCCGACGGCGTCGTAGGCATAGCACAGGCTGTGGCCGTTGGCGTCGGTTTTTTGCAGCAAGCGGCCCAGTCCGTCGTAGGCATAGCAGGTGCTGTGTCCCAGCGCATCGGTATGGCGCACGAGGCGCCCTTCAGCGTCCCAGGCGTAATGCTGCACGCTGCCGTCGGCTTCCTGCACTTGGCGCAGGCGGCTGTTGGCGTCCCATACATAGCGCGTGGTTTGCCCCAGGGCGTCGCTCTGCGTCAGCAAGCGTCCCAGGGCATCGTATGTCATGCGCGTGCTGCGTTGCGAGCAATCGCGGTATTCCTGCAAATTCGCATGCCCGTCCCACTGCAAGCGCTTGAGGCCGCCGCGCGCGTCTTCGATCTCGCGCAGCAAGCCGCGTTCGTCATAGCGAAAGCGCGTTTGCTGACCGGCGGCGTCAATCCGCGTCAGCAGATTGCCGCGCGCATCGTATTCCTGCTGCGTCACTTGTTGCAGGGCGTCAGTCAGTTTGATGGGTAAATCCAGGACGTTGTAGGCAATTGTGGTTTTGGCGCCTGCGGGGTCGGTGATGGCGGTCAAATTGCCGCGCGCATCAAATTGGAAGTGTGTGCTGCGTCCCAGCGCATCGCTTTCCTGGCTGGGGCGGCCGCTGGGGTCGAACGGCGTCGCCAGCCGCACGCCGTCCGGCCCGGTGGTGGCGATGATGTCTTCGCGCTCATCATATTCATAGCGGGTGCTGCGTCCCAGCGCGTCTGTCACGGTATTGCAGCGCCGCTGCGGGTCATAGCGAAAGCGCAGGCCTGCGCCGCTTTCCACATGCCAGGAGCGCAAGACGCGTCCCTGCGGACTGAGTTGATCATATTCGGCGGCGAAGCGGCTGCCGTCGGCGCGCGTGTAGCTAATCAACATCCCTTGGCGCCAGTGGTAGTGGCGGATGGCGTGTGAGCCGTCTTCTTCACGTCCGCTCTCGGCTTGCAGCAAGCAGCCTTGTTCGTCGTAGGCGTAGCGCGCCAGCGGCCATACGCCGCCATGCGCTTGCAGGCCGACTTGCAGCAATTGCCCGCCGGCATTCCATTGCAGGGACAGGATGCGGCCGGCGCTGTCGCTCAAGGCATGGGGACGGTAGGGCGCAAAGCTGTCGGCGGGCGCGTCGCCATAGTGCAGGCTGATGCGCTGGCCATTGCGGTTGGTGATGGCGGCCAGCGGCAGCAGCCAGCAATCGGCGCGCGCGCGCCGCCAAGTGCGGCACAGGCCGTCTTTGCCGATGATGTGCCAGGCGTGCGCTTCAGGGTGGTAGAGGGTGAAGCCTTCGTAGGCGTCAAAGTGCTCCGCGCCGACCGCGATCATGGGCAGGTTCACGCTGCGGCCATTGGCGTCATGCAGCAAGATGCCTTGCGCGCCGAGTTGCAGCATTTGCGCCAGCGGGTGGCTCCAGCCCTGGCCAAACCAGGACATGCGCGTATTGCCGGAGCGGTAGTGGCGGCGCCAGCTGAGGTCTATCATGCCGGGCAAGCTGAAATCGGTATCGGCCAGCATTTTTTCGCCGGTGGCGATAATCACCGGTTTGCCGATGGCGCAGGCGCAGCCGGTGGCTTGGGCTTTCGGGCCTTGGCCGACTTGCGCGTCTTTATTGGAATTCGGGCCATTGTCTTGTGCGCCTTTGGAGCGTTTTTTAAGCGCTTTGCCCAAGGCCGCCAAAATCGCGGCGATGCCGACCCGGATCAGGAAGGAGGCCAGCTTTTTGCGCTCGGCCTTGATCTGCTCCGGCGTCATCGGCTTGCTCCAGCGTTCGGCCATGGCGGCTAACTCTTGCCCGGCCCCGGCGGTCGCCTGCAATACGCTGTTCATGCGCTGCACCACCGCCGCGCCGCCGGCGATCTGTCCCACCACCGGGACCCCGGCCAGCGCGGTCAAGGCGAGCGATTCGCCCAGTGAAATCAGGGTGTCAGTGGACAGCAATTCATCCAGCATGGCTTGCGCGTCGTCCATCGCCGCGTCTTTGAAATCTTGCGCGCTCATGCCGCCGGTGATTTGGCCGGCGTTGTTGAGGGCGGTTTGCGCCGCCGCCGGCAACATCGTCCACAGCGTATTGACGCCGGTCTTCACCGCATGCATCACCGCTTGGCGGCTTTCCACATACAGCGATTTGGCCCAGGACAAGAAGCTGTTGTCGCCGTCTTTGGTCGGCACGTTTTTGCCTATCATCACCACCGGCGCATGCTTGCCGCTGCCCAAAAAACTCTGACGGTGCGCAACAGCTGTGCCGTGGTCATACACCGTCCCCGCCGGATTATTGATCTTGGTGCTGATATTGAAATGCGGCGCCACCCCCGGGTCGCCCTTGGGCAATAGCAAAACCGGGTCAGCCGGCTGGAATACAAAGCCTTTGCTGTGCTGACTGATTAAATCTTTGCCATCGGTTCTGACGTTGGTGGGCATGGGGCTTCCTGTTTGTTTCGCTTGTTTTAATCTGAGCCGGTGACGCGTTCGATCACGCAGGCGGCGCTCTGGCCGCCGGGGGCCAGAGTCCAATGTAAGACGCTGTTGATGTTCTGCAGGCGTTGCAGATGCGGCAGCATGCTCCACAGCAGCAGCCCGCCGGCGCAGCCGGTTTGTCCCAGCATGCCGGCGATTTGCAGATGCGGCGGGCGGCTGTGTGCTGCGCCCTGGCCCTGCGTCAAGACTTGGTTGAGCGCATCGCCTTCGATCTCTGCGCGCCACACTGAGCCATCCATATCGCTTGCCAGATGGGATAGATGTTGGGCTTGCATGCCGGCTTGCGCCAAAGCTTGCGCCAGGGTATGGCGTAATTGGCGCATGCCGGCGGCGCGCTGGCTGGCGTTGCCATGCGGCCAAAAGCCATGGCTGGCGTAGTCTGCGGCGGCGGGGTGCAGCAGGAAGCGGCCTGCTTGCGGCGCCGGCCAGCCAAGGCGTTGGCCTTGGATGTCCCGCGCCACGGTTTGCAAGACGACGGCGGCCCCGGCTTCGCCGCCAATAAATCCTTCTTGATTGCCTTTGCACAGCAATAAGTGGTGATGCACGGCAAAGCCGATGCGCGACGGCTCGCACCAGGAATCCACGCCGGCCAGGATGGTGTAGGCGGTGCGCGGATGCTGTTGCGTTTGCTGTTGGCAAAATTGCAGTGCTTCCCAGGGCGCAATGGCGCCGCGCTGTAAGCAGTGGGCGCTGATGTGCAGACCCGGCAGGCTGGCGCGCAAGCAGTCCAGCCAGATCGTGTGCATTTCGGCGCTGTGCTCCGGCGCCAGCCAATCCGGCAGCAGTAAGAGCGCATACACTTGCATGTCTGTGCCGCCTGCGCGGGCGGCGGTTTGGCGGATTTCCATTTGCAGGGCGGGTGGCAAGGCTTCGGCCAGGGCTGGCGCCAATAAGTCCAACAGGCGTTGCGCGCCACTGCTTTGTTTGTCCAGGGAAGGGCAGGGGGCCAGACTGACAGCTTCGGCTTGCCAGGGTGTGGCGCGGCGTTGGGTACAGCGGCTTTGCGCTTGCAGGGAGGCTGCGCTTTGGCCGGCGGAGCTGCCGGCGGCGCTGTGTGCGCCGCAACCGGCGATGGCGAACAGGGGGTGGGGATTCATGCCGCCTCCTTGCTTAAGCGCCAGATGTGCGCCACGCCGCGTCCGTCCTGGCGTTGGGCGGCGGCGATCTGCGCGCGCCATACGATGTGATAGCGCCCGCTCAATAAGTCAATTTCCAGTGTGTCGGCGCGCATTTCGGCTTGCTGTGTGCGTCCATCCACGCCTTGCACGCGGGCGGCGAAACGCAAGGCCGGCCAGCGCAGGGCGCTGCGTCCCTGGGCCCCGAAGTTGTGCAACGTCAGCAATGTGCCGGGGGCCGGCGCTTGCGCCCATTGCAGCGCCGGGTCGGCGCAATTGTAAAAGCGCGGGTTGAAATCTTGCGGCATGAGCGGGGCGCGTTGTTGCTGCCAGCGTTCGTCAAATGTGCCGGCGTAGGGCAGGCGGCTGGGGGCGTTTTCCGGCCAGGCCGCAAAGCAGCGCGGCGCTGCTTGTTGCGCCCGCCGCGTAACGCTTTGCGCCGGATCGTCGAACCAGGGCAGCCATTCCGGCGCCGGCAAGCCGGCCACGCTTGGCAGGCGCTGGCTTTGGGTAAATATGCCGCCATCCCAATGGGCGAAGCTGGCGCACAGCGGCACGCTGCGCACGCCGCCGCCCACCAAGCGTATTTGCGCGCCGTCGTGGTAGCGCGGCGCATGCGCGCGCAAGTGGCGTTGTTGCCCGCCCAGGTCAAGTATGGCGTCTAGCGCGGCTTGCGGCTGTGCGTGGCTGACGTGGCCGCACAGCAGGATTTCAAATTGTGCTTTGGGCGGACTGGTTTCATGTGTTTGCCACACCACTTCCTCTTCCAGCCAGCTGGACAAGAGGCGCATTTGTACCTCTTCCAAACCCAATTCGCCTATCCGTTTGCGCAGCGCCTGCTGGCGCAGCGGCGTTTGCTGCTCGACCGGGGCAAAGCCTTCCTGTCCCAGGATGAAGCTGGCTTTGAGCAAGACCAGGGCCGCATCATGTCCCTGCAGATCGGGTTCGCTTTGCACATGGGCGGCAAACGGGGTTTGGTTGTCCAGCTCAAAGCGCATCGCTGACCTCGGCGATCATGAGCGCGCTTTGCTGACGGCGGAATACATCCAGCGCTTGCAGTGACAGCGGGTGGCGCGCCAGTTCGGCGCGTTCCAAGTACAGCCATTGGCGTGCTGCATGGCTTAAAGCCAACAGTTCCTGGCCCAGAGCCGGAATCGCTGATATCAGGCGGCCATGGCGCAGGCGTAATTCCGGCGCGGCCCCGCCAAACAGTGCTTGTGCGTCCCATCTGGCGGGGCCTTGCAGGTATTCGGCGCCGGGCGCCAGTGTCAGACCGAGTGTGCGCAAGGTTTCCAGCAGTGCGCTGTGCAAGGCGGCGCCAAAAGCGGCTGGATCAAACGGGGTTTGGCGCGCTTCTGGCGGGATGCTGCCCAGGCTGAGCATCAGAAAGTCGCGCTGCGCGATGCTGAGCGCGTCTTCTTGCTGGCTGAGTATCTGCAGCGCCGCCAACACACCATCGAGCCAGCCGCACAGGCCCAGCACGCGCCAATACCAATCCGCGGCCAGGTGCTGCGGGGCGGCCATGGCTTGCTGCATCATTTGGCGCGGATAGCGCATGGCGAAGATGGCCCAGGCCAGTTCGGCGCGTTGCGGTTGTTGCGCTTGCAGGATTTGCAGGATTTGGTCGCTGGCCGCGCGCGGTTGGCAGCTGATGATGTGCAGCAAGACCTCCAGCCAGCCATTGTTTTCTGCTTCGCCCTGGCAGGCGTATTCGGCCAGGCTGTGCAGATTGGTCAGCTGGGTGGCCGGCTGTCCCAGGCGGGCCAGCGCGAGCAAGGCGGCGCCGGCGTAATCGGCGTCTTGCAACAGAGCTTGGGCGGCGGCGCGGCCCGCTTGATAGTCGCAGCGGCCAATCAATTCCAGGCACAGCGGCCACAGATGGCGGTCGTTTTGTGCGGCCTTACAGAGCTGCGCGATATGTTGCTGGCGCACCTCAAACAGATTACGCGGTACGGGGAAAAACCACAGCGCTTCGAGGGTGGCTTGCGCTTGCAGCGGCCAGTAGGCGCGCACCAGTTGCAGCAAGCCGGGATCGTCCATTTGCAGCGCCAGGGCCAGATGCAAAAACACGCTGGCGGCGCGCTGGCCGGGGATTTTTTCCGGGTGCAGGGTTTGGCTGGCGAAGTATTCCAGCGCGCTTGCGCCGTATAAGCTGCAGGCGGGGATGAGTTCATCGAGCTTTTCATCCGGCGCTTTGAGCGCATATAAATCCTGCTGGCTGGCGGCGCTCATCACGCGCCGGATGCGCGCGCGCAGGGCTTGCGCGTGCATGTCTTCCAGCAAGCCGGGCTGCGGCGGCAGGCGCTGCGGGTTAAATTGCAAATCAGTTGAGGTCAATGCTGCCTCCCTCAATCCGTTGGCTGTGCACCGCAGACGACAGAATATGGTTGCCGCTGATCTGCACTTGTCCTGCCAGATTTAAACGGATGCGGGCGTCGCCGCACACCAATTCCAATTCTTGCAGTGCATCGAGTTGCAATTGGGCGGCGTGGATGCGCAAGCGCCCCTCTTGCATTTGCAACAGCGGCGGCGCATCCGGGTGCGGCCAGGCGGCAATCACCAGATACGCGCCGGGCATGCCGGCGATCAGCACGTCCTGCCCCGGCGCCAGGGGCGGTAAGTGGGTGGCCAGGCTGGCGCACACTTCGCCGCTGTCTGTCTGCAGCCGGTATTGCGCGCCTTCCTGCGCTACGACGCGGGCGGCGATTGGCGCGCTCTGCGCTGGCGTGGCCGTTGCGGCTGGCTGGGCGGATAAGGCGGTCTTACGCATGGCGCTTCCTTAATTATTATTGATGTTGGGGCTGATCGCGTTAATGCTGTCATTGCCGGCGATGGTGATTTTTTCGCCGGCAATGCTGATCTCGCCATTTTTATTCAGCGTGATGCTGGATTTGCCAACGGAGAGGGTGATGCTTTCGCCATCCATTTGAATCGTGCTCTCGCCGCCCACGTTCAAGGTGTATTGTTTGCCGACGATGGTGTTTTTGTTCAAGCCAACCATGCTCACCATCATGGTGCCGACGTTCAGGTTATACGCCAGTCCGACGTTTTCCATCCGTCCCATGCCTACGTTTTGCATGTAGGCCATGCCGATTGTCTCGGTCTTGAATTTGCCGACATTGATCGACCAGTTTTTGCCGATTTTGTCTTTTTCATTCTTGCCGACGGTCTTGCTGCGGTTGTCGCCGATGCTGATGCTTTCATTTTTGCCGACATCTTCGGTGCGATTGTCGCCAATCGAAATTTTTTCATTGTGATCGACCCGCTCTTTGCGGTCGTTGTGTACGGTGATGGTTTCATTGTGGTCCACCGTCTCGGTGCGGTCGCGTTTGACATGCACCGTTTCATCGCGGTCGATGGTTTTTTTGCGATCGCGCCCGACCCAGTGGCTTTCATCGTTTTCGACTTCGATGCGCTGATCTTTTTCCGCATGCAACCAGACTTCTTCTTCCCCCTTTTTGTCTTCAAAGCGCAGCGCGTTGGCGTTCGATGGCCCGCCGCCTTTGCTGGAGCGGGTCAGCACGCCGGATTGGGTTTGATTGGCCGGCAGCGTCCAGGGCGGCATGTGGCGTTCGTTGTATAACTGTCCCACCACCAGGGGACGGTCGGGGTTGCCTTGCAAATATTGAATCACGACTTCGGTGCCGATGCGCGGCACGGCGACCATGCCGAAGCCTTTATTCGCCCAGGGCGTCATCACGCGCACCCAGGGTGAGCTGTTTTCATCCTGTTTGCCCATGCGGTCCCAGTGGAACTGGACTTTGATGCGGCTGTATTTGTCGCTGTAAATTTCTTCACCCTGCGGGCCGACCACAATCGCGGTGTCCACGCCGGGCACGCGCACGTCTTCGCTGTGATGGCCGCGTGCCGGGCGCCAGAAGACTTTGCGCCGCAGGCAGACAAAGCTGTTGTCATATGTCCCCATGCCGCCATCGGAATTCAGCAGGTTATTGTGAATATCGTGGGTGACAGACAGCAGCAGAAATTCAAATTTGTGGCCGGGGCCACGGAATAATTGTTTCAGATGGTCGCGCGTGAGGGTGAACCAGCGTCCCGGTTGCATCTGGCGCACATTGCCGCGCCCGGCAAAGCTTTTCGCATCGCCTTCGATTTGCTCCATTTGCCGCTCGGCGTAAAACTTGCCCTCGTCGGCATCGACAAAACCATACAGGCCGCGATATTCATACACTTCGAGCTTGGCGATTTGTCCCTGTTCCTGCTGGCTGGTTTTGCCAACCAGGGCCGGGGTCGGACGTTTGAAATCAAAGCTGGATAAATTCACTTTGCCGGAGGCGATTTCGCGCTGGCCGCCAAAGATGCCGATTTTGTCTTCTTTGTTATTGCCGCCGCCATGGTGGTAGGCGATCGTGGTGTCGCCATCGACCGGCTCTGCCGCTGGCGAGTGGTCGGACAAAATCAGGCGGTGGCCGCTGGCGTCGTGCTCATACCAGTAATGCCAGCCCATTTCTTCCCAGCGCCGGTGCACATAGTTGTGATCGGTTTCGTCGTATTGCGCGCAGTAGGTGTGGCGGTGGCCGGCCTTGCTGACTTTGAGGTCAAACTTGGCCATGGCGTAGTCTTCAAAAATCTCCTTGGTCTGCTCGATATAGGTCTTGTTCTGGAAAATGAACATGTCTTTGCGCAAGCGCAGGAAAGCCAGCCAGGGAACCAGGGTCAGTTTGTAGGTGGCGACGCTGTTGTCATATTCCAGCAGCTCAAAGGTCCAGCAATAGCCGGTGAACCAGCGCTTGCCGCCATCGTCGCGCGTGAGTTCGATGCCGATCAGCTTGCCTTGCACATCTTTGAGCGCAATTTCCGGATTGTCTGACAGCACATGGGCGGTGTATTCAAAGTCGCGTGAGACTTCTTCTTCCGCATGTAAGCTTTCAATCAAAAATGTATCCGCTGGCCCATCATTGCGCAGGAATGAGAGTTTCATTAAACGTTTGCTGGCGTTCAAGGCGAGTTTGGCAAGCATGGGCGATCCGTGCGTAAAGACAATTGATAGGGGAATCTGCAAGCCTGGGTGCGGTGGATTGCGGCGCACAGGGGAGGGGCTTGAGCGCTATTATAAACAAAGGATGACTATTCAGCCATCATACGGCTAGCAACGCTGGATTGCTGCCAAGTGCAAACGGCGCCTGGGCATGGTGGCGGCGCAGCACGCACCTTGCGCAACACTGTATACATTCTTTAAATTTCCATGTTTCTTTTTATCCGAAGCGAATGATTTATCGGATAAAGATTGGACAAGTGCTGCTATGGCGCTTCCTTATTTAGGCGCTCCTGAACAATTTCCAACATCCTGATTTTATTGAGAAAACTGAAGAAAGGGGGGGCGCAGAGTTGCAAGGAATGATTAAAATGGAGTGACTGTTCGGCGTGAAAATTTCTGTACAAATCAATGTGTTACGTTGGCTCTGGTAACGCTTTTGGTGCTGGTATATATGCCAAACCCAATGGATCAATCCAATGAATTGGATTCGCCGTATACTGATATAAATTAATCCCCCCATCCGACCCAATCGGATCTTGCGAAACAAAGCGCCCCACCTCCGGATCATAATATCGGTTACGATTGTAATGCAATCCGCTTTCTGCATCGTAATACTGCCCCTGAAAGCGCAAGGGCTGGTTCGCATGCTTTTCTTGCGTCTCGTGCAGCTTGCCCCAGGTAAGGCGACGTGCGGACCAGAGCGCGTCGCCGTCGCTGTCGAGCAGCTCCAACGGGGCGCCGATGTGGTCGCAGTGGTAGTAGAGTTGCCGATCTTTGCCTGCTTCTCTGGCGGCGCGCGTTTCGCGCTGCATTTACCGGCAGCACTATTCCTGCTGCGTCTGGTAGTGGCCAACCTGCATGAGACCCCCCAAAAAATAAACTAAATAGAATGATAAAACCTATCACAGTTGTCTTTCTTAAAACTTTATTGATTTTTGGTTTTCGTTAATTTCTTTCCCATGAAAATATAACATAACATCGTTCTTCAAATAATCGAAATCTATTTGACAAAATTCTGCTATTGGGAAATAACCATTATTAATATAGCCATCAAGAAGATAAATTGCTTGTTCACGTGTATCCTCATCAACCAACAACACCAAACGACCATTTCGCAATGATAAATTCTCATCATTACTTAATTTTACACTGAGATCATACTCACCATCTCTTTTCCGAGACAAAAAAAGAACTCGGAGGCTTGGCGATTCGTCCATGTTTAAATTAAAGAAAATCTTTCTCATTTCAATTGCATCATTGAGATCAAATTCAAAATGCAAGGAAAATTTACTAACGTGTGACCTCTTTATTTTAATCATTTTAGCAACCCTTATCTATTGGAACGTGAACATTCTTTGTTACCTTAAAGTTCCCAGCTGGTGTTTCACGCAAAAATTCAAAATGAATGTGTGGTGTATTTCTCTTAACAGGCATTCCCATGCCGTACCCTCCTTCATAATCATCCTCATTCACCCTAAATTGTCGTTTTCCATCAGCGCTACGCCATTTTCCAGGCCCAACTTTTACATAATTATCCCCTAAGAATTTTTCTCTTTCATTTCTAATATTTGAGCTACAAATCGTTCGCATCCATTCAGAAATATTAGCGCTTCCAGGCTTATCCTTCCCTTTAACTACATTCGTTGAACGTGGCCCCGAAACGTATTTTAACCCCAGCGGATCAACCCACCCCTCCGCATTCGGCCCATATTGGTAGAGATTCTCCCCACCCAACAACCCAATCGGGTCCTGCGAAACAAAGCGCTCCACCTCCGGATCATAATACCGGTAACGATTGTAATGCAATCCGCTTTCCGCATCGTAATACTGCCCCTGAAAGCGCAAGGGCTGGTTCGCATGCTTGTCTTGCGTCTCGTGCAGCTTGCCCCAGGTAAGGCGACGTGCGGACCAGAGCGCGTCGCCGTCGCTGTCGAGCAGCTCCAGCGGCACGCCGATGTGGTCGCAATGGTAGTAGAGTTTTCGATGACAAATCGAATTCTTACTCCCTGTCCATTAATACCCCCCAAATATCAAGCTGCATTCCTAAAAAAGCACCATCTTGAAAAATCTTATCTTGCTTACACCATGACTCAAATTTCTTGATATCTAAATTATTTTCCAAAATAAATTTTTCAGCAACACTCTTCTTGCATCCAAACCTATTATCTTCCATACCCAGAAAGAAATTTCTACTTAATAATTTCAAAAGGTCAGCCAAACACTCCGAAGGAATTACCAACACATCTTCATATTTCCCACCATTCAATTTAATGAATTCAGTAATTTCTCTGGCACGAGAGTACTCGCTATTACTAGCATTCCATAATTCTTCAAATAGTTTCTCTCGCCTTGCCAGCTTTTTCTCTTGCAATTTACATATTTGTTCAGGTAACATTCTATTATTTCCTTAAGTTCCTTCTATGCAATGTCGTTGGCCATAGTAAATATGACCTTCACGTCCATTGTCTTCCCATTTTAAATGCTTTTTATAGTTATGGACGGCGATTTCTCTTGCATTTAATGGGTGCTCTTTATATCCATAGCGATATTTTTCCCTTGTGTATGTTGGCATCTTTGGCATATTTTGGAATGCAGTTTGCCTTAGAAACTATTCAATAACTTTCATGAAATATTCCTCCAAAGAAAACAATCGAACAAAAGATTTTCAATTTTTTTGATTGTCATTATACACTTTTTTTTGCGCAAACCATCTTGTATCCAACTAATATGTTGGATGGAAATTGTGGGAATTTGACTAAATCTCGAGTTTTCAAACAGTTTCTTAGCACTTTTTTAAACTCTAAAAACATCCTCTAATGAAATTACCTCTTCTCCTTCATGCTCTGTAATTAAATAACTACATCGTCTGAGAGATTTTTTTAGCATTTCGTAATATTCATAGTTCCGCACAGAAATTTCTAAAAATAATTCTTTATCATTGATTTTAAAAACTCTGAAATCATGAAACCAAGAACTATCCCTTTCCTTCTTAAATGCCAGACAATTGTTTTTCTCGAAAATAAGAAAATTTGATTGCCTGAGTATTTCAAGCACAATATCTACTTCCCCTTTTTCTACCTTAATTGAATATTCATAGCTCATATTTAAGTCCCATCCCCATGTGGTCGGCCACGAACTGTTGGTAAATTAGAAGGATTTTTTATACCAATATGCATGTCATCAGCATTCAATGTTGGAACTCCTTTATCTGCCAATTCATTTCCACATGGATCTTCTTTATGAACGTGAGCATTATTTCCTGATTTATATCCACTTGGACTTACATTTCCATATTTATGCACCCACACTTCAGATCCATCGGAATGTTTCCAGGTTTGATTTGCACCTGTATCCCGTGCTTTTACATATCCACATCTAAGGAAACGCTGATTAATTTAACTTGCAAGAAAAAGTTGCATCCTAAGTCAGTGATTTTATTAGGATAGGACAACCTACCGTTGTATTAAACCAGCATTTCCCTAAGTAAGGGTTTTTGTATATGCGGGATACTTTTATCGCCGCTTCGTGTTGGCCGCCAAAAACACCAATTTTGTCTTCTTTATTGTCGCCGCCGCCATGGTAATAAGCGATGTCCATGTCGACATCGACAGGTTCTATGGCAGGAGAACAACCCGGCAAGTAATCAAAATTATTTATCAAGTTGAAACTCAAAATATGCAAATCCATATTCAAGGTCTTGAAGTTGAATAACTGCAGGTGGCGAAACCATATATAATGTCAAGTCACGTGTACCCTCTATTTTCCAAATACTTTCTAGAAAACTAATGCAATTTTCCACATATATTTCGATAAAAAAGGGCCGCTCGAATGGAATAAATAAATTTCTATCGTACGCTGAAATTTTTGAGCACAAAAATCTGGCAATAGTATTGACATTCTCTGAATCCTCCCAAGATTGTGATGAAATTGAATCAATTTTGCAAAATTCTTGGATATTTTCCCTATAACGCTCAAATTCGCCTTCAACCTCCTTTCTAACATTCGATATTTTCACTCCAGTGAGAGAGGATGCATATTGTCTCGCACGAAGCTCAACAATTTTCTCATGTAATTTTTCAGAAACCATAATGTATATGATGATCGTTTGTTTTTGGGTTGTTTATTTTTTGATATGGATTTTGCTTAAAGTCATAGTTTCTTGGATCTTCCCCTTTTGCTTTCCCTGCATGCGTGTGAGGACCGCAAGGGTCATTTGTGTGTTCAACGTAAGCGCCCAACGCCCCCATCTCGATCAGACATGAATCACAGACCCAAGCGGCAATAGCTCATCCAAGCGATTGGCTGGCCAAGTGGGCAATTTGTTGAGCGTATCAAGCAGCCATTCGTATGGATCAAGGCCATTAAGCTTTGCCGTGGTCAGCAAAGACATGATGCAAGAGGCGCGATGGCCGGCGCGCTCTGTGCCGTAAAACAGCCAGTTCTTGCGCCCGATGGCCACCGGGCGCAAGGTGTTTTCCGCCGCATTATTATCTATCGGCAAATCCCCGCTGTGTGCATAGCGCACCCGCGCAGGCCATCGGCTGAGGGTGTACACGATCGCTTTTTGCAAGCCGGAGGACGGACTGGCGCGGGCGCTGGTTTCATTCAGCCAGGTCTCGAATTCCGCTAACAGAGGCAGACTTTTTTCCCGTCGCAAATCCGCGCGTTGTTCTACACACATATCTTTTGCTTCGCGCTCAATTTCATATAACTGAGCAAAGCGATGCAAGGCTTCGGTGGTGATGGGCGTTGGACGTGCTGCGTGCAAATCGAAGAATTTGCGCCGCGCATGCGCCATACAGCCCAGTTCCACCACGCCGCCAGCAAATAATGCCTGATAGCCGGAATACGCATCCGCCATCAAATAGCCGCTCCAGCCCGCCAGCATGTTGCGCGCGTGCTGTCCCTGGCGTGATGGCTGATAGTCATACACCACAATCCGTGGCCCAGGCTCCATATCGTTGCTGCGGTACACCCATTGATAGCCGCGCTCGGTTTTGCCGGTTTTCGGCGCCAATTGCGCCACCGGCGTTTCATCGGCATGCAAGCAGCGCCGCTGTCGCAACAATTGCGCCAAGCGATCCGCCAACGGCGCCAGCGCCACGCCTGTACGTCCTACCCACTGCGCCAGCTTGGTGCGGGACAGGGGCACATTATGGCGCTCACCGATCTGCTCCAGGCGATACAGCGGCAGATGATCAAGATATTTCGACACCAGCAACCAAGCCAGCACATCGTGCTCAACGCCGCCGCCGTCAATAATCGACGGTGCGCTGGGCGCCTGATGAATGGATTGGCAAGCCTGACAGGCATATTTCGGATAGCGGTGACGCTTGACGCTGAACACTGCCGGCTGCACCGATAATTTTTCTGTGACATCTTCGCCAACTTTGCGCATCGCTTTGCCGCATTCCGGGCAGTCGCAACTGGCCGGCTCGTGCAACACGTCTTCGCGCAGCAAGTGCGCCGCCAGCGGCAGGCGACCAGGGCGCTTTTGTTTGACCGCTTCGTTTTTTGGGGACGTTGCTGCGAGCTTATCCAACTCGGCTTGCAGCGCCTCAATATCGGCATCCAAATCTTGCTCAAACAAATCGCGCTGCGTGCTGTCGACCATGCGCTCACTCTTGATGCCGTAACGCATGCGGCGCAAGTACGTGACTTCTTGATGGAGTTTTTCTTTTTGCTGGCGCAGTTGATCCGCATAGCTTTGCACTTGTGCGGCTTGCTGCTCTGCATGTGTGGCGCGTTGTGCGAATGCAGCAGCTTTTTGCTCAGCCTGCGTGGCTTGCTCAATGATCGCCAACAGCTCTTCCCGTAGCGGGGACGGGATGCCTTCGGTGTGTTGCAAGCGGTGTTTTTGCGCAATGAAATCCATGCCTGAAGTGTAACGCTTTCAAGCGCTTTTTCCTGCGTAAACACCATCTTTTTTGCGGTTTCTCTCATGGGATTTTTTTACCTGATCAAGAACCAGTCGGATCGTTGCCAAAGCGCATTTCAATACAGCCAGGCGGGGATGTGGGCAGCGCTCAGACGGCGCCAATCCACACCTTTACACAGCCATTCCCATTGTTCTGTGTTGAGCAGAAACACTTGCGCGCCCGGTTCCGGCCAGGTGAAGCCGCCTTGATGCAGACGGCGCTGGCACAGCCAAATGCCGCTGGCGTCAAACACCAGCGCCTTGAGGCGATTGTTGCGCCGGTTGCGAAACACGTATGCAGCGCCATCCGACGGCGTGCGTCCCAAGCTGTGCTGAATGCGCGCGGCCAGGCTATCGATGCCGGCGCGCATATCCATCGCTTCTTGCACCAGCCAGATTTGCTTAGGCTGCGGCCAGCTCACGCCAGCTCTCGCAATAAAGCAGCCAGCCATTGCGCCGGAACATGCAGCGGAATATGCAGCCGCTGCGCGCCGCATTCCAGCGTCAGATTGCCGCTGATGGGGGCAGAAATGGCGCCAGTTGGCGCTTGTGCGGCAACCAAGGTCAGCGGCGCGCATTCAGATCCGCTGCGGCTGCGCTTGATCCAGTATTGCAGGACCGGCAGATTGATTTCGTGCTGCCGGCAATACGCGCTTTGCGTTTGTCCACTCATGCGCCACGCCCGCACGTGCGCGAGCCATTCTTCTCTGCTTTTCTTCGGTGATT
The DNA here is from genome assembly GCF_037300705.1 of Massilia sp. W12. NCBI lineage: Bacteria > Pseudomonadati > Pseudomonadota > Betaproteobacteria > Burkholderiales > Oxalobacteraceae > Massilia > Massilia sp. W12. The sequence goes on along the minus strand of NZ_CP147776.1, from coordinate 2,673,740 downwards.
TGCTTTGCATACTTGCCCCTCCAGTTTGATGGGCACAGCATGCGCGGGTTTTGTGGGCTTGGGGAGATGGGGGGGGTGGGCGCTTACTGTTCAACAACAACTTTGACATGGCCTCTAGCATCAACAAACTCATAAAATCGTCCAAAGTGAGTGGGATTCTTTGTGTATTTGTAGTTTTTCATACCTTGCCTTGTTACATCATCCCCAACTACCCATTGAGACCTTGGCTGTTGCGACCTTGGAATTCCAGCCAATTCCTTTGCTTTATTCAGCGCCTCCCTCCGATTTATACATGGTTTTAATCCCAGTGGATCACTCCATGAAATGGCATTAGGAGCAAATAAATAAAAATTCTCCCCACCCAACAACCCAATCGGATCCTGCGAAACAAAGCGCCCCACCTCCGGATCATAATACCGGTAACGATTGTAATGCAATCCGCTTTCCGCATCGTAATACTGCCCCTGAAAGCGCAAGGGCTGGTTCGCATGCTTGTCTTGCGTCTCGTGCAGCTTGCCCCAGGTAAGGCGACGTGCGGACCAGAGCGCGTCGCCGTCGCTGTCGAGCAGCTCCAACGGGGCGCCGATGTGGTCGCAGTGGTAGTAGAGTTGCCGATCTTTGCCTGCTTCTCTGGCGGCGCGCGTTTCGCGCTGCATTTGCATTTGCCGGCAGCGCCATTCCTCTTGCGCCTGGCAGTGGCCGTCCTGTGGGGATGGGTCTTCCACTTGGGCGCGCGCGCTGCGCCAGGCGGGGACCGGTTGCAGATAGACCGAGGGGCTGGCGAATTCCTCTTGTTCGTGTTGGCTGACCACGCGCGCCATCGGCACAAAGCTGTCCGCTTCATAAATATAGGTGCTGCATTCGCCCAGTCCTTCGTCCAGGGCATAAGCCGCATGTGCGCTGGCGGCGCCGTCCCAGCCGGTGCTGGCAGGTCGCGGGCGCGGGTTCGGTGCGGGGAAGCCCGGCAGATGCTGGGTGAAACGGATTTCCTGCTGCAATACATCGCCATCCCACACAAAATAATGCAGCTCGCCCGCCTTGTCCTGCAACACTCCGGCTTCGTCGTAACGCGCGCTCTGCACGTATTTGGCGATGCGGCGCTGGAAGGCGTCATATACATAATGCGCCTGATAGCGCCGTCCGGCATACTCGCGCTGCATGCTGACCAGACATTGCTGTGCGTCCCATTGGTATTCGCTTTGCTCTTGCAAGCTGCCATGCTGGCGGCTGCGCTTGATCATATTGCCTTGGCTGTCGTAGGCGTAACGGCATGGCCCCCATTGTTGCAGCAAATTGTGCGTGATGCACCCCATGCCCGGCAGCGGCGTTGGCGTCTGCGGGTTTTGCGCGCGCGCCTGGATCAAAGGCGAAACGCTCTTGATGCCGGCTCTGGCTCACTTGCAGCAATTGCCCCAGCGGGTCGTATTGGTATTCCTGTAATCCGCGCCGGCTGTCGCTGGCGCGGAAAGGATTTCCGTCTATCAGTTTCTACAAGAGCATCATTTTTCATACAAATGTTTTGCGTACCCCCCCCAGCCCATCCGTTGGATTTCTGGCAAATCAATTTCTTCATAGTTCTCACGTAAATCTGGATGGCATTTTTTCCGGTCATTAACATCCCTCGGATTATCCCATGATCTCAAACATTCATCACAATGAAGAAATAGCCGCCCTGTTTTAATATCTCTTTGAATAACTAGACGCCCTTGCCCATCGCAAGCTATGCATGGGCAAAACCAGTATGAAGACATGCAAACCTCCTTTTTGTTAATATTTATATTTTAGGGTATCCAGTAACAATTTTATTAGTCCCCTTTCTTACATGGATAGTAATTTTACTGGTTTCTAATCTACTATCCCTATCGTAGCCAACAGGCCGCCTCATATCAATTATATAATTATCCCCAAATTCATCCGTCGAATCAGGGCAAGGATTACTCTTCATCCGCTTCCGCCATGCTCGATTAATTTCTTGAACTGGGTCTTTGTAGAATAACGTCTGGACTGGTTTTTTCGGATTTAGTTTCCCATGTCCGTTTCGTACATGTTCCTGCCTTGTTTCTCCATCTTTACCAACAACAGCTCCCCAATCCAATCCACCAAATTTCTTGCATCGAGCCAACCCCAGCGGATCAACCCACCCCTCCGCATTCGGCCCATATTGGTAGAGATTCTCCCCACCCAACAACCCAATCGGATCCTGCGAAACAAAGCGCCCCACCTCCGGATCATAATACCGGTAACGATTGTAATGCAATCCGCTTTCCGCATCGTAATACTGCCCCTGAAAGCGCAAGGGCTGGTTCGCATGCTTGTCTTGCGTCTCGTGCAGCTTGCCCCAGGTAAGGCGACGTGCGGACCAGAGCGCGTCGCCGTCGCTGTCGAGCAGCTCCAACGGGGCGCCGATGTGGTCGCAGTGGTAGTAGAGTTGCCGATCTTTGCCTGCTTCTCTGGCGGCGCGCGCTTCGCGCTGCATTTGCATTTGCCGGCAGCGCCATTCCTCTTGCGCCTGGCAGTGGCCGTCCTGTGGGGATGGGTCTTCCACTTGGGCGCGCGCGCTGCGCCAGGCGGGGACCGGTTGCAGATAGACCGAGGGGCTGGCGAATTCCTCCTGTTCGTGTTGGCTGACCACGCGCGCCATCGGCACAAAGCTGTCCGCTTCATAAATATAGGTGCTGCATTCGCCCAGTCCTTCGTCCAGGGCATAAGCCGCATGTGCGCTGGCGGCGCCGTCCCAGCCGGTGCTGGCAGGTCGCGGGCGCGGGTTCGGTGCGGGGAAGCCCGGCAGATGCTGGGTGAAGCGGATTTCCTGCTGCAATACATCGCCATCCCACACAAAATAATGCAGCTCGCCCGCCTTGTCCTGCAACACGCCGGCTTCGTCGTAACGCGCGCTCTGCACGTATTTGGCGATGCGGCGCTGGAAGGCGTCATATACATAATGCGCCTGATAGCGCCGTCCGGCATACTCGCGCTGCATGCTGACCAGACATTGCTGTGCGTCCCATTGGTATTCGCTTTGCTCTTGCAAGCTGCCATGCTGGCGGCTGCGCTTGATCATATTGCCTTGGCTGTCGTAGGCGTAACGGCATGGCCCCCATTGTTGCAGCAAATTGTGTGTGATGCGTCCCATGCCGGGCAGTGCATTGGGCGCTTGGCTGTGGCTGCTGAGATTGCTGCTGCTTGCCGCATGCCCGCCGCCAGCCTCGGGCGTTTCGAGCAAATTGCCTGCCGGATCAAAGGCGAAACGTTCACGTTGCCCGCTTTGCGTTGCTTGCAAGATTTGGCCCAAGGGGTCGTACTGATATTCCAACAAACCGCGCCGGCTGTCAGTGATGCGGCGTAAATGCCCGGCGCTGTCGTATTCATAGCTGCGGCTTTGCTGTCCGCGCGCGCTGTATAGCGCAAACCGGGACAGGCGCGATTGCGCATCGTAATGCTTTTCCAGCTCCAGGCCGCGGCTGCTGTGCTGCGGATCGCGCCGGTAACCGATATTGCGCCGCACTTCGCGATGCAGCGCATCGCGCTCAATCTGCGCCATCTCCTGTCCCTGCCACAAGGTTCCATGCCAATGCCCGGAACCATAGCGCAGCCAGTCCAGCCGCCGACCGTTCGGCAAAATGCTGGCGATGCGCTTGCCCAGTTCATCGTATTCATGCCGGGTGAGCAGGGCGATGCTGTGCGGCAAATCACCTTGATCGGGCGCATTGCGCCAGGCTTGCATCGCTGCGCACAAGGCTTGCGGCAGATGCGTGTGCTGCCGCTCTTCCAGCAGGCGTCCGAGCGCGTCATAACGCATGCGCATGCTGGCGTGCCGGTTTTCCACGGCGGTGAGCCGGCCCAGCGCATCCCAGTCAAAGCGCACCGTGTCATCCGCGCTGTTGCGCGCTAAGATGCGGCCCAGCGCATCGCGCACATAGTGCGTTTGCGCCCCGGCGCTGGCGCTGCTTTGCAGCCGGCCCGCCGCGTCGTATTGGTATTCTGTCACTTTGCCGTCAAAGCCGGTTTCGCGGATCAGCCAGCCTTGCCGGTTGTAGGCAAAGCTGCAGCGCTCGCCGTTGGCGTTTTCCAGCATGCTCAAACGTCCCATGGCGTCATAGCCGTAACGCATGCGCTGCCCCAGCGCATCAATCCGCTCAAGCGGCAATTGCAGATTGTTGTAGCGATAGCGCGTTTGCGCTCCGCCTGTGTCAGTGTGACAGATTAAATTGTCAGCCGCGTCCCATTCCAGGGTTTCGCTCAGTCCATCGGGGTACATCACTTGCAGCAGGCGGCCCAGCGCATCGTAGCGGTAATTGGTGCTCTGTCCCATGGCATCAGTCTGGCGCAGCAAATTGCCGCTGCGGTCGTAGCTGTATTCCGTGCTGCGTTGCGAGCAATCGGTATGCCGTATCAGCCGCCCGGCGGCATCGTATTGCAGACGGGTCTGGCCGCCGCGCGCGTCTTGCACGCCGTTTAAGCGCCCTTGCGCATCCCAGACATAGGCGGTGCAGTGTCCCAGTGCGTCAATGTGGCGCAGCAGTTGCCCGCCTGCGTCCCACTCCATGCGGGTCTCGCCGCCCAGCGCATCCTGAATGCGGATGGGCCGATTGCCGGCGTCATACTCAATGCGGGTGCGCGCGCCGCAGGCGTCGATTTGTTCGATCAGATTGCCATGCGCATCGTAGCTGTATTGCTCGGTATGCCCGTTGGCGTCGCTTTCGCTCAAGAGCCAGCCTTCGCGGCTCCAGCGCCGCTTGCCAAGTTGCACCGGGCGTTCCGGTTCATCTTGCATGCCGGGCTGCCATGCCTGGTAGGCTGTCACCAGCCAGGCGTCATTAAAATAGTACAGATGGCGACTGCCGTCGGCCTCTGTCACTTCTGTGCTGTCTTCATCCAGATAGCGGATCTGCACCCGCTCCGCGCCGTCTTCCGCGCCGCTGACGATGGCGCGCGCTTGCTGGCTGCTGCTTAAGCGGATCGGCGCATGGGCTGCGCACTCGGCTTGCCATGCGGCGCATTGTTCCGGCGTCATACTGCTCAAGTCGCGCCGCCAGCTGGCGCGCAAGGCCTCCAGGCTGATCCATTCCAGCGTGAAGCCATGTCCCAGATAATCGGTGTAGCGCTGCAGCAGGTGCAGGCGGTAGGCATACTCGCGGCGCGCATCCAGGGCATTGCGTTGCGCCGTCAGATTTAAGCGTGGCGGCAGTTGCAGGAAGGCCGGATGCGGCAAGCCCTGGTTTGCCAAGGCGGGGGCGTGTTGCGCTACTTGCTCCTCGCCGCCGGGCCAGCTGTCGGCTAGCGGTGCGAAGCCTGGCGGCGGCGCGGCGCAGGCCCAGTCTTCTGTCCCATATTCATAGCGCGCCATACATTGCGCTGCGCCATCCTCGAAGAGTTGCCAGACTTCGCCGATCACTGGTTGGCTGTGCGGGCTGTGTTGCGCCGCGCTCTGGCTGCGCACCGCGCGCAATACCGTGCCGTCGTCGCCCTGAACTTCGAGCATCACCGCGCCGGGAGCGGCGGCGAAGTCGCGCAGCACGCGATAGCCCTGGCCATTGGCGGCTTGATGCCGGCTTAAGTGATAGCTGCGCACCGCCAATGGCGCGCCGGGACGCAGCATGGCGTTGACGCCATCATGCCCGTGCGGCAGCCAGCCATCCGGGCCGCGTGTGAAGCGGTCCTGGCTGCCGTCCTGCCAATGCAGGATGCATTCTGTCTCGCTGCTGCGCTCCAAGGTAAAACCTTCGCCGGGGACAGCATGGCGCTCGCCAACTGCGATGCGCGGCAGACGCAGGGCGCGCCCGCTGGCGTCGTGATACACGATGCCGCGCCGCGAGATCGACAGGCTGGCGCTGTAGGGTAAAGACCAGCGTGCGCCCAGCACGCCCCAGTCTTGCGCTGCGCTGCCTGAGCGGTAGCAGCGCGTCCATTCCAGTCCCAGGCTGCCGCGCGTGACGAAATCGGTCTGATACAGAATTTCTTCACCGGTGCCAAAGTGCACCGGGCGGCGTGATTTGGCCGGGCGCGGATTGGCGCCGCCGGTGGCGCAATTCTTGGGACACTCGTCCTTGGGCTTGTCTTGCTTGGGTTTTTTACCCGGTTTGATTTTGCCGCCATCGCGTCCGCTGCGGTTGGCTGGCGGGTCTTTGGCCGGGGGTTTAGGCGGTTTGGCGGGTGGTTTGGGGGCCGGCGCGCCGGGTTTGGGCGCTTTCGCTGCGCCCTTGGGCAAGAGTTTGCCGGCCAGGCCGCGCAGCTTGGCGATGGGTAAGAGTTGCAATGCATTGCTGCCGATTTGTTTGGCGCTGGCCACTAAATCCGGGGTTTTGCCGTTGAGGATGAAGTTGGCTGCGTCGTCCAGCAAGGTGGCGCCGGAATCGACCACGGCCCCGGTTCCGCCTACGCCGGCAGCCACCACGCCGCCGGCGGCGGCCCCGCCTTCCATCACCACCGCCACCGGCGCGCCAATCCCGGTGGCGCCGACGCCCAAGCCGGCCACGCCCAGCGCCGCGCTGCCGACGCCGATCTTGCCGCCGGTGTCCATGGCGTCCTGGCCAAAGGCGTGAAAGGCTTGCGATTTGCCGTTTTGCCACTCGCGCGCCAGCGGTTGCAAGCTGATGCGCACGTTTTCTGCTTTCTGGTGAATGCTTTGCAAAATACTGGCGCCTTGATCCAGCAAGGCGTTGCTGCTGGCTTTCACCTTTTGATTCACTTGTTTGGACAAGTCTTGCAGCTTTTGCGTGACTTTTTGTTCGGTCTGTTTAAAGCCTTGTTGAAATTTATCCGTCCAGTCGGCCTGGGTCGGCTTGGCCGGCTGTGCGCCGCGTTCCTGAATCTGTCCCACTGTGTTGCGGTCATTCATCCACACCATGTGGCCGACTTCGATGGTCTTGGTGTTGTTTGCGCCATAGCTGCTGGAAAAGCGCAGGCTCTCCACCCGTTTGCCCACGGTATTGCTCTTGACGCCCTTGGCCACCCCGGGTTCGTCCCCGGTGACGCTGGGAATCACGCTTGTATTGTGCAAAAACACCGGCTCGCTGTGCGTTTTAAGGGTTTTGCTGGGCTTGCTGGTTTGTTTGAATTCGCCCTTGATGGTGTAAGGCAGCGGCGGCGTGGCGGGGCCGACCGGGGTTTTACAAAAATCCGGCACTAAGCTCACGCAAAAGAAGCGGCTGGATTGGGTGACGGTTTCTTTAGCCATGTCACGCTCCTTGCGCCAGCAGCGCTTGTGCGCTCTGCAGGGTATTGATGCGCTCGATTTGCGCCGGCTCGCTCACATACAGCAGGCGGATGCTGAGAATGGCGGGATCGGCCAACAGGTTTAAGCGCCAGGTGCAGTAAAAGCGTCGTTCGGCCTGCTCGTAGATCAAGGTGTCGAGCTGCAAATCCTGCACGTCCAGCATGGCTTCCCCGTTCACGTCCAGCGTTATCAAGGCTACGCATCGGGCCGGCGGCAGGCTGCATTGCAGGAAATGGTTGCCTTGCGCGTCAAGCGTGGCGGCGGGATCGTTCGCTTCGCTCAAATTCCACAAGCGCAGCAGATCGCCGCTTTGCAGATAGCGGCATTGCTGGTCGGCGGGGGCGCAGTTCCAATAGCGGTAATCAAAATCCGGCGGTAAGAACGGGACTTCATCCGCCGCATAGCGCTGTTCCGGCAAGACTCCGGCCAGCTGGCGGCGCGGCAGCCAGGCCCGTCCCAGGGGACAGGGCGCGGCGCTGGGCGGCAGTGCGCCACTTTCGGCGGCGCGCCAGAAGGCGGCCCCATCCATGGTTTGATCCAGATATTCAATCTGTGGTGCGGCGATGCTTTGCACTGTCCCGCTTTGCAAATGCCAGGCGCGCGCAAAGCCCTGTCCCAGCGGATTGCTTTGGGCCACCAGATGCAGGCTTCGTCCTTGCTCATCCGGGGCCGCGAGCAATTCGGCGGCGGGGGCGTGGCGCAAAGCCGGGTCTTGCGCGCGCAGTTGCAGACTGCCGCCGCAAGCGTATGTATGGCGCAGCGGCAGGCGGCTGATGGGGGCGGGCGCGCTCAAGCGCCAGTCTTTGCCGCTGCCGCTGAAGTGGCGCGCGCCGCTGATCAAGAGTCGTTTGTCGATCAGGATGGCGCCTGCGTCGGCGGCTTGCCCGCCGGCTTGCACTTGCAAGCGCACACCGAATTGCGGCAGCGCCTGTGCGCCGGGTGCGATGGCGTCAGCGGCCAGCAGCACATCGCACAGCGGTTTGTATGGCGCCAGATCGCTTTCGGCGCGCCAGCCATAAGCAGCCGGGTCTTGCCCGGCAAACGCCAGATCGCTATCGGCCAACGGCGGCGGCGACATATCTTCTTGCAGTTGCGCTTGTCCCGTTTGCGGGCCGGGGGTGATGCGCCATGCGCTTTTCGCCACCAGCACATGAAACGCCTGGCGCAGCGGGTCGATGGTGTTGAACAGCATGGCGTCCAGGCCGCTGTCGTTTTGCAAAGGGGGACAGGGCGGCTCGGGGATTTCGGCCAGCTTGATTTTGCCGGGCGTGGCGGTTTGCATCAGCTCTTGCATTCTTCGCCTTGCCTTATGCCGGGTTGTTATCAATATCTTTGCCGTGCAGCTCGACTTTTTTGCTGCCGGAAATCAGGATTTCTGTGCCTTCGAGTTCAATCCGTCCATCGGCATGCAGGGTTAAGCTGCTTTTTCCAACGGTGAGTTTGAATTGCTCGCCGGCGGTCTGAGTCAGGGTTTTGCCGACGACCACGGTTTTGGATAAGCCCACTTCTTCCGCTTGCGCCAAGGCCACGGTGGTGTTCATGGCGCCGCCGACGGTGGTTTGATACAGGCCGCCAATCGAGAGAAATTTGGCCAGGGCCACGGTTTCGGTTTTGGTTTTGCCTACCGTTTCGTTTTTATGGTCGCCGATGTGCACGCTGCGGCTGTGGCCGATGTGAATATCTTCGTCTTTGCCGACATCTTCGGTGCGATTGTCGCCAATCGAAATTTTTTCATTGTGATCGACCCGCTCTTTGCGGTCGTTGTGCACGGTGATGGTTTCATTGTGGTCCACCGTCTCGGTGCGGTCGCGTTTGACATGCACCGTTTCATCGCGGTCGATGGTTTTTTTGCGATCGCGCCCGACCCAGTGGCTTTCGTCGTTTTCGACTTCGATGCGCTGATCTTTTTCCGCATGCAACCAGACTTCTTCTTCTCCCTTTTTGTCTTCAAAGCGCAGCGCGTTGGCATTCGATGGCCCGCCGCCTTTGCTGGAGCGGGTCAGCACGCCGGATTGGGTTTGATTGGCCGGCAGCGTCCAGGGCGGCATGTGGCGTTCGTTGTATAACTGTCCCACCACCAGGGGACGGTCGGGGTTGCCTTGCAAATACTGAATCACGACTTCGGTGCCGATGCGCGGCACGGCGACCATGCCGAAGCCTTTATTCGCCCAGGGCGTCATCACGCGCACCCAGGGTGAGCTGTTTTCATCCTGTTTGCCCATGCGGTCCCAGTGGAACTGGACTTTGATGCGGCTGTATTTGTCGCTGTAAATTTCTTCACCCTGCGGGCCGACCACAATCGCGGTGTCCACGCCGGGCACGCGCACCTCTTCGCTGTGATGGCCGCGCGCCGGGCGCCAGAAGACTTTGCGCCGCAGGCAGACAAAGCTGTTGTCATATGTCCCCATGCCGCCATCGGAATTCAGCAGGTTATTGTGAATATCGTGGGTGACAGACAGCAGCAGGAATTCAAATTTGTGGCCGGGGCCACGGAATAATTGTTTCAGATGGTCGCGCGTGAGGGTGAACCAGCGTCCCGGTTGCATCTGGCGCACATTGCCGCGCCCGGCAAAGCTTTTCGCATCGCCTTCGATTTGCTCCATTTGCCGTTCGGCGTAAAACTTGCCTTCTTCGGCATCGACAAAGCCGTACAGGCCGCGATATTCATACACTTCGAGCTTGGCGATTTGTCCCTGTTCCTGCTGGCTGGTTTTGCCAACCAGGGCCGGGGTCGGGCGTTTGAAATCAAAGCTGGATAAATTCACTTTGCCGGAGGCGATTTCGCGCTGGCCGCCAAAGATGCCGATTTTGTCTTCTTTGTTATTGCCGCCGCCATGATGGTAGGCGATCGTAGTGTCGCCATCGACCGGCTCTGCCGCCGGCGAGTGGTCGGACAAAATCAGGCGGTGGCCGCTGGCGTCGTGCTCATACCAGTAATGCCAGCCCATTTCTTCCCAGCGCCGGTGCACATAGTTGTGATCGGTTTCGTCGTATTGCGCGCAGTAGGTGTGGCGGTGGCCGGCTTTGCTGACTTTGAGGTCAAACTTGGCCATCGCGTAGTCTTCAAAAATCTCCTTGGTCTGCTCGATATAGGTCTTGTTCTGGAAAATGAACATGTCTTTGCGCAAGCGCAGGAAGGCCAGCCAGGGAACCAGGGTCATTTTATAGGTGGCGACGCTGTTGGCATATTCCAGCAGCTCAAAGGTCCAGCAATAGCCGGTGAACCAGCGCTTGCCGCCATCGTCACGCGTGAGTTCGATGCCGATCAGCTTGCCTTGCACATCTTTGAGCGCAATTTCAGGATTGTCTGACAGTACATGGGCGGTGTATTCAAAGTCGCGCGAAACCTCTTCTTCGGCGTGCAGGCTTTCAATCAATAAGGTGTCGGCTGGACCGTCATTGCGCAGGAATGAGAGTTTCATTAAACGTTTGCTGGCGTTCAAGGCGAGTTTGGCAAGCATGGGCGATCCGTGCGTAAAGACAATTGATAGGGCAATTGGCAAGCCGGGGTGCGGTGGATTGCGGCGCACAGGGGAGGGGCTTGAGCGCTATTATAAACAAAGGATGACTATTCACTCATTTTACGGCTAGCAACGCTGGATTGCTGCCAAGTGCAAACGGCGCCTGGGCATAGCGGCGGCGCAGCACGCACCTTGCGCAACACTGAATACATCCTTTCAGTTATCATGTTTCTTTTTATTCGAAGCGAATGATTTATCGGATAAAGATTGGACAAGTGCTGCTACGGCGCTTGCTTATTTACTCTTACTTCCACAATTTATCATGGCGCGTTTTGAAGGAACGATTACATCATGGGACGATGAGCGCGGTTTTGGTTTCATCAAGCCGACTTTGGGTGGGCAGGATATTTTTTTACACATTAAAGCATGCCAAGGCCTGCGCCAGCGTCCGAAACTTGGTTTGCGTCTCAGTTTTGAAGTTGAATTGGGGCCGCAAGGTAAGAAACGCGCCACCAATCCAGCCTTGATTCAAGCAGATACTGCCATCCAGCATCGCATACAGCGCATGCGTAACAGACCAGCGCAATGGGGTATGGCCAGTCTTTTTATCCTCCCGCTGTTTGGCCTTGTGCTCATGCTTGCCTATATGTTTGGGAATCCGCCGCGTTGGCTTTTGTGGTTATACATGGGATTGAGCGCCTTGACTTTTTTTGCTTACGCGCTTGATAAATCTGCTGCACAAAGTGGCGCCTGGCGAACTTCTGAGTCAACACTGCATGTATTGGCGCTGGCGGGTGGCTGGCCAGGCGCTTTGTTGGCGCAACAGATTCTCAGGCACAAGTCCGCAAAGCAAGCATTCCGTAGCGTGTTTTGGTTTACCGTTGGACTGAACCTCGCGGGCTTACTCTTCATCGCCAGCCCATATGCGCGGCGATTGCTGGAGGCTTGAATTGTTGCGTTGTGGCCGCGCTTGTTTTTATGCTGTCTTTGCGGCGCGCGTCAGCAGGCGCACTGTCGACAAAAAACTGCTGGCGGTTTTGCAGCAGATGTCCGGCAGTGCTTGTGCTGAATATGGCTAAGATATTCAGTGTTTGCCGCCCGGGCTGCTTTCGATGTGTTTGTCTTGGGCGGCGGCTTCAGCCACGAATCAGGCCGCGCTATAGCGCAAGCATTATTCGTGTCTGAAGCCGTCTTTCCAGCATTACATCAATCAACTATGTGTCGAGGCGTACCGGCTTACACCGCATCCAGGGCGTTTTGCAAATCCTGCTGCAAATCGGCCAGATCTTCAATCCCGACGGATAAGCGGATGAAGCTGTCAGTAATGCCAAGCCGGGCGCGCTGTTCTGCCGGAATCGAGGCGTGCGTCATGATGGCCGGGTGTTCGATCAGGCTTTCCACCCCGCCCAGGCTTTCCGCCAGCGAGAAATAATGGCAGGCTTCCAGGAAACGGCGCGAACCGGCTAAGTCGGTATTGAGTTCGAGCGAGATAATGCCGCCAAAACCCGACATCTGGCGCTTGGCCAAGGCGTGTTGCGGGTGCGATTCCAGCCCCGGATAAATCACCCGTTTCACTTTGGGCTGTTGTTCCAGCCACTTGGCTAAGGCCAGCGCATTGCTGCAGGTGCGATCAATCCGGATGGCCAGGGTTTTGATGCCGCGCAAGGCCAAAAAGCTGTCAAACGGGCCGGCAATCGCGCCTACCGAGTTTTGCAAAAAGCCCAGGCGCTCGGCGATTGCGGCGTGGCGCGCTTCTTTGCCAACGATGGCGATGCCGCCGATGATGTCGGAGTGGCCGTTCAGATATTTGGTCATTGAGTGCACCACAATATCAAAACCCATTTCCAGCGGACGTTGCAAACAGGGGCTGGCGAAGGTGTTGTCAGCAACCGCCAGCACATTGTGCTCGCGGCAGATGCTGGCCAAGGCGGCCAGATCGGCCAGCTTGAGCATCGGATTGGTGGGCGACTCGATCCACACCATTTTGGTTTCCGGCGTGATGGCGGCGCGCAGATTGTCCGCATTGCTCAAATCCACATAGCTGAATTTCAGATTCGCGCTGTGCTGGCGCACCTTGTCAAATAAGCGGAAGGTGCCGCCGTACATATCGTCGCCAGCCACAATATGGCTGCCAGCCGGCAACAGTTCGAGCACGGTGGAAATCGCCGCTAAGCCCGAGGCGAAAGCATAGGCTTGCGCGCCGGATTCCAAATCGGCTACGCAACGCTCCAAGGCCCAGCGGGTCGGGTTGTGCGAGCGGCCATAGTCCAAGCCCTTGTGCACGCCCGGACTTTCCTGGACAAAGGTCGAGGTGGCGTAAATCGGCGGCATGATGGCGCCGGTGGACGGATCCGGGCTTTGCCCGGCGTGGATAACGCGGGTGGCAAAGCCGGCGCGCTTACTGCCTTGGTCTTGTTCGCTCACGATAATTTCCTGCGCAGATGGTTCAAGAGGTCAAAACGGGTGATCAGGCCGTGGAAACGGGTTTCGTCGGCGATGATCGCCACCAGGCCGCGATTCAAAATCGTCTTCAAGGCGTCAATTGAATCAGTCGGCTTCAAGGTTTCGATGGAGGCGGTCATGGTTTGCGCAACCGGGCTGCGGAAGGCTTCCGAACTGGCCGCGACTTTCATCAAAATATCGGATTCGTCAATCATGCCGACGATTCTGCGCTCGGCAATCACCGGCAATTGCGAGATATCGGCATTGCGCATGCGGTTAAACGCCACCATCAGGGTTTCATCCGGGTTGACCGAGATCACGCCGCCATCTGAATAACGGCGCCCGATGATGTCGCGCAAGTCGCCAAACACTTCACGTTTGAGCAGGCCTTGATCCACCATCCAGTTGTCGTTATACACTTTGGACAGGTAGCGTGTGCCGGTGTCGCAGACGAAGCTGACCACGCGCTTGGGTGTGGTTTGCTCGCGGCAGTAACGCAGGGCGGCGGCCAGCAAGGTGCCGGTCGAGGAGCCGCCGGCAATCCCTTCGGCGCGCACCAGTTCGCGCGCGCAGGCAAAGCTTTCCTGGTCGGGAATCGAGTAAGCGCGCTTGACCATGCTCATGTCGGCAATTGAGGGAATGAAATCTTCGCCAATCCCTTCCACTGCCCAGGAGCCGGGGGTGGAGATGATTTTGCCGTGTTCGATGTATTCGCACAGAATCGAGCCGACCGGGTCAGCCAGCACCATTTCCAGATCCGGATTGACGCGGCGGAAGAAGGTGGACAGGCCGGCCATGGTGCCGCCGGAACCGACGCCGCACACCACGGCGTCCACATTGTGCGCGGTTTGCGCCCAGATTTCCGGACCGGTGGTGGTTTCGTGCGCCAGCGGGTTGTTGGGGTTGTTGAATTGGTCAACATAGAAGGCGTCCGGGATTTCTTTGACCAGACGCGCGGCATAGTCTTGATAGTATTCGGGGTGGCCTTTGCCGACATCGGAGCGGGTCAGATAGACTGTCGCGCCGAGCGCGCGCAGATGCAAAATCTTTTCCGAAGACATTTTGTCCGGCACCACCAGCACCACTTTATAACCTTTGGCGCGCGCCACCAGGGCCAGGGCCAGGCCGGTATTGCCGGCGGTGGCTTCAATCACGGTGCCGCCGGGTTTGAGCTTGCCTTCTTTTTCCGCTGCTTCGATCATGGCCAGGCCGACGCGGTCTTTGATTGAGCCGCCGGGGTTTTGTGATTCGAGTTTTAAAAACAATTGGCAGGGGCCGGTGTCAATACGGGTGACTTCGACCAGCGGGGTGTTGCCGATCAGGCTGAGTACTGCCGGGGTATTCGGGCTTTGTCTCATGTCTTTCTCTCTCACTGCATTACGGGGGTTGGGGATGCTGTGCTAAGCCGGGGGCGGCTACAGGTAGCGCATTATAGGCGCAAACAGCGGCATTGCCGCATTTTTGCATGCGTAAAAAAAGGATAAGCTTGTGCTGGATGTCATCTTTTCCGGGATGTGCAGGCCTGCCCCGCGCAGCGTTGGCTGCGCCGGGGGCAGGGTGGGCGCTTGCGCAAAGCTCAGTTTTGGCGCACTGCGGCGGCGCACTCCGTCACCAGCGCAGGGCCACGGTAAATCAGGCCGGAGTACACTTGCACCAGGCTGGCCCCGGCTTGCATCTTGGCCTGCGCATCGGCCCCGCACAAAATGCCGCCTACGCCGATAATCGGGATTTCTGTCCCCAATTCGGCGCGCAGACCGCGCACCACAGCGTCAGACAGGCTGCGCACCGGCGCGCCGGACAGTCCGCCGGTTTCACTGGCATGCGGCAAGCCTTGCACTGCATCGCGCTGTAAAGTGGTGTTGGTGGCGATCACAGCGTCGATTTTGTGTTTGAGCAAGAGCGCGGCAATCGCCTTGATTTGCTCTTGATCCAGATCGGGCGCGATTTTCAGCGCCAGCGGGGCGTAGCGTTTGTATTGATCAGCCAGGCGCAATTGCGCTTCTTTGAGCGCGTGCAAGAGCGCATCGAGTTCGGATTCGCCTTGCAATTGGCGCAGGTTTTTGGTGTTCGGCGAGGAGATGTTGACTGTCACATAGTCGGCATAGGGATAGACTTTTTGCAGACACAGCAAATAGTCATCGACCGCTTTTTCAATCGGGGTGTCAGCGTTTTTGCCGATATTCAAGCCCAGCACGCCGCGCTTTTCCTGATAAAAGCGGGATTGCTGCACGTTGGCGACAAAGGCGTCCACCCCGCCATTATTAAAACCCATGCGGTTGATCAAGGCTTGTTTGGCCGGCAGGCGGAAGATGCGCGGGCGCGGATTGCCGGCTTGCGCGCGCGGCGTTACGGTGCCGATTTCGATAAAACCAAAACCCAGCGCGGCCAAGCCATCGATACAGGCGCCGTCTTTATCCAGACCGGCAGCCAAGCCGACCGGATTGGGGAAGTTGATGCCCATCACGCGGCGCGGATCGGCCGGCGGGCGGCTGAGCAGGGCGGTGAGGCCGGCGCGCTCTGCACGCGCCAAATTGCGCAAGGTGAAATGATGGGCGTCTTCGGCGTCCATGCCAAACAGCATGGGACGCGCCAATGAGTACAGAAATGACATGGCAGGCGTGTGGCTGGAAAGAAAGCCGCCATTGTAACAGGCGGCGGCAGCGCTCAAGCAGAAAGAAAGTCGCCCGGCTCAGGGTTGCCGGCTTGCGCGTCTGACAAATCTTGCGGATCGAATCCGCTCAGCGCATCCGCCGGCAAGGCTTGCCAGGCGCCATTGATGCGCGCTTGCAGCGGCTGGTAGCGGATTTTGTATGACATCTTGCGACTTTGCGCAATCCAGTAGCCCAGATACACAAAGGGCAGGGCGGCGTTTCTGGCGCGCTCGATCTGCCACAGGATGTTGTAAGCGCCATAGGAGGCGCCGGGCACATCAGGATCAAAGAAGGTGTACACCGAGGACAGACCATCTTGCAAGATATCAATAATAGAGACCATGCGCAGGACGCCATCCGGGCTGCGGAATTCGACTAAGCGGGTATTGACCCGGCTTTGCAAGAGAAATTGCGCGTATTGGTCGCGGCTGTCGGCATCCATGCCGCCGCCGGCGTGGCGCGCATTTTGATAGCGCAAATACAGTGCGTAATGTTCGGCGATGAAGTCCAGCGGCATCACCCGGGTTTGCAAGTCAGCGTGCTTCTGCCAGGCGCGGCGCTGACTGCGGCGCGGTGTGAAACGCAAGGCTTCCACCCGCACCGGAATGCAAGCCTGGCAGCCATCGCAGTGCGGGCGGTAGGTGAAGACTCCGCTGCGCCTGAAGCCATGTTGAATCAGCATGGCGTACACATCGTCGCCGATCAGATTGGATGGCGTGGCGACCTGACTGCGCGCCTGCCGCCCGTCCAAATAGCTGCACGGATAGGGCGCTGTGGCGTAGAACTGCAGTCTGGCGTAGGGCAAATCTTTCAGATTGCTCATGGTTTGCCTGAAAGTTCAAGGTTGGCCTGCAATGTGTGAAGGCAAACGCCATTCGGCAATCGGGGCCAGTTGCACCGCAGCGCGCAAATGTTGCAGAAATTCTGCACGCGCAATCGGGCGGGCGCCGAGACTGGCCAAATGGGCGGTTTCCTGCTGGCAGTCTATCATTTTCACGTCATGCTTTTGTAAAAAATCGACCAGATGCGCCAGCGCAATCTTGGAAGCGTCGCTTTTGCGCGCAAACATCGATTCGCCATAAAACATGCGTCCCAGCGCCACCCCGTAGGCCCCGCCCACCAGCTCGCCGTCAAACCAGGTTTCGACGCTGTGCGCCATGCCTTGCGCATGCAAGGCGCAATAGCCGGCGATGATGTCTTGGTTGATCCAGGTGCCGTCATGACCTTCGCGCGGCGCAGCGCAGGCCCGCATCACGGCGGCGAAATCATGATCCATGCGGACTTCCCAGCGTGTATCGCGCGCCACTTTGCGCAGGGTTTTCTGTAAGGAGGGGGAGATTTTGAATTCGCTGGTGTATAAGACCATGCGCGGGTCTGTGCTCCACCACAGCACCGGCATATTCTCGCCATACCAGGGGAAGATGCCTTGCAGATAAGCTTGCTGCAGGCGCGCGGCGTCCAAGCTGCGGGTGATCGCCAGCAAGCCCGGCGCATCGGTGTCATGCCCCAGCGCGGCTTCCGGCGGCGGCAGGGGCTGGTCTTCATCAATCCATAAATTCATGGTTTAAAAATCTGGCCGGTTCTGGCGTTTGATGATGTCGTGGGTGTGAAAACCATAGTCGCCATCACCTGCCTGCACTTTGGCATAGTCTTCAAAGAAAAATTTCAGGGTCTTGCGGATGGTCGGGAAGGCCAGTTCGTCCCAGGGGATGTCTGCATGGTTGAACAGGCGCACTTCCAGGCTTTCTTCGCCGGCGCAAAAGTCGAGATTTTTCAGGCGCGCCAGGTAAAACATATGCACTTGATGCACTTGCGGCACATTCAAGAGCGCAAACAGGGTGCGCAGCTCGACATCGGCCCCGGATTCTTCCTGCGTTTCGCGAATTGCAGCGGCCCAGGTGGTTTCATTGTTTTCCATAAACCCGCCCGGCAGGGTCCATTTGCCGTAGCGCGGCTCGATGGCACGCCGGCACAGCAAGACGGCGACTTCGCCTGCTTCTTCCCAGATGGGAATGGAGCCGATCACCATTTTCGGATTTTGGTAGTGGATGGTTGCACACTGGGCGCACACATAACGGGGGCGGTTGTCGCCTTCGGGCACCAGCAGCTCAACCGGGTGCGCGCATTCTGAACAAAATTTCATTGGAGTGACTTCTAAAAACATCGAACAACAGTGATGCGCAAGCATCACCTATGTGTATAGCAGATTTTGCGGCAGATTGCTTGGCCGGATGCAGAAAAGCGCAGGCGCAAACGTTTGTACACCGCTTTATTGCTTTTGTTGCCGAAAAAAAGAGACTTTCTTGGGAAAAACACAAAAAACATTGATATTTTGGCTATTTTTTGATGGTGATGACAGCCAAAACCTTGGTCTGACGCAGTAAACAGTGTAACAGCTTCACAATAATGACGGATATGCTTGCGAAAATTTGGAGGCTGTTGTATTATTCTTACATCAGACGCGGGGTGGAGCAGTCTGGCAGCTCGTCGGGCTCATAACCCGAAGGTCGTAGGTTCAAATCCTGCCCCCGCAACCAGAATATTTTATCATGCAGCCGCATGACGCCAAAAGCCCGCTCACAGCGGGCTTTTTTGCTATCTACCTCAAGTTACTTCTCCCCGCTTTTCCTGCTTGTGCGATCTGTTTTTGCTGAAAGTTTAACATTTTCACACTGTGTGCCATAGTTTGCTACTCTGCATCTGTAAAACAAGAAACTTTCCGGACTGTGCTTGCCATCTTGCAAGGAAAAAGTCAGAATATTGCCCTGTGGCATGATCAAAACAATGAAAACAAATGGCGTACAGCCACCGGAAATATCAACCACAGCATCAAAACAATCACCCCACACAGGAGTATTCATGAAAAAACTGCAATTCAGCGTATTGGCCGCTTCTTTGTTCTTCGCCGGCGCGCAAGCCCAGGCCGTGACGATGACGGTGGATGCGAAATCGAATATCTTTGGCGCCGGTTTGAGTGTCGCGCCAGCCCCGGGCGGCGGCGGCGCAGGTTTGCTGCCGGCGGCCTATAACTTCACCGCCTCGGCTGGCAATGTGCTGACCTTTTCCAGCGTGAGCGGTCAGATTGGCTGCTGCGGCCCGAATGGCGGCATGGCCGGTGCGGATGGCGCGCGCTGGCGCACGCTGGTGCCGTCTTTTGGCGGTATCAGCGGCGTCAACCACAGCGACCGTTTTATGTTCATGGTCGGGGTTTTCCTGTCGGATGCCGCGCCGGGCGCGACGGCCCCGGCTGTGCTGAATTTCTCGGATGCGAATGACTTCAGCCAACTGGCGCCGCAAATCGGTCAAACCTTCTTCATTGGCGATGGCCGCAATGCGCAAGGCCAGATCCAGCAATTTATTGCGCCTTCCAATGCATCGCGCCTGTATCTGGGTTTTGTGGACGCTTACAACTTCAATGCCGCGCCGGGTTACTACGCCGACAATGTGGGCGCCTTGCAAGCCAATTTCCAAATCGCAGCGGTGCCGGAAGCCGAAACCTGGGCCATGATGTTGGGCGGCTTGAGCGTATTGGGCGCACTGGCGCGTCGCCGCAAGGCTTGATCTGCACTTTGCCTGAAATAAAAACAGCCCGGCGCCGGGCTGTTTTTGTGTCGGCAGCATCAACCCCGGCTTCAATCGTGCTGATTGATATCGTGATGCACTGTTTCACGCACAAACAGCAAGCCTAATACCGCCGTGATGGTGGCCACCACAATCGGATACCACAGGCCATAGAAGATATCGCCTTTGTATGCCACCAGCGCGAAGGAAATGGTGGGCAGCAAGCCGCCAAACCAGCCATTGCCGATGTGGTAGGGCAGGGACATAGAGCTGTAACGGATTTTGGTGGGGAACATTTCCACCAGCATCGCGGCAATCGGGCCGTACACCATCGTCACCAAAATCACCAGATACAGCAAGAGCAGGAACAGCATGGTTTTGTTGATCTGTTCAGGATCGGCTTTTTCCGGGTAGCCGGCAGCCTTGATAACGCCGCCCAATTGTTTCTTGAAGGCGTCTTCCTGGGCTTTGCTTTCCTTGCTGAAATTCAAGCCATCCGGCGTCAATACGGCGTCAAATGCGGCAATCTGTTTATCTCCCACTTTGATGGTGGCGACACTGCCGGGCGGGGCGATTTCATTTTTGTAATTCACCGAAGCATCAGCCAGGGCTTTCTTGGCGATATCGCAAGAGCTGGTGAATTTCTTTTGTCCGGTCGGGTTGAATTGGAATTGGCAAGAGGCCGGATCAGCGCTGACCACCACCGGCGAATTCAGTAAAGCCTGTTCCAGTTTCGGGTTGCCATAGTGGGTGATGGCGTTAAACACCGGGAAATAGGTGATTGCCGCCAGCAGGCAGCCGCCAAGAATAATCGGCTTGCGCCCGATTTTGTCAGACAGCGAACCGAATACGATGAAAAACGGGGTGCCGACCAGCAGCGCCAGCGCGATCAGAATATTCGCTGTGACCGGATCTATTTTCAAGGTCTGGGTCAGGAAGAACAGGGCGTAAAACTGGCCGGTGTACCAGACCACGGCTTGCCCGGCGGTTAAGCCCAGCAGGGCGAAAATCACCAGCTTCAGATTACCCCACACCAGGAAGGATTCAGACAGCGGCGCTTTGGAGGTCTTACCTTCGGCTTTCATGCGCAAAAAGGCCGGCGATTCATTCATGGAGAGCCGGATCCAGAGCGAAAACATGAGCAAAACCAGCGACAGCAGGAAGGGAATGCGCCAGCCCCATTCAGCAAAAGCGGCTTCGCCTAACAGCGTGCGCGTGCCTAAAATCACCAGCAGGGACAGGAATAAGCCCATGGTGGCGGTGGTTTGAATCCAGGAGGTGAATAAACCGCGCTTGCCGTGCGGCGCATGTTCAGCCACATAGGTGGCGGCCCCGCCGTATTCACCGCCCAGGGCTAAGCCTTGAATGATGCGCAAGAACACCAGAATGATGGGGGCGGCAATCCCCAGCGTGGCGTAACTGGGCAGCATGCCGACCAGAAAGGTCGAGCCGCCCATCAAGGCCATTGTCACCAGGAAGGTGTATTTGCGCCCAATCATATCGCCCAGGCGGCCAAACACCAGCGCGCCGAAGGGACGCACGATAAAACCTGCGGCAAACGCCAGCAGGGCGAAAATAAAGGCGGTATTCGGATCTGTGCCGGCGAAAAATTTCTTGGCGATGATGGTCGCCAAGGCCCCATACAGATAAAAGTCATACCACTCAAACACAGTGCCCAGCGAAGAGGCGAACACCACCTTCTTCTCTTCTTTGCTCATGCCTTCGCTGCTTGCGGCCTTGACGCTGCCGACACGGTTGGCCGCGTCCATAGGAATATTGCTCATTTTGTTTGTCCCCTGCATTGCGCCAGCGCTTTGACGGGCTTGCTGTGCCCCGCAGCGCTGGCAGACTTCAACTGGCCACGTTGTGCTTTTCGCTTGTCTTACGTGTCCCCTTCCTCAGAATCCGGCGGCGCCGGTTTCACCAGGTGCAAGGATGTTTTGCTGCCATCCTTGCCAACAGTGTCAGCGCGAAACCTTACGCAAAGCTTGCATGGCTGTCAGGCAGACAATTTTTTTCACATGAGGCGCGCACGGCGGGCTGGCGGCGCTGTGCTATGCTGGCTTTTTTTGCCAGCTGGAGAAGGTCATGCTCAAACATATCGTGATGTGGAAATTAAAGGATTTTGCTGAAGGCGCCAGCCGTGCTGAGAACGCGCAAAAACTCAAAGCTTTGCTGCTGTCATGCGCCGATTTGACGCCGGGCACGTTGAAATTTGAAGTGGCTTTGGCCAGCGACGGTCTGGAAGCCACCTATGATGTGGTGTTGTACAGTGAATTCAGCGATAAAGCGGCGCTCGACGCCTATCAATCGCATCCTGAGCATGTGAAGATCAAAGACTTTATCGGCGCCGTGCGGCAAGAGCGCCAATGTATGGATTATCTGAGCGGAGAATAAGATGCGGGTGGCGCAATTATTTGATTTGCACGGACAAACCGCAGTCGTCACCGGCGGCTCACGCGGGCTGGGGCTGCAAATCGCCCAGGCCTTGGGCGAACAGGGCGCGCGCGTGCTGCTGGTTGCGCGCAAGCAGGCGGAATTGGAGCAGGCCTGCGCCGCTTTGCGCGAGGCGGGCGTGCAAGACGCGGACTGGCTGGCCGCTGATCTGGGCGCGGAAGAGGGCGTGGCAGCCTGCGCCGATGGGGCCATGGCGCGCTTGGGCAAGGTCGATATTCTGGTGAATAACGCCGGCGCCACCTGGGGCGCGCCGGCCCAGGACTATCCGCTGGCGGCTTGGGATAAGGTGATGAATTTGAATCTGCGCAGCGTGTTTTTACTCTCGCAGGCGCTAGGGCGCGCCATGATTGCGCAGCGCCATGGCCGCATCATCAATATCGCTTCGATTGCCGGTTTGGCCGGGAATGCCCCGGACACCATGAAAACCCTGGCCTATAACACTTCCAAAGCCGGCCTGATCAATTTCACCCGCGCCCTGGCTGCTGAATGGGGTCAATATGGCGTCACGGTGAATGCCCTGGCGCCCGGTTTTTTCCCTTCGCGCATGACGCAAGGCGTGTTGCAGCAATATGGCGCTGAAGCCTTAAGCCGCCATGCGCCGCTGCAGCGTTTGGGCGATGAAGATGATTTGAAGGGCGCTGCGCTCTTATTCGCCAGCGCTGCCGGCAAACATATTACCGGCCAGGTGTTGGCGGTGGATGGCGGGGTTTCCGCCGTGCTGGCTTGAATTGATCCGGGAAAACAGGAGAAACCTATGCGTGAATTCAGTAATAAAGTGGCGGCCATTTCCGGCGCCGCCAGTGGTTTCGGGCGCGAATTTGCACTCGAAGCAGCCGCGCGCGGCATGCATTTGGCCTTAGCCGATGTGCAAGAAGAACCCTTGCACGCGTTTGCCGATGAATTGCGCGCCAAGGGTCACCGGGTGTTGTGTTCCTTGTGCGATGTCAGCAAAGCGGAGCAGGTGCAGGCCTGGGCTGATGCGGCGTTTACTGAATTCGGCGCGGTGCACCTGCTGTTTAATAATGCCGGCGTCGGCTGTGGCGGTTTGCTGTGGGAAAACTCGCTGGCCGATTGGGAGTGGGTTTTGGGCGTGAATCTGTGGGGCGTGATTCATGGCGTGAAATACTTCACCCCGCGCATGTTGCAAGCAGCGCGGGACGATGCCAATTATCAAGCGCATATTGTGAATACCGCTTCGATGGCCGGCTTGCTCAACGCGCCTTTGTTGGGCGCCTATAATGTTTCCAAGCATGCGGTGGTGGCTTTGAGCGAAAGCATGTTCCAGGATTTGCAATTGCAGTGCAAGGCGGTTGCGGTTTCGGTCTTGTGTCCGTACTTTGTCAGCACCGGCATCAGCCGTTCACATTTGCAGCGTCCGGCGGATTTGCAAAATGCGCAAGCGCCCAGCAACAGCCAGTTATTGGCGCAAAACATGGTCGATAAAGCGGTCAAATCGTCCCACGTCAGCGCGCAGAAAGTGGCGCAGCTGACCTTTGGCGCGATCGAACAAGGGCGGTTTTATATTTACTCGCATCCCGACGCCCTGCAGGGGGTGCAAGAGCGCATGGAGGATGTGTTGCAGGGGAATAATCCGCGCGACCCGTATGCCAGCGCGCCGCAAATCGCCGAACGTTTGCGCCAGGGTTTGCAAGCTTGATTGGAGTGCGCGCACTAAGCTGCCCGGCCTGCGCCTGTGCTATCTTGTGCGCTTCATTGCGCTTGCCGCGCAAATTCATGCCACACCGCGCACAAGAAATAAGGACAGACAAATGGACAGCGTGCTCAAATTTCCCACCACAGCCCAAGCCCCTTTGCAGGAATTGAAAAACCTGTTCGCGGCGCAGCAACAGGCTTTTCAAGCCGAGATGATCCCATCCAAGGCAGTGCGCAAAGACCGCTTGCGCCGGGTGGAATTGATGACGCGCAAATATGCAGATGAATTGGCGCAGACCATTTCCGCAGATTTTGGCAACCGCGCGCCGCAACTCACCATGCTGGCCGACACCATGCTGGTGGAAGCAGCGGCGCGCCACGCGATAAAACATTTGAGCAGCTGGATGCGCACCAGACGCGCCCCTACCGCACTGTATTTTCAACCCGGCTCCAACCGCATCATGCGCCAACCCTTAGGCGTGGTCGGCGTGATCGCCCCCTGGAATTATCCCTATCAATTGGCCCTGGCGCCGGCAGTCGGCGCGCTGGCCGCCGGCAACCGGGTCTTGATCAAACCTTCTGAATTGACGCCGCGTTTTGCCGCCTTGCTGCAAAAAATGGTGGCTGAGTTTTTCCGCAGCGATGAAATGGCGGTAGTCACTGGCGATGCCGAAGTTGGCCGCGCATTTTCCGAGCTGCCCTTTGATCATTTATTGTTCACCGGTTCTACCCAGGTCGGGCGTCTGGTGGCGCAGGCGGCGGCGCGCAATCTGACCCCGGTCACGCTGGAATTGGGCGGCAAATCGCCGGTGCTGGTGCACAGCTCGGCTGAAATTGAAGAGACGGCGGCGCGGGTGGCGCACGGCAAGCTGTTCAATGCCGGCCAGACTTGTGTCGCGCCGGACTATGTGTTTGTGCCGAAAGACAAATTGCAGGAATTTATCGACGCCTTCAAACGCGCCACGGTGCGTATGTTTCCACGCATCGCCAATAATCCGGATTACACCAGCATTATTTCTGAGCGCCATTACCAGCGCTTGCGCAGTCTGCTCGATGATGCCCATGCGCACGGCGCGCAAGTGATTGAAATCAACCCGGAACATGAAACCCTGGATCCGGCAGCGCGCATGCTGGCCCCGACCCTG
Organism: Massilia sp. W12; assembly: GCF_037300705.1. Classification (NCBI taxonomy): domain Bacteria; kingdom Pseudomonadati; phylum Pseudomonadota; class Betaproteobacteria; order Burkholderiales; family Oxalobacteraceae; genus Massilia; species Massilia sp. W12. The sequence continues at coordinate 2,649,154 of NZ_CP147776.1, read as the reverse complement.
GTGTTAGGCGCTACCGATGAGATGCGCATTTTGCAGGAAGAAATCTTCGGCCCGCTGTTGCCTGTGCTGACCTACGACAAGCTGGAACAGGCGCTGGACTATATCAACCGCCATGAGCGCCCGCTGGCCTTGTATTTCATGGGCAGCGATATGCGCGCGCGCGACCATGTATTGAGCAACACCATTGCCGGCGGCGTGACGGTGAATGATTGCATCTGGCATTTCGGGCAGGAAGATGTGCCCACCGGCGGGGTCGGCCCCTCCGGCATGGGGGCTTATCATGGGGAATATGGTTTCCTGACCTTCTCCAAGCAAAAGCCGGTGTTCCAGCAACCCTGGTTAAATGGCATGTTCCTTTTACGCCCGCCGTATGGCCCGCGCTTTGCCATGCTCTCCAAAGTGTTGAAGAAATTGATTTAAGCAGACGAAGGCGCGGTCTGGCTGTCAGCGGCGCAACGCACACAGTTGCGCCCGTCATGCTTGGCCTGATACAGGGCCTGGTCGGCGCTGGCGAACAGCGATTCCGGTTCGCGCGTCTCATCCGGATAAAAAGTGCAGCAGCCTATGCTCACGCTCAATGGCGTATTGCTTGCCGGGTGCTGTAACTGTAATTGCAATACGGCTTGGCGCGCCTGTTCCGCCAGATTCATCGCGCAGGCCTGATCCGCTTCCGCATACAGCAAAACAAATTCCTCACCGCCGAAACGGGCCAGCAAGTCGCCCGGACGTTTGGCCAAAGCCTGCAGCGCCTGCGCCACTTGCTGCAGACAGCTGTCGCCGGCTAAGTGCCCCAGGCTGTCGTTATATTGTTTGAAATGATCCACATCCAGCACCAGCAGGGAGAGCGGCTGCCGGTTGCGCCGGGCGCGCTGCCATTCTTTCTGCAGATACTGGTCAAAATGGCGCCGGTTGGCGATATTTGTCAGGCGATCCATATGCGCCAGCTGGCGCAGGGCCTGTTCGGATTCTTTGTGCTGACTGATATCGTGCAAGAGCGCAATAAACAGCGCTTCCTGAATAAACATCGGGCTTAAGGTCAAGTCCAGCGCCAGCGTTTGTCCGTATTTACTGCGCGCATTCACTTCGCGCGTGCCAAAACCGCTCAGGCTGAAGCTCTGGCGCGAGGTGGGCGGCGGATTCATGCTGGCCAGGATTTGATGGCATTGGCTTAATTCAAACAAATCGAAAATATGCCGCCCCTGTAATTGTTCTTCAGAATATCCCAGCATATGGTGGCTGGCCGGATTGGCCATGCGGATCACGCCATCGGCTTGCAAGAGCAACATGCCTTCCGCCATATTATTCACAATCGCGCGCATCAATTCGGCTTGCGCCGCCTGCTCATTCGCCACCTCTTGCAAGCGGATATGGGTGGAGACGCGCGCACATACTTCCTCAATCCGCAAGGGCTTGCTGATATAGTCCACTGCGCCGGCGTTAAACGCCGCCACCACGTCTTCGGTCTCGGTTTTGGCGGTCACGAAAATAATCGGGATGTGCGCCAATTCGGCTTGTTGCTTAAAGGCGCGACAGGTGGCGAAGCCATCCATGCCGGGCATCATCACATCCAGTAAAACCAGGGCAGGGCGGTTTTGCAGCGCGCTGCGCAAGGCCATTTCACCGCTGGTGGCGACAAAAATCTGATAGCCCTGCGGCATCAGAATATTGCGCAGCAGACTGATATTGGCCGGCGTGTCATCCACAATCAACACTTTCGCCGGTTTGCTTTCAAATGGCATCGCGCACTCCTTCCAATTCCGCTTGCATGGCCGCCAGATCATATTGCTCCAAATGCTGGTGCAGACGCTGGGCCAGCGTTTTTTCGGCCTGCCCCAATGCCGCCATTTCCTGCAAGGCGGTTTCCAGCTCATTCAACCAGCCGGCCTGAATCGCATGAAACAGCCGTTGCCGCAAGGCCGAAGGCAGGCTTGGCAAAGGCGCCGCCGGTGTTTCATCAGTATGCGCGCTGGTTTGCTGCAAATCCGACAAACGCGGCCCCAGATGCGTTTGCAAACAGGCTTGGATATCGTCAAACACAAAGGGCTTGCCGATAAAATCGTCAAAGCCGGCTGCCAGATAACTCTGCTTTTCATGCAGCATGGCGGAGGCGGTGATGGCGATGCACAATGGCGGCTTGGCGTATCGCTGATGAATTTCGCGCAGCGCTTCGACCCCATCCATCACCGGCATACGGATGTCGAGCATGACCAGATCGGCTTCAAATGCGCTCAAGGCCTCTACAGCCTGGCGGCCATCGCAGGCTTCGCGCACTGAAAACCCCATGCTTTGCAAGACGCGTGAAAGCACATCGCGGTTTTCTTCAATATCGTCAACCACCAGCGCGCGCAAGCCGCGCGCCCAGATTCCGCTGATGGCTTCCTGCGCCGCCGCCGCCTGGTGTTGTTGCCCGCGCGGCAATTGCAGGGTGAAGTAAAAACGCGCGCCGCCGCCTTCATGCGATTCCAATTGCAAAGCGCTGCCCATCATCGCCAATTGCCGCGCGCAAATCGCCAGCCCCAGGCCGGTGCCGCCTTTTTTACTGCCGGCCTCGGTTTGCTGGAAGGGGGCGAAAATCATTTCCTGCTGCTCCGGCGCAATCCCCGGCCCGCTGTCGGCCACTTCCAGACGGATGGTTTCGCCCAATAACTGCGCATGCAGGCTGATTTGCCCGCTGTCTGTGAATTTCAGCGCATTGCCCAGCAGATTGAGCAAAATCTGGCGCAATTTGCCGCAATCGCCGCGCACCAGGAACGGGCGCGGCAGCTTGACATGCATTTTCCAGGCGATGTTTTTTTGTTCGCAGCGCACCGCGAACATGGTTTGCAACTCATCAAGCAATTGACAGAGATCAAAATCCTGGATGTCGAGCTGCATGCGGCCCGCTTCAATCTTGGATAAGTCCAGAATGTCATTGATCAATTGCAGCAAATGCAAGCCCGATTTTTCGATAGGCTCGGTGATATTGCGCAACTCCGGCGGCAGGCGCGGATCGCGCAACAGCAATTGCGCATAGCCTAACACCGCGTTGAGCGGGGTGCGGATCTCATGGGACATATTGGCCAGAAAGGCCGATTTGGCGTCGCTTGCCATTTCCGCCGCCTGTTTCGCGCTTTCCAGCTCATGGGTGCGCCTTTGCACCCGCGCTTCCAACTCTTGATTTAACTGACGGATCTGATCTTCGGCTTGATGGCGCGCGGTGATGTCGGTGGAAATTGCGCACAGCGCATACACCCCGCCATAGCGGTCATACAGCGGGAATTTGGTCACCAGATAAACATGCTCGCCATCCAGCAAGGTGATGCGCTCATCAAATTGTTCGGCTTGTCTGGATTCAAACACTTTGCGGTCATTCGAAGCGATTGCTTCTGCCACCTTCGGCGGGTGGATCTCATACACGGTTTGCCCCAGCACATGGCCGCGCTCCAACCCCAGGGTTTGCTCAAACTGACGGTTGACCAGCAAATAACGGCCTTCCATATCGCGCACATGGATCAAGGCTGCACTATTGTCCAAAATCGCCTGCAGCCGCTGTTCACTTTGCGATAAAGCCTGTTGCCGCTCTGATAAGACACTCATCATATGATTGAAGGCGCGCGCCATTTCCTGAATATCGCGCGGGCCGTCGGCAAGCGCGCGCACTCCGTCCATGCCATGTTCAGCGTCCGCCATGGCTTGTGACAGCTGTTTCAATGGCTGGGTCAGCTGGCGCGTCAGCAAATGAATCAAGAGCATCAGCATCAGGGCGATTAAGAGCGCAACAGTGAAATTGACCAGGAAAATTTCCAGCCGCGTCTTGCCCAAACTGGCCTTGCTGAGCGTGATGCGGACATACCCCAACTCCTGCTGAAAAGCTTCGCCGGTGGAAAACGGGTCTTGCGCATCAGAAAAGGCGACCACCGGCGTGACAAATGTCCAGCGCACCGCATCTTCTTTCTCCAGGATGCCTTTCAAACCCTGCAAGGCGGGTGGTTTGGGGTCATTTTTGGGCACATCGCCAAGCTTGTCGCGCGCCAGCAAAATCCGGCCATCAGGGTGATGAATCGCCACCCCTTCCACATCCGGAAATTCAAGCACGGATTGCACCGCCAGATTGGCGTTAGCCCCGGAATTGTAGAGCAGCGCCAATTGGCTTTGCTGGGCCAGACTTTCACCGATCCGCATGCCTTGCTGCAGCAACGTCTGGCGAATCTGGCTGCTGGCTTCAATCGACGCCGCAACCGAAGACAACAGGGCCGCAAACACTACCGCCAGCATCACCGACAGCATTAACTGCTGGCGGAATCTGGTGCGTCGTATCAGTTGCGAAAACAGACCCATGATATGCCTCATTGTTCTGGGAAAAGCATATCGAACTGCTGTCTGCGGTTCGTGATGCTGATGCCAAGATGGCTGGCGGTGCTGGTGTTGAGCGCGGACAGCACTTCGCGGGTTGGTAGAATCTGATCCTTGCCGGGATTGCTCAAACGGTTGCGCGCAGCTAAGGCAAGCGAGCGGCCGATTTCCTGATTATCCGGGTAGAGTGAAAATAAAATGCCTTTTTCGACATGCGAGAGCGTGCTGGAAAACACTGCCAGACTCTTATCCCAGGCGCTGCGCAAGACCAGCGGCAAAATCGCCGATTCCTGCACGGTGGTGTTGTCGTGTGGCAGCCAGAGCGCATCGCGGCCGGATTCGGCGGTACTGAAAAACTCTTGATAGCGCGAGACCGCGCTTTTCAAATCCGCCGCTTCCACCGCATGCAATTCCATGCCCTGGGCGCGGGCTGCGGTGCGCGCCAGCTTGATCAGCCAGTCATTCTGTTTTGGATCGTAAATCACCGTGATGCGCTTGGCGTTTGGCGACAGGCTTTTTAAGCGCAAAAATAATAGCGCCGGGTCTGGGGCCAGGGAGTGCACCGTCAGATTTTTGACTTCCGCCTCATTTCCAACCAGCACACCGCCTACCAGCACGGCATAGTCTTTATTCAACTGACGCGCCTGGCGCAAGCCTTGCCGGCCCAGTGCGATCACCAGTTTAGCGTTTTGCTTTTGCAAAAATTCATTCACATCGGCTGGATTGGCATTGCTGCTGACTGCCATTTGCGGCGCCTTGCTTTGCAATTTTTCTTCAATGCCATCGATAATGCGCACGAATACGCTGCGGTAGGGATCGGCAATATCCGGATAGAGAATCACAATGCCGTGGTTTTGCATGGCTTTTTGCGCCAGGGCCTGACAGCAAAAAAACATCAGACACAGCAGCAGCGCAGCATGCAGCGCACGCGATGCGCAGCTCCTGCCGCGCCGCGTCCACTGTTTCATGCTGACCAATTCACCAATCATCACACACCCCTTGTGCATACAGATAAGGATTGCCATGCGGCAATCTTAACTGAAGGCAAAGGAAAACGAAGTCTGGCATGCTGTCTGTTACAAACTTAAAAGTGGTGCGATATTTCAAGCGCAAAAGCGCGCCCGGCCAGGGGATAGTCATTTGGCAGCACGCCAGGAGCGCTGGAAGGGTCGCGCGCGTCGGCATTGCCAAGATTGGTCAACAGCAAAGCAAGATCCCAGCTGCCATGCGCAAACTTGCGGCGCAGCGATAAATCAAGCGTATGGTAGTTGGCGATGGCGGGCCGGTTGTCTTGCGCTGCGCGCGCGCGTTTGAAAACGCCATTGGCCTGCGCCCCCAGACGCCATTGGTTCCAGCCTTGCCACTCGGTGCGCAGATACAGACGGTGTTGGGGTAAATAGGGGATCGGACGTTGATTCACATCATCAATCGCACGCTGATAGGAATAATGTGCGCTCAAACGCCAGTCGCGCTTGTTATCCCACACCGCTTCCATCTCCAGCCCCTTGCCATGGGCGCGTCCGGCGTTTTGAAACGTGCTGCCTATCCCGGGCGCCGGATTGGCTTGCGACAAAATCATATCTTTCATCCGATAGGCATACAGATTCACCGTGGTTTGCAATAAATCAGTGGCTTGCCAGTTAAAACCGCCTTCCAGCGTGCTGATGCGTTCCGGGCGCAAGGCCGGATTGCCCCGATTCACCGGATTATTGATGGAATACGCCTCGTTAAACGAGGGGGCGCGAAAAGCCGTGCCATACAAAAATTTGAAGGTCATATCGCGCCGCGCAGCCCACACCAGCGCCATGCGCAAATTGGTGCTGGCGCCAAAATCTGAATAGGCGTCATGCCGGATGCCAGAGGTTAAATTCCAGCCCTGATGCAAATTCCATTCATCCTGCGCATACACATAGTGCAAGCGGCGGCGCTGCGGCATCAAAAAGGGTTGTTTGAGGCTGTAATCGCGGGCTTGGCCAACCGGAACCGGGATCCCGAGCGCATTGAATTCATAGTTTTTAATTGTGCGCGTCTCATATAAATGATGGTCTTCAAAACCGCTGGCTAAGCGCAATCTGTGATTTTCCCAGCCGGAATACTGCAGGTGGGCGCTGAGCAGCGCATGTCTTTCAAACACATCAGGATGCCCCGTCATCCCGTTTGGAAAAACGCCGGTTGGAAAACGCGCGCCGGGCGGGTATAACACCAGATCGCGGTTGATGATTTGCTTGTTTTTGCTGAAGGCCGCCTGCCATTCCAGCTCCCAGTGGGCATTGCTGTCAAGCACCGCCTTCCAGCGCGCTGAGGCGCGCAGCATTTCACCCGTGATGCGCCCCACAGGGTCGAGCGCGGGGCCGACGCCGGCCCCGGTTCCAATATCGCGCCGCTGGCGAAAATCAAACAACAGCGTCCAGGCCTGGTTTTGCGCACTCAGATTGATATCCAGCGCACGGCTGTTATCGTTGACAAAGCCCGGCGCCAGGCTGGCGTTGCTGCCGCTTTGCCGATCGCGCAACAATTGCCCATCGACATCAATCAAGCGCTCGCGGCGGCCGTTCTCACCTATGCGCAGATAGCCGGCTGTCGCCCAGTCGCCCCATATGGCGCCGGCGTTTAGCCAAATGCTTTTCCGCTTATCATTGCTGTGCCGCAAACCGGCTTCAAACCCTTTTTTATCCGCCCCTTTTTTGGTGATGATATTCACCACGCCGGAAAACGCGTCCGCCCCGTATAAAGCAGAACCGGGGCCGCGAATGACTTCAATCCGCGCCACATTGTTAAGCGGGTAATCGACCCAGGTGGTGTTTTTGGAGCCGGTAAATGACATTGACAAGGGCAAGCCATCTTGCAGCAACAAGACGTGCGGCGCTAAAGCATGGGAAATGCCGCGCATCGTAAACAGCGGTTCATCCAGAATAGAAGAACGGGAAACATGCAAACCGGGAATTGCCGCCAAGGCCTGATCCAGATCGGTCAACCCCATGGCTTGAAAATCGCGCGAGGTCAGCACACTCGTGATTGCCGGCGCCAGCGCTAATTGCTGCTTGCTGCCTGTCGCAATGCTGACCAAGGCTTTGTTACCATAGACTTTTTCCAAATCATCTTCTTCATCATGTTGCGCATATGCGGCGCTGATGGGAATGGTCGCAAGCAGACAAAGCAGACGCATGCCGGATTTGTTCATACTTCAGTCCTTAGATTGGGGAGGGCAGGGCGCAATCCTGATTGTGAACCATGGCATTGCTTGAATACAAAGGAATAGATTTAAAAATATCTTTTTGCTGTCAGCCAGCAACAAAAACCGGGCCATCTGGCCCGGTTTGATAAGCATGCTTTTTTTTGCTGCTCGCTTATGCCGCCATCATTTCCTTGATCAGGCGACCCAGCACTTCGATACCGGCGCGGATTTTTTCCGGCGGCACCGTCACAAAGCTCAAGCGGAAAGTGTTTTTCGCCGGTTCATTGGCATAGAACGGCGCACCCGGCACAAAGGCGATATTGTTTTCCAGCGCGCGGTCGAGCAATTTCATGGCGTCGATCTGTTCCGGCAGCGTGACCCAGATGAACATGCCGCCTTCCGGCCTGGTCCATTGCACGCCTTCAGGGAAATACTGCTCGATGGAATTGAGCATGACCTGACATTGGTCGCCATACAGCTTGCGGATGGTCGGAATATGCTGCGACAGGAAGCCATCCTTGACCACTTCGTACACCACCATCTGCGTCAATTGCGCGGTGTGCAAATCGGTGGCTTGCTTGGCCAGCTCCAGACGGCGCGCCAGCGGCAGCGGGGCCACCACATAACCCAGACGGATGCCGGGCGTGAGCACCTTGGAGAAAGACCCCATATAAATCACGCCATCCGGATTCATATTCAGCAGCTTCGGGGCCGGTTCGCCACGATAATTCAAAGCGCCGTAGGGATCATCTTCAATCAAGGGCAAACCAAGGCGGGCGCAAGTTTCAACCAATTCCTGACGCCGCGCCAGCGACAAGCTGCGGCCAGTCGGGTTTTGGAAATTCGGCAGCGCATACAGCAGGCGGGCGCCGTCAGCAATCGCCGGCAGCGATTGCGGGGCCAAACCGTGTTCATCGGTCGCCACCGACACAAAATTCGGACGATACACTGAGAAAGCTTGCAGGGCGCCCAGATAGCTTGGCGTTTCCACCAAAACCTTGCTGCCTTCGTCAATCAGCACCTTGCCCAGCAAATCCAAGGCTTGTTGCGAGCCGGAGGTCATTAAAACTTGTTCCGGCAGGATTTTGCTGTCAGGCGTGGAGAGCGAATTGGCAATCCATTCACGCAACAGCGGGTAGCCGTCGGTGGGGCCATATTGCAGGGAGACTTTGCCTTGTTCTGACAGCACTTTGTCAAACGCCGCGCGCATCACTTCCACCGGGAAGGTGGCAGGCGAGGGCAGGCCGCCGGCAAACGAGGTGATTTCAGGGCGCTGCGTGACTTTCAGAATTTCGCGGATAAACGAGCTTTGCAGTTGTGCTGCACGTTCGGAAAAGCGCCAATCGATAGGGTTTTGGTTTTCAATTCTCATACGGATCCCGGGTCTGTCTGTTATGGATGTCTGCCTGTCAGCCATCCGTGCCTTTATGCACAATGCAAAAAGCGCAATCAAGTGAGCAGCTTATGGCTGCGGCACGGCTGACGGCTGGTAGCGTCTGCAGTGCAAAAGCGGATTTTTTACAGGAAAATTCCGCTTTTGCAAGTGTAACCTATCAACGGATTTCAACGATCATTTCAATTTCAACGCAAGAACCCAGCGGCAATTGCGCCACGCCGAACGCCGCGCGGGCATGCTTGCCGGCTTCGCCAAAGACTTCCGCCAACAGTTCCGAGGCGCCATTGGTCACCAGATGATGTTCCGTGAATTCACTGGTGGAATTCACCAGGCTGGTGAGCTTGACGATGCGCGCAACGCGCGTCAAATCACCGCCGCAAGCAGCTTGCAAGGTCGCCAGCAAATCAATCGCCACCGCGCGCGCAGCCTGCTTGCCTTCTTCAGTCTGCATATCGCGCCCGAGCTGCCCGACCCAAACCTGGCCATCTTTTTTCGCAATGTGGCCGGACAAAAACACGGTATTGCCGGTCTGCGCATACATCACATAGGCCGCCGCAGGCGTCGCCACGGCAGGAAGAGAAATTCCCAGAGCTTGCAGTTTTTCGTAACAGGACATTTGTTCCTCAATATGAAAATAGGTCATCGAAGGCCGGCGCAACAATCATGCGGCGCCATTCGCCGCGCTTGTAACGTGGCCAGTATTGTAACTTGCATCCCGCCTCAAGATATATGGAAAAAGCCATGCTTTAGTGCGCAATGTTTTGCCATCCGGAAAGAGCGCGCGCAGCATGGACAGTGTCTGCCCGCTGTATTGCAAGGCTTGCGGTGAAAGCGCATCCAGGCGCGCCATGCCGGCGTCGGTTTGCGCCACCAGATGCGGATTGGGCGGCAGAATCACGCTCTCTCCCGGTTGCAACCAGATATCCTCATTCAGACCGCTGGCGGTCAACCACAAACGGCCACACTCCGCCCGCAACCATAAGGGCGATGCGCTGCGGCGTGAGAGGCATTGCCCGGATAACAGCACCAGTGAATCATTGGCATATAGCGTGCGCATGGCTTACTCCTTGAGCCGGGCGGCGATTACGTGCGCCGGACGGCTTTTGAAAACATGAAAAGGGTTGAGACAAGCTTGATTCTAATGCCAGGCACTGATACAGTTGCAGTACACTTTTCCGGATAAACAAGATACTGTATCCATCAACAAGGCAATACAGCCATGCAAATCGAACTCCAACACAAGCAGGGCCGCAATTTAACAGAGCAAATCGTGCAGCAATTGATGGTGCGGATTGACGATAAAATTTTGCACAGCGGCGCACGGCTCCCCTCCATCCGCCAATTCGCCCAGCAAAATCAAGTCTCTTGCGCAACCGTGGTGCAAGCATATGACAGGCTGGTGGGACGGGGTTATCTGGAATCCAGGCGCGGGGCCGGTTTTTTTGTGCGGGCGCGCGAAACATCGGTCAGCCAGCTGACCTTGCCGGCCGCCCCGCCGCAGATGGATGTGGTGTGGCTGGTGCGCGCCATGTTTCATCAAGGCCCGGCTGGTATGGCGCCGGGATCCGGCCTGTTGCCCCTCAATTGGCTCGATGCCGGACTGTTAGGGCAGGCGATGCGCAAATTTCAACAACCCAGCCTGGAAGCGCTGATTCATTACGGCCATCCGCAAGGCTATTTACCGCTGCGGCAGCAGCTTCAACTCAAGCTGGCCGAATTGGAAATCGCCTGTCCGCCGCAGCAAGTGCTGACCACAGCCGGCATTACACAAGGACTCGACTTGATCGCGCGCGAATTTGCCCGCCCGGGCGACACGGTTTTTGTCGATGATCCGGCCTGGTTTTTAATGTTTGGCTCGTTTGCCGCGATGGGCTTGAAAGTGATAGGCATACCGCGCCTGCATGATGGCCCGGACATGGCGCAATTAGAGCATTTGGCGCAAGTGCACCAGCCGCGTTTTTTTGTGATTAATTCGATTTTGCACAATCCAACATCCTTTTCACTCAGTCCGGCGAAAGCCTTCCGCCTTTTGCAACTTGCGCAAAAACATGATTTTTTATTAGTCGAAGATGACATTTATTGCGATATGCACCCAGGCGTGCAAGTGCAAAGCGCGACCCGCCTGGCCAGCCTGGATCAGCTGCAAAGAGTGATTTATATGGGCAGCTTTGGCAAAACGCTGGCGGCAAATTTACGCGTCGGGTTTATTGCAGCTGCCCAGGAACACATACAAAGGCTGACAGACCGCAAAGTATTGGCCTCGCTGACATCCTCAGAATTGGGCGAGCGCATTGTGTACAAAATTTTATCGGAAGGGCTGTATCGCAAGCATGTGGAGCGCATCCGCAACCGCTTGCAATCGATCCGGCAAAAAAGCCTGCGCGCTTTGGAAAAAGCCGGTTTTACAATCGGACAAGACCCTTGCGCCGGCATGTTTTTATGGCTGGATGCGGCAGCGGATACGAATCAATTGGCGCTGAAAGCCCATGATCAGGGAATTTTATTGGCGCCAGGGGCTTTATTTTCGCCGCATCAATTACCCAGCACCCGCCTGCGCATCAATCTGACCAATGTGGCTGAACCCAAAGTGCTGGCGTTTTTTGAAAAGCACGCTGCAAAATCCGCCCGGCAGACTGCTCAGACTTAATGCATGGCGCTGCGGCTGAATTGGCGCTTTATTCAGATGGTTTGGCGTCCTGATTCAGCGCCATCAGCCGTTTTTGCCGGCGGCGGTCGAGCCACCATGCCAGGCCCGGCAAAATAAAAAAACCGCCAGGCATCAAAATCAGCGCCAAATAAGGGCATAACTTCAGCAAAGCGCGCAACTGCGCCTTGATTTCCAAAATATCTTGCGCAGACCAGCGATAACCATTGCGCTGTTTCATCAAGAGCGGCATTAAACCGCTGATTTGATGCATCTCATGTGATAAACGCAAACGCTCACGCTGCTGCAGCTTCCACATTGCATGCAACATGTGCTTGCTCAGGTGAAGCGGGTGCACCACAATGGCGCCAACGCGGCGATGTAATTTCTTGTTCAAGACTGGCTGCCCTGCAGTTAATAAACGACGCGAAGAATTGGCTTGATTATATTTGAAATAAAGCTATTGCTGTTGTTTGTGCGCCAATAACATGCCTGCCCGCCAACTTGGCGCGTCCGGGCTGACATGGCAGGCTGAGGCGATATGTTTGTTGACCGGCGGCGCAGGCGAAAACGGGCGGCGGTTTTTCCTGATTTGACAGCGCATCCAGCCGGATGCGGCGGATTTGGCCTGCAGACGCGCGCGCACTTGCCCTGATACCAATGCCGCGTTGTATTCGCGCCGCGCGTTTTGCGTCAAACGATCCGCGCGCTTTCAATCCATGTACCCTGCTGTGGCGGCAGGCATGATTTGCCTGTCCGGGGCAGGCGTATTCTTTGCAAATTTTCATCAGACGGGGGCGCACAATGGGCGACAGCAAATCGAAAAAAGGTTTGGATGGCTTGGTGGATTCGGTCGTGGATGGGGTCAAAGATGCAGGCAAGGCGGTGGGCGATGCGGCGCAGGCGGCAGGCAATGCCGTCAAAGACACTGCGCAAAACGCCGGCAATGCGGTCAAGGGGGCGGCGCAAAACGCCGGTGAAGCGGTGAAAGATGCCGGCAAGGCGGTGGGCGATGCGGCGCAGGCGGCAGGCAATGCCGTCAAAGGCACTGCGCAAAACGCCGGCAATGCGGTCAAGGGGGCGGCGCAAAACGCCGGTGAAGCGGTGAAAGATGCAGGCAAGGCGGTGGGCGATGCGGCGCAGGCGGCAGGCAATGCCGTCAAAAACACTGCGCAAAACGCCGGCAATGCGGTCAAAGACGCGGCGCAGGCGGTCGGCAATGTGGTGCAGGATGCAGCGCAAGCCGTGGGTTCTTTTGTCGAAGAAAAGTTTGATAAAAACACCGCGCGTATCTGGTTTGATGAAGAAATCAGAAAGAATGGCTGGCCGGAAGCGGCTTTCGCCCAAGTCAAGGCGCGCAAAAACCTGGGCATCGGTTTTTCCGGTGGCGGCATCCGCGCCGCCACCGCCGCCTTCGGCCAGGCGCGCGCCTTGCACCAAGCCGGCTTGATGAAACATGTGCGCTACACCGCCTGTATATCCGGCGGCTCCTGGTTTGCGATTCCCTGGACATATTTACCGGCCAGCATCAGCGACAATGATTTTTTCGGCAAATACACGCCGCCGGAAAAACTGGACTGGGAAGATTTACAAAAACAATATGCCGAAGGGAAAGCCTGTAATTTTATGGAAGTGCTGGAGCAGGCGGAATTTCTGAACAAAAAAGCGCTGCAAAAAGTGTTTTTTGAAGGCGAGGGTTTTGGTAATTCATCCAAAGATGAGAGCTGGGGCGATTTGATCGGCGATGCGTATTTAAAACCGCTGACCCTCTACCATAAAGGCGCGCAGCGCTACGCCACCTGGGGCAAGGATGTGCGCCAAAGCGTGATCAAGCGCAATGACACCTTGCAGGCGAATGATTTTGATTGCGTCGAGCATGAACGCCCGTATTTGCTGGTGAATGGGGTGGCGATTAATTGGAATTTGATGGGGAAATTTGAAGCACTGGTCGCCATGGCGGCAGACAAACCGGAAGACCCGAAAGACTATCCTTTCTACCCCTTTGAATTCACCCCGCTGTATTCCGGCATCAACACGATGTACTCCGGCAAGGAAACAGAAGGGTTTTTCAAATTTGGCGGCGGCTATATTGAAAATATCGGATTCGACACCAAAGACCCGTTTGGCAGGCTCAAGGGTAATTTTGTTGAAGTCAAAACCAAGCAGCAATTCAATCGCTTGAGCGTGCAAGACATGATGGCGGTCAGCGGCGCCGCGCCGGCTTTTCACGCTTTATTAATCAAGTCCGCTGCGAATCTGGTGTCAGCCGGGTTGAGCGCCTTGGCGATTTTGAATGGCATCAACGGCAAACTGCTGGCTGGCAAAGGCGTGGCGGAAGCGGCAAAACGGTTGAGCGGGATTTTTCCGCGCTTTTATTACTGGCATCTGGATAAAAATAAAAACGTTGGCTCAGATAATCTTTATTTCGGCGATGGCGGCTTTTTGGATAATTATGGCCTGTTCCCATTGCTGCGGCGCAAAGTGCGAAACATCATCATCTTCATTAATACCGATACGCCATTTAAAATCAGTAAAGAAGGGCGCGCAGCGCTGGAGAAAAAAGAAGAGATGAAAGCGGCGGATTTTGAAGCCTTGGTCGATACCCTGCAAATTGACGGCGCCTTGCCGGCGCTGTTTGGCTTCCATGACAGCAAAGCGTCCAGCGCGGGTTTTCCGCATAAATGGAGCGGTCACCTTACGCAAGTATTTAAGAAAGCTGACTTCCAAAAAGTGCTGCGGGAAATGTCAGCACGATTGGAAAAGGGCGAACCGGTGTATTCGGTGACATGCTTGGATGTGGTGAGAAATGGATTCATGGGGGTGGCTGAATATACAGACCTGAATATTTGTTTTGTCATGCTGCAATCGTGCAAAAAGTGGGAGCAGCAATTGACAGGTGAATTCCGCAGCCGTTTAGTAGCGCAAGCGCCAGATGCGGGGCAGAGCGCCAATGGCGCGAATAATGCCACGGCAGCGAATACGGCCAGCGCGATGGCGCAAGGCCTGGGGGGGCTGAGCGGCGACAAGCAGCCATGGAGCCGCAAAGCGCATGACGCATCACTGGCGGCGTTTCCCAACTTCGCCACCTTCGGCGTGCACGATACGCTGGAAAGCAAATTGACCCAGGGCGAGAAAATTGCCAAATTCATTGATTTGCAAGAAATGAATCGGGAACAAACGTATTTGCTCGCCAATTTCACCGACTGGACCATGCGCGAAGTCTTGAAAGATGCGAGGGTGGCGAACATGTTTGAATAAGCAGGCATCCGGCGCACATGCATTTGCGCCGGATGCGCTGTGCGCCAGGCCGGGATGGCAAGAAGCATGCAGCGTTGTGCGATTTCCCTCTTGTAATCGGCAGATCTGTCGCCATGTCAGGCCGCATGCAACAATCTAAGCGTGCATGATTGTTGCCCTCCCTGTCATTTTTTCAACAGCATCTTTTCGATATGAGCAAACGCATCTTAGTGATTTTGGGCCATCCGGGTGATGACAGTTATTGCGCCGCCCTGGCGCGCGCCTACAGCGAAGGGGCCAAGGCCGCCGGGCATGAGGTGCGGCAGATTTTGATTTCGCAACTCAAGTTTGACCCGGTCTTGCACCAGGGTTACGCCAAGGTGCAAGACCTGGAGCCGGACTTAGTCGCCGCACAACAAGACATTCTCTGGGCCGAACACCTGGTGTTTGCCTACCCGATCTGGTGGGGCGCCATGCCGGCCTTGCTCAAAGGGTTTATCGACCGCACCTTCCTGCCCGGTTTCGCTTTCAAATATCGCAAAGATTCGCCCTGGTGGGATCGGCTCTTGCAAGGCCGCAGCGCGCATTTACTGGTGACCATGGACACCCCGCCCTGGTATTTCCGCCTGATTTACCGGCAACCGGGGCATCATCAGATGAAGCGCACGATATTGGAATTTTGCGGCGTCAAGCCAGTGAAAATCTCCAGCTTCGGCCCGCTCAAAGGAAGCCGGGAAAGCAAGCGTCAAGCCTGGCTGGAGCAGGTCAGGGCGGACGGACAGGCGGGAAAATGATGGCAGGCAACAGCGCGCTGGCGCCGCTTGCCGCCTCTAGCCAGATCGCCACGCGCACCCGTGCGCGGCTGCGGCAAAAAGAGAAAGTTTGCTAAAATCAAAGCGCGAAGGCTTAGAGCCGGCTTCCTTCTACTCCATGATTCAGTCGGTTCGCTTCCCTTCGCTTTTTTTTCGCCTTTCGATTGGCGCAGGAGTCTGCCATGTTTTCAGCCGTCCACCGCTTGCTGTTAGAGCGCCACAGCATACTTTGTCTGCCGTTTCCAGCGTCTGAGCAGGCGCAGCCGGCAGCCTGGCTGCAGGCGCTGGATCTGGAATGGGCTGCGCTCGGCTTTGTCGCCAACGCCGCCTTGCGCGCGCGCCTGGCCCGGCTCAGTGCAGAGGATTTGCGCGCCACACAGGAGTTTGTCAGTGCGCGCCTGGCGTGGATCACCGGCGCCGCGCAGCGCCATCGGCCCCTGTTCCAAAATTTTCCCCATGGCCTGGAAAACCCGGACGCCATGTGGACGCAGCGCTTTTTAAGCCATTTTTTTCAAGATCCGGATCAACCCTGTCTGTTTTGTTGCCGCCACGGCAGCACCCATGTGCTCAGCCCATGCCGCCATGTTGTGTGCGGGCATTGCTATGACGGGCGCGAATACGCCGGCTGCCCGGTGTGCGGCGCCAGGGTGGATACAGAGAGCGCATTTTTCCAGCCGCCGGCAGCGCGTCCGCCAGGCCAGGCGCGGCCCATTTTAAAATTGATTTACCCCGGCGAATTGCAAGATGAAGCGCAAGACATGTTTTTGCGCCTGTGCGCGCGCACGCAAGTCATGACGCCGCTGGACGTGGAAGATTTGCAGATCCTCAGCCAGTCTTTGGGCGAGGACTGGGCCAGCCGCCTGCCGCCGGCGATTCCGGTGCGGGAAAATGTGGCGCATGTGTTTGGCGCGCTCTTAAAAAAATTTCCCCCGCAGGAAGTCTTGACGCAGGCGCGCTCTTATCAGGTCAGCGTGACAGACATTCTGCGCCTGATCGCCGCTTACTGCGGAGCTGATCCGGCCCTGATGCCGCAGCTGCAATGGCGGCGCATCAACGATCCGCGCGGCCTGGAAGGCGAGCATGGGCGCAGTTTTTTACGGCGCAGCAATGATTACCTGCGCAGCTATGTGCAGAGAAACAAAGTGTTGCCTTATCGCATCCAGCGTTTTCATGTCGCCAAAATGGGCCGCCCCCTGCGCCGCGCCTTACTCGCCGCGCTGGAATCGTTTCCCGCGCAAGCCATGCTGGAAGACATGCAGCGCCAGCGCTCGCTGTGGGTTTGGCTGGGCGAATTTTTGCACCCGCATGAATATGCGGCGCGCTACCCCAATACCGCGCAAGGATTCGCCAGTGTGCGCCGGCGCAGTCCGCAGGGCGCACGCGCGCCCAAGGTGCGCAGCTGGGCCAGCCGGGTCGAGCAAGCGCGTGCGCAAGCCGATCTGGCGCAATTACTGCATCTGTTGCGCCAGCGTCCGGGCGAATTTGGCCGCCGCCTTGACCACATTCTGCGCAGCGCCGCCCCGCCTCAGCAGGAACAAATCATGCAGGCATGTCAAGAACTGCTGCCAGCCTTGCCCACCCCCATGCTGTTGACCTTGCTGGCGCACCTGCCGGCGCGCAGCCACACCCAGGCCTTGCGCCTGTATTGGCCCAAAGGCGGCCAGGCGCGCTGCTTCAGCGCCCCCGATCAGCGCGCGCTGTTGCCGCTGCCCATCCTGCAGCGCATGCAAAGCATGCTGGAAACGTGTTTATTGCAACGCATGGCCGGCGCAGCTCCGATTCAACACATGGTGCTCGACCGCAGCCTGGAGCAGATCGCTACGCCATTCAATCAGCGCACCGCCGCGCGCGACGCCTGGCAGCTGCCGCGCGGCGCCAGCCTGAGCTTGCCGATGCAAGGAGTGTTGCGCCTGTTTTTATACTGGCGCCAGCACCAGGGCCAGGAGCGCGCCGATTTGGATTTATCGGTCGCGTTTTATGACAGCGACTGGCAATACCAGGGCGTTTGTTCTTACTATGACATGGTGTGCGTGTTGCAAGGGCGGCGCATCGCGCACAGCGCGGGCGATTTGACCTCCGCCCCCTGGCCGCAAGGCGCGAGTGAATTTGTCGATGTGAATTTGCCGCTTGCCTATGCGCTGGGGGTGCGTTACGCCGTGATGGTGGTGAACAATTATGCCGGCCCGCCGTTTGAGGCGCTGGAAAGCGCGTATGCCGGCGTGATGTTGCGCCAGGATGCCGACGGCGAGCTGTTTGATCCGCGCAGTGTGGCAACCCGCTTCGCCCTGTCCGGCGGCAACGGCGTGTTTTTGCCGGTGGTGTTTGATTTCTTCGAGGCGCGCATGCATTGGCTGGATGTGCATGCGCAAGGCCAATTCAGCATGAACAATGTGGAAAACAGCAAAGACAGCATCGCCAAAATCTGTCCCGACATGATGCGTTATTTCGCACTCGGGGTGCGTCCCACCATGTGGCAAATCGGCTTGCTGCACGCCGCCGCGCGGGCGCAGCATGTCTGCGTGCGCGAGGGCCTGGGTATGCGCCTGTATCAGCGCGCTGAAGGGGAAGACGCGGCCAGCTTTTTGCAGCGCTTGCGCGCCGGCGGTGGCGAATGGCGCAGCGATTTCCCCTTTGCCGGCCAAGCCGTGCACGGCGTACTCGACCACGGCGACTTAAACCTGGCGCCGCAATCCAAAGTCTGGGTCATGCGCCCGCAAACCTTGGTGGGGAATATGACGGCGGCGGATTGCTTGAGTATGTCTCTGTTATGATCCCTCATCTTTGTCGCCGCTTGGCTTCACCGTTAAGGGGGAGCTTTGAGCAGGCCGCTAACATCAAACATCAGGCCAGCAGGATAGAAATATGAGCACCCGTCCCAAATCCATCGTTTCAATCGGCAAGACATCTGCGCTTGTGATTCCCGCAGACCTGGAATATGCCGGCGCATTGCAGGCGCTTGTGCATTCGGCGCGGGATTTGCACATCAAGATTGATCTTGCCACTTTCTACAGTGAAGCGCCGATTCAATTGCACGACTTTGAAGATACGATCACTTACCGATTCATGCAGGAAAATGGACGGGCGTTTTTGGCATACGAAGTCTCAACACACCAAGGCGGTGTCTATAGAGAAGTTCGATATAGCGGAGAAGAAATACGATCCTGGGGTGTTGGCGTGCATTTCGCCGAAGATCGCGCAGCGCTTTTGCAACAGGCAGAGCGTATGCGATTTACGCTCGGTATTGGCGGCGCCGGTTTTCCTGACTGAAGTCAGCCATCGCGACAAGCCGTGAATCGACAAAATACTGGTAGGAGCGGCTTTAGCCGCGAATGGCATTACCCGCAGCAGTATTTGGGCCGGTAGGAGCGGCTTTAGCCGCGAATACGCACGGCGCCATATCAGCAGCCGGTTTTCGCGACTGAAGTCGCTCCCACCACAAACTCACCGCTTTTCCTTGCGCAGGCTGTTGCGCGGAGCACAGGAAAATGAGCCAATCGGCACGCCAGAAATCCCACCAATCTGCACACCCAAAAAAACCACCATCACAACAAGCAGTGAATCGACAAAATACATGTGGGAGCGGCTTTAGCCGCGAATACGCACGGCGCCATATCCGCCGCCGGTTTTCGCGACTGAAGTCGCTCCCACCACAAACTCACAGCTTTTCCTTGCGCAGGCTGTTGCGCGGAGCACAGGAAAATGAGCCAATCGGCACGCCAGAAATCCCACCAATCTGCACACCCAAAAAAACCACCATCACAACAAGCAGTGAATCGACAAAATACCGGTAGGAGCGGCTTTAGCCGCGAATATGCACGGCGCCATATCAGCAGCCGGTTTTCGCGACTGAAGTCGCTCCCACCACAAACTCACAGGTTTGCCTTGCGCAGGCTGTTGAGCGGAGCACAGGAAAATGCTCCCACCGGCTGAATTTATGCTGGCAGCGGTGGCGGTTTCTCCCGCGCGCCTGCGCGCGGGTTTGGATTAATCAAGCACAAGATCTTCTTCAACATATTGAATGAATGGCTTACACTTTTCCTGGGTGGCCATCCATTTACGTAGGTCGGCGGCGGGGATTTCTCTTGGGCGCATCAGAAGCATGTTTTTTGCAATGGCTTCACTTTCGCAAAGCTGGGCTTTCCAAGCCGCAGTGAATGTCTTGATATTTTGTGCGGGCAAGGAGGGGTGAGTAAATTTTGTGCAGCGTTTGACTGCGAATGTAATTCTAGCATTATTTTTAGCCCAGGGCTCTTGGCTTATTTTTTTAAAATCACACTTCTTTGAAAAGGAATATTCTCCGATTGTGGCAGCTAAGCCTTTGCTGTTTGCGATGTCGCTGCCATGGAGTTCAGTGGATGCTAATCTTGCGCCTTGCAATTGGGCAGAAGCCAAGTTTGCGCCTTGCAATTGGGCTTGCCACAAGCTTGCGCCTTGCAATTCGGCTTGCCACAAGCTTGCGCCTTGCAATTGGGCTTGCCACAAGCTTGCGCCTTGCAATTGGGCAGATTCAAAGCTTGCGCCTTGCAATTGGGCAGAATCAAAGCTTGCGCCTTGCAATTGGGCAGAATTCAAGTTTGCACCTTGCAATTGGGCAAAAACCAAGCTTGCGCCTTGCAATTGGGCCTTATACAAGCGTGCGCCTTGCAATTGGGCCTTATACAAGCTTGCGCCTTGCAATTGAGCATGCTCGAAATTATTCTTGTCAAAATCCACCCCAAACATATTTGCATATTTTAATTTGGCAAATGAAAAGTCTGAATATGGGATTCTTGCTTTATCCAAAACTGCAAAACCAAAATGCCGGTTTTTAAAATTCATCAGATTTGGCATTCCATTGATTAATTCTTCCTTTTTGATGCCTGGTTTGCGTAATTCGGCAATATCAAAAAATTTTTCTGGTAATTTTGCTTGAAAGTTTGGGACGACAATTCTTGGGGTGAGTGTTATGTTAATAATATTTTCCTGCTTTGATTCAAGATAAATAGAGAGCTCAACCCATTCGCGAGAATTGAGTGATTGCATGACGGTGACTGACTTTGCATTGAACTCCATTATTGTTTGAATTTTTTCATTTTCTGAATTAAATATATCTAATTCTAGTGAGTTTTCTAAATGCTCATTGGTCTCCATGCAATACTGAATCAAGCAATACAAAACAAAAACCCACATCCCCGGCGCCCAAGCCAGTGCATTAAAGAAAGTCCGTAACCCTCTTTGCCGCTTGACAAACCCGGGCCAAAATTTCTTAATCCATATCAAGTCAAAAATCATCAAAGCCAAATGAAAGCTGGTATACAAATAATCCTGCAAATCCGCAAAGCGCATCATAAACGCCATCAACACCACAAATGGCAGCCAGCAATATAAGAGCCAGCATAGCAAGGGCAATAATGTGCTGCTGGCGCGTTTGCCGCCTTTGCCTTTTTCATACAGCCAGGCGAAGTCATACACAAAGGGATAGCAATTTTCTGAAATCGTGGCGCCGGGTTTTTCAGCGCGTGATTTTTTGCGCCACAGGCGGCGGATGAACAGATTGGGCCAGAGATAGGTTTTGGCCAGATGGCGCGGCAATATCTGTTTGATGCGCCACAAATGCCCGATTTGACGCCCCGCCCGCCGCCACAGCGCGGCTTTTTTTACCTGATTTTTTTGCGCCACGCCATGTTTTGCTTCCCACAACGCCACCCACACCCCCAGTTTGCGGCTGTGTTCATTCAAATTATGCAAAAGATCAAAATGCAGCACCATCACAAAAAACGGCGCAATGCTGGCGAAAGCCCAGATGGGCAGATCGACGCTGATCAAGGGGATTTTGATGGTGGTGCTGCCGACCAGCAGCATTTCATCGGTCACGCTCAAACACAAAATCAGGGAAGTGGTGAGCAGGGCGTAAAAGGCGATTAAGAGATTGCGATTGGTTTCGGCGGATTTATCCAGCAGGGTTTTGGCGACATCCAGCTTTTTTTGCTGATCTTCCGGCTTGACTTGAACCGCCGGCGCCGGGCTTGGGGCCGGCGGCAGTTCATGCGTATTCCAGCCATCTTTGGCGCGGCGGCTGAACTGTGAAGGCGGCGGCGGGTTGGACATGGCATTCCTTGGCTGGGCGCTCCGATCTTGCTGCTTATGCTGCCAGATTTGGGCGGGCTGCGGCGCCGGTATGTGCAAAATACTGCGAGTTTGTTGGAATGCTGTTGTTTCGCGGCTGCTTTTTCAGGCAAAAACGCTGCTCAGGCAGGTTCAGCACGAACGGCAAAACCAAAACCGTGCTTCAAGCAGCTCTGCACAATGAAGCTGCAAGCCGCTTGCTCTATAAGACCGCATTCTCAGCGCAGCGCCAGATGCCTCGCGGGTAGTGCGCTGTGCGCCATGGCGGATTGGTTTCTCGCTCAAGGTGGCAAACCAATGTTCGACCTGATTAAGCCATCAGGAGAAAGCCGGTGTGAAATGAATATGGAAGGCGGTTTATAAGCAGGTGCGGGGCCGGCGTTCATATGCGGTGACTGGCGCAAGATGCCACATTTCACCATCTCGGCCTGTGCTGCGCTTGCCGCTTTTGCGTGCAGGGTGGCAGGCGACAGGGCCGGATTTCATGGCGGCAGGCCGCAAATTCAAGTATGGTTTGGATTTTCCTCACAACAGCTGCTCACCCGCTTTTACCGGCTACCCCATGCAA
The DNA here is from genome assembly GCF_037300705.1 of Massilia sp. W12. Classification (NCBI taxonomy): domain Bacteria; kingdom Pseudomonadati; phylum Pseudomonadota; class Betaproteobacteria; order Burkholderiales; family Oxalobacteraceae; genus Massilia; species Massilia sp. W12. The sequence goes on along the minus strand of NZ_CP147776.1, from coordinate 2,626,885 downwards.
ACCTTACAACTCCCGCTTGCCCTGGCGTGTTGCTGTCTGACGGCATCCCCCGCCCACAGTGAAAATTTTTTAAGCGCTCAAGAAAGACAGGCCGATGCGCGCGCCCTGTGCGAATTTGTGACTGAAGAATACGCTTATTTCGACCTCAAAAAAACCGATTGGCCAGCCGCTTGCCGCGCCCTGCAAAGCCGGGCGCCGCAGGCTGATACGCGTAAAAGCTTTTTGCAGGCCATGGAGGCTGCATTGCGCGAGCTGTATGACGAACATGCCCACTTTGGCACGGCGAATGCCGACTCGCAGCGCCTGGCGCCCAGCCATACCGATCTGCGTGCGCACTGGCAGCAGGGGCGGGCGCTGATCCGCGCGGTGCGCGGGGCGGCGGCGCGCGCCGGTTTGCAGGCCGGCATGGAGGTGCTGGAAATTGATGGTCAGCCGGTCGCCGCCGCCAGCGCGGCTTTCACCCCGCGTTTTATGCAAAGCGCTGACCCGGCGGCGGCGGATTATGGTTTGCAGCAGGCTTTGGCCGGGCCGCGCAACCGGGCGCAGATCAGCTTGCGCGTACAGCACGATGGCGTGGCGCGCGAGATCAGTTTCACGCCAAGTTATCCGGCCCCGGATACGCTCCTCAGCAGCAGTTTGCGCGATGGCGTGGCGCAGATCCGGATTCATAATGCCTTGGGCAATGAAAAACTGATTCCCGCATTTGATCAGGCCATGCGCGAGGTGGCCGGGGCCAAAGCGCTGATTTTGGATTTGCGCGATACCCCAAGCGGCGGCAATTCGCTGGTGGCGCGCGCTTTGATGGGGCATTTTGTGTCAAGCCCGCAGCCGTATCAGCGGCATGAATTGGTGCAAGAAGCGCGCAGCAAGGGCGTGCCGCGCATCTGGCTGGAATATGTGGCTCCGCGCGCGCCTTATTTTGGCGGGCGGCTGGTGGTGTTGGCCGGCCCCTGGACTGGCAGCATGGGCGAGGGCATGGCGATTGGCTTGCACGCCGCCGCCGGCGCTTCGGTGTATGGCAGTGAGATGGCGCAGTTATTGGGCGCGCTGGGCGAATTGCGTTTGCCGCATTCGCAATGGGTGGTGCGCATTCCCACTGAAAAATTAATGCATGTCTCAGGCTTGCCGCGCGAATCTTTCCGCCCTTGTGCGGCGCCGGGCCTGACGGCAGAGGCGGCGTTTGTGGATGCGCAACTGTGGCAAGCCTGGCTGCGCGCCCCGCAATGCCCGGCGCGCGCGCCCGGCTGAGTGGCAAAGCGCGGCAAATCTCCTGCGCGTGGGGCGGCATATCCGATAAAATCTGCTTGCCTCACTCAAGCAATACTTTCGATGCCATCTGTCTCACCGGCTGCCAATGCTGCATAGCGTCAGCGCTGCCAGCGATTACGCAAGGGAGGATGTATGCAGCGTTTTGCAGCAATCTCACAGCAGCAAGCAGATGCCGCGCGGCAATCCGGCGCAAGCGGCGCGCCGCAAGGAGACGCCCTGCCAGCGCCCTTGTTGAGTCAATTTTCCCAAGCCAGCGGGCATGATTTATCCCAGGTGCGGATTCACACCGACCGCCAGGCCCATCAAAGCGCACAAAAGCTGAATGCGCGCGCATTTGCGTTTGGGCAGAATATTCATTTTGGCGCCGGAGAATTTGATCCCGCTTCGCGCCAAGGGCAGCGTTTGATTGCGCATGAGGTGGCGCATACCTTGCAGCAGCGCATCTGCCGCAGCGACACGCCGCCGGCCTCCAATCCGGCGCGCGCAAGCGCCGCCGCTGAGCAAGAAGCGGATGCTTTTGCCGACGCTTTTTTGCGCGGCGAGAGTTTCAGGCTCAGTCAGCAAACGGGCGCGCCGCAGCTTGCGCTCAGTCCTAAAGACGGGCCTGGGCACAAAACGCCAGAACTGCCGGGAACCCGGCGTGTCGCCCTTTCTACCAGCCTGCATGATTTTGCCTTTCAATTTGGGCCGCTCAACCTCGCCGGGCGTAAGCTTGAACTGTCTTTGCGGCTGGCCTTAAAAGGCAGCGTGAAAGGCGTTTTGCCTGAAGCGGAAAAACCGGCCAAAGGCCAGAAGGCTTTTGACCCCGGCCCGGCCAGCGCGCTGCAGAGCTTGCGCCTGGCCATCAGTCAAGCCAAGCCGCTCGTCATGGGATCGGTGATGACGCTGGATATCGCTGGCGCAGAGCTGAAAATCGGTCTCACGCAAGCGGGCAAGAGCGCGCAGCGCATCATGTCTGTGCATGCCAAAGACAAGCTGACGCTGCGCACGGCTGATCTGGAATTTGTCGGCAGCGCCAAGGCCCAGTTGTTGACGACCGTGTTTCCTGTGCTGAATGCTGCGGCCAATGCCGGCCCCGGCGCCGATCTCAATCCGCGCAATCCGGCCAGTACAGCGGATATCGCCAGTCCGGATGCTGCTGCGCTGGCGGATGGCGAAGGGGTATTGTCGGAACTCGTTTTTCTTGGCCATGCGCCGCAGCTCAAGGATGCGTATGAAGGCAAAGGCCACGACGCCAAACTCAAGCCCCACACCATCGCCAGCGCGGACCCGGCCATGATCAGCAAATTGCGCGCAGTCAAGGCGCTGCTGGATCAGGCTGAAGCGCCGTTGCGTAATGAAATCATGGAAAAAGCGCGCGCCAGGGCCGAAGCCGCGAATCAAAAAAAGCCAGCCAAAAAGCAGCTTGACAGCGCTGCCTTGGCAGCCCAGGCGGATGCCGATGGGCGCAAGGCGCTGGCGAAGACCGAATTGGCAGGCCGCCAGTTTGGCGCCACGGTTGGCGATGATGAGGCGGCCTTGGGCTTGCTTGACTTTATGCGGCCCTGGTTTGGCAGTGATGAAAAGACGATTGCACATTTTCAAAAGATGCGCAGGGTTGACGGGCAACCCAATCTGTTGGCCCATGATGCGTTGGCGACGCGCTTGGAAGCGGTGCAAGAGAAGATGAAAAAGCGCTATCCGGAGCTGGGGCAAAAAGCCTATCCGCATACCTCGGTTGGCTGGTCTTTCCGCCATAAATTGCAACTCGGTACAAGGGTGGGACACGCCAATATGCACATGCTGGGTCAGGCCGTTGATTTTGACGCCTACAACTTACCCATGATGAATCCGGGCGAAACGCGGGCGCTGATCCGGGCGGTGACAGGCCGCTCGAATGCCTTGTTTCAGCCCGGCCAGCAGGGCGGCAAAAAGTATGAAGATTATGGACAGCGCCGGGCAGCCGTGCGCGCCATGGATCAAACCAAGCCGCAGGCCAAGACCGATGAGGCTTTTTTGGCCAGCCTGTCACAAGCGATTGACGCCACCGCCAAGGCCAGTTATGCGTTCCGGCATTCGCTGGATACGCCGCCGGCAACTGGTGCGGCTGAGGCGCAACAGGCGACGGATGCGGCCAAGCCAGGCCCGCTTGCGCCACTGCCAAACGATGATCTCAGCAGCGGCTGGGTGCAATTCGATGCTTTGCGCAATGCCTGGGCCGATGCCACGGAAATGGCGGATGGCAAGGAAAAAGAGGCCGCCTTGGCCAAGGTGCAGAAAGATATTGAGAGTTTATTGCGCCCCTGGCTGGTCAAAATCGAAGCGCACCAACAATTGATGCTTGAACAGGCGCTGGCCAAGAACAAAGTCGATCTCCGTGCGCCGATGCCGCAGCCCGCGCCTTTGCAGAAAGCAGAAAAGCCGCTCAAGGCGCTGGCCGCTAAATTGGCGAAAAAACCGGCCACGGCGCTCACGCAAGGCGAGCAGCAGCAGATTGCCGAAGCCGCCAAGCTGGCCGGTTTTACGCTGCCCGATCCTGTGAATGCGGCGGCAGTCGCCGCGCTGCTGGAGCAAGTGAGCGCCAGCCGCATCAGCGCTGAAGCCGGCTTGAAAGCGCGCAAGGTGGTGGCTGAACAGGATGCCGCTTACTGGTGGGATGGCGAGTTGAAACGAAAGTTATTGCAAGACAGGGCGTTTCTGTTTGGCCGGCTTGGCTACAACAAGGAGAGGAAACGCACTTGGGGGGAATCGGTCGATCAGCCGGGCGCCGGGCAAATCTTGCGGCGCGGCTGGTTTCGCGTGGCGCAAGCAGGCGCGACAGGATCGACGCCCAGCAAGGAGTTCATGCTTGAAATGGCGCAACACGGCTTTGAGTTGGGCGCCGCCTGGGGTTCCAGCGATTCCATGCATTATGAGCTGGCGGTAAAACATGGCGGGCTGATGGAATAAGCGTGTTGCGCCGGCTTGCAAAAATTGGCGCAGTCGATACGCCAACGCCACCCGATCCGGCCACAATCCGCGCTGAGTCGCCAATCAAGCCGTTTTGCGCGGGCACAGTTTTGCGCCCGCGCAAAGGCCTCAATCCTGCAACTGCGCCAAATTCAATTTATCTTCCGGAAGTTTTTTACCCGGTGCTTCGACCTCGCCCGACAGGGCCTTCTTCTTCGCTGCCGGTTTGGCTTTGAGGGCGGCGGCTTTTTCTTCCGGCAATTGCATCAATTGATAAGCCATTTGCAAACGCGACACCGGTTCTGCCGCCGGCGCGGCGATCTGCGCGGCCGGGGCTTGTGCGATCACCGGCGCGGTGGCGTGCGCCACGCCGCTGCCGCTCAAGGCGGCCAAAGCTTGTTGCGCCATGCCCGGCGCGCCGTAATGCGCCACCCCGAACACGGAGGCCAGCACCGCAAACATCAACATCAGTTGCGCCACGCTTTGACGGGCGGCGTTCAGGACGCGCTGTTTTTTGGAGGGCGGGGCGGATTCGGCTAACACCACTTCGGCCTTGGCGCGCCATTCGCTGTTTTTCTTGCCTTGCAGGGCGACGCGTTCCAACAATTCCTTGGCCAGCGCTTCGGCTTCTTTTTGCTCGGCGGCCAGCTTGGCGCACAGATTCGCGCTCAGTTCTGCGCTGGCGGCTTCGGCCTGGGCCTGGGCTTGCGCCAATTCCAGTGCTTTTTGCTCGGCTTGCATGCGCGCTTGCGCGGCGGCGTTGGCTTGTTCTTGCGCGGCAGCGCGTTCGCGCGCCAATTGCGCTTCTTTTTGCGTGGCGGCGGCGCGTGCGGCGGCTTGCTCGGCGGCGCGCTGTTCAGCGGCTTTCTTTTGCTCCAAGGCCAGCACGCTTTGTTGCAAGGCTTGCTGACGGCGGTTTTCCAGTTCGGCCAATTCCTGTTCTTCCTGCATTTTCACTTGCAGCAGGCGGGCCGCTTCCTGTTGCGCGCGGGTGCGGGCGCAGCTTTGTTCAAACAATTCACGCTCGGCCTTGCATTTGGCGGCTTGCGCATTGCGCTCGGCCACTTCGGCCAATTCGCGCGCGCGGGTGACTTTGGCCAATTCCTGCGCCATTTGCGCTTTTTCGGCGGCGGCGACAGCGGCGTTTTGCTCGCTTTGCAGTTTTTCTTCCAGTGCGGCCAGGCGCATGCGTTCGGCTTCGGCTTGTTCGGCTTGCAGCACGCATTGTTGATGCAGGCGGGCGCTGGCTTCTTGTTCCAGGCGGGCTTTTTCCTGTTCGGCCTGGGCCAGTTCCAGCGCGGCGCGGGCGTTTTCGCAGGCCGCTTCCTTGGCTTGCAGCTGGGCCGCTTCTTGTGCGGCCAGGTGTTGCAACATGGCGCGTTCGGCCTGGGTTTGCTGTTCCAGTGCGGCGCGCGCCTGCGCTTCGCGGGCGCTGCGCTCTTGCGCTAAGCGCAATTGTTCTTCCGCTAAGCGGGCGGCGGCTTCGGCGTCGGCGCGCGCCTGTTCTTCGGCGGCTTGTTTTTGCTTATGCAGCGCTTGCGCCCTTTCTTCCGCTGCTAAGCGCTCGCGCTCAGCCTGGGCTGTGGCTAAGGCTTCGCGTGCGGTGGCCAGGGCGGCTTGGGCGGCGCGTTTTTGCATTTCCGCTGCGCTTTGCGCTTGATTCATGGCGTGTTTGCTGGCGGCGGCTTCGGCTTGCGCGGCGCGGGCGCGCAGTTGTTCTGCGGCGTGTTGTTCGCGCAGGGCTTTGGCTTGTTCTTCTTCAGCCTGGGCGCGCGCTTGTGCGGCGGCTTGCGCAGCGGCTTCTTCTGCTGCCTTGGCTTGCGCGGCGATGGTGGCGGCTTTTTCTGCGGCAAGGCGCAATTCTTCGGCTTCGCGTTGCGCGCGCAGCGCGGCTTGCGCGGCTTGTGCGCTGGCGGCGCGTTCGCCTTCCAGGGCGGCTAAGCGGCGCGCTTCTTCGGCTTGTTGTTGCGCGGCGGCGGCGGCGGCTTGGGCGGCGGCGGCGCGCGCCTGTTCGGCCAATTCCTGTTCGCGCAATTGGGCGGTGTGGGCTTGATCGGCGGCGGCGCGCGCTTTGGCGGCTTGCGCGGCGGCGGCTTCCTGTTGTGCGCGGGCTGCTGCTGCGGCGGCGGCGGCGAGTTCGGCGGCGATGCGTTTTTCTTCTTCTTCGCATTGGGCGCGCAGCGCGGCTTGTGCCTGCTGCAGGGCGGCGGCGCGTTTGCTTTCCAATACCGCCAGGCGCGCGGCTTCCTGTGCTTGACGCTCGGCGGCGAGGGCGGCTTCGGCCAGGGCCTGTCCTTGTTCTTCGGCGCGTTGGCGCAGTTCGGCTTGGGCCTGGGCTTCGCGTTCGGCGGCTTGCAGGGCTTGCGCTTCTGCCTGTTCGCGTTGCGCGGCCAGCGCGCGCACCTTGTCTTGCGCTTGGGCGAATTGGGCGCGTTGCTGTTCTTCACGGGCGCGCAGTTCACGCGCCAGGGCTTGCGCTTGCGCTTGTTGCTGTTCGGCCAATTGGCGTGCGCTTTCTTCCGCTTGCAATTTTTCTTGCAGCGCGGCGCAGGCTTGCTGTTCGGCTTCCATGCGTTCGCGTTCGGCGCGGGTCAGGTCGGTGGCTTCCTTGGCTTTGAGCAGATGCAGGGCGGCGGTGCGCTTTTGCAGTTCGGCGCGCACCCGGCTTTGTTGCACCAGCGCTTTTTTGGCCTGGCATTCCGCATTCAGGGCTTGCTTTTCTGCGCGTTCGCTTTCCTCTTGCTCGGCGAGCAGCTTGGCGTGTTCGGCTTGGGCCTGGGCGCGTGCGGCGGATTCGATACGGGCGCGTTCCAGCGCTTGCAGTTTTTCTTGCGCGGCTTGGGCGGCTTGCGCGGCGGCTTGCGCGGCTTGCTGTTCGCGCGTTAATTGTTCTTGCAGTGCGTGCAGGGCGGTTTTTTCATCCTGGGCGCGTTGCCGTTGCAGCTTGGCCAGTTGCACCGCGTCGCGCGCTTTTTGCATGGCGGCGCGGGCTTCGGCGGCTTTTTGCTCGGCTTGCACGGTTAAGTTTTCCAGCGCCAGCTTGGCGGCGGCGGCTTCGGTTTCTGTTGCGATGCGCAGGGCCTGGTCGGCTTGCTGGCGCTGTTTCAAGGCTTGCGCCTGTTCCTGATCGGCGCGTGCGCGCGCTTGCGCTTCGTCGCGTGCGGCGGCTTCGGCGGCTTGCTTTTCCAGCATGGCGGCGGCGGCTTGCTGGTCGGCTTCGATGCGTTCTTTTTCGGCTTTGGCCAAGGCCAGTGCGGCTTCGGCTTTTTGCGCGGCTGCTTCGGCGCTCTTTCTTTGCAGCGCGGCGTGTTCGGCCACCAGGCTTAATGCCTGTTCTTCGGCCTGGTTGCGGATGGCGGCCATTTTGGCCGTGCTTTCTTCCAGCTGGGCGCGTTCTTGCGCCAGGATGCGGGCGCGCTGTTCTTCGGCGATGCGCGCTTGCAGGGCTTGTTCGGCGGCTTGTTCTGCTTCCAGGCGCTGGCGCGCCTCTTCGGCGGCGCGCGCTTCTGAACTTAAACGGGCGCGTGCTTGTTGTTCGGCTTGGTGTTCTGCTTCTACCCGCGCCAAGGCGGCGGATTGCAATTTCTTTTCGGTGGCGATGCGCGCTTCGGTGGCGGCGCGGATGCGGGCGTCTGCGTCGCGCCGGGCTTGCGCGGTGAGGGCGGCGATGCCTTCGGCTTTGTGCAGCTCTTCGGCGATTTCCGCCATTTCCGATTCTGATTGCAAGCGCAGGTGCAGCGCTTCGGCGGCGCGCCGTTCGTGCTCGGCGCGCGCTTGCGCCATGGCTTCGCTTTGCTGTTCCAGCGCTAAGCGGGCGCGCGCTTCTTCGCGTGCGCGGATTTCCGCCGCGCTGCGGTCCAGCGTATCGGTGAGGGCGGCGCAATCGAGTTCGGTGCGCTCTTTGTACAGCTTTTGGTGCTGCACTTCGGCGTTTTTCAGGTGTTCTGCGCTCTTTCTTGCGCTTTCTTCGATTTGTTCGCGGTTGCGCGCAATCGCCGCCAATTCGGTTTCGACTGCGGCGCGGGCGCGCGCTTCTTCTTCGGCGCGGCGGAAGGTTTGTTCGCGTTCTGCGGCTTGAATGCGGGCGCGCTCGGTTTCTTCTTGCAGACGTTGCGCGGCTTCGCTGGCGCGCTGGGTCATGGCGCTGTCTTGCTGCACTTGCTGCATGGCGCGCTTGCGCACTTCCTGTTCGGCTTTGGCGCGCGCATCGGCGGCGTCTTTGACTTGTTGATCCGCTTCCACCCGGGCGCGCAGTTCGGCGATTTCTTTATTCACGGCGGCGGTGCGCGCTTCTGAGGCTAAGCAGGCCTGGCGCTCAACTTCGAGCTTGGCGCGGGTGGCGGCAATCGCTTCTTCGGCGGCCTTGGCCTTGGCCTGGGCGGCGGCGGCGGCTTCGGTGTCGGCTTTGGCGCGCGCTTCGGCGATGGCGCGGGCGCGGCTTTCGGCCTGCGCCCGGCTTTCTGCGGCGAAGGTGGCTTTGGCCTCGGCTTCAACGCGGGCGATGGCTTCGTGGATGGCGCGCAATTCCTGTGCGGCGCGGCCATTTTCATCCGTCGGCAAGTCGAGTTCCGGCTCCGGCAGCAGCAGGCCATGTTCGATTCCAGGATTTACTTGAGGCTCACGGGCGGTTTGCTGATTTTCCATCTTCGGCTCCATCTGTGCGCTAGGCGTTAGTCGATTGCAGCCATTATTACCCCCGCCTGGCAAGCCCGATGCGCAAAGAAAAGGGGGGAAAGGCGGGCTGTTTGCGCTTTTAAGGTCTGGATTGCTTGTTGGATATTTGCAAAATGGCATCTTTTTCGCGCGTAAGCTTGATGCCGGACGCGGGCCGGGCGCATGGCTGGCAAAAATTCGGCAGGGCGCTGACGTTTGCGGCGACGCCAGCGCTACAATATGACGCTTTGATGACGCAAACGCGCCAAAAACCCGGATTGGCCGGGAAAAATTCGGCGCAAGGATGAGGCATGGAACAAAAGAAAAAGGGGTTTACCACCGGCATCTTGCATGCCGACCGGCAAAAGGGTATTGAGCATGGCTCTTTGCACAAGCCGGTGCATAATTCGGTCGCTTTCGGCTATGCCAATGCGCGCGAGCTGGCGGCGGTGTTTCAGGGGCGTCAGCCCGGTTATCGCTATGGCCGTCAGGGCAATCCGACGGTGGCGGCCTTGGAAGACAAGGTTAATTTAATGGAAGACGGGGCCGGCACGGTGTGCTTCGCCACCGGCATGGCGGCGATTGGCGCGCTGTTTCAAGGCTTGCTGCGCGCGGGCGACCATGTGATTTCTTCCCAATTTCTGTTTGGCAACACCAACAGCCTGTGGCAAACCTGCGCTCAGCAGGGGGTGACGGTGAGCATGGTGGACGCGACGGATGTGGCGCAGGTGAAAGCCGCCATCACGCCGGCCACGCGCATGGTGTTTGTTGAAACCATCGCCAATCCGCGCACCCAGATCGCTGATCTGGAGCGCATCGGCGCTTTGTGTGATGACTTGGGCTTGTTATATGTGGTGGATAACACCATGACCAATCCCTGGCTGTTCCAACCCAAGGCGGTGCGCGCGCATCTGGTGATCAATGCGCTCACCAAGAGCATAGGCGGTCATGGCAATGCCCTGGGCGGGGCCTTGACCGACACCGGCTTGTATGACTGGCAGCGTTGGCCGCATATCGCGGAAAACTACAAACGCAATCCGCCCAAAACCTGGGGTCTGGCGCAGATCCGCGCCAAGGGCTTGCGCGATTTCGGCGCGGCCCTGGCGCCGGAGGCGGCGCATCATTTGGCGGTGGGGGCGGAAACCCTGGCCCTGCGCACCGCGCGCACTTGCAGCAATGCGCTGGCCTTGGCGCGCCTCTTGCAAAGCCATGCCAAGGTGGCGGCGGTGTATTACCCGGGGCTGGAAAATCATCCTCAGCATGCGCTTGCCGGCACATTATTCCGCCACAGCGGGGCTTTGCTGAGTTTTGAGTTGCTGCCTGAGCTGGATTGCTTTGCCTTTTTGGATGCGCTGCAGCTGGCTATTCCGAGCAGCAATTTGGGCGATAACCGCACCTTGATCATTCCGGTGGCGCATACGATTTTCTATGAAATGGGGCAGGAGCGCCGCGCCAGCATGGGGATTGCGGAATCGCTGTTGCGGGTGGCGGTGGGGATCGAAGACGAGGCCGATTTACTGGATGACTTTACGCAAGCATTGCAGCAAGTGTGAGCCTGGTGCGACTTGATTGGCGGGAGGGCATGATGTGGCATAAAACCCAGCGGCGCTATGAGCGCCAGGCCGAAGATGACAGCCTGTTGACGCAGGCGGCGGGGCAGGGCTTTCGCTTTGTCGAGCGCGCCGGGGTGCGATTGTGTTATCGCACCGATGGCGATGCGGGCGGCGTGCCGCTGCTGCTGGTGATGGGCTTGGGCATGCAACTCATTTCCTGGCCGCCGGAATTGGTGCAGGGCCTGGTGCGCGCCGGTTATTTTGTGATCCGCCTGGATAATCGCGACGCCGGCCTGTCGTCACATTTGCCGCATCTGGGACGGCCCAATTTGCCGCTGGCGTATGTGAAATCGATTTTCCGTCTGCCATTGCGCGCGCCTTATCTTTTATCCGATATGGCGCTGGATTGTCTGGCGGTGCTGGATGACGCCGGCGTGCGGCAAGCGCATCTGGCCGGGGCTTCAATGGGCGGTATGATTGTGCAATTGATTGCCGCCATGCATCCCGGGCGTTGTCTGAGTTTGACTTCCATCATGTCCACCAGCGGCCGGCGCGGCTTGCCCGGCCCGGTCAGGGCGGCGCGCCGGGTGATGTTGAGCGGCCCCAAGCCCGGCGCCAGCCAGGAGGAATTGCTGGATTACAGTGTGAATGTGTGGCGTGTGCTGGGCAGCCCGGGTTTTCCATTTGAGGAAGCGCAATTGCGCCAGCGCATAGCCGCCGGTCTGGCGCGCAGCTTCAATCCGCAAGGCACGGCGCGCCAATTGCTGGCGGTGGCCGCTTCCGGCAGCCGGGTCGCGCTGCTGCCGCAAGTCAAGGCGCGCGCCCTGGTCATGCATGGGCGCCAAGATCCGCTCTTGCCGCTGGCTTGCGGCGAGGATTGCCACCGCTTATTGCCAAACAGCAGTTTGCGCATTTTTGAAGGCATGGGCCACGATTTGCCGCATGCCCTGTTGCCGGACTTTGTCAGCATGATTGATGCCCATTGCCAGGGACGCAGTGTGCCATGGCAAAGCGTGTTGCCGTAAGGCGCAGCATGTACAATGCGGCAATGCTTTGCCGGTGCGGCTGCCTGGCGAATGACGCCTGAGCAGCCCTGGCAGGAGCGGCTTTAGCCGCGAATCAACTCCGGGCAACCCGCTTACACGGCTTACCCGGAAAATAAGCCCCATCCCTGTGCTATGAGTGATGTTCCGATGTCTGAACCCGAGCAAGTTTTATCCCCCGTCTTTTCACATCAGCCCGGCCTGGTTCTGTGCGCCCCTTCCGGCTGCGCCCAGGAAGGCGCCAACCTTGAACTTGGCCTGCGCCGCCTGCAGCAACTCGGCTTTTGCGTGCGCAATCTGTATGCGCATGATGCGCGCATGTTGCGCTTTGGCGGCACGGATGCCGCGCGCGTGGCTGCGCTGCATGCCGCTGCCAAAGATCCGCAGGCGCAAGTCGTGCTGGCCTTGCGCGGCAGCTATGGCCTGAGCCGCATTCTGGATCAAGTGCAATGGGATCTGCTGGCCGAAAGCGGCAAGCTGTTTTTCGGCTATTCCGATTTCACCGCCTTGAATCTGGCCTTATGGCGGCAAACCGGGGCCTGCAGTTTTTCCGGCCCCATGCTGTGCGATGATTTCATCTTGCCGCAAGTCAATGACTATATGCTGAGCCAATTTTGCGCCATTCTGCAGCAGCCGCAGCACAGCCTGCTGCTGGATGCACAGGCCGAGGCTGCCGGCAGCAGCCTGGCGCCGGGGCAAAAGATTGAGGGCGTGTTATGGGGCGGCAATCTGGCCATGCTGCTCAGTCTGCTTGGCACGCCGTATTTTCCGACGCCGGCGCAAACCGATGGCGGCATTTTGTTTTTAGAAGATGTCAGCGAACATCCTTACCGCATTGAGCGCATGCTTTTGCAGCTCTTGCATGCCGGGGTGTTGCAGCGCCAGCGCGCGATTGTGCTGGGCGATTTTTCCGGCTATCGTCTCGCGCCTTATGACAATGGATTTGATTTTGCCGCCATGCTGGCGCATCTGCAAAGCCGGCTTAAGGCGCCGATTTTCACCGGCCTGCCGTATGGCCATATCAAACGGCGCGCCAGTTTGCCGATCGGCGCGCAAGCCACGCTTGCACACAGCGATGCCGGATTGCGCCTGCATCTGCAAGGCTATCCCACTTTATCCGCAGGCAAGGGCGGTCAGTCATGAGCGCTTTATCTGATCTGAGTTTTTACCGCGCCAGCAGCGCGGGCGAGCGCTATCCCCGCCTGCAAGGCGGGCAACGTTGCCGGGTGGCGATTATTGGCGGCGGTTTTGCCGGCATGGCCAGCGCGCTGTCCTTGGCTGAGCGTGGCGAAACCGATGTGTGCGTGCTGGAGGCGCAGCAAATCGGGCATGGCGCGTCCGGCTTGAATGGCGGTTTTGTGTTTGGCGGCTATTCCCTGGGCGAGCGCGCCTTGTTAGCGCAGGCCGGCCCGGAAAAAGGCCGCGCGCTGTATCAATTGACGCTGGAAGCGGTGGAGTTGATCCGCCGCCGCATCGCACGCTATGCGATTGACTGCGACAAGGTGGAAAGCGGCATTTTGCTGGCGAACTGGTTTGATGACGATGCGATATTGCAGCAGCAACAAGCGTTTATGCGCGATCAGCTGGGCGTGCAGTGGGAGAGCGTATCGCGCGGGCAATTGCGTGAACAGCTCTTGAGCGAACGTTATTTTGGCGCCTTGTTTGAGAAAAACGCTTTTCACTTTCATCCGCTCAAATATGCGCAGGGCGTGGCGGCGGCTTTGCGCGGCCATGGCGTGCAAGTGTATGAAGATTCGCGCGCATTGCACATCAGCCGCAGCGGTTCAGGCTGGCGGGTTGAGACTGCGCAGGGCAGTGTCGAGGCCGAACACTTGCTGGTGTGTTGCGGCGGGTATATCGAAAAACTGTATCCGCAATTAGCGCGCGCGATTTTGCCCATCGCCACCTATGTGATGGCCACCGAGCCGCTGGGCGCGCGTTTGCAAGACGCCATGCGCACCCCGGCGGCGGTGTATGACACCCGCTTTGCCTTTGATTACTACCGCCCCTTGCCGGATACGCGCTTGCTGTGGGGCGGGCGCATCTCGATTATGCGCAAAAGCCCGCAGCAGGTGGCGCGCTTGTTGTATGGCGATATGTTGAAAGTCTATCCGCAGCTGGCCGGGGTCAAGGTGGAGCATGCCTGGTGCGGTTTGATGAGTTATGCGCGGCATAAAATGCCGCAAATCGGCAATCTGGCGCCGGGGCTGTGGTATGCGATGGGGTTTGGCGGGCATGGCGTGGGGCCGACTTCCGCCGCCGGCGAAGTGTTGGCGCGCGCGTTGACGGGCGACACGCAGCGGCTGCAGCAGTTTGCCCAATGGGGTTTGCCCTGGACTGGCGCCGGGGCCGGTTTGCTGGCGGCGCAGCTCACATATTGGTATTACGAATTGCGTGATTGGTTGAATGAATAAGCAAGCCGGCGGCGCTTAGCCGCCAGCTTGCATGTTGCATCAAGTGCGGCAGCGGTCTTTGCAGCTCAAGACATTTTCGATGCAGGCATCAACTGCCAGCCAGTCGCCGTTAGCCTGCGCTAAGCATTGGCGGTATTCAAGGTCGCAGCCATAGCGGCATTCGTCATAAGCATAGGCGCTGGAAGCAGCTAAGCCGATGGCGAACAGAAATAATGAGAGTTTCGCTTTCATATTGTTTCCTTGTGTTGGGATGAAAAAATGCGCTCAGAGCTTGTGACGTCGCTGCTGTATTTGATGCAGCAACGCTAGCTTTCCAGGCAGGACTTGCTGCAATTCGGCGTTGCTCAGTTGGCAAAAGCCGTGCTGCATAACCACGCTGATGTGTGGTTATGCATGTTTTACGGATTAAGGAGTTTGAATGCCGCAGTAATATGCCAGGCAATCCCATTTTGCTTCATTGCAAAGAAAACGGGGCGTGCCGGAGGCGATACAGGCGCGGTAATCGGCATAGCAATGCGAGCAATTGTCCATCGCCGCAATGGCGGAGGCGCTCATGCCGCATGCAAACAAAAACAAGGCAACTTTACGTTTCATCATGATTCTCATCCAAAAAACACATTTGAAAAATCACATACGTTGTCAAGGAAAAGACCTGCGTGGTATGTGACATCAAGCTGGCATGCCTGTTGCAACAGTTGGCGCATGCCGGGTCAAGCCTGTTTTACACGGGCAATGCTTCAGGGCTGTTGAATGCCGCAGGAACCCAGGCATGACCATTTAAAGTCTTCACATTGATACCACGGCTCGCCAGCAGCAACACATTGGTTATATTCATAGAAGCACATGTTTTCGCAATTCCACATGCCGGACATTGCGCTGGTGCTTACGCCAAAGGCAAACAAAAATAAAGCGATTTTGCGTTTCATCGGGTTTCTCCTGGGGGGGGGACATTAAGCGGCGTTGCAGTCGTTCATGCAAATGTTTTTCTCACGGCTGCAGCTCCAGCTCGGAATGCCATCAGCCAGACAGGCGCGATAATCAATCAGGCAAATACGCTCGCACATGGTGATGCTGTGCGATGCGCTGCTGGCGGCGACGCCCAGGGCAAAAATGAACAGGGATAATTTGGCTTTCATCAGAAAACTCCAGTAGGTGCAAACCGTTTAGCGGGATGCGGTTGGGGTGAAAAGACGCTGATTTTTTTAATAAGAGCGTCCGCAAAAAAAAGGTGTAAGCCATCTGCTGCCGGATGATTGCGCGCGCGATCATGCTCCGGCTTGTTTAATGAGACAGCCGTTTCTGTGTGGGCGCGCAATCGGGTTTTATGGTTAAGCCAGCGGTGGCGCATGGGGAGTTGTCATTCACTCCAATTCCTTAATCCACCGCTGCCGGATGCCGGCTTATCTGCGCTGTTTTTCAGGGATCACATGCCATATAACAGGCTTGATATTGCTGAAGACAGCTTACAGCACCATCTTGACAATATCTGTAATCGATAGAGCAGCGATCGTAGCAGCTGTAATATGCAAAAGACAGGCTGCTGAATGTTACGCCAACTGTAAATAAAAACAGCGAGAATTTGCTTTTCATCATATCTCTCCAATTGAAGCCGGCGTTCTTCTGGCCGGAAATTGTTGCGCCTGCATTCAGGCGAAATGCATAAGCTGCATTTTCTGTATGAGCTGGATATGCAAGACTGCGTGCGTCATATCGCTATTTGCAATAAAAAATGTATCTATTCAGCCACTGCGCTAACTATTCGGTCTTATATACCAAGCGGGTTGCAGCTTCATTGCGCCGGGCTTGTCGAACCACGGTTTTGCCGTTCGTGGTGAGCGTGTCGAACCATGATCAACCATGCCCTTCGACAGGCTCAGGGCGAACGGCGCGCCAAAATGCCGCTGGCGGTTTTCATTTTATATCCGTGAATCGTTCGTACCGAACTTGTCGAAACACGCTTTTATCGAAAGCGTGAACAGACACGTTATAAAAATGACTGCGCAAGATAATATCCAGCCCTCACATTGTCAGATATGACAATATGATATTGAATAGTGAGATGAAAGGCGGGCGGGATGATGATTGAGGCCCGCCTTGGAATAATCAGACCGGTTTTTGCGCCTTTTGCAATGCTTCTTCGATTGCTTTTTCATTAAAGCCGTCGATGCGGCGGTTGCCAATTAAAATCACCGGCACCGCTTTGCCGCCCATTTCTTTGAAGCGCTTGCCAGCCTGTTTGTCATGATTTACATCCAAATCAGCAAAGTTGATTTTTTTGCCAGCTAAGTATTCCCGGGTTTTTGCGCAAAACGGGCAGGTTTGTGTGCCATATACTACAATCTGTTTGCCGGCGGCAGCATAATGCTGGCTGTAATTACCTTCGGTGTATGGGGATTTAAACCAATCCGGCGCGCGCACGGCGGCATAACCTGTGCCAAGTCCGGCTGCTAAAATCAAAAGATAGGAAAAGGCAGTTTTAAGAGCCTGCTTATACATATTATCTCCAGGAGGGCTTTTATGGTGTTAACCGCCATATTTTGTTTATGGCGTGTTCTAGCATGTGGACATATCTTACCAGAGCAGAAAATGTCTGTGCGAAAAAATGCATATGCATAGCAATATTTTTTTACATCTGTGAAATGAATGAGTTTCTTGATAATGCGACTCGCCTTATTCATCCGGTGTGGCAATGTTTCTCATTGGAAAATTACATTGCGGGAAAAATGATGTGGATTTACTTATTGAAAATGAATGTGGCGCTGCAGCCAGCGCAGCGGCTGCAGCGATATGAATACTTCGCGTATCGGAATGGGGAGATATGCCGGCGCGGCCAGCAAAGCGGGCCTAGCGCGCATGTGGGCCGCAGGGCGTGGCTCACATGCGCGCGGGGTGCGGGGGGGGGGGGCGCTCAATACGCCAATAAGGCCAGCATGCCATCCATGCCGACATGATCAAAGCCGCACATGGCTTGTTGTTTGACGCGCGGCTTGGCGTGGTAGGCCACAGACAGGCCGGCGGCGCCCATCATCAGTAAATCATTGGCCCCATCGCCCATGGCGATCGCGTGCTGTGCTGTGATGCCGAGTTGTGCGCAGTAGTGCTGCAGGAAGTCGCGTTTTTTGGCGGCATTGAGAATTTCACCTTCGACCTGGCCGCTTAATTTGCCATCGGCCACGCCGAGTTGATTGGCGTGCGCATAATCGAGCTGCATCTGCGCTTTGACGCGCTCGGTAAAAAAGGTGAAGCCGCCGGACACCAGCAGGGTTTTCACGCCATGCGCGCGCATGGCCGCCAGCATGTTTTCCGCCCCCGGCGAAAAGCGCAGACGCTCTTCATAGACCTGCTGCAAAGCGGCTTGCGGCAGTCCCTGCAACAGGGCGACGCGGCGCTTTAAGCTGGCGTCAAAATCGAGTTCGCCGCGCATCGCCGCTTCGGTGATTTCTGAGACTTGCGCTTTTAAACCTTGCAGATCGGCGATTTCATCAATGCATTCGATGGTGATCAAGGTTGAATCCATGTCCATCACCAGTAAGCCGAAGCTGTCCCAGTTCATGCTTTGCGGCAGCAGCGCATAGTCGCATACGCCTTCGCACAAGGCTTGCAATTGCTGCCGCTGCGCATCGCCGGGGGCGGCGCAATCGGTTATGCGCCAAGTCTGGTAGGGAAATTGCGCGAAATTCTGTAAAGTGCTGCCGGGGAATAAGGCGGCGCAGGCTTGCGCAAGTGCTTGGGTGCAGGACGGGCCTTGCAAAATCAATTTCATGCTCATGGTTGTCAGTGCAAAAGTGCGCGTATGGTTTGTTTGATTTGGGCAACGCGCGCCGCCAGATCAGGCATGGCGCTGCTGATTTTCAATTTGTCCTGGCCGTGCAGTTTGATATTGCGGCTTTTCTGGATCAGATTGATGATGCGGTACGGGTCGATTGGCGGTTGCGGGATGAAGTGCAATACGGCTTGTTCGCTGTTGGCGTCGATTTTCGCCACCCCGGCTTGCTTGGCCAGCACGCGCAGGCGGTGGGTTTCCAGCAGGGCTTGCGCCTGCTCGGGCAATTTGCCGAAGCGGTCAATCATTTCTTCCTGGATCTGGTTGAGCGCGTCATCGTTTTCACAGCTGGCCAAGCGCTTGTAAATTGACAGGCGTTGATTCACATCGCCGCAGAAATCGTTTGGCAGCAGGGCCGGCACATGCAGATTGATTTCTGTGGTGGTCGAGAGCGGCGCGGTGAGATCCGGTTCTTTGCCGTTTTTCAGCGCGCGCACGGCGGCGCTGAGCATGTCGGAATACATTTGGAAGCCGACTTCGTGCATTTCGCCGGATTGATTATCACCCAGCACTTCGCCGGCGCCGCGAATTTCCAGATCGTGCATGGCCAGATAAAAGCCGCTGCCCAATTCTTCCATTTGTTGAATCGCTTCCAGCCGCCGTTCGGCTTGTTTGCCCAGTCCCTGCATATCATTCACCAGCAAATAGGCATAGGCTTGATGGTGCGAGCGGCCCACGCGGCCACGCAGCTGGTGCAGCTGGGCTAAGCCGAATTTATCGGCGCGGTGGATGATGATGGTGTTGGCGCTGGGGACGTCGATGCCGGTTTCAATAATCGTGGTGCACAGCAAAATATTAAAGCGCTGCGCCACAAAGTCGCGCATGACGCGCTCCAGGTCGCGTTCATGCATCTGGCCGTGGCCGACGCCGATGCGCGCCTCCGGCAGCAGGGCTTGCAATTTCGCCAGCCGGTTTTCAATCGTATCGACTTCGTTATGCAGGAAATAGATCTGGCCGCCGCGCTTCATCTCGCGCAAGCAGGCTTCGCGGATCACGGAATCATCTTCGCCGCGCACAAAGGTTTTAATCGCCAGCCGTTTTTGCGGCGCGGTGGCGATCACGGAAAATTCGCGCAAGCCTTCCAGGGCCATGCCCAAGGTGCGTGGAATCGGGGTCGCCGTCAGGGTCAGCACATCGACTTCGGCGCGCAGATTTTTCAGCGCTTCCTTTTGCCGCACGCCGAAGCGGTGTTCTTCGTCGATGATGATCAACCCTAAGCGCGCGAACTGTATCTCGGGCGACAAGAGTTTATGCGTGCCGATCACGATATCGACTGTGCCGGCGGCTAAGCCTTTGATGGCTTGGGTGATTTCTTTGCCGCTGCGAAAGCGCGACATTTCGGCAATTCTGACCGGCCAATCGGCGAAGCGGTCGGCGAAATTTTGCGCATGCTGCTCTGCCAAGAGGGTGGTGGGGGCCAAAATCGCCACCTGTTTGCCGCCCATCACGGCGACAAAGGCGGCGCGCAGGGCGACTTCGGTTTTACCAAAGCCGACGTCGCCGCAGACTAAGCGATCCATCGGCTTGCCGCTGGTCATGTCGCGGATCACAGCTTGAATCGCTTGCGCCTGATCGGGCGTTTCTTCAAAGCCGAAGCTGTCAGCAAAACGTTCGTAATCATGCGCGGAATATTCAAACGCATGGCCGCTGCGGGCGGCGCGGCGCGCATATAAATTCAGTAATTCGGCGGCGGTGTCGCGCACTTGCTGGGCCGCCTTGCGCTTGGCTTTTTCCCACTGGCCTGAGCCTAAGCTGTGCAGCGGCGCATCGTCTGAGGCGGCCCCCGAGTAGCGCGAAATCACATGCAGCTGCGCCACCGGCACATACAGTTTGGCGTCTTTGGCGTATTCCAGATGCAAAAACTCTGTTTCGCCAAAGCCCAGATCCATGCTGATCAAGCCCAGATAGCGGCCAATGCCATGACTCTCATGCACCACCGGGTCGCCCGGTTTGAGTTCGGACAGGTCGCGGATCATGGCGTCAACCTGGGTCACGCTCTCTTGCCGCTTGCGGCCACTGCGGCGCGGGGTGTTGGCGTACAGCTCGCTTTCTGTGATCAGGTAGAGCGTTTGTCCCTCAAATTGCAGCACGCAGCCAGCCGACAGCGGGGCCACGCTCAAGGCCAGTTTGCCGCTTGTGGCCAGAAAACCTTGCCAGCCTTCGCATTGGGCTGGTTCGATATCGTATTCGCGCAAGGTTTGCAGCAGGGTTTCGCGCCGGCCATTGCTTTCGGCGCACAGCAGGCTGGGGCCTTTGGCCTGCTGCAAAAAGCTGCGCAAATTGATGAAGGGGTCTTCCAGATGGCGGTTCACCGCCAGATTCGGCAGCGGCCCGGATTGCGGCAATTTGCCGGCGGCGGCTTCGTCGTTTTCTGTTTCGCTGTTTTCCGGGCTGGCCTGCGGGCGGATGGCTAAGCGCGGCCAGGGCTTGGCGCGCGTGAAAAACTCTTCTGCGCTTAAAAAAATCTGTTCCGGCGCCAGCAGCGGGCGCTCGCGCTGGGCGCCTAAGAATTTATAGCGTGACGCGGTTTCTTCGGCGAAGCGGCGCAGGCTTTGATCAATTTCGCCATGCATGGCAAAGCAGGCGTCGGCGGGCAGATAGTCAAACAGGCTGGCGGTTTCATCGAAAAACAGCGGCAGATAGTATTCAATGCCGGCGGCGGCGATGCCGTTGCCCATGTCTTTATACATCGGGCTGCGGCTGGGATCGCCTTCAAAAAATTCGCGCCAGCGCTTGCGAAAGCCATTGCGCGCCGCTTCATCCATGGGGAATTCGCGTCCCGGCAAAATGCGCACTTCCGGCACCGGATACAGCGAGCGCTGATTATCCGGGTCAAAGGTGCGGATGCCTTCCAAGGTGTCGCCGAATAAATCCAGGCGATAGGGCAGGGCTGAGCCCATCGGCCACAGATCAATCAAGCCGCCGCGCACTGCATATTCGCCCGGCGACATGACTTGTGAAACATGGTTGTAGCCGGCCAGCGTCAATTGCGATTTGAGCTTGGCTTCATCCAGGCGCTCGCCTTGTTTGAAGAAAAAAGTGTAGGCCGCCAGAAAGGAGGGCGGGGCCATGCGCACGGAGGCGGTGGTGGCGGGCGCCAGCAAGACATCGCAGCGCCGCATTTGCACTTCATACAGGGTTTCCATGCGCTCGGACACCAGGTCTTGGTGCGGCGAAAAAGCGTCATACGGCAGGGTTTCCCAGTCCGGCAGGAAGTGGCAGCGCAATTTGGCCGCGCCTTGTCCCTCGGCGAACCATTGCATTTCTTCCAGCAGACGCTGACCATCGGCGGCATGGGCGACAAACACGGTCAGCATGCGGCCTTGGGCGCTCAGTTGCAGCGCAGCTTGCGCTAATAAATAGGCGTCAGCAGAGCCTGTGACTGGCGGCAGGGCGAAACGCTGGCCTGCTTTGGGCAAGGGAATATTGGCTTGCATGGGTTGTACGGATGGAATGCGCAATCGGCCATTATAGTATGGCTCGCGCCTGCTGCGCCTGTTGTGCCGCATCAGGCGGCAAGCGCATACAGGCGCCGCATACGGCCCGGCAGTTTCCGCGCTGGAATGAGGCAGTCCAGCCGTCAGTCTGCCCCGCTGTGCCTGACACGCCGCCCAAGACTCTGCTCGCCATCTGCGGTGGGAGCGCATTCAGCGGCGAACAAGTCTGTGGCGCGCGACAAGGGCTATTCGTGGCAAAAGCCGCGCCTGCAAGCGCTATCAAGCTGGCCGGATGCCTCGCTGCTGGCGGCGCCTGCCCGTCGGATGCACACCAAACGCCTGTTTGCGGCCTGCGCCAAGCCTGCCCTGTCAGAGGCCGGCTTGGCAGTCTGTCGTCCGGGTGTGGATCAGAATTTGCGCGGATCGAAGTTGTTGTACTTTTCCAGCTTGAGCGCATTGGCGATTTTTTCCCAGCTGGTGAATTTCAGATTGGTTTGTTTGACTGTGCCATTGAGCTGGTTCAAGTCGTCGTTATAACCATCTTGCGTCACCAGCAGGCCATAAGGATAGCCCGGCAGCTGGAAGGCCAGCACATCCGCGCCGTCACATTCCTGCACCCCTTCGGGATTGCCTTGACTGCCCTGGTTCAGGCGGAAGCCTTGCAGCAAAACGGGTTTCGCTGCGCCATTTATGGAAAACACCGTAAAGCTGTCGTCATGTGGCGCATCGCTCAGATTCGGCGCTTCGCCGTGTGCGCCGCCCTGGCTGGAGGCAATCAGATAGCCGCCGCCATTGGGGCCGTAATAAATGCTCAAGCCTTCCAGGTCACGGCTGATTTTACTGTCCGGGTTGAAAAAGCTGTGTTTCACCACGGCCCCGTTCTGGCTGTAGCTCTCGCGTCCGCTGCCGCGCGTTTCGTACACCGGCTGGGTGTCGGCCTGACCGCTTTTCAAGTCAATCCGCCAGATGCCGACATCTTCCTGGCCGGCGTACAGCATGCCATTGCGCTGATCCACCACCATGCCTTCAAATTGCGGACTCCAGTCGCGGCTGGCGTCCTGTTCATTGCTTTCACGCAGGTTTTGCCCGCGCCAGGTGTAGGGAAAGCGCCAGTCGCGCCCGGCCAGGGCCGCCACATTCACCTTGCCGCCGGCTTCTGCGATCAATTCAAATTGTTTAATGCGCGCCTGTTTGCGCTGATTCACCAGCACAAAATGCTTGCCGCTGGCCTTGTCTGAATAGTGGGCGATGCCATAGCCGGTATGCTGTTTGGAGACGCTCATGGCCACATCGCTGGCGGCGTCCTGTTCCCGGCCTTCCGCCGGCGCGCCGGGGAACAGGCGCAGTGGCGCGGCAGAGGTGATGTCGATTAAGGGCAGGGCGCTTTGCGGGTCGATTTTCCAAACCCGGATCAAGTCCTGGCCACGGTCGGTGGCGATGGCCAGATCGACTACCGAATTGTCATCCAGTTTAAAGCCGTACACGATGTCCACATTGTTGTAGCGGCTTTTCCCCTTGCTGTCGTGATTGAGCGCGCCGGGGGCGATGCTTTGCAGCAATTTGCCTTGCAGATCATATACGCGCATGCCGCCATCTTTGATCGCGCTGACCACCAGACTCTTGGCGCTCTCTTGCGGATGCAGCCAGATCGCCGGATCATCCATATCGCCCATGCTTTCGCTGAGGTTTTCGGTTTCCAGATCAAAACTGACTGTGCTGACTGCATATGCCGGGGCAGGCGCGGCGCTGTTTGCTGCAGATGTGCTGGCTTGGGTGGTTTGGCTGCCGCCACAGGCGGTAAGCAGGGTGCTGAGCAGGCTCAGGCAAAGGAATTCGCGCATGATGTTGAATGCCGGGGGCGTTGAAAATGGCAGATCATAGGGAGCAAACATGACAAAACCGTGTCTTGCGCGCATATGCTTGAAAAAGATGGGTCTGGGTGTGCGCCGGGATCGTGAATTGGCATGAGTGCATGTTATTGTGCAGCTGGCCGGGCTTCAGCTTGTTTTTATCTGCCGGCATACACTTTTTCAGGCTTTCCCAGGGATGCAAGAGATGATTGAACACATTTTTATCAGCGCCGCACATGGTGCGCCCTTGACTGCACAGCACAGCGTGCAAGTGGACGCCGGCAAGGGCATTGCCGGCGATCGTAATTATGGCAAGCAGGATGAGCCGGGACAGAACATTACGCTGGTCGAAGCCGAAGAACTGGAAGCCTTTTGTCAGCTGTACGGGCGTGCTTATGAGCCGTCCGTGATCCGCCGCAATCTGGTCACGCGCGGTGTCAGGCTCAATGATTTGGTCGGTAAGCAATTCCAGCTTGGCGAGCTGGTGTTGCGCGGAGTGGAGTTATGCGAACCCTGTTCCATCGTCGGCGATTTACTGGCCGGGCCGGCAATCAGCGCGCCGCAAGTGGTCAAATATTGGGTGGGCCGGGGTGGTTTGCGCGCTGATGTGGTGCAAGGCGGGCAGTTGCATATTGGCGCCGTTTTGACACTGTGATTTACCGGCGGTCAGGCTGGCGAGTGCGTATGCTGAATCTCAATTTTGCCCCGGTTTTACGGTATTCTTGCTGAATTTCCATCTTGCAGGGAGTTGTGATGAGATATCTGATTTCTGTTGCCGCTTTCATGCTTGGCGCGGGCGCTTGTCTCTCGCTGGCGCAGGCTGCTGATACTGTCAATCCCGGTTTGTGGGAAGTGACATCGAAGATGCAATCCAGCGACAGTGCAGAAAACAAGTCGATGGAAGAGGCGCGCAAGCATTTGCAAAATGTGCCGCCCGAACAGCGCAAAATGATTGAGGAAATGATGGCCAAGCAAGGTATGCCGCTGCCAAAGATGGGCAAGGATGGCATGGTTATGAAAATCTGCCTGACGCCGGACATGGTCAAGCAGCGCAAAGGCTTGGTGGAAACCCGGGATAAGTGCAGCACCAAGATCGAGAACGCGGTCAACGGCAAGATGAAATTCAGCACAGTGTGCAGCAAGCCGCCTTCCAAAACTGAAGGCGAAGTCAGCTTGATCAGTGCAAGCCAGTACAGCGTGGTGTCGAACACCACCTCCAGCCATCAGGGCAAATCGACCACGCATACAGTCAATTTGCAAGGGAAATGGTTGGCTAATGATTGCGGCAGTGTGAAGCCGGTGGGCGTAATGCATTAAATGTGATTATTCAGCCGGATTCGGGCCATCAGGGGCGGCTGGCTTGCGTGTCGTGATAAGCCAGCGTCCGACAGCAGTGGATCAATAAAGGAATTGGCACAGGGGATATGCAAGAGGATCGCAGACGTTCTAATTCGTTGAGACAAGTCCTCTGAATAGATGCTGTTACGCAAGATTTTATTGCGAAAAAAACGCCGGTATAAACCGGCGTTTTTTATTCAGCATCTGAAATGTGAATCAGGCGCTTTTCTTGCGCTTGGAGAATAAACCCAAAGCAGCCAGGCCAGCCAGCATCATGGCATAGGTTTCTGCTTCCGGCACTGCTGCGGCAGTATTAATATTATCAATGGCTAAACCATTGTAAAAAGGATGGGACGAGCCGCTTGCGCTGAAGGTGACAGACGACAGATTGGAGAATGCGCTGTTAAAGGTGAAATTGGTGAAAGCCAGCGGGCCGCTCGGGGTATCGCGATCAATCGCAAAGGATTGCGTCACTTGCGCGCCATTGGCCGTGATGCCAACTGCATCGATTTGCAGCGGAATATAGTGCTTTGTGCCTGATTCATTGAAATTGAACGAAGCGGCGCCATCAAAGCTGTTCAAGCTGAAGGTCGAGCCATCTGCTTTACTCATGCGCAAATAACCAAGCTGGTTGCTCAGATTGCCATATGGCATCAGGGCGATATTGCTGCCATTCACCGGACAGCTGGGGCCGCAGTATTGGGCGTTATAAATCACCGAAGCGGTTCCGGACATAAAGAAAGAAAAGCTGCCGGAAGTGAAATTACCGGTAGAAAAGCGCGTGACATCTTCAAAATTGACTGTTTCTGCTTGTGCGAATGCAGCGAAACCGGAGAGCAGGGAGGCAAGAGCGATTTTTTTAAAATTGTGCATATGGGTTCTCATAAAAAGAGTGTTAACAAAGTTGCTGCCGGGGGATGCCTTATTTGCTGCTTTAAAACAGATGCAACATAAATCCGGTTTCTGCGCATGAAAAGAGTTCATACGTCAGCAATTGCGCCCAATGCATGCAATCATGCGCTTGCGCTATCTACATATTCGGGGTGAAACACAAACTGGATGGATATGACATGCGCAAATATGCGCACCATCAATTGAATTTGATCAGTGCAATCATGCGCTTATGTTTTACTGCTGGCCCGTCAAGAGTTTTGCTTCGTTCGTTGCAGTATGTCAACATTGTAAGGATATGTGTCGGCCGATGCAAGCAAATATTTTGCCTCATGGAAATTTTTTTGCGTTGCGCTTGGGATGTTTTTATGCGCTGGCAGCGGGCGTCATGCATGGATCTGCATGACGCCCGTGTATCAGTTGCGCTCAGCAGCGCTGCGGATATGGGCGATTTCCTGCAATAACACATCTTGCACCTGCGGATGCAGGGCCAGCGCCACATGGCCCATGCCATGCAGGGCGATATTGCGCGCGCCCGGCAATTCGCTGGAATTTTGCGGCGAGATGATATTGTCATCGCGCGACCAGATTGAGGTGAACAGGGCGCGCGTGTCTTTCGTTTCACTGGCGGCCAGGGTTTGCAGCCAGGGACTGGGGCCGCTTTGTTTGTGATAGCGCATCTGGCGCGAGTTTTCACCCATGCCGAAATTCGCAAGGCCAGTGCCATGGTGCGGACTGCCGAGCGTGATCACATGCGCGATTTTGGCCGCGCCGTGTGCGCGCAAATAGGCGCGCGTGGCCAAGCCGCCCATGCTGTGCGCCACGATAATCACTTGTTTGGCCCCGCTTTTGGCCAGCACGGCATCGATTTTGGCCGCAAGCAAAGGGGTGTAGGCGTCGATTGGAGCCAGGGCCGGTTCCAGATCCAGGGCGTAATGGCGTATGCCTTGCGCCATCAAACGCCGGCTGAGATGGCTCCAATAGCCGCTGTTGCAAGCCCAGCCATGCACCAGCAACACCGGCAAACCCTGGTCTTCCATTTTGTCGCGTTCGCTGAACATGTGGCTGATCATCAGCCAGGACGAGGAACTGAGCGTGGCGCTCCATTCGCCGGCGAATAAGCGGAGTTTTTGCCACAGCGTGAGCTTGCTGTGCGCCGGGCGCGTCTGGCCCCGGCCATAATGCCAGGCAAGCACAAAATTTTGCAGGGTGATCAAGATGCGTACAGCAATCAGGCCGGCCAGCGCCAGCAGGCTGGCTGTCAACCAGCCCAGCCCCAACCACAAGAGCCAGCCGGCCAAGGCCAGTATGGCCAGGGCTTGCAGCCACAATAGCCGGCGTAAAAAACGTGCGATCATGCTGCCTGGGCCTTGAGTTTGGGCGCGTCCTTCCCGCTCAATTGTTTCGCCAAGCCCGCCGCCATGCGTGCTGTCACGCCATAAATCGAGAGTTGCGGATTGGCCCCGATCGAGGTGGGGAAAATCGAGCCGTCATGCACCGAGAGATTGGATACGCCATAGTAGCGGCCATTGCCATCGACCACCCCCTGGTTGGCATTGCCGGACATGGCGCAGCCGCCCATAACGTGCGCGGAAACCACGCGCGCGCGCAAGGTTTCATAGGGCAGGGCTTGAATTTCCTTTTTCGCCTCGGCCCAGGAGGTGTAGAGCCTGGCCATTTCATGGGTTGGCATGACCTGCGTGGCGCCGGCGGCGAATTGAATTTCCGCCATATTCAGGAATGCGCGTCTCACCCCATCCCAGATGTAGTCATTCAAGGGATAGTTCAGCACTGGCGAGCCATCGCTGCGCAGATCCACCGCACCGCCCGCCGATTGCTCATGAAAACCATCGCGCAGCAGCGCCAGCACAACCTGGGTGTGCGGGAATTGCCGCATCAGCTCGGCGTGTTGATTGCCAAAGCCGTTCATGGTGCTGGAGAGCAGCAGCGGATGCAGCGGCGGCGCTTCCAATTTATAGCCTATCGGCCCGTCAATAGGATCAATGCCTAAGAAATGGTCGGAATAAATGGTTTGCGGCGCGCCGGCAAAGCCTTCCACTTTTTGCTTGAACAGGGCGGCGGAAATCACGGTCGGGTGCAAGAAGGTGCGCTTGCCCACCATGTGATTCGGATCAGGCGCCCCCGAGCGCAGCAATAATGCGGGGTTGTTGATGCCGCCGCCGGCCAGCACATAGTGTTTTGCGCGAATCGTGAGTTTGCGTCCCGATAATTCCAGGCCATCAGCCTTGAGCGCCACGCATTCCAGCGCCTGAACCTGATCCTTGGCGAACAGCAAGCGTTCTGCGCGGGTGTGGGTGTACAGGCGCGCGCCTGCCGCCAGCGCGGAAGGAATGGTGGTGATCAGCATCGATTGCTTGGCGTTGGTGGGACAGCCCATGCCGCAATAACCCAGATTCCAGCAGCCGCGCACATTGCGCATAATGGCGGCTGCCGGAATCCCGAGTTTGGCGCAACCGCGCTTCAAAATATCATTGTTTTCATTCGGCGGCGTCAGCCAGGTCGAGACGTTCAAGCGCTCTTCCATCATTAAAAACCAGGGCGCCAGGCTGTCTGAGGTGTAGTCGTTCAAGGCGTAATGGCTGCGCCACCAGTCCAAAGTCGGCTGCGGCGTGCGAAAGCTGGATGTCCAGTTCACTGTGGTTGAGCCGCCTACACTGCGCCCTTGCAATATATTGATGCCCTTATCTGCGGTTTTGCGCGCCGCCGATTCCTGATACAGCTGCGGATAGGCTTGCGCCTCGCGCATTTTGAAATCGGAAGAAGATTTGAGCGCGCCTTCTTCCACAATCAAGACCGATAGACCGGCCAGGGCCAGAGTTTCCGCCGTGACGCCGCCGCCGGCCCCGCTGCCGATAATCACCACATCGGCTTGCAGCGTTTGATCCGCATCCAGAGTGGCGGCGTCCACCACTTTCCAGCCTTGCGCCAGACCGGCTTTGATCGGATCGGGAATAATGCCCTTGACTTCGGGTTCTTTGTCAACCGCGCTGTTACGTGTTTGATTCATCTGTATTCCTTAGCGCTCAAGTTGACAGCTCTTTCATCGGGCCGGGATAGCCTATCGCCGCCCAGTTATCGGGATTGCCATACCAAGGCCCGAGCACCAAGTCGTGCAAGGCGTGGTATGCGGTTTGCAAGGTTTGCGTGCGGTGGTTGCGCCAGTTTTGCAGCATGGCGCTGACTTCTGCCACGCCGGCCTCGCGCCAGTCATTGCTCAAACCGCCCAGCAAACGCCGTCCCAGGCCCAGCGAGAGCAGGCCGAACAGATCGCCAACTTCTTTTTGCGCATGAAAAGGCAGGCCGGAGACGGCCAGATGCACGCCTTTGAGCGCACTCTCAAGCGCCGCCTGACGCGCCGGCCCTTCAGCGGGAATCGCGCCGGCCAGCAGGGCGGGGATGATGGCGCGCAAGACCGTGTCGGCATTGGCGTCAAGCGGGGTGCGGGAAAACGAAGATGGATTGCGGCTGCGATACAGCGCGCCGCCTGCAGCCAGCACAAGGCCGGCTGCAAGCCCCAGTTTCAGAAAAGTTCTGCGACTTGCCATGGGTGTTTGCCTGAGATTTTCGGGGTTTTATATTGCCAACAGTGTACTTTACCGGGCAATCGCGGCCATGGGTTGAAAATAGAGCCAGACATCTAGACATTTCTGGTACAAAGCCCACATGCAAAAATCCGATTTGATCCCCGTCTTGCGGCGCGAATTGGCCGCCGTGAAAAGCTTGCGCTTGCAGGCGCGCATGGATGCACAGACTGATGCTGCCCGTTGCGCGCTCAAGCGTTTTCAATCTGCGCGCTTGAGCCTGACCCACGCCGATTTGCTGGCGGCCCCCGACACCGGCGCGGCGGCTGAGTTTTTCCTGCAGGAACTCTACAGCCCGCAAGATCTGACCCAGCGCGACAGCGATGTCGAACGCATTATTCCCACCTTGGAGCGCTTATTGCCGGTTGCTGCTTTGCAGGCGATCACTGATGCGGTGACGCTGGACGCTTTATCAGAGCAAATGGATGCCGCCATGGCGCAAAGGCTGGGCGAGCAGTTTGATGAAGCGCAATATCTGCAAGCCTATTTTGCCGTCACCACCCACGAGCAGCGCAGTTTGCAAATCACGCTGGTGCAGGAATTGGGCCTGGCTTTATGCGATTTGGTGCGCATCCGTTTCCTGGCCACCACCCTGAAGATGATGCGCGGCCCGGCGCGCCTGGCGAATCTGCATCATTTACAGGCATTTTTAGAGCGCGGCTTCGCCACCTTCAAAGCGATGCGCGCGCCGCATGCTTTCGTGCACACGATTGTGCGGCGCGAGCGGCAGATTCTGGCGCGCATTATCGCAGGCGACCCCGCGCCATACGCTATGAGCGGCTTGCAGCTGGATGCGCAGACGCCGCCGGCCTAGGAGCCTGTCAGACTTAGAAAAAATCTACTGCAAAACCATCAGAACGGGCCATATTTCACCGTCTTTTTGATCAATAGTCCCGCTATTGACGCTGCAAAGTCGGCAAAATCTATCCTCGCCCTGCTGCTTTTTCGCTACGATTCTCTAACCCCGACAGGCTCCTGGACCTGGCGCCTTAATCCGGTTTTTTACGGGTTTGCAGGATATGGCTGGCGATGCCGCGCAGAATATTCACTTCTTCCACCTCCAGCCCGGTTCTGCCGAACAGGCGTTTGAGGCGCGGCATCAGTTTTTTCGGATGATCAGCATCTAAAAAACCGAGTGTGATCAAGGCTTGTTCCAGGTGCTGGTACATACCTTCGACCTGCTGTGCGCTGGCGGGCGCGCCGGAAAAACCGGGCAGGCGCGGCGCTTGCAGGTTTTGTTCACTGTCGGCGGCCATGCGCATTTCCCAGGCCAGCAATTGCACCGCCTGCGCCAGATTGAGCGAAGAATAAGCCGGATTGGCGGGAATATTCACCAGCACATTACAGTCTTGCACCACCTGATTCGGCAGACCATAGCGCTCGCTGCCAAATAAAATCGCCGCTTGCAGCTGCTCTTGTTGCCGCATTTGCTGTGCTAAATCCTGCGCTAACTGGCGCGGCGCACACACCGGCGGCGAAAATTCGCGCAGGCGCGCAGACAGCGCGGCGGTGAAATGACAGCCTTCCAGCGCTTGCGCCACGGTTTCCACCACGCGCGCGCCGGCTAACACATCCTGCGCGCCGCTGGCGAAAGCCAAGGCTTCTTCGTGTTGCAAAGCGTCGGCAAAGCGCGGCTGCACCAGCACCAGACTGCCAGGCGCACAAAAGCCCATGGTTTTCAGCGCGCGCGCGGCAGCGCCGATATTGCCGGGGTGACTGGTCTGCACCAGCACAAATCGTATCCGATTGAAAAGAGATGTATGGGGTTCGCTCATCTTGATTTAAAATACTGCGTTTTGCGGCCTTGTGCAGAATAGCACAGCAAATGCCCGCCGCAGCCGGACACCTGTCCTGCTTATGCTCTTTTACGGAATTGTCATGCACCCAATGCTCAATACTGCGGTTAAAGCCGCACGCCGCGCCGGCGCGATTATCAATCGCGCTTCCTTCGACCTCGACCGTTTGCAAGTGTCGGAGAAAAATCCCAATGATTTTGTGACCGAGATCGATAAAGCCGCAGAACAGGCGATTATCGAAATTCTGCTCAAAGCCTATCCGGATCATGCGATTTTGGGCGAGGAAAGCGGCCCCTCCGCCAATCTGCATGACGAATCGCCTTTTGTCTGGATCATCGATCCGCTCGACGGCACCACCAATTTCCTCCATGGCTTCCCGCAATATTGCGTCTCGATCGCGCTGCAACACAATGGCGTGATCACCCAGGGCGTGATTTACGACCCCAACCGCAATGATTTATTCACCGCCACCAAGGGCGCCGGCGCGTATCTGAACGACAAGCGTTTGCGCGTCAACCGGCGCGACAAAATCAGCCAGGCCCTGATTTCGACCGGAATCGGCCCGGGCGACGCCAAGACCATGGACGAATTCGTCAAAATGTACCGCCTGATGCTGGA
Source organism: Massilia sp. W12 (assembly GCF_037300705.1). NCBI lineage: Bacteria > Pseudomonadati > Pseudomonadota > Betaproteobacteria > Burkholderiales > Oxalobacteraceae > Massilia > Massilia sp. W12. Next base: position 2,595,670 of record NZ_CP147776.1, on the reverse strand, counting down.
AAAAACCCAGGGCTTGCGCCGTGAAGGCTCGGCGGCGCTGGATCTGGCCTGGGTCGCTTGCGGCCGGCTGGATGGCTTTTTTGAAAAAGGCCTGAAAGTGTGGGACATGGCGGCCGGCGCTTTGATGGTGCAGGAAGCCGGCGGCATCGTGGGCGACTTCACCGGCGAGGCGGAGCACCTGCAAAAAGGCAATGTGATTGCCGCCAGCCCGAAGATTTATGCGCAGATGGTGGGTTTGCTCTCGCCTTACGCATAAACCCGCAAGCAATAAACTTTGCCCGGATCGCAACTGATCCGGGCCGCTTCATTCCCCCATTCCTTTTAATTAGAAGAACTGATGACATTTTCTGCTCTCGGTTTGCGTGAGGCGCTGTTGCGCGCCATCAGCGAACAGGCTTATGACGCGCCGACTCCGATCCAGGCGCAAGCGATTCCCGCTGTATTGCGCGGCGTGGATCTATTGGCCGGGGCCCAGACCGGCACCGGCAAAACCGCCGGCTTTACTTTACCGATTTTGCAATTACTGGCCGATGGCGCACGCCAGCCCGGCCCGCGCGCCCTGATTTTGACCCCCACCCGCGAACTCGCGGCCCAGGTCGAAGAAAGCGTGCGCGTGTATGGCAAATATTTACGCTTAAAGTCCACCGTGATTTTTGGCGGCGTGGGCATGCAACCGCAAATTCAGACCCTGCAAAAAGGCGTTGATATCCTGGTCGCGACACCGGGCCGCTTGCTCGATTTGCTGCAGCAAAAAGCGCTCAATCTTGATTATGTGGAAATTCTGGTGCTGGATGAGGCCGACCGCATGCTGGACATGGGGTTTATCCGCGATATCAAGCGCGTGCTGGCGGTGTTGCCGGCAAAGCGTCAAAATCTGCTCTTTTCCGCCACCTTCTCAGATGAAATCAGAAGCCTGGCCGCCGGTTTGCTGCGCGCGCCGGAAATGATTGATGTGGCCCCGCGCAACGCCACCGCCGCTGTGGTGCAGCAAATCATCCACCCGGTGGATCGCGATAAAAAACACGCCATGCTGGCGCATCTGATTAAAAGCCGCGATTGGCGCCAGGTGCTGGTGTTTACCCGCACCAAACACGGCGCCAACCGCCTGGTTGAACAATTGGCGCGCGATGGCATCGAAGGCGCCGCTTTGCACGGCAATAAAAGTCAGTCAGCGCGCACACGCGCTTTGAGCGGCTTTAAAGACGGCAGCGTGCGTGTGCTGGTGGCCACTGATATCGCCGCACGCGGGATTGATATTGATCAACTGCCGCAAGTGGTGAACTATGATTTGCCGAATGTGCCGCAAGACTATGTGCACCGCATCGGCCGCACCGGACGCGCCGGCGCCAGCGGCTGCGCCGTGTCCCTGGTGTGCGTGGATGAAGCGCATTTGTTAAAAGACATTGAAAAACTGATCCGCCAGACCTTGCCGCAAGAAGTGTTGTCAGGCTTCGAGCCGGATCGCAACGCCACCCCGCAGCCGATTCAATTGCGCAGCAATGAGCGGCGCCAGGGACAGAATAGTGGCCGCAGCAAGGCGCCGGCGAAAGCTGCGCCAGCCCAGAACGCGGCTCCGCTCAAAGGCGCAAACGGCGGCCCAGCCGGGGGCAGGACTGGCGCGCCAAACAAAGCCCATCCCGGCCCGCAACCGGCCCGCCCGGCCCCAAAGGCGGGGACAGCTTCGCATCCGAAACCCGGCGTTCATGGCGCCAAGCGTGCGGCTGGAGGCGGTACGCCTGTCCCTGCTGTGCAGCAAAATGGCAAACCGCAGGAGCGCAAACGCGCTCCGCAGAGCGCGCGCGCAACACATACTTCCAGTGTGCAGCCGGCGCTCACAGCGCGCAAGCCCGCTCTGGCGGCATTATTGCAAAGCGAAACACGTTTGCCAAAACATGCTGCAAAAAAAGCATGAATAAGAACCATGGTCTGATGCGCATGGGGTTTATTGCCTTGCGGCAATAAATTCCCTGTGCAAATGCTTGCCTGTGTGCAATAATGATTCCACCACCAGGGAACTTCCAAAAACCTGCTTGCTGAATCAGCGCCCGGCCCCAACCTCCCAGAATGTCGAAACTCAGGTAAGACCGGGCAGGCATGAAGATACCCCGAATGGCGGCACAGCTTGCGCCGCCATGCAAAAGCTGCCGGGTTTTTTGAAGCATCTTCAAGCATCACTTCCGCCAGGAGACCATCATGCTGAAATTTGCCGCCAATCTGACCTTGATGTTTACCGAAGTCCCCATGCTGCAGCGCTTTGCCGCCGCGCGCCGCGCCGGCTTCGAGTATGTGGAAATGCAACTGCCTTACGCCTGGCCGGCGATGCAATTGCGCGAGATGTTGCAGGAAAATCAACTGCAAATGATTTTGCACAATCTGCCCGCCGGCAATTGGGACGCAGGCGAACGCGGCATTGCCTGTCACCCGGGACGCATCGATGAATACCGCGCCGGGGTGGAATTGGGGCTGGTGTACGCGCAAACGCTGGGTGTGCGGCAACTCAATGTGCTGGCCGGGATTGTGCCGGAAGGCGTGACGTTCGCGCAGGCTGAGCAATGCTTCCTGGATAATCTGCGCTACACCTGCGAGCGCATGCAGAAATGCGGCATCAAGACCTTGATTGAGCCGATCAATCCCTACAATGTCCCCGGCTTCCTGCTCAACACCACGCGCCAGGCGCTGCAATATCTGGACATGCTGCAACAGCCGAATCTATTCATTGAATATGATATTTATCACGCGCAAAGGGCGGAAGGCGATCTGGGCAATATCTTGAGTGCGCATATAGAACGGATTGCGCATATCCAGTTTGCCGATAATCCGGGCCGCCATCAGCCGGGCACAGGCGAAATCAACTTCCCCTATCTGTTTAAGCTGATTGAAGAACTGGGCTATCCCGGCTATCTGGCGGCGGAATACATTCCGCTGGGCAGCACCGAGCAAAGCCTGGACTGGGCCAATGCCTGGCTCAAACCGCAATCGCCCTTGCAAATTGTGGCGGCTTAAGTCACCTCTGCGGCAGCCAAAACCATCCGCTTTGACTTGAATTTGTTCTGCTGGCTTGTCAAGGCAGGGTAAATCGCGCAATATGTTTGTATCCATATTGCGAGGGTCAATCTTCGATGGGTAATTGGCTAAGCCGCTTGATGGGACGTGACGAGGAGCCTGCAGAGCCTGTGTTGGAGCAGGAGCTGGAGCAATCCGCGCAAAGCGACCCCGAACAGACATTGCGCATCCTGCATACGCTGGATGTGGATCAATTGTATTACCGCTGGTTGATCGGTCAGCAGGGACGCACCCCATTGCCGGAATCGGTGCTGGATAAAAAAATCCTGCAAGCCATGCAGATGCTGGCGGATTCCGAAGGCGGCGGCAGTAATCTGGTGCCGCGCGTGCCGGCGGTGATCCCGCAACTTTTGCGCAGCTTGCGCGATGAAGAGATGTCAGCGCATGAGCTGGCGCGTCAAATTGCGCATGACGTGGTGTTGGTGGCGGAAGTGATTCATGAAGCCAACAGCCCGTTTTACCGCCCGGCGAAACCGATCGCCAGCCTGGAAAGCGCGATTATGCTGCTTGGTCAGAATGGCTTGCGCTTACTGGTGGCGCGGGTGGCGTTCCGTCCCATTATCAATATGCAAGCCGGGCGTTTCGCCAAACAGGCGGCGCCGCACATCTGGGCGCAAGCCGAGTTGTGCGCCGACGCCTGCAGCATTCTCGGCCCGGCGCAGGGGGCGGACCCGTTTGAGAGTTTTCTCTCGGGCTTGATGCAAAACGTCGGCCTGATTGTCACCTTCCGCATGATAGACCGCGCCTACCAGGGGCAGTTTTTACCCGATTCGGACGAATTCTGTTTGCAATTCATGCAAAAAGTGCGCTTGATTTCCTCGCGCATCGCCAAATCCTGGGAGTTTCCGGCCAGCGTGGAGCAAGTCATCGCCCATCTCGGGCAGTTGGATCATCCGGTGATGCAAGCCGCGCTGGGGCGCGTGCTGCAACAGGCTGACCAGATCAGCAAACTGCGTCTCTTGATCGATCATGGTCAGCTGGAAGAGGACGAACCCTTCGCCCGCATGGGCCTGCCCGCGCCGGCATTGCACTGCCTGGATCAACTCAAGCGGCGCAAGGAAATGGCGGCGTGAGGCTGGCGCCGGCGCATGAAATTGGCGCCGCGCGGAATACATGGATTACTGCGCATATTCAACCTTGCCTGGCCGGGCGCCTGATACAGGGCTGAGGCTGCGCGGCAGCACGCAAAACTCCCTTTTCCCCGCATTTTCATTGCAGCGCACAATTTTCCTGGCATTGCGGTTCTCTTGTGGTATTATCGATTCGATATTGCCCATCAGTAATACAGTCAGTCAGCATCACAGACCGGCTGTTTTCCACGCATGCGACCACCCCCTGGCATGCAGTGCCGGCCCACCGGGCTGGCGGGCGTTCTGCCTTGCTTTTAAGCGGCTCAGCCTACCCCCGGCTGAGAATTGAAAGCGTACAGGCCGTTTCTGTGCAAACATGAACTGGCCTATACTGGAAAAACCACGCGAAAAGCGCGATGCGCGCGCTGTGGCATAATGCATTCATAGTGAACTGCGGTGTGCAAACGCCGCCAACCGACGAAACCATGGCTAAGACGCTTTACGACAAACTCTGGGATTCCCATCTGGTGCACCAAGGTGAGGATGGCGCTTCGATTATCTATATTGACCGTCATTTGCTGCACGAAGTGACCAGCCCGCAAGCCTTTGAAGGCTTAAAACTGGCCGGGCGCAGCCCCTGGCGTAATTCCGCCAATCTGGTGGTGGCTGATCATAATGTGCCAACCACTGACCGGCGCGCCGGCATTGCCGACCCGACCTCCCGCCTGCAAGTCGAAACACTGGATAAAAACGCGCGTGAATTCGGCTTGACCTATTTTGATATGAATGACAAGCGCCAGGGCATTGTGCATGTGATCGGGCCGGAGCAGGGCGCGACGCTGCCGGGCATGACCGTGGTGTGCGGCGATTCCCACACCTCGACCCATGGCGCGTTCGCCTGCTTAGCGCATGGCATCGGCACTTCTGAAGTTGAGCATGTGCTGGCGACGCAAACCCTGATCGCCAAAAAATCCAAATCCATGCTGGTGCGCATTGATGGCGTACTGGGCGCGGGCGTCACGGCGAAAGACCTGGTGTTAGCTGTGATTGGCCATATCGGCGCCGATGGCGGAACCGGTTATGCGATTGAATTTGGCGGATCCGCAATTGCCGCGCTGTCGATGGAAGGGCGCATGACGGTATGCAATATGGCGATTGAAGCCGGCGCGCGCGCGGGCATGATTGCAGTGGATCAAACCACGATTGATTATTTCCAGGGCCGCCCGTTTGCGCCAAGCGGCGCGATGTGGGAACAGGCGGTGGCGTATTGGCGCACCCTGCATTCTGATGCTGATGCGCAATTTGACCGCGTGGTCACACTCGACGCCGCCAGCATCGCCCCGCACATCACCTGGGGCACTTCGCCTGATATGGTGGCTCCGGTCGAGGGACGCACCCCGGCCCCCGAGGAAGAATCCGACCCGGTGCGGCGTGAAGCGATCAGCAAAGCGCTGGCGTATATGGGACTGGCGCCGCGCACCGCCTTGACTGATATCAAAATCGATAAAGTTTTTATCGGTTCCTGCACCAATTCCCGGATCGAAGATTTGCGCGCCGCCGCCGCCGTGGTGCGTGGCCGCCGTCTGGCTGCGCATGTCAAGCTGGCCCTGGTGGTGCCGGGTTCCGGTCTGGTCAAGGCGCAAGCCGAGCAGGAAGGCTTGGATGAAATTTTCCGCGCCGCCGGCTTTGAGTGGCGCGAACCGGGTTGTTCGATGTGTCTGGCGATGAACGCTGACCGCCTGGAGCCGGGCGAGCGTTGCGCCTCCACCTCGAACCGTAATTTTGAAGGCCGGCAGGGTGCGGGCAGTCGCACCCATCTGGTGTCGCCGCAAATGGCCGCCGCCGCCGGCATCGCAGGACATTTTGTCGATGTGCGCCAGTTCCTGGCGTGAATCATGCAGGAGGAATGATGAAATCCAAAACTTACGCTTGGCTGATTTTGCTGGTGCTATCGCTATCAGCCTGTAATACCGTGCAAGGCATAGGCAAGGATGTGAAGAAAGTCGGCGAGGCGGTTGAGGGCGTCGGCAAGAAATGACCCAAGGACGTAATACGTCCCTGCAACAGGTTTGATATGGAAAAATTCACTGTACATCAAGGTTTGGTGGCGCCGCTGGATCGCGCCAATGTCGATACCGACGCCATCATTCCCAAGCAGTTTTTGAAGTCGATTTTGCGCACCGGTTTTGGCGAAAATCTGTTCGATTCCTGGCGTTATCTGGATCCGGGCGAGCCGGGTGTGCCGGTGGCCCAGCGCCAGCCGAATCCTGATTTTGTCTTGAATCAGGCGCGCTATCAGGGCGCCTCAGTGCTCTTGACGCGCAAAAACTTCGGTTGCGGCTCCTCGCGCGAACACGCCCCCTGGGCGCTGCAGCAATATGGGTTTGCCGCTGTGCTGGCCCCCAGCTTTGCCGATATCTTTTTCAATAACTGCTTTAAAAACGGATTGTTGCCGGTGGTGTTGCCGGAGGCGGTGATTGAACAGTTATTCCAGCAAGTGCAAGCCACCCCCGGCATGCAGCTGGTGATTGATCTGCAACAGCAACAGGTGCGGCAAGCCGATGGCGCTCTGGTGCATGGTTTTGAGGTGGACGCCTTCCGCAAATATTGTCTCTTGAATGGCCTCGATGATATCGGCCTGACGTTGCAGCACGCCGATAAGATCCGCGCGTTTGAAGCGCAGCGTTTAGCCCAACATCCCTGGCTGGCCAAAACCCTGGAGGCAGTATGAAGATAGCGATTTTGCCAGGCGACGGCATCGGCCCGGAAATTGTCGCGCAGGCAGTCAAGGTTTTGCAGGCGCTTGAATTGCCGCTTGAGCTGGAACAGGCGGCAGTCGGCGGCGCCGGCTATGAAGCGCATGGCCATCCGCTGCCGCAAGCCACCCTGGCCTTGGCCAAACAGGCGGATGCGGTGTTGTTCGGCGCGGTCGGCGATTGGAAATACGATAATTTGGAGCGTCCCTTGCGCCCGGAGCAGGCGATTTTAGGCTTGCGCCGCGAATTGAATCTGTTTGCCAATTTGCGTCCGGCGATTTTGTATCCTGAACTGGCGAATGCCTCCACCCTGAAGCCGGAAGTGGTCTCGGGACTGGATATTCTGATTGTGCGCGAATTGACCGGCGATATTTATTTCGGCAAACCGCGCGGGGTGCGCACCTGTCCCGATGGCCAGTTTGCCGGCCAGCGCGAAGGCTTTGACACCATGCGTTATGCGGAAGGCGAGATCCGCCGCATCGCACATGTCGCGTTCCAGGCGGCGCAAAAGCGGCAAGGCCGTTTGACCAGCGTGGACAAGGCGAATGTGCTGGAAACCTTCCAATTCTGGAAGGAAATCGTGACAGACACAGGGTTGCAATATCCTGATGTCAAACTGGATCACATGTATGTTGATAATGCTGCGATGCAGCTGGTGCGCGCACCGAAAAACTTTGATGTGATTGTCACCGGCAATATGTTTGGCGACATCTTGTCTGATGCGGCGGCGATGTTGACCGGCTCCATCGGCATGCTGCCTTCCGCTTCCCTGGATGAAAATAATAAAGGCTTGTATGAGCCTTCGCATGGCTCGGCGCCGGACATCGCCGGGCGTGATGTGGCCAATCCGCTGGCCACGATTTTGTCAGCGGCCATGATGTTGCGTTACACCTTCAACCAGGAAGAAGCGGCGCAGCGGATTGAGCGGGCGGTCAAGCAAGTCTTGGCGCAAGGCGTGCGCACGGCGGATATTTACGAGCCGGGCATGCAAAAAGTCGGCACGCGCGGTATGGGCGAAGCGGTGTTGGCGGCATTGCGGAGCGCAGCCTGAATGGCGGCGCAACAATTCAAGCGGGCCGGGCGCGCACAGGGGGTGTGGCGTCTGGATCTCCCGCAACTCAGCGGGCCTCACCCGCATTGTGATCAGGCAGGACCAGTGAGGCTGGTCTGGAATTAAGGAAATGATGATGAAATTGGTTGGCTTGGTAGGTTGGCGTGGCATGGTCGGTTCGGTGCTGATGCAGCGCATGCAGCAAGAAGGCGATTTCGACCTGATTGAACCGGTTTTCTTTTCGACCTCGAACAAGGGCGGTAAAGCGCCTGCGCTGGCGAAAAATGAAACCACTTTGCAGGATGCCAATGATATCGGGACACTCAAGAAATGCGACATCATTATTACCTGCCAGGGCGGCGATTACACCAATGAAGTCTATCCGCAGCTGCGCGCTGCCGGCTGGGATGGCTATTGGATTGACGCCGCATCCTCACTGCGCATGGCGGATGACGCCGTGATCATTCTCGATCCGGTGAATTTGCAAGTGATCAAAAATGCGCTGGCCGCCGGCGGCAAAAATTTCATCGGCGGCAATTGCACCGTGTCTTGCATGCTGATGGGTCTGGGCGGTTTGTTTGCGCAAGATCTGGTGGAGTGGGCCAGCAGCATGACCTATCAAGCCGCGTCCGGCGGCGGCGCGCAACACATGCGCGAATTGCTGACCCAGTTCGGCACGATCAACGCCAGCGTCAAGCCGCTGTTGGATGATCCGGCTTCGGCGATTCTGGAAATCGACCGCCAGGTGCTGCAAACGCAACATGGGTTGAATGAGCAGGAAATCAAGAATTTCGGCGTGCCGCTGGCCGGCAATCTGATTCCCTGGATTGATAAAGATCTGGGCAATGGCGTTTCGCGTGAGGAATGGAAGGGCGGCGCGGAAACCAATAAGATTCTGGGACGCACCGCCGGCGATGGCCTGATTCCGATGGATGGCCTGTGCGTGCGCATCGGCGCCATGCGCTGCCATTCGCAAGCGCTGACCATCAAACTCAAGAAAGATGTGCCGCTGGATGAATTGCACGGCATCATCGCTTCCCATAATGATTGGGTGAAACTGGTGCCGAACACGCGTGAAGCCTCGATGCGCGATCTGACCCCGGCGGCGGTGACAGGTACGCTGACGATCCCGGTGGGCCGTCTGCGCAAGATGCAAATGGGCGGCGAATATCTGTCCGCTTTCACCGTCGGCGATCAATTATTGTGGGGCGCGGCTGAACCGCTGCGCCGTATGTTGCGGATTATTCTCGAAAAATGAATGTGTATGAACTGACAATATAGCCCGGATGATGAGACAATCGGGCGTTGTCATTCTGCAACGCAAATCAGCCGCCTGCAGGACTTTTGCAGGCGGCTTTGCATTTTGCGGATGTTAAGAGGTTGGATCAGCTTGCATGGCCAAGTCCATGATGATATTTTGAAAGTCCGAGAAATAATGAAAAAATAAAGTTGCACTTGTGCAATTTTATCCGAACAGTATTCATTCCATGCCACGAAAAATGCACTCTAATACTCGCCCAAAGTTTCTCTCTATCGCCAAGAATACGCTCAGCGCTGCTGTTGCCTCTGCGCTGATGCTCTCCAGTGCGCAAGCAGCAGGCTTGGGCAAGTTGACAGTACTTTCCGCTCTGGGCCAGCCCCTGAATGCGGAAATCGAGTTGACTGCAGTCACGCCTGATGAAGTAGGCAGCCTGGCCGCCAAGCTGGCCCCTGCCGAAGCATATAAACAGGCCAATATCGAATTCAATCCCGCTTTGTTGTCATTGCGCTTTGCCGTCGATCAGCGCGGCAGCCGCAATTTCATCCGCATTTCTTCGTCGCAGCCGGTGAATGAGCCATTTGTGGATATGCTGTTGGAACTCTCCAGCAGCAATGGCCGCATCGTGCGTGAATACACCTTCCTGCTGGATCCCGCCGACCTGAAGACCACGCAGAGCGCGCAAATCGCCTCCGGCGCGGATAAGGGTAAGAGCGCGGCCACCGCAGTGGCGGCGGCAAGTCCGGCCAGCACCGCCGCAGCGGCGGACAGCGGCAAGAAGCCCCTCGGCAAAGGTCGCGGCAAAGCAGTGAAACCGGCAGCGGAAAAAGCGCCTGAACAAGCTGCTGACAGCACAGCGGCCGCGCCAGCCAAGGAAGAAGGCAAGACAGCCGCCAAAACCGGCGACAACTACGAAGTGAAAAAGGGCGACACGCTGGGCAAGATTGCGCGTGAGTTGAAGCCCGAAGGGATTTCCCTGGATCAAATGCTGGCTGCGCTGTATCGCGCCAACACCAATGCCTTTGTCGGCAACAATATGAACCGTTTGCGTTCCGGCCAGATTTTGAATGTGCCAGACGCTGATGCAGCCAAAGCCATTCCGCAAGCCGAAGCGCGCAGTCTGGTGCTGGCGCAAGCCGATGATTTCAACAGCTATCGCAATAAACTCGCCGGCCAGGTCGAAGCGGCCCCGGCCAAAGGCGCGGATGTCAAGCAATCCGGCAGCGGCAAGATCGGCGCCAAGATTGAAGAACGTCCGACCGCCACCAGCGAAGCAGCCGACAAACTCAAATTGTCCAAGGCCGGCAAGCCGGCGGATGAGGACAAGATTGCGCAGAACAAGCAATTGGCAGAGGCTAAGGCGCGCGTCTCCGAGCTGGAAAAGAATATCGCCGAGTTGAATAAACTGGTGGAAGTGAAGAACAAGGCGCTGGCGGAACAAAGCAAGAAGCCGGAAGTCAAGCCTTCCGCTTCGGCCAAGGCCAGCGCCACGCCGACGCCGACGCCAAGCCCGACGCCGGCGGCCAAGCCAAGTCCGACGCCAACCCCGGCTCCCAGCCCGACGCCTGCCGTCAAGCCTGAGGTGAAGCAGGAAGTCAAGGCCGAAGTCAAGCCGGAAATCAAGCCTTCCGCCAGCGCTTCGGCGCTCGCCACGCCGACCCCGGCGGCGTCAGCTGCGGCCTCCGCTGCGGCATCCATGGCATCTGCCGCCGCCAGCGCGCCGGCGGATGCACAAGCCACACCGACACCCAGCGTCACGCCCAGCCCGGCGCCGATGAAGAAGAAAACCATTGTTCCGCCGCCGCCGCCTCCGCCGCCGGAACCGGGTTTCTTTGAGAGCCTGACTGATAATGCGCTGTTCTGGCCGGTGCTGGCTGCCGGCGGTCTGCTGGCCGGCGGTCTGGCCTTCCTGGGCATCCGTCGCCGTCGTGAAGCAGAACAATCCAAATTTGAATCCAGCATGCTGGGCGAGTCCAGCATGGTGGCCAATTCCATGTTCGGCCAGACCGGCGGACAGAGCGTGGACACCAATAACAGTGTGTTCAACTCGAATTTCGCGCCGTCCGCCAGCCAGCTCGACGCCAATGAAGTCGATCCGGTCGCAGAAGCGGATGTGTACATCGCCTATGGCCGCGATGTGCAAGCCGAGGAAATCCTCAAGGAAGCCCTGCGCTCGCAACCGGAACGCACTGCTGTCCGTCTGAAACTGCTGGAAATCTACGCCAGCCGCAAAGACACCCGCGCATTTGAAGTGCAGGCCGGCGAATTGTATTCGCTGACCCAGGGTGAGGGCGATGACTGGGCGCAAGCTGCTGCGCTGGGTCAATCGATTGATCCGAATAATCCGATGTACGCCACCGGCGATGCGCCAGCGGCCAAGCCCGACCCGATCCTGGCCTCGTCCACTGAGCCGCTGGAAGATCTGGATCCGGAAGCGCTGTTGGTCAGCACTCAGCAACCCGGCCCGGCCCCGGCTCCGGCCCCTGCGGCGGCGGCGGAAGATGATTTCAATTTTGATTTGCCTGAAGACGCAGCGGATCAACTGAGCGCCCTGGATCTGGATCTGGGCGCGCAGGCCCCGGCCCCGGCGCCAGCACCAACGGCTGCGCCGGCCCCGGCTGAAGAGGATGTGCTCGACTTTGATCTGGGCGGCTTGAATTTTGCGCCGCCGCCAGCCGCCGCCGCTGCCGCTCCGGTTGCAGCCCCGGCCATGCCGGATCTGTCTGCGGTGGATCTGGACTTCCCGACCGAGGCCCCGCAAGCAGTCGCAGCGCCGGCCCCGGCTGCAGAAGTGGACGATTTTGATTTTGGCGACTTCAATCTGGATGCGCCGGCGCCGGCCCCTGCACCGGCTCCGCTGGAAGACATGCAAGCCACCGCCAAATTTGACGCCGCTTCCATGGATCTGGATTTGCCGGATTTCGATGAGGACGCCACGATTATTGCGCACGCTCCGGCGGCCCCGGCTGCTGCGCCGCAACTCGACCCCTTGCCGGATCTCGGTCTCTCGCTCGATCTGCCGCAAGTGGATGCAGCTGCAGCGGATGTGCCTGAATTGGATCTGGCGGCGGAATTGGCTGCGGCAGAAGCCGGCATGAGCCTTGACAGTGTGCCGGATCTGGATTTTGGCGCTGAGCAGGAAACCATGCATGCGGCAGCGCCGGTCAGTGCGGATGATGCTGAATTGGCTGGCATGCTGGACGAACTGGCCAGCCTGGATGCGCCGCAAGCCGATGCCCCGCCGCCACTCGCTAATATGGAGACCGAGGAATTTGACCTGGGCGCGCTGGACCTTGATCTCAAGCAGGAAGATGCCCCGGCGGCATTGGACGATTTGAGCGCTGGCGACGGTGAAATGAGTTCTGCGCAAATGGAAATGGAAACCAAGCTGGATCTGGCGATTGCCTATCAGGAAATTGGCGACAAGGAAGGCGCACGCGAATTGATCGATGAAGTGATCAAGGGCGGTTCTCCGGAACAAGTCGAAAAAGCAAAGGCTATGCGCGCCAAATTGGCGTAAGAAGGCAGGGCAGGGCTTGCCCTGCCTGTTTTTGCAAGAAAAACAACGGGCGCATAGTCGCCCGTTTTCTTTGGTGAGAACAATGAATCAAGAAGCAGCGGCGATGCGCCGCATCGTGCTGGGCCTGCAATATGACGGCTCATCCTGGCAAGGCTATCAATCGCAGCCGCATCAAAATACAGTGCAGGATGTGCTGGAAGCGGCTTTAGCACAATTTTCCACACGCCAATTACATACCACCTGCGCCGGTCGCACGGATGCCGGGGTGCACGCGCTGCAGCAGGTGGTGCATTTTGATACGGATCTGGCGCGCAGCGATTACTCCTGGGTGAATGGGGTGAATGCGTTTTTGCCCAAGAGCATTGCGGTGCGCTGGGCCTGTGAAGTGCCGCTGGCGCTGGCGGACGGGCGCGAATTCCATGCACGCTTTGCCGCCACTTCGCGCACCTATCATTATTTACTGTTCAACAATAAAGTGCGCAGTCCGATTCTGGCCGGGCGCGCCGGCTGGGTGTTCCGCCCGCTTGATTTGCAGCGCATGCAAGAAGCCGCCGCCTGTTTATTGGGTACGCACGATTTTTCCGCATTCCGCGCCGCCGGTTGCCAAGCCAAAACGCCGGTCAAGGAAATGCATGAAGTGCGCATCCGCCAAATCGGCGATATGTTTGTCTTCACCTTGCGCGCCTCGGCCTTTTTGCATCATATGGTGCGCAATATCGTCGGCTCTTTGATTTATGTCGGCAGCGGCGCCAAACCGGCGCCCTGGCTGGGCGAGGTGTTGGCGGCGGGCGATCGCAGCCGCGCCGCGCCAACTTTCATGCCGGACGGACTGTATCTGGCGCAAATCAATTATGACCCGGCATGGGGCTTGCCGATGGAAGACTATGCCGAATTACCGTTTTTGCATGGAGTCGCGGGATGAAAACCAGAATCAAAATCTGCGGCCTGACCCGGGTGGAAGATGTATTGGCGGCGGTTGCCGCCGGCGCTGACGCCTTGGGTTTTGTGTTTTATGAAAAAAGTCCGCGTTATGTCAATCCGGAGCAGGCGCGCAGCTTGCTGCAAGCCGTTCCGCCCTTTGTGCAAACCGTGGGCTTATTCGTCAACGCCACGCCGGAGCAGGCCTGCGCGGTGCTGGCGCGCGCACCGGTTGGCATGTTGCAGCTGCATGGCGATGAAACGCCGCAGCAGGCGGCTGCGCTGGCGCAAGCGGCTGGCCGTCCCTTCATGCGCGCTTTTCGCGTGCGCCCAGACAATTCCGCGCATGATTTGCTACAATCAGAAACCGAGTTGAAAGCGGCCAGCCCCTGGTTCAGTGCGCTGCTGCTGGATACGCATACTGAATCCTATGGTGGCGCTGGAAAGGTTTTTGATTGGTCTATCATTCCAAAAGATCTCGCTCCTCGGGCCGTTTTGAGTGGTGGCTTGAGCGTGCAAAACGCAGCTGGCGCAGTCCGCACTGTGCGCCCGTTTGCGCTTGACGTCAGTTCCGGCGTCGAGGCGGCAAAGGGCATCAAAGACGCCGCATTAATGCAGGAATTTATTGCCTGCGCGCGGCAAGCAATTTGAGCCAAGGCCGGGCTGATCGCCTGGCGCCTCACAGGAAGACATCATGACTGATAAAAACATGGCGGCAGGCTCCGCACCGCTGCATAACAATCCACACTGGAATCTGCCTGACGCACGTGGCCATTTCGGCCAATTTGGCGGCAGCTTCGTTTCTGAAACCCTGACTTACGCCTTGCAGGAATTGCGCGATGCGTATGCGCATTTCGCGCAAGATCCTGAATTTCTGGCTGAATTCCGTTACGAGTTAAAGCATTTTGTGGGCCGGCCCTCGCCGATTTACCATGCCCGCCGTTGGTCTGAGCTGGCCGGCGGTGCGCAAATCTATTTCAAGCGCGAAGATTTGAACCACACCGGCGCGCACAAAATCAATAATGTGATCGGCCAGGCTTTGTTGGCCAAGCGTATGGGCAAACCACGCGTGATTGCGGAAACCGGCGCCGGCCAGCATGGCGTGGCCACCGCCACCATTTGCGCCCGCTTTGGTTTGCAATGCGTGGTGTATATGGGCAGCGAAGACGTCAAGCGGCAGGCGCAAAATGTGTATCGCATGAAATTGTTGGGCGCTGAAGTGGTTCCGGTGGAATCAGGTTCAAAAACCTTGAAAGACGCCTTGAACGAAGCCATGCGCGATTGGGTGACGAATGTGGAAAACACGTTCTACATCATCGGCACGGTGGCAGGCCCCCATCCCTATCCGAAGATGGTGCGCGATTTTCAATCAGTGATCGGCGAGGAATGCCTGCAGCAGATGCCGGAAGTCGCCGGACGCCAGCCGGATTATGTGCTGGCCTGCGTTGGCGGCGGCTCCAACGCGATGGGGATTTTCTATCCGTATATCGAGAGCGGCGCGCAATTGATCGGGGTGGAAGCGGCTGGCGATGGCATACAAAGCGGTCGCCATGCGGCCTCGTTGAGCGCCGGCACGCCCGGTGTGTTACACGGCAACCGCACCTATTTATTGCAAGACGAAAACGGGCAGGTGATTGAAACCCATTCGGTCTCCGCCGGCCTGGATTATCCGGGTGTGGGGCCGGAGCACGCCTGGCTCAAAGACAGCGGGCGCGCGCAGTATGTCGGCATCACCGATGAAGAAGCCTTGGCCGCCTTCCATGACTGCTGCCGGATTGAAGGCATTATTCCCGCGCTTGAATCCAGCCATGCGCTGGCGTATGCCGCCAAGCTGGCGCGCACCTTGCCGCGCGAGAAAGTGATTCTGGTCTGCCTGTCCGGGCGCGGCGATAAAGATATGCATACCGTGGCTGCGCGCGCCGGTTTGAATTTCGCTTGAAAGGGGCCGACATGTCACGCATACAAGCATGTTTTGCAAATTTGCAGGCGCAGGGTAAAAAAGCCTTGATTCCATTTATCACCGCCGGCGATCCCGCGCCGGAATTGACCTTGGATCTGATGCATGCCCTGGTGGCGGGCGGGGCGGATATCATTGAGCTGGGGGTGCCGTTTTCCGACCCGATGGCCGATGGCCCGGTGATTCAGCGCGCCTCAGAGCGCGCCCTGGCCAAAGGCGTCAGTCTGCGCCAGGTGCTGCAGATGGTGCAGCAATTCCGCGCGCAGAATCAAAGCACGCCGGTGGTTTTGATGGGCTACGCCAACCCGATTGAGCGCATGGGCGTGGCGCCATTCGTGGCGGCTGCCGCGCAAGCCGGGGTGGATGGCGTGCTGGTGGTGGATTATCCGCCGGAAGAGTGCGAAGAATTCACTGCCGCCATGCGCGAAAAAGGGCTGGACGCAGTGTTTTTGCTGGCCCCGACTTCAAGCGATGAGCGCATCGCCCAGGTGGCTGAACACGGCGCCGGCTATGTGTATTATGTGTCGCTGACCGGGGTCACCGGTTCGCGCGCCTTGAACACTGAGGCGGTGGCGGCCATGCTGCCGCGCATCCGCGCCCACGTTAAAGTGCCGATCGGCGTCGGTTTCGGTATTCGCGATGCGGCTTCCGCGCGTGCCGTGGCGCAAGTCGCCGACGCGGTGGTGATCGGCAGCCGTATTATTGAATTGCTGGAGCAGGCCCAGGCCGGCGCACATGCCGCTACAGTGCGTGAATTTATTGCAGGCATTCGTCAGGCAATTGACGAATAAGCATGAATGGCGGAAATGTCAAGGCATTTCTTGAATTTTTGAATCAAGATTCGACATTTCCGCCACAAACCGCTACACTTGCGCCATTCGGGGCGAACGCCCTGCCGTAACAGGAGAAAAGATGAGCTGGTTAGAAAAACTGTTGCCGCCGCGCATTCAGCGCAGCGACTCGGGCAACCGCAAATCGGTGCCGGAAGGCTTGTGGGTCAAGTGTCCCTCATGTGAAGCAGTGTTGTACCGCACCGACCTGGAATCAAATCTGCATGTTTGTCCCAAATGCGATCACCATATGCGCATCCGCGCGCGCGAGCGGCTTGACGCCTTGCTCGACGCTGAAGGGCGTTATGAAATCGGCCAGGAAATCCTGCCGGTTGACACCCTGAAATTCAAAGACAGCAAAAAATACCCCGACCGCTTGAAAGACGCGCTCGAAGCCACCGGCGAAACCGACGCCCTGGTGGTGATGGGCGGCGCGATCATGGCTTTGCCGGTGGTGGTGTCCTGCTTTGAATTTGAATTCATGGGCGGCTCCATGGGCTCGGTGGTGGGTGAGCGCTTTGTGCGCGGCGCGCAAGTCGCGCTGGAGCAAAAAGTGCCTTTCATTTGCATTACCGCCACCGGCGGCGCGCGCATGCAAGAAGGCTTGCTCTCGCTTATGCAAATGGCGAAAACCACCGCCATGCTGACCAAGTTGTCAGAAAAGAAGCTGCCCTTTATCAGCATTCTGACCGACCCGACCATGGGCGGGGTGTCCGCTTCCTTCGCCTTTATGGGCGATGTGGTGATTGCCGAACCCAAGGCCCTGATCGGTTTTGCCGGCCCGCGCGTGATCGAAAACACAGTGCGCGAAAAATTGCCGGAAGGTTTCCAGCGCGCCGAATTCCTTTTGCAAAAGGGTGCGGTGGATATGATTGTTGACCGCCGCAAGATGCGTGAGGAAATCGCGCATCTGCTGGCCTTGTTGCAAAACCAGCCGGTTGAAGCGCTTGCCGGTTGATTGATCTGTTTCCCAGGATGCGCTGCCGCGATAACGGCAGCGCATTTGTTTTTTACGCAAGAACATGAGCATGAGCCAAGACAGTCTGCCCAACAGCCCCGCATCCAGCCGCATTCCCGCCGACGCCAGCCTGGCGCAATGTCTGCAGATTTTGGAGGCGCGCCATCCTGAAAGCAAAATCGAGCTTGGTTTAACGCGCGTGGCGGCGGTGTACGCGAAATTGGGCGTGCAGTTCGCCTGCCCGGTGTTGATGGTGGCCGGCACCAATGGCAAGGGATCAACCTGCGCCATGCTGGAATCGATTTTGCGACAGGGCGGCTACCGCACCGGCTTGTATATCAAGCCGCACTTCCTCGAATTCACCGAACGTTGCCGCATCAATGCGCAGCAAGTTGATGATGAAACCATGCGCCAGGCGTTTTTGGCAGTGGAAGCGGCGCGCGGCGAGGTGTTTTTATCGTATTTTGAATTCACCACCCTGGCCATTCTGTGGATTTTGGCGCGCGCAGAACTGGATGCGGTGATTTTGGAAGTCGGCCTGGGCGGGCGCCTGGATGCGGTGAATGTGGTGGACGCTGATGTCTCCATCGTCACCTCGATTGATATTGATCACACCGCTTATCTGGGCGATACGCGCGAATTGATCGGTTTTGAGAAAGCCGGCATTTTCCGCGCCGCGCGCACCGCGATTTGCAGCGATCCGCAACCGCCGCAAAGCCTGATCGAGCATGCCCAGGCGATCGGGGCCGATTTATGGCTGTTCGGGCGCGACTTCAATTACAACGGCGATAAGCTGCAGTGGAATTACGCCGGGCGCAGCTTGCGCCGCAACAGCCTGGCCTATCCCGGCTTGCGCGGCGCCAATCAATTATTCAACGCCTGCGCCGCATTGGCGGCTTTGGAGGCATTGCGCACCCGTCTGCCTTTGGGCGCGCAGGACGTGCGCAATGGCCTGGCCATGGTTGAGCTGGCTGGCCGTTTCCAGGTTTTGCCAGGACGTCCGGTAGTGGTGCTGGATGTGGCGCACAATCCGCATGCCGCCGCCACATTGGCGCACAGCATGGATCAAATGGGCTTTTTCCGCTTCACCCATGCGGTGTTCGGGGCGATGGCCGATAAAGACATCGCCGGCATTTTCAAACAGATGCAAGGACGCGTCGATTACTGGCATCTGACCCCGCTGGACTATGCGCGCGCCGCCGGCACGCAGGATTTATTGGCGCATTTGCGCCAAACCGGTTGCGCGGCCCCGGAGCTGTCCGCCGCCGCGCTGCCGGAGCAACTGCCGGATTCTGCCGTGATCCGGCATGAGAATGCCGTATCCGCCTGGCGCACAGCGTGTGAACGGGCAGGGGAGAATGATAGAATAGTGGTCTTTGGGTCATTCCTGACCGTAGGCGCCGTCATGGCGGCGCGCCGGTCACCCCCTGCCTGAACACTATCCGAGAGTATCGACAGCATGGGCTTGTTATCACTGTTTGCCAGGCAAGAAGCCAAGCAAGAGCAGCGCGATTTCCACTCACGCGCGGAGGAAGATTCGGCCAGCTTCAAGCGCGATGCCGGCCGTCGCCGCGCCAACAGCGCCAGCCGCGATGGCGATGCCTTTGATCCGGTGTTGCCGGAAAAAAAACGTGCGCGCCGGCGCTTGATCGGCGCCATCGCCCTGGTTTTGGCGGTGGTGGTGGTTTTGCCCATGGTGCTCAAATCCGAACCCAAACCGCTGGCGTCAGATGTGGCGATCCAGATTCCTTCCCGCGATAAAGAGAGCGCCGCTGCCGCGCCCGCTGCAGCTTCATCCTCTGCTGCCTCATCCGCTGCGGCGGCTGCCGGCTCCGCCGCCGCAGTCGCCAGCGCCAGTTCCGCTTTGCCTGCTGCAACCGGGCCGCAGCTGGCGGCAGCCAGTCCGCCCCCGGCCACGGCGCCGCTCAAAACCCCGCCCAAAACGGTAAAAGCAGGCGAAAGCCTGGATGCGGATGAGGAAATAGTCGATCCGGCGGCGATGCGCAAGCCCAAACCGGAAGAAAAGACGCCTGCTCGCGACAAGACGCAGGAAAAACATACCGAGAAAAGCACTGACAAGGCGCGCATTGACAAGCCGGCTGCCGACAAGCCGCACGACAAAGCACACGATAAGGCCAGCGACAAAGCGCCTGAAAAAGGGCATGAGAAAGCGCAGAGCCAGGACAAACACGCGGAAAAAGCGCAGCACGAAAAAGCGCCGGAAAAAACTGCCGAAAAAGCGCCTGAGAAAGCGCTGGAAAAACCCGCCAAAAAAGCCGCGCGCGATGATGAGGCGGCGCGCGCGATGGCGATTCTGGAAGGGCGCGAAGAAGCTGCGCCGAAGGCGGAAGCCGCAGCCAAGCCGGAATCCAAACAACGCCACTTGCTGCAAGTGGCGGCCTTGAATTCAGCCGAAAAAGTTGCTGAGTTGCAGCAAAAACTCAGCGGGGCAGGGATTCGCAGCAGCGTGCAAAAAGTGCAGACTGCGAATGGTGAAACCAGCCGTATCCGGGTTGGGCCTTTCACCAGCCAGGAGGAGGCCGACCGTATGCGCGCCAAGCTGCGCGCGCTGGGGCTGGATGCGAAACGGGTGGATGTGGCGCAATGATGGCTGGCATGACGATCTTCGATTATCTGGTGTTGTTTATCATGATTTGTTCGGTCGTCATCAGCGTCATGCGCGGTTTGGCCAAGGAAGTGATTTCGGTGTGCGGCTGGGTGGCGGCCTTTGTGCTGGCCAACGCCTTTGCCGCCGGCTTTGCGGAGATGCTGCCGGACATGATTCCAGGCGCGATTTTGCGGCTGATTGCGGCGTTTGTGATTTTATTTATCAGCGTGCGTCTGCTGGCCTGGCTGCTGGGCCTGGCGGTGGAGTCGATGATTGAAGCGGGTGGCATGAAACCGGCAGACCGGTTTCTGGGCATGTTTTTCGGTGCGACCCGTGGTGTACTGATTGTGTTGACGGCAGTCATTCTGTTTGGCATGACTGCGGTTCCGAAACAGGATTTTTGGAAAAATGCGACCTTGAGTCCGCTGGCGGAATCCGCCGCGCTCGTGATGCTGCCATTTTTACCCGGCGATTTGACGCGCCATGTCCGATTTTAATTTGTTGAGGAGTCCACCATGTGTGGCATAGTCGGTGTAGTTTCACATAATCCAGTCAATCAACTCATCTATGACGCGCTCTTGTTGCTGCAGCATCGCGGGCAGGACGCTGCGGGCATCGCCACCAATCATGGCAATGCCTTTGCCATGCACAAGGCGAATGGTCTGGTGCGCGATGTCTTCCGCACCCGCAATATGCGCTCCCTGCTTGGCACATCCGGCATTGGCCATGTGCGCTATCCCACTGCCGGCACGCCGTCAGAAGAAGAAGCGCAGCCGTTTTACGTGAATGCGCCATTTGGCATCACCTTGGCGCATAACGGCAATCTGACCAACTGGGAGCAGTTAAAGCGCGAGATGTTCAAAATCGACCGCCGCCACATCAACACCGATTCTGATTCGGAAGTCTTGTTGAATGTGCTGGCGCACGAAATCCAGCAAGCCACCAGCGGCTACACGCCTGACCCTGCGGCCCTGTTCAAGGCGGTCAGTATTTTGCATCAGCGCGTCAAAGGCGCGTATGCGGCGGTGGCGCAAATCGCCGGCATGGGCTTGCTGGCCTTCCGCGACCCGCTTGGCATCCGTCCCCTGTGCCTGGGCATTCTGGAAACCGAGCACAGCATTGAATATATGGTGGCGAGTGAATCGGTGGCGCTGGATGGGGCCGGTTTCCGTTTCCTGCGCGATGTGCAGCCGGGCGAAGCGGTGTTTATTTCAAATGAGGGCAAGCTGTATTCCCAGCAATGTGCGGAAAACCCCAGCCTGAACCCCTGCGCCTTTGAATATGTGTATTTCGCGCGTCCCGATTCCGTGCTGGATGGCGCTTCGGTGTACGCCACGCGCTTGAAAATGGGTGAATTTCTGGCGCACAAGGTGAAGCAGGATTTGCGCGCCGGGGAAATTGATGTGGTGATGCCGATTCCGGATTCTTCCCGTCCCTCGGCCATGCAATTGGCGCAGGAATTGAATCTGGATTATCGCGAAGGGCTGATCAAAAACCGCTACATTGGCCGCACTTTCCTGATGCCGGGACAGGCGATTCGCAGAAAATCGGTGCGTCAGAAACTCAACACCATCAGCTCGGAATTCAAGGGCAAGAGCGTGTTGCTGGTGGATGATTCGGTGGTGCGCGGCACCACCAGCCGAGAGATCGTGCAAATGGCGCGCGAAGCCGGCGCACGCCGCGTGATCATCGCCTCTGCCGCGCCGCCGGTGCGCTACCCGAATGTGTACGGGATCGATATGCCGACCCGTGGCGAATTGATTGCGCATGGCCGCACTGAAGTTGAGATCGCAGCGGAAATCACCGCTGACGCGCTGGTGTATCAGGATATCGAAGCGTTGAAGCGTTCGATTTCCAGCGTCAATCCGGCGATTACCCGTTTTGACACCTCTTGCTTTGATGGCTCGTATGTCACCGGCGATGTGACGCGCGAATATCTGGACCGGCTGGAAGTGGCGCGCAAAAATCCGCCGCCGCAACTGGAAGATGCGGCCCGCTCGCAGCTGAATCTGAACCGCAATGGCAATGAATAAGCGATTGCACTTCCAATCAAAGCGCCGCTGAAAATTCTTGCCTGTGCAAAAAAGACTGAACAAAATCAGGAAATTTGCACAGGCAGGAAACCAAACCCAAATTTTCGCAACCAAGTGGGGAAATTTTGCCCCAAAGCCAAGTTTTTGCGCCAGAATACCGGGTTTGTCACCTGGCGCGCGCTGATTTCCCTGCGCCAGGCGACACTCCCCCTTTGGCAAGACAAGCAACAAGAGATAAAGCAACCACAAGGAATCCGCAAACCATGAAAACAGCACTGATGATCAAGACCGGCCTGCTGGCCATTGCTTGCGCCTTTGCCGCCCCGGCACAAGCACAAGCCGCCAAGACCCTGGTGTACTGCTCGGAAGGCAGCCCGGAAGGTTTCAATCCGCAGTATTACACCTCCGGCACCAATGCTGACGCCTCCTCAGTGCCGATGTATAACCGTCTGGTGCAGTTTGAATTGGGCACCACCAAGGTTGTGCCTGGTTTGGCGGAATCCTGGAGCGAATCCGAAGACGGCAAAACCTACACCTTCAAGCTGCGCAAAGGCGTGAAATTCCACAGCACCGCCAAATTCAAGCCCAGCCGCGATTTCAATGCCGATGACGTGCTGTTTTCCTACAATCGCATGGCTGACCCCAAGCATCCGCTGGGTAAGACCACCCCCGGCACCACCTATGCCTATTTTGAAGACATGGGCATGAACACGATCGTCGAGCGGCTTGAAAAAGTGGACGATTACACCGTGCGTTTTGTCTTAAAACAACCGAATGCCCCTTTCATCGCCAATATGGCAATGGATTTCGCCTCGATTCTGTCGGCGGAATACGCTGAGAAAATGAAAGCCGCCGGCACCCCTGAAGTGATCGACCGCGAACCGGTCGGCACTGGCCCCTTCCAATTTGTCTCGTATCAAAAAGATGCGGTGATCCGCTACAAGGCGTTTGACCAGCACTGGGCAGGCCGGCCAAAGATCGACAATCTGATTTACGCAATCGGCACCGACGCCTCTGTGCGTTACGCCAAGCTCAAGGCCGGCGAATGCCATGTGATGGCTCTGCCCAAGCCGGCTGATCTGGAGCAAATGAAAAAAGATCCGAACATCGTGCTGCAAACGCAACAGGGCAT
Source organism: Massilia sp. W12 (assembly GCF_037300705.1). NCBI lineage: Bacteria > Pseudomonadati > Pseudomonadota > Betaproteobacteria > Burkholderiales > Oxalobacteraceae > Massilia > Massilia sp. W12. Next base: position 2,572,516 of record NZ_CP147776.1, on the reverse strand, counting down.
GAATGTCGGCTATATCGCTTTCAATACCGAGAAAAAACCGTTTGACAACAAGCTGGTGCGCCAAGCCTTGAATATGGCAGTGGACAAGCAAAGCATTTTGAAAGCGGTGTATCAGGGCGCAGGCCAAGCCGCCAAGAACCCGATTCCGCCCACCATGTGGTCGTATAACGACAAGGTCAAAGACTATCCGCTGGACATCGCCAAGGCCAAGGAATTGCTGGCCAAAGCCGGCTATCCGAACGGCTTGGAAGTCGAACTGTGGTATCTGCCGGTGACCCGTCCGCACAATCCGGACGGCAAGCGCATGGCTGAGCTGATCCAGGCTGACTGGGCCAAGATCGGCGTGAAAACCAAGCTGGTGACCTATGAATGGGGCGAGTACCTCAAGCGCGCCAAGAAGGGCGAACATCAAGTCGCGATGAGCGGCTGGTCGGGCGACAATGGCGATCCGGATAACTTCCTCGCCACCCTGCTGGGTTGCGACGCGGTGAAAGGCGGCGGCAACTATGCGCGCTGGTGTCATAAAGAATTTGATGATCTGATCACCAAAGCGGCCAAGACGCCGAAGCAGGCTGAGCGCACCCGTCTGTATGAAAAAGCGCAGGAAGTGGCGAAAGAAGAAGCGCCCTGGATCACAATCGCCCACTCGGTGCGTTTCACCCCGGTGCGTAAAAATGTGGTCGGCTTCAAGATGGACTCCACCGCCCACCACTACTTCCACCAAGTCGATTTGAAATAATCGTATCCTGGCTGCGGCGCGCCGTTTTGGCGCGCCGCTGTTTTTTCTGCGAGAAACGGGACAGTCCGTATGTTTGTTTTTTTGTTACGCCGGATCGGGGTGGTGATCCCGACATTTATCGGCATTACCTTAATGGTGTTCGCACTGATCCATATGATTCCGGGCAACGCGGTTGAAGCGTTATCCGGCGAGCGCGGTATGGACCCGGAACGCTATGCCCGCTTGATGCATGAGTTTGGCCTGGATCAACCCATGTATCAGCAATATCTGAATTACATCGGCAAAGTGGCGCGCGGCGATCTTGGCAACTCGATCTCCACCCATGAGCCGGTGATGAAAGAGTTTTTGAAACTGTTTCCAGCCACCCTGGAACTGTCATTGTGTGCGATCACCTTCGCGCTTTTGATCGGTTTGCCGGCGGGTATTCTGGCCGCCTTGAAACGCAATACCTTCTGGGATTATTCCGTGATGGGGGTCTCGCTGACCGGCTATTCGATGCCGATTTTCTGGTGGGCTTTACTGTTGATTCTGCTGTTTTCCGTGACGCTGGGCTGGACGCCGGTGTCAGGCCGCATCTCGATTTTGTACGACATCCCGCCGCAAACCGGCTTGATGTTGATTGACGCCTGGCGCTCTGACCAGGAAGGCGCGTTCAAATCGGCCTTGTCGCATTTGATTCTGCCCACCATCGCGCTGGGCACCATCCCGCTGGCGGTGATTGCGCGCATGACACGCTCGGCCATGCTGGAAGTGTTGCGCGAAGACTATGTGCGCACCGCGCGCGCCAAAGGCCTTTCGCGCGCCCGCGTGGTGTGGGTGCATGCGCTGCGCAACGCCTTGATTCCGGTGGTGACGATTATCGGCTTGCAAGTCGGCACCCTGCTGGCCGGCGCGATTTTGACGGAAACTATTTTCTCCTGGCCGGGCGTGGGGAAATGGCTGGTGGAGGCGATTCACCGGCGCGATTATCCGGTAGTGCAGGGCGGCATTTTGCTTTCCGCCACCTTGATCATTGTGGTCAATCTGGTGGTTGACATCCTGTACGGCATTATCAATCCTCGTATCCGGCATCACTCATGAGTACGCAAATCGACAATTCCCAGGCGGCAGCGCCTGTTCCCGCGCCACCGCATCCGCTGCGCGAATTCTGGAGTTACTTCAGCCAGAACCGTGGCGCCATCATTGGTTTGGCGGTGGTTACTTTGCTGGTGTTGTTGGCAGTGTTTGCCGACGTGCTGGCGCCACATTCGCCGATTGAACAATATCGTGATGCCACCTTGCGCCCGCCGGCCTGGGTGGAAGGCGGCAGCCGCGAATTTCTGCTCGGCACCGATCCGGTCGGGCGCGATATCCTGTCGCGCTTGATTCACGGCGCCCGTTTGTCCCTGTTCATCGGCTTTGTCTCGGTTTCGCTTTCGGTCTCGGTCGGCATCGTGCTGGGCCTGGTGGCCGGCTTTTACCGTGGCGTCACGGAAATCGCTATTTTGCGTTTGATGGACGTAATGCTGGCCCTGCCCAGTTTGTTGCTGGCGGTGGCGGTGGTGGCGATTTTAGGGCCGGGTCTGGCCAACACCATGTATGCGATTGCGATTGTGATGATGCCGCATTATGTGCGCTTGACGCGCGCAGCGGTGATTGCCGAACTTTCGCGCGACTATGTCAACGCCTCGCGCATCGCCGGCGCCGGCACGCTGCGCTTGATGTTCAATTGCGTGCTGCCGAACTGCTCCGCGCCGCTGATCGTGCAAGCCACGCTGGGCTTTTCCGCCGCGATTTTAGATGCTGCCGCACTGGGCTTTTTGGGCATGGGCGCACAGCCGCCGACACCGGAATGGGGCGCCATGCTGGCTTCCGCGCTGGAATTCATTCAAAGCGCCTGGTGGGTGGTGACTTTCCCCGGCCTGGCGATTTTGATCTCGGTGCTGGCGATCAATTTAATGGGCGACGGCTTGCGCGATGCGCTGGACCCGAAGTTAAAGCGCTGAAGCGGAGACAAAGATGGCATTGTTGGAAATTGAAAAACTGCGGGTCGAATTCGGCTCGCAAGCCAAACCTTTCACCGCCGTGGACAATCTGGATTTGCAGATTGCACCGGGCGAAGTGGTCGGCATCGTGGGTGAATCCGGTTCAGGCAAAAGCGTTACCTCGCTGGCCCTGATGGGCTTGATTGACTTCCCCGGCAGAGTGGCGGCGCAGCGCATGCGTTTTAATGGCCGCGATTTGCTGACGATGAAGGATAAAGAGCGGCGCGCCATGCTGGGCAAGGATATCGCGATGATTTTCCAAGACCCGATGACGAGTCTCAATCCTTGTTTCACGATTGCAGATCAATTGATCGAAACCCTGCGCGTGCATGAAGGCGGCAGCAAAAAAGCGCTGCGCGCGCGCGCCCTGGAATTGTTGAAAAAAGTGGATATCCCCGACGCCGAACGCCGGCTCGACGCTTATCCGCATCAACTCTCCGGCGGTATGAGTCAGCGCGTGATGGTGGCGATTGCAATCGCCTGCAATCCCAAACTCCTGATTGCGGATGAACCGACTACGGCGCTCGACGTGACAGTACAGGCGCAAATGCTGGAATTGCTGTTGCAATTGCAAAAAGAAACCAATATGGCGCTGATGCTGATCACCCACGACTTGAGCGTGGTGGCGCAAACCGCGCACCGGGTGGTGGTGATGTATGCCGGGCAAGTCTTGGAAACCGGGCGTGTGCCGGAAATTTTCAATACCCCGCGCCATCCCTATACCCAGGCGTTGCTGGCGGCCTTGCCGGAACACAATCTGGGCGCCGCACGCCTGCAAACCATTCCAGGCGTGGTGCCGGGCGCGTTTGACCGCCCTGGCGGCTGCCTGCTCAATCCGCGTTGCCGTTACGCTCAGCAGAGTTGCCGCGACAGCCGTCCTGCATTGACGCAGCTCACCGGCAAAGAGGGTGTGAGTGTGCGCTGCCATTTCCCCTTGAATGAAAGTGGCCAGCCGGTGCAACAGATGGGAGCGGCATGATGCAAGATAATGTGTTAATGGAAGCCAAAGACCTGGCGCGTCACTACAGCGTGGCGCAAGGCATGTTCAAGCCCAAAGCCACCGCGCGTGCGCTGGATGGGATATCTTTTCAACTGGTGGCTGGCCGCACGCTGGCGGTGGTGGGCGAGTCCGGTTGCGGCAAATCGACCCTGGCTCGCCAGATCACGATGATTGAAAAGCCGACTTCGGGCCAATTGTGGATGGACGGCGCTGATATTGCCCACGCCAGCAGCGCAGAATTAAAGCGTTTGCGGCCAATGGTGCAAATGGTGTTTCAAAATCCTTACGCCAGCTTGAATCCGCGTAAGAAAATCGGCGATATGCTGGAAGAACCGCTGTACATCAACACCAGTTTATCCAAACCGGAGCGGCGCGAAAAAGCGCTGGCCATGATGCATCAAGTTGGTTTGCGCCCCGAATTTTATGCACGCTATCCGCATATGTTCTCCGGCGGTCAGCGTCAGCGTGTGGCGATTGCGCGCGCCCTGATGACTGATCCGCGCGTGATTGTGGCCGATGAACCGGTCTCCGCGCTCGACGTCTCGATCCAGGCACAGGTCTTGAATCTCTTGATGGATTTGCAAGAGCAGCGCGGCGTGGCCTACCTCTTCATTTCGCATAATCTGGCGGTGGTTGAACACATCGCCAATGATGTGCTGGTGATGTATCTGGGCAAGGCGGTCGAGCATGGCAGCAAGGAGGAAGTGTTCCAGCGCCCCTTGCATCCCTATACACGGGCGCTGTTAGCCAGTACGCCGCGAATTGATCCGACACAACGCCAACAAAAGATTATCCTGAAAGGGGAATTGCCATCGCCCTTGCGGCCGCCGCCGGGGTGCGCCTTCAGTTCACGTTGCCCGCATGCCACTGAGGTCTGCCGCGCGCAGGCCCCGGCATTGCAAACGTTTGAGGGGCGCAAGGTGGCATGCCATCGGATTGCTGAAATCGCTTAATAGCGCCGGCAAGGCGCATTCTGACAGGACAGGAATTATGGAAAACGCAGTGATGGATGCGCTGATTGCGCCCGAAGGCCAGCTTGAAGTCTTGTCCAAAGCCGAAGTCAATAAATTGCTCGACACCAGTCAGAGCGGTTTATATACGATTTTCCGTAACTGCGCGCTGGCGGTCTTGAACTGCGGCAGCACAATCGACGATGGCCGCGAGTTGCTGGAACGCTATGCCGGTTTTCAGGTTTCGATTTTGCAGCGCGAACGCGGCATCAAACTCGATCTGAAAGGCGCGCCGGCGCTGGCCTTTGTCGAAGGCAAGATGATCAAGGGGATTCACGAGCATTTATTCGCCGTATTGCGCGACATCATCTATGTCAGCGACCAGATCAATGACAATCACCGCTTTGATTTGAACACCACAGAAGGCATTACCGATGCGGTGTTTCATATCTTGCGCAATGCGAATCTGCTCAAGCCTATGCTTAACCCGAATCTGGTGGTGTGCTGGGGCGGGCATTCGATCAGCCGTGATGAATACAACTACACCAAGAAAGTCGGCTATCAGTTAGGTTTGCGCGGTTTGGATATTTGCACCGGCTGCGGCCCTGGCGCGATGAAAGGGCCGATGAAAGGCGCCACCATCGGTCACGCCAAGCAGCGCTTGCAGGGCGGGCGTTATATCGGTTTGTCTGAGCCTGGCATCATCGCCGCCGAATCGCCCAATCCGATTGTGAATGATCTGGTGATCATGCCGGACATTGAAAAACGGCTGGAAGGTTTTGTCCGCTTAGGGCATGGCATCATCGTGTTCCCCGGCGGGGCCGGCACAGCAGAAGAGATTTTGTATATCCTGGGCATTTTGCTGCATCCCGAAAACGCCGATATGCCATTCCCGCTGCTGTTTACCGGGCCGGAGGACAGCCGCGCGTATTTCGAGCAAATTCACGCCTTTATCGGCGCCACGCTGGGGCCGGCAGCACAGGCGCGCTACAAAATCATCATCAATGATCCTGAAGCCGTGGCCGTGGAAATGGTGGAAGGCATCAAAGTCGTGCGCGAATACCGCAAGAGCATTGGCGATGCTTATTATTTCAACTGGCGTTTGAAAATCGATCCGGAATTCCAGCGCCCCTTTATTCCAAATCACGCCAATATGCGCAGCCTGCGTTTGCATAAAAACCAGGAAAGCCACCAATTGGCCGCCAATCTGCGCCGCGCCTTCTCCGGCGTGGTGGCGGGGAATGTGAAAGCGGACGGGATTGCAGAGATCGAGCGGCACGGCATCTTTGAAATCCATGGCGACAGTGAGTTGATGGAGCATATGGATGCTTTACTGACTTCCTTTGTCAAACAGCACCGCATGAAATTGCCGGGCAAGGCGTATCAACCCTGTTATCGCGTCGTCAAATAATTGTGACGCTGCAAGCCTGCTGGCATTTCGCCAAAACGCTGGGCCTGTTCGGGCTGAGCGCTTTGGCTGAAATTGCCGGCTGCTATCTCACTTGGCTGGTCTGCAAACAGGGCAAGTCTGCGTTGCTGCTGTTTCCCGCCGCGCTGGCGCTGGCAGCCTTTGCCTGGTTGCTGAGCTTGCATCCGAATGCCGCCGCGCGCGTGTATGCGGCCTATGGCGGGGTGTATATCGGCGTGGCCTTGCTTTGGCTGCGCTGGGTGGATGGGGTGTTGTTGAGCAAGTGGGATGTGGCCGGGGCCATGATTGCCTTGCTGGGCATGGCATTGATTGCGCTGCAACCAGCGCAATCCTGATCAAGTGCAAGTCAAGACTGTTCTTCGATTGTCGCGCCCGCTTTGATCGACGGCATCAAGAGCAGGCGCGTGCCGGCCAGTCTGTCGTGCATGAAGCGGCGCTCTTTATCCAAAAACGCCAGACATCCCCACAGCAAAAAACCGGCAGGCAGCAGCCATAAAGTAGGCAGCAAAGGGGCCGGGAACAATTGTCCCAGCAAAAACGCCGGCATAAACCACATCCAGCATAAAACATAGCGCAGCACTAACTGCAGCAAGCGCGGCGGCTGGCCATATTGATCCGTCAATTTGATACGCCAGGTTTGCATCGCCAGCGTTTGCCCGCCTTTGCGCCAAAACACGATGAAATACGCGCCGATCACCAGAAACAGCCAGGCTTCACGCGCGTGCCGGTGCAATAAAGCATGCCGGCTGTTGGTGAGAATATCGAATAGCGCGGCAGCGACAAAAATCACCGCCAGCAATAGAAAACTTTCATACACCATGCACATCAAGCGCCGGCGCAAACTTGGCGCCGGCAGGGTGGGAGTTACAGTGCTCATATCCGATTATTTGGCAGGAGGGGTGGCTGCGGGCGCTGCGGTCGGGCTTGCCGTCGCCGCAAGCGGTGGCGCTGGCGGCGCAGTCAAGGGCGCGGTGGCGAGCGGAACCGGGGTGGGCGAGAGCGGCGGCGCAGTCGCTGCCGCGCCTGGCGTTGGCGTCGGGCTGACTTTTTTCGGCGCAAGCCGGGCTTTATCCAGCGATTTTTTCACCGGCACTTCCGACTGCGGCTTGTGATTCGGCTCAGGCAGATTGGTCAGGCGCTTCGCCGCCGGCCTGGTTTCTTGCACCAGCTTTTTCTTTTGCTCTTCCGGCAATTGCTGATATTGCTGCCATTGCTCGCTCTTGTTCTGGGACGCGATTTTTTTCGCGCGGGCATAATTTTCACGCGCGATTCTGCGTTGTTCCGGGCTTAATTTAACCCACTCGCGCATGCGCTGCTGAATCCGGGCCTGCTCTTCCGGCTTTTTGGAAGGATAGATCTGCGCCACTTCCAGCCACTTGCCTTTGCGCGTTTCTTCCATCTTGTCCCATTCTGCGGCGAGTGGGGCCAAGGCTTGCTTTTGCAATGGACTCAATTCCTGCCAACGCAGGTTTTTCACGGCCAGCACGGCGGATGCGACGCTGGCGGCGGCTTTGGCCGGCTTTGGCGTGGTTTTCGGCGTTGGTGCGGGTTTTAACGGCGGCGGATTGAGCAGGGCAGGGCCGGGCGCCGGTGGTTGTGTGGCTTGCCGGCTTTTCTGCGGCATGGCCGGCTTGGCTGGCGTTGCGCCGGGCTTGGCTGCAGCGCCGGCGGGTATCGGGCTGGGGCTGGGGCTGGCGACAGGACTGGCCAGCAGGCCGGGAGTTGGGGGCAGAGATGCGGACGCCGCCGGCATGGCGGCAGGAACGGCGGGCGTCGGCGTACTGGCGGCAGGGCTGGGCGCCGCACTTTGCGCCATGCTCATCAAGGGCAGGGCGCAGAGCAGGGTCTGCAGACAAACCCGGCTGGTGCGCGCAAGCAAACAAGCAGATTTCATCGAATCCAGGAATAAAGGCACTATGGCTTATTCTCCACGTTTGGCCAGATAGGCGTTAAAACCGTGATCGAGATAAGCGGAAGGCGGCAATTCGTCTGCCAGCACTTCAGCGTCGATTTCTGCGATTTCGGAAATATGTTGCTGCTCTTCGACTTGCCACAGAACGGTCAGACCGAGCGCCAGGGCCACCAGCGGCAGCGCCAGACCCATGCGGCGCAGCCAGCTGATGGAATCGTCAAATGCGGATTGCACGCCGCCCGCCAGCGCTTGGCGGCGCACCGTGATTGTAAGAGGGGAATCGGGTTTTTTGCGGGCCAGCGCAGCGCGGCGCGCTTGGGCTAAGCGGTCGAGTTTGGCTTGCGGCATGGCTTCCAGCCCGTCATTGAGGGCTTGCCGCACGCGCAGTACGGCATTGAATTCCTGTTGCGTGTTCATAAATGTATTCCTTTCGCTTTCAGCGCTTGCGCCAGCGTATGCGTGGCGCGTGAGCAGTGCGTTTTCACACTGCCCTCTGAGCAGCCCATCGCTGCTGCTGTTTCCGCTAAATCCATATCTTGCCAGTAACGCATGAGAAAGGCTTCGCGTTGACGCGCTGGCAGTTTTTGCACTTCCTGCTCAATCATTGCCAACACCTGCATTCTTTCCACATGGTCAGCCGCAGATTCGGCGGCCTGACTGCCTTCCTCGGCTTCAATTGTTTCCAGCACGTCGAACTCTTCATGCTCGTCGCCGCCGCCCATGCTGGAAAACAGGCTGACCCAGGTATTGCGCACTTTTTCACGGCGGAAAAAATCCAGAATCGTGTTTTGCAAAATACGCTGGAACAGCAGCGGCAACTCCTGTGCCGGTTTGTCGCCATACTTCTCGGCCAGCTTGATCATTGCATCCTGCACAATGTCAAACGCAGCCTCATCGCGCCGCACCGCATACACCGCCTGTTTAAAGGCGCGCCGCTCAACGCTTTCGAGGAAGTCGGAAAGTTCTTTATCAGTTGCCATGCAATGCACTGCTTTGAGTGTGCAGTGTTCTGTAAGGTTCAAAAGGAATACGGGCGCGCCCAGACGCGCCGCCGCGCATTATACCTGCAAGCTTTGGCGATAGAGTGAATTACATAGCAGGACAACAAGATTGCGCGAAGCGTGAGCCGCGCTGCGGGTGCGCGCAGGGGCCATCCCCCGGCTCATCTTGCTGCTGTGCAAAATGCGGCATTTTGCATGAGCTTGCCTGCACAGTGCTGGAAAGAATTTGCATGAAACAGCAAATTTGACTTGACCGGGATGCTGCGGCGCGGTAACGTGGTCATGCTTCATATCCTTGAAGCCCCATGGTCTGGTTGTCTGCCGCACACAAAGTTGCAGGCCATCCGACCCCGCTTTTTCATATATTGAGCATTTTTGCCTTGACCCGCGTCACAAGCGCGAGAGTTGGCAGTTGCCTGTTGATGATGCGGTGAAACGAACCGGAACTGAATGTCTTTGGCGGCGCACGACAGTTGCGTGCAACACTGACAGGGGGAACCATACCAAGGGACGCCGACAGACTCGCTGGCACACTCCACTCGCCGGGAAGGGCATCCGATCAATCTCCTATGGACCTTGAAAGGACTGACAAATGAGTCTTGACACAAATGCCGAGGCAACGGGCGCGGAAATCGTCGTGCGTTGTCTGGCCGAAGAGGGCGTTGAGCACGTCTTTGGCTACCCCGGCGGCGCCGTACTGTATATCTACGACGCAATCTTCAAACAAAACAAATTCCGCCACATTCTGGTGCGGCATGAGCAGGCTGCCGTGCATGCGGCTGACGCCTACTCGCGCAGCTCGCAAAAGGTCGGCGTGGCGATTGTCACCTCCGGCCCCGGCGTCACCAATGCCGTCACCGGCTTGTCCACCGCCTATATGGATTCGATTCCGATGGTGGTGATTTCCGGCCAGGTGCCCAGCCATGCGATTGGCCAGGACGCTTTTCAGGAATGCGACACAGTGGGCATCACACGGCCCTGCGTCAAGCATAACTTCCTGGTCAAAGATGTGCGCGACCTGGCGCTGACCTTGAAAAAAGCGTTTTATATCGCCAAAACAGGCCGTCCCGGCCCGGTGTTAGTGGATATTCCCAAAGACATCACGATGCATAAATGCGCCTTCGATTATCCCAAGGAAATCGAAATGCGCTCTTACCGTCCGGTCGATAAAGGCCACGCCGGCCAGATCCGCAAAGCGGTGCAATTACTGCTGTCAGCGGAACGCCCCATGATTTACACCGGCGGCGGGGTGATTTTGGCGAATGCCTCAGGCGAACTCAACCGCCTGGTGGACAAGCTCGGCTTTCCCTGCACCAACACGCTGATGGGCTTAGGCGCCTACCGCGCCTCCAGTTCGCATTTTGTCGGCATGCCCGGCATGCACGGCACATATGAAGCGAATATGGCGATGCAGCATTGCGATGTGCTGATCGCAATCGGTGCGCGCTTTGATGACCGTGTCATCGGCAATCCGCGTCACTTTGCCAGCAACCCGCGCAAAATCATCCATATTGACATCGATCCGTCTTCCATCTCGAAGCGGGTGAAAGTCGATATTCCGATTGTCGGCAATGTCAAAGATGTGCTGGTGGAATTGCTGTCACAGCTTGAAACAGCGGAAAGCAAACCGAATCAGGCCGCTTTGTCAGCCTGGTGGAAACAGATTCAAGAGTGGCGCAGCCGTGAATGTCTGGCCTACAGCCCTTCGGATGAAGTGATCAAACCGCAAAGCGTGGTGCAAAAAGTGTGGGAAGTGACCAAGGGCGACGCCTTCATCACATCCGACGTCGGCCAGCACCAGATGTGGGCGGCGCAGTATTACGGCTTTGATAAACCGCGCCGCTGGATCAATTCCGGCGGACTGGGCACCATGGGCGTCGGCTTGCCTTACGCCATGGGCGTGCAGCTGGCCAATCCGGACGCAACCGTCGCCTGCATCACCGGCGAAGGTTCAATCCAGATGTGTATTCAAGAGCTGGCCACCTGTAAGCAATACCGCTTATCGCCGAAAATCATCCTGCTTAACAACCGCTTTCTGGGCATGGTGCGGCAATGGCAGCAAATTGACTACGGCGGCCGTTATGCCGAGTCGTATATGGATTCCCTGCCGGATTTCTGCAAACTGGCTGAAGCCTATGGCCATGTCGGCATGCATATTGAAAAACCGGGCGATGTCGAAGGCGCTTTGCGTGAAGCTTTCGCCATGAAAGACCGTCTGGTGTTCATGAATTTCATCACTGACCAGACGGAAAACGTCTGGCCCATGGTGAAGGCGGGCAAGGGCCTGACCGAAATGCTGCTCGGTTCGGAGGATCTGTAATGCGACACATCATCTCTATTCTGGTGGAAAACGAAGCCGGCGCGCTCTCGCGTGTGGTGGGGCTGTTCTCAGCGCGCGGCTACAACATCGAAACCCTGACTGTGGCCCCGACTGAGGACGACACCCTGTCGCGTATGACGATTGTCACCGTCGGCTCAGATGACATCATCGAGCAAATCACCAAGCACTTGAACCGCTTAATTGAAGTGGTGAAAGTGGTGGATTTGACCGAGGGCGCGCATATTGAACGTGAACTGATGCTCATCAAAGTACGCGCCGTGGGCAAAGAGCGGGAAGAAATGAAGCGCACCGCCGACATTTTCCGTGGCCGCATCATCGATGTCACCGAAAAAACCTACACCATCGAACTGACCGGCAATAAGGGCAAATTGGATGCCTTTATCGACGCCATCGACCGCGCCGCGATTTTGGAAACGGTGCGCACCGGCGGCTCCGGCATCGGACGCGGCGAACGCATATTGAAAGTGTGAGCCAGGCTCACCCGCACGGCACATCAACAGATATTTTTGAATGGAATACAAATGAAAGTTTTTTACGACAAGGATTGTGATCTCTCTTTGATCAAGGGCAAAAATGTGGCCATCATCGGCTATGGTTCGCAAGGTCATGCACATGCGCAAAATCTGCATGAATCCGGCGTCAATGTCACTGTTGGCCTGCGCCGTGGCGGCGCGTCCTGGGCCAAGGTGGAAAAAGCCGGCCTGAAAGTGGCGGAAGTCAATGATGCGGTGCGCGAAGCGGATGTGATCATGATCTTGCTGCCGGATGAAAACATCGCCCAGGTCTATCAGGAAAACGTGGCCCCGCACGCCAAGCAGGGCGCCGTGCTGGCCTTTGCCCACGGTTTCAATGTGCATTACGGTCAGGTCGCGCCGCGCGCTGATCTGGATGTGATCATGGTGGCGCCGAAAGCGCCGGGCCATACCGTGCGCAACACCTACAGCCAGGGCGGCGGCGTGCCGCACCTGGTGGCGGTGTATCAAGACAAATCCGGCCATGCGCGCGACATCGCCTTGTCCTACGCTATGGCCAATGGCGGCGGGCGCGCCGGCATCATTGAAACCACCTTCCGCGAAGAAACCGAAACCGATTTGTTTGGCGAACAGGCCGTGCTGTGCGGCGGCGCGGTGGAGCTGATCAAAGCCGGCTTTGAAACCCTGGTGGAAGCCGGTTATGCGCCGGAAATGGCTTACTTTGAATGCCTGCACGAGCTGAAATTGATCGTCGATCTGATTTATGAAGGCGGCATTGCCAATATGAATTACTCGATCTCCAACAATGCCGAATATGGTGAATACGTGACCGGGCCGAAAGTGGTCACCGCGCAAACCAAGGACGCCATGCGTCAAGCCCTGAAAGACATCCAGACCGGTGAATACGCCAAGAGCTTCATTCTGGAAAACAAGGCTGGCGCGCCGACCCTGACCGCACGCCGCCGCTTGACTGCCGAGCATGAAATCGAGCAAGTCGGCGCCAAGCTGCGCGCAATGATGCCGTGGATCGCCAAAAACAAGCTGGTGGATCAATCGCGCAACTGATATTTTTGCGTGAGATCAAAACGGCGGCCAGATGGCCGCCGTTTTTGCTTGAGGCGGCGGCAACAGACTTCTACAATCAAATTATCTTCGACAACCGGAGACTGGCATGCAAGTGCAATGGCGGCTTTTGATCGCCTGTGGCGGCTTGGCATTCTGGGCGCAGTCCGCAGCCGGGCTGCAGCTGACCACAGAAGAATATCCTCCCTTCAATATGCGCGAACTCAAAAGCGGCGCTGAAGTCTTGAGCGGGGTGTCGGTGGACAAAGTGCGCGAACTGATGCGCCGTGCGCAACAAAGTTATCAGATCAATCTGTATCCCTGGACCCGCGCCTACCAGCTGGCCCTGGTGCATGATGACAGCTGCGTGTTCTCCACCACCCGCACGCCGGAACGTGAAGCCCTGTTCAAATGGGTCGGCCCCCTGGTGCAAAACAATTGGACGGTGTTTGCGCGCGCCGATGACAAGCGGCGGCCACACAAGTTTGAAGACTTAAAACCTTATGTGATGGGCGGTTATCAAACCGATGCGGTTGGCGAATACTTGAAATTGCAGGGCTTGCAGGTCGATCTGGCTGCCAGCGACAGCGACAATCTGCGCAAATTGTTGTCAAAACGCTTCGATTATTGGGCTACCGGCGAATTGGCCGGTCATTGGCTGATTAAAAGTCATCAATTGCAAGGCAAAATTGTGCCTTTATTTAATTTCCGGCACACCAGCATGTACCTGGCTTGCAATATCAAGATGCCGCAGGACAAGATCACGCAATGGAATGCGATTTTGCGGGAAATGGAAAGAGATGGCACAGTGGAGGCGATTGAGAAGAAGTACCGGTAGTTGGTAATTTGATTGCAAATCTGTATTTTATGTCAGTGCAGGATGTGGGTTTCTCTTTTTTGTCGTGACTGTGCAGCCGCGGCATCGTCATTCCAGCATAGAGTCCGTTCATACATCCATTAGCCGAGGGCGGAAATCTATCGGCTGTGCGGAGTTCAAACGGCGCTTATTTGCGCAGAACCGGATTCCCGCCAAAAGAATGACGATGTAAGGTTGCGCGGCTGAATAAATACGTATTGTCTGGCGTGATGCAATGTGGCGCCGCCTGTTTATTTTGCAGTAGATAAAAATTGGGATTGGAAGGTGTTTGAAAAAATACAAAAGAATGTCATTGAAGATTATTTCTTGCAGTAGTGTTGTTGTTATGCATTTCTTTTATTTTGTAAGTAGTGCATTTATGAACTGCGAATGTGTACATTTCATGAACTTGAATTAGCGCCATTTCGGGGTGAAATAATCTTTCCCTTTTTTTGATCAAAATAATAACCGCAGTTTTTTTTGCGCCTTTTTCCTGAATAAAACGCTGTTGCAGGTTTTTTTGCATGCTAATATGCAGAACTAAATGCAAATGCTGACTTTATTTGTGCATGCTTTGAAATAGACATCGATACTGAAGGTGAGTTAAGCCGCAGGTGACTATTCAGCCCCTGCATCGCCATTTCCACGAAAGAAGCTGTCGTCAAAGAGCTGAACGGCCTTGATCGATCAACAGTCAAGCAAGCTGATTGCACAAGGCTGGATTCCCGCTCAAGACATGTGGAAATGACGGCGTGAGGATCAGCGATTGAATATAGTTAATTCACCTCGTCACAGCCTGTTATGAGGGGTATCCGCTCGCGTTTTTTGCGTCTTGACATCGTCATCCCGTAAACAGCCAAGAACGCATGCGAGGCTTCCACCAGCAGCCATGCTGATGATGCATCGAAAGATTATTGTGGCGCCAAGATATTTTATCAGTCACCGGATCTCATTTGAGGGGAAATGCCATCGCCTATGAATGGTGATTATGTGCAGTGAATAAACCGGGAATGCATTTATTCGGAAACATGGCGCGTAAGGCGGCTGCGCCATTTATCTATCAAAGCCGCTTATAAGGAGATGAAAATGTTTGTGAAATTGAATAAAAAAGTTGCAGTGTTTCTGTTGGCATTGGGTGCTTCCGCCAGTCTGGCCTGGGCTTATCCGCCGGGACAATATTATTGCTGCAAAGCGGATTGCCGTGACGCATATCCGAACGGCGGCAGCGCTTACAACGCCTGCATGAGCGACTGCCTGCAACGCGGCGGCTGCCTGCAGTGATCTTGGGGCGGCACTGATACGCTATCAGCTGGATATGGCGCAGTTTATCCAGCTGATTTTCATTTTGGCAATAAAATCCAAGTGAGGGAGAGAATATGCGTTTGCACAAAAAATTAGCCGCCTGTCTGCTCTTGGCCGCAGTGGGCTTTGGCAGCGGCGCCAGCCTGGCGCATGCCGAAGACAATGCCGGCTGTTGTATCGACTATTGCAGCATTGTGGCGCCAGGCCCGTGGTTTGATCACTGCATGCAGACTTGCCCAAGTCTGCCGCTTTGCCAGACCTAAGGCTTTACAAGCTGACTGCAGATGCTGCAGTCAGCTTGATTCCGCTCAATACTGGTGCTTATCCATCCTGATTTCTTGCAAGATGGTGGTGGAAATCTCTTCAATCGACTTAGCTGTGCTGGAAAGCCAGCGTATCCCTTCGCGCTTCATCAAGGCTTCCGCCTCATTCACTTCGTAGCGGCAATTTTCCAGGGTCGCATATTTGCTGCCGGGCAGGCGCTCATTGCGGATTTCAGACAGTCGCGAGGGCGTGATCGACAAACCGAAAATCTTGTGTTTGAACTGCGGCAGCACAGATGGCAGGCGGCCGCGCTCAAAGTCGTCCGGCACCAAAGGATAATTGGCCGCCTTGATGCCATATTGCATCGCCAGATACAAGCTGGTCGGGGTTTTGCCGCAACGCGAAACGCCCACCAGAATCACATCCGCCTCCTGCAAATTCTTATTCGACTGGCCATCATCGTGCGCCAGCGAAAAATTGATCGCCTCAATGCGGTTTTTATACGCGTCGCTGTCAGAAATATTGTGTGAGCGGCCTATCGTGTGGGTGGACTTGACGCCCAATTCCTGTTCCAGCGGGCCGACAAAGGTCTGGATCAAATCCATATAGACGCTGTTGGATTTGCGCACCACTTCCGACAGTTCTGCTTTGACCAGGGTGGAAAAACACAGCGGCGGCAAACCATCACGCTGCTGCGCCTCATTGATGCGCCGCACCGCTTCATGCGCTTTGTCTATGCTGTCGATGAAGGGGAGGCGGATTTCGCGAAAACGTAACTCAAACTGGGTAAGTACAGCATGACCAAAGGTTTCTGCCGTGATCCCGGTGCCGTCTGAGACAAAAAAAACCGTGCGCGTGGCGCCTGTCTGGTGTGGGGTGCTCATGATCAATTCCGCTTGAAGCCTTGCAAAGTCTGCATTGTGCACTGTAATTCCGCGCTGCAGGTTGTAAAATGGCGCTCATTGAAGCAATTTAGCCCGCTGTTGTCATAAAAACCAGAAAAAAAGCACGGGCTGCGCTGCGCGTACAGATTTCTTTTCACACTCTAAGGGTAATCATGACAAACGCAGCACTGACGGATGGCACGTATGTGGCTTCCTTTGATGCGCTCAGAATGACGGATGTCGAGCGCGTAGGCGGAAAAAACGCCTCTTTGGGCGAAATGATCAGTCAACTTGCAGCCAGCGGCGTGCGGGTGCCGGGCGGTTTCGCCACCACGGCGGCCGCCTTCCGCGATTTCCTGGCCTATCGCAGTGATGGCCCCAGCATCGCCGAAAAGATTGATCAGCGCCTGGCTGATTTGAATGTGGACGATGTGCGCGCACTGGCGCAAGCCGGCGCTGAGATCCGCCAATGGATTATCGACACGCCTTTCCAGCCGCGCCTGGAAGAGGAAATCCGCCAGTTTTATCAAGCCCTGGTGGCTGACTCCAGCGCAGAAATGAGCTTTGCAGTGCGCTCCTCGGCCACGGCGGAAGATTTGCCAGACGCCTCCTTCGCCGGCCAGCAGGAAACATTCCTGAACGTGGTTGGCATTGAGCATATCCTCGAAGCCATCAAACATGTCTTCGCCTCTCTCTACAACGACCGCGCCATTTCTTATCGTGTGCACAAGGGCTTCAAGCACGCCGATGTCGCGCTTTCCGCCGGCGTACAGCGCATGGTGCGTTCCGATTTGGGCGCCGCCGGCGTGATGTTCACACTGGATACGGAATCCGGCTTTAACGATGTGGTGTTCATCACGTCCAGCTATGGCCTGGGCGAAACGGTGGTGCAGGGCGCAGTGAATCCGGATGAATTTTATGTGCACAAGCCGATGCTGGCCGCCGGCAAGGCGTCGGTGATCCGGCGCAATATCGGTTCCAAGCTGATCAAGATGGAATTCACGCAGGAAGCCAAGGCCGGTCGCAGCGTCAAGACGGTGGACGTGCCGCTGGAGTTGCGCAACCGCTATTCGCTCAATGATGATGAAGTGGTGGAACTGGCCAAGTACGCCATGATCATTGAAAAGCATTACGCCCGCCCGATGGATATCGAATGGGGTAAGGATGGCCGCGATGGCAAGCTCTATATTCTGCAGGCGCGCCCGGAAACGGTGAAGTCGCAGCAAAAAGGCGACGCACAACAACGCTTTAAGCTCAAGGGTAGCGGCACAGTGCTGGTCTCGGGCCGCGCCATCGGCCAGAAAATCGGCGCCGGCCCCGTGCGTGTGATTCACGACCCCTCTGAAATGGAGCGCGTGCAGCCGGGCGATGTGCTGGTGGCGGATATGACCGACCCGAACTGGGAGCCGGTGATGAAGCGGGCGGCGGCGATTGTCACCAACCGTGGCGGTCGCACTTGCCATGCGGCGATTATTGCGCGTGAATTGGGTGTGCCGGCTGTGGTGGGATGTGGCGACGCCACTGAAGTCTTAAGCGATGGCGCACTGGTCACGGTGTCCTGCGCGGAAGGCGATGAGGGCCGGATTTACGACGGCTTGCTGGAAACCGAAGTCAGCGAAGTCGAACGCGGCGTGCTGCCGGAATTGCCGGTCAAGATCATGATGAATGTGGGCAATCCGCAATTGGCCTTTGATTTCCAGAATATCCCGAATGGCGGGGTGGGCTTGGCGCGTCTGGAATTCATCATCAACAACAATATTGGCGTGCATCCGAAAGCGATTCTGGAATATCCGAACGTGGATGCTGATCTGAAGAAAGCGGTCGAATCGGTGGCGCGCGGCCACGCTTCCCCGCGCGCATTCTACGTCGATAAGCTGACCGAAGGCGTGGCCACCATCGCCGCCGCTTTCTGGCCCAAGCCGGTGATTGTGCGCCTGTCTGACTTCAAGTCGAATGAATATAAAAAACTGATCGGCGGCTCGCGCTATGAGCCGGATGAAGAAAATCCAATGCTGGGCTTCCGTGGCGCAGCGCGCTATCTGGCGCAGGATTTCGCCGAATCTTTCGCCATGGAATGCGCCGCCATGAAACGGGTGCGCAATGATATGGGCTTGACCAATGTGGAAATCATGGTGCCCTTCGTCCGGACCTTGGGACAGGCTGAAAAAGTGGTCAACTTGCTGGCGCAAAATGGTTTGGTGCGTGGTGAAAATGGCCTGCGCCTGATCATGATGTGTGAAATTCCGTCCAACGCCATTCTGGCCGAGCAATTCCTGGAATACTTTGACGGTTTCTCGATCGGCTCGAATGATCTGACCCAGCTGACCTTGGGCCTGGATCGTGACTCCGGCATGGAATTGCTGGCGGCCGATTTTGATGAACGCGATCCGGCGGTGCGCGCACTGCTGTCGCGCGCGATTGCCGCTTGCCGCACACAGGGCAAATACATCGGCATTTGCGGTCAAGGCCCGTCTGATCACCCGGATTTCGCACGCTGGCTGATGGAAGAAGGGATTGCTTCCATTTCGCTTAATCCGGACACGGTAGTGGAAACCTGGCAGCAATTAGGCAAAGCCCGCTGATAAAACGGCAACAACGCAGCAAGCCCCATGTTCGCATGGGGCTTTTTTTACGCGGGTTTTATACCTTTGCTGCTAGTATAAGTTTGGCTCTGTGGAGGCCGAGAATTGAAGGAGACGGCGAAATGGAAAGTATTGCAGTTGGCGCTTGGATCAATTGGGCTGCACTGGCTGGATTCCTGGTGATTTGTGAATTATTAAGCGGCACTTTTTATCTGTTGATGTTGGCCCTTGGCATGGTGGCCGGCGCAGTGCTGGCGGCATTCAATTTTCCTCCCAGCGTGCAAATGCTGGGGGCGGCGCTGGTGGCGGTGATCGGCGTGGCCTGGTTGCATAACAGCCATTTAGGCTGGCATGCGCGGCGCGGCAACGATGCGGATGAAAGCTGGTCGCTTGATTTGGGGCAAAGCGTGCATGTGCAGAATTGGCGCTGCGAAGGCGGGCGCTTTGTGACGCGCATCAGTTACCGGGGCGCGGAATGGGATTGCGAGCTGCAGCAAGGCAAGCCGGTGGAGGGCGCGCGCTACCGTATTCAGCAAATGCGCGGCAATTGTTTGATTGTGATTCCGGAATAACGCTTTGGCCCGGCCTGCGCCGGGCTGAATTCATTGGAGGATAAATATGGAAATCGTGGCCTTGGTTATTTTGCTGGGCGCAATCGTGTTTGTGATTCAAACCATCAAGGTCGTGCCGCAGCAGCATGCCTGGGTGCTGGAGCGGCTCGGGCGCTATCACGGCACGCTGGGGCCAGGCTTGAACATTGTGATTCCATTCATTGATCGCATCGCCTACAAGCATTCACTCAAAGAAATTCCACTCGATGTGCCACCGCAAGTCTGTATCACACGCGACAATACACAGCTGCAAGTGGATGGCATTCTCTACTTCCAGGTGACAGACGCGATGCGCGCCTCATACGGCTCCTCAAATTATATTCTGGCGATTACGCAATTAGCGCAAACCACCTTGCGTTCCGTGATTGGCCGCATGGAGTTGGATAAAACCTTTGAAGAGCGTGAACACATCAATTCCGCTGTCGTGGCGGCGGTGGATGAGTCGGCGGTGAATTGGGGCGTCAAGGTGTTGCGCTATGAAATCAAAGACCTGACCCCGCCGGCAGAAATTTTGCACTCGATGCAGCAGCAAATCACCGCAGAGCGTGAAAAGCGCGCCTTAATCGCCGCCTCTGAAGGCCGCAAGCAAGAGCAAATCAATATCGCAACCGGTGAGCGCGAATCCGCGATTGCCCGCTCAGAAGGTGAAAAGCAGGCTGCAATTAATCATGCGCAAGGCCAGGCCGCAGCGATTATCGCGATTGCGCAAGCGAATGCCGAAGCCTTGAATCTGGTGGCGCGCGCCATCAGTTCGCAAGGCGGCAGCGAGGCCGTGGCCTTGAAAGTGGCCGAGCAATACGTGGCGGCCTTCGCCAATCTGGCCAAAACCAATAACACCATGATTGTGCCGGCCAATCTGACCGATGTCAGCAGCGTGATCGCCACCGCGATGCAAGTCGCCAAGAGTCAGAAGTAAGGGGGCGCATGGCATAAAAAAACGGGGTGCGATGCGCCCCGTTTTTTATTGTGGCGAGGTAATGTTTCAGCGCCGGTTTTGCTTCATCGCCTGCGCCACTTCGCGCTTGCTGTCGCGTTCTTTCTCGCTTTCACGCTTGTCATGCAGCTTTTTGCCCTTGGCCAAGCCGACTTCGCACTTGATGCGCCCGCCCTTGTAATGCAAATTCAGCGGCACCAGGGTATAGCCGGCGCGCTCAACCTTGCCGATCAATTTCGAGATTTCCGCCTCATGCAAGAGCAGCTTGCGGGTGCGCACCGGCTCCGGGTGAATGTGGGTGGAGGCCGTGTTCAAGGGGCTGATATGGCAGCCGAATAAAAAGATTTCAGCCTTGTTGACAATCACATACGCTTCTTTTAACTGCACCCGCCCGGCGCGGATCGACTTCACTTCCCAGCCCTGTAACACCAGGCCGGCTTCATACCTTTCTTCGATGAAGTAATCGTGAAAGGCTTTTCTGTTATCAATAATGGTCATGAGATGGAAAATCGTGGCAGCTGGGTTAAACTTCTGCAAAATGGGCATGCAGCCCGGCGCGGGCGACAGATAAGCGCCATGTGCGCCCGGGCAAAATGCAATGATAACGCAAACCGCAGGCGCGCCTGCGGCTTGTCGTAAAGTGAATACCGGATCAACCGAATGGGACATAACCCATCAGAAGAAAGCAGGCAATGGCAGTCGTACACAAATCGGTGCTGCTCGGCTATAGCGCTGAACAGATGTATCGTTTAGTCGGGGATGTTGAATCCTACCCCGAGTTTTTGCCTTGGTGCGGCGGGGTGCAGGTGCAAAGACCGGAGGAAAACCGGCTGATCGCCACACTCGCCATCCATTATCGCGGCGTACAACAGAGCTTCACCACCGAAAACACAAATACCCCGCATTCCAGCATGCATATGCGCTTAGTCGATGGGCCGTTTAAAAGCCTGGATGGGCAATGGCATTTCCGCGCCTTGCGCGCAGACGCCTGCAAGGTCGAATTCATGCTGCGCTATGAATTTTCCAGCCGCTTGCTGGAGCAGGTGATTGGCCCCGTGTTTGGCGTGATCGCCAACAGTTTTGTGGATTCGTTTTGCAAACGCGCAGAAAAATTGTATCGATGAATCAAGGAATATCCATGTCAGACGTATCAAACCAGGCGGCTCAGATTGCCATCAGCGTCGTGTATGCGCTGCCGCAGGCAATCCATCAAAAAGCGCTGCTGCTGCCCGCCGGCAGCAGCATTGCAGACGCGGTTCGGCAAAGCGGCTTGCTGGCCCTGCTGCCAGAGACCGAAGTGGAGCAACTCAAGCTGGGGGTGTATGGCAAGCTCAAGCCGGCGGGCGCCGTGCTGCAGGATGGCGACCGGGTGGAGATTTACCGCCCCTTGATCGCCGACCCGAAAGAGTCACGCAGAAGGCGCGCCGAACATACGCCGCGCCCCAAAAAATGGCAGCCGAATCAGAAACGGCCGCCGGCATAAGACTCAATTGCAATCGCTTAACGCTTCCCTGACGCGCCGTTTTTCTTCGGCAATCCGCGTTTCGTCATAGATGATTTTCTCACCCTTGTCATTGTGGCCGCTGATGCGGCCGCCATCTTCAAGGGTGCGCTGATAATTGCGCATGCGCTGGCAGTTTTGCTTTTTCTCTTGCGCCAGCTTGGATTCTTCCTGCGATTTTTTCTCCTTATCCGCCGCTTCCTTTTGGCGTTTATTGAATTCGGTATTGCGATCAGCCGTGCTGGGCGGGGCGGAAGATTTGGCGGCTTCAGGTTTTTCCGCGCTCGCGGCATCGCCCTGCGGCGCCGGATCGATTTTCTTCACGCCGGGCGCTTTCAAAATTTTGTTCTTTGGCACCGAGGCCGGCGGCGGTTGATCAGAAAACTGTTTCACGCCTTTTTCATCCAGCCAGACATATTGCGCATGCGCCGGCGCGGCAGCGCAAAACAGGCTCAGGACGAGCAGGCTGAGGGAATGCTTGAAGCGGGGGAGTGTGTTCATTTTTGCACGGAATAAGGTGAATTTGACGCTATTTTGCCATGAAATGAAGACGAAATTCGCCAGCGGGATAGCCGTGTACGGGCAGGGCGGGGCGCTGCGCCCTATGAAAATACCCCTAAATTCAAGGCCCGGCAAGCAGATATTGTCAGCTTTCTGTATAATTCGCTTTTGCGCTTATAGGAATCCATATGCGTCTCTTACAAAAAGCACTCACCTTCGATGACGTGCTGCTCGTGCCAGCCTACTCGAACATCCTGCCTAAAGAAACTTCCCTGCGCACCCGCTTGACGCGCAATATTTCCCTGAATATCCCGCTGGTCTCCGCCGCTATGGACACGGTGACTGAATCGCGCCTCGCGATTGCGATCGCCCAGGAAGGCGGGATTGGCATCATTCACAAAAACCTGACTGCGCAACAACAAGCGCGCGAAGTGGCGCGGGTCAAGCGTTTTGAATCCGGCGTGCTGCGCGACCCGATCACGATTCCGCCCACCATGACGATCCGCGAAGTGATCGCGCTGACAGCGCAATATGGCATCTCCGGCTTCCCGGTGGTGGAAGGCAATACCGTGGTGGGCATCATCACCAACCGCGATTTGCGCTTTGAAGAAGAATTGCACGCCGAAGTGCGCGCCAAAATGACCCCGCGCGACAAGCTGGTGTTCGTCAAAGAAGGCGCCGACACCGAAGAAGCCAAGCGCTTGATGAATAAACACCGCTTAGAGCGTGTGCTGGTGGTGAATGACGCGTTTGAGTTGCGCGGCCTGATCACCGTCAAAGATATCCAGAAATCGACCGAACATCCGCTGGCCTCCAAAGACCAGCAGGGCAAACTGCTGGTCGGCGCCGCTGTTGGCGTCGGCCCCGACAATGACGAGCGCATCGAGCTGCTGGTCAACGCCGGCGTGGACGTGGTGGTGGTCGATACCGCCCACGGCCATTCCCAAGGCGTGTTGAGCCGTGTTGAATGGGTCAAGAAACGCTTCCCGCATGTGCAAGTCATCGGCGGCAATATCGCCACCGCCGCCGCCGCGCGCGCGCTGGTGGAACACGGTGCGGATGCGGTCAAAGTCGGCATCGGTCCCGGCTCGATTTGCACCACCCGTATCGTGGCCGGCGTCGGCGTGCCGCAAATTTCCGCCATCTCGAATGTGTCTGAAGCGCTGGAAGGCACAGGCGTGCCCTGCATCGCTGACGGCGGCGTGCGTTTCTCCGGCGATATCGCCAAGGCGATCGCCGCCGGCGCCTCGACCGTGATGATGGGCTCGATGTTCGCCGGCACCGAAGAAGCGCCGGGCGAAGTGATTTTGTACCAAGGCCGCAGCTACAAATCCTACCGTGGCATGGGCAGCCTGGGCGCGATGTCGGAAGGCTCAGCAGACCGCTACTTCCAGGATTCCGCCAGCAATGCGGAAAAACTGGTGCCGGAAGGGATTGAAGGACGCGTGCCATACAAAGGCAGCGTGGTGGCGATTCTGTACCAATTGGTGGGCGGCCTGCGCTCTTCGATGGGTTATTGTGGTTGCAGCTCACTGGAAGAGTTCCGTTCGCGCGCCGAATTTGTTGAAATCACATCCGCCGGCATGCGTGAATCGCATGTGCACGATGTGCAAATCACCAAAGAAGCGCCGAACTACCGCGCAGACTGATGTACCCTTAAGTCAGGGCGGCGTCTTGGCGCCGCCAGCCGCCTGCAGGCCTTGCATGCCTGTCGGCGGCACAGCCGGACTTGAATATGGAAAACTTGCCGACCACCAGCTTGCGTTTGTCCAGCGCCACTCCAGGCGAGATCCTGCTTGCGCAGTTGCAAGGCGTCGCGCGCATCGGCAAGCACCTGTTCAATGCCGCCAATTGCATTATCCGCATCAAAGGTCTGGAAGACGCCGCCCAGGCCATGCAAGGCCCCTTGTCCGCGCTGGAACTGGCGTTTTGCGACAGCATCCCGGCCAGCGGCGAAGCCATCATCGCCCCGGACGCGCGGCAAACGCCGGCCCTGGCGGTGCATAAAGCCGTGCAGGGCGCACCCTATATCCGCAGCTATATGATGCAGCCGCTGTTTGATGAAGAACATGCCCTGGTCGGCAGCTTGCACATCATCGGCTACGCCGTGCGCGAACCCGGCGCTATCGAGCGCCAATTACTATCCGATCTGGGCAATTGCGCCGAACGTGAGTTACGCCTGCTCGGCATGGCCGCCTTGCAGCAGGATTTGCAACGTAAAAACCGCAGTTTGCGGCGCGAATCCATGATCGACCCGCTGCTTGGGGCATGGAACCGCGCCGCCATCACCCGCATGCTGGCCTCCGAATTGGAACGCTGCTACAACGAAAGCAAACCGCTGGCCCTGATCCTGGCCGATTTGGCTTCCTGGCAGCAAATCAAGCAAAGCTATGGGCACGCCATGTCAGACAATGTGCTGCTCAAATTCACCAGCCGCCTGCGTTCCTGCATCCGTCCCAGCGATGCGCTGGGGCGCTATGAGCAGGAAACCTTTTTAGTCATTTTGCCCGGCGCCTCGTATAAAACCACGGCGGTAATCGCCTCGCGCATGCGCCAGGCCATCATTACCGAACCCGAAGCCGCAGGCAATGACAGCCTGTATTTTCAGCTGGCCATGGGCGCCGTCTCCACCGACCTCTACCCGCAAGCCACGCTGGACGAATTGATCAATCTGGCCGATGAAGCGCGCCTGTCCGCCAAAAAGAACGGACATAACCAGATCGTGCAAGCGCGCCCCGATAAAGTTGGCGCCGCCAGATGAACGCATCGAATTTTTTACCTAGAAATGAAAGCCGCCATGCATTCCAAAATCCTGATTCTTGATTTCGGTTCCCAAGTCACCCAGCTGATCGCGCGCCGCGTGCGCGAAGCCGGCGTGTTTTCTGAAGTGGCGCCATGGGATGTGGATGATGATTACATCCGCAACTACGGCGCGGCCGGCATCATTCTCTCCGGCAGCCCGGCCTCCACCAAGGAAGGCGACTCGCCACGCGCGCCACAAGCGGTGTTTGAAATGGGCGTGCCGGTGCTGGGCATCTGCTATGGCATGCTGACCATGGCCGAGCAATTAGGCGGCGCCGCCGACCACGGCACAGTGCGCGAATTCGGCTACGCTGAAGTGCGCGCCCACGGCCATACCGCACTCTTGAAAGACATCAACGACTTCGTCACGCCGGAAGGGCATGGCATGTTGAAAGTCTGGATGAGCCATGGCGATCACGTCACCCAAATGCCACCCGGCTTCAAACTGATGGGCTCCACCCCGAGCTGCGCCATCGCCGCAATGGCGGATGAAACGCGCCGCTTCTACGCCGTGCAATTTCACCCGGAAGTCACGCACACGGTGCAGGGCAAAGCCATGCTGAGCCGTTTTGTGCATGAAATCTGCGGCTGCAAATCCGACTGGAATATGCCGGATTACATCAGCGAAGCAGTGGACATGATCCGCAACAAAGTCGGCAAGGATCAAGTCATTTTGGGCCTGTCCGGCGGCGTGGACAGCTCAGTGGCGGCGGCCCTGATCCACCGCGCCATCGGCGACCAACTCACCTGCGTCTTTGTCGATCATGGCCTGCTGCGCAAAGATGAAGGCAAGATGGTGATGGATATGTTTGGCAAAAACCTGGGCGTGAAAATCGTCCACGTTGACGCCGAACAGCAATTCCTGGGCAAGCTGGCCGGGGTTTCCGACCCCGAGCAAAAGCGCAAAATCATTGGCCGCGAATTTGTTGAAGTTTTCAATGCCGAAGCCGCCAAGCTGACTGACGCCAAATGGCTGGCGCAAGGCACGATTTATCCGGACGTGATCGAAAGCGCGGGCAAGGGCAAAAAAGGCCACACCATCAAGAGCCACCACAATGTCGGCGGCCTGCCGGAAGGCATGAAATTTGAATTGCTGGAACCCCTGCGCGAACTGTTCAAAGACGAAGTGCGCCAACTGGGCGTGGCGCTGGGCCTGCCGCATGAAATGGTGTACCGCCATCCATTCCCCGGCCCGGGTCTGGGCGTGCGCATTCTGGGCGAAATCAAAAAAGAATACGCCGACCTGCTGCGCGAAGCGGACGCGATTTTCATCCAGGAATTGCGCAACACCAAGGTGGATTTGCCGCTGGGCGGCGAGAGCCTGCCGCAAAACTGGTACGACGCCACCAGCCAGGCCTTTGCCGTCTTCCTGCCGGTGAAATCCGTCGGCGTGATGGGCGATGGCCGCACTTACGAATACGTGGTGGCGCTGCGCGCGGTGCAAACGCAAGATTTTATGACAGCGCACTGGGCGCACCTGCCGCATGAATTGCTTGGCCGCGTGTCGAATCGCATCATTAATGAAGTGCGGGGGATTAATCGCGTGGTGTATGACATCTCGGGCAAGCCGCCGGCGACGATTGAGTGGGAGTGATTTTGCATTGTGTAAAAAGATGAACTTCCTCTGAAATTTAGTCTGCCACAGGCGACGTAAATTAGCGTTCCTTGAGAAATAGGTAGCGTGGGCGCGCTTTTGTGTCCACGCAGGTAAAACTGGGATTGAAACAGGGTTACATGCTATTAAGGTAAGGTAAGCGCCCAATGCGCCCACATCTACTTGCTTACATTTGAGGTGCGGCACAAGCGGCAATAACTCATCCAGACGACTGGCTGGCCAAGTAGGCAATTTGTTGAGCGTATCAAGCAACCAGGCGTAAGGATCAAGGCCGTTGAGTTTCTCTGTGTTGAGTAATGACAGAATGCTGGAGGCGTGATGGCCGGCGCGCTCTGTGCCGTAAAACAGCCAGTTCTTGCGTCCGATGTCGACCGGGCGCAAGGCGTTTTCCGCCGCATTGTTGTCAATCGGCAAATCACCGCTGCGCGCATAGCGCACCCTCGAAGCCGAACGGCACAGGCTATACATCACGGCTTTTTGCAAACCGGAGGACGGCAATACGCGGTTAGTGTCTGCCCGCTCAAGCGCCACGCATGTATGTGTGCGAGCCATTCTTCCCTGCGGGTGTTGCGTGATTTGCTGTGCGTCTTGCGCCTCCGGTTTGATGGACACAGCATGCGCGGGTTTTGATGGCTTGGGGAGATGGGGCGGTTGGACGCATACTTTCAAAAAGCTAAATCATTGATTTTTAAAGGAAGGACTGAGGAAAAAAAGGAAAATGGCGGAAACTGTCGAATTCGGGAGTTCAAGCGTACAGTATCTTTGCTGCAATCAAATGAACGACACAATTATGCAAAGCATGTTTGTTATATAGATTTTTCAATTCACATCGTCCCCGTATTAACGGGAACGATGCTCCTGTTTTGACTGCCACGAGCACAGCCCAAACTGGCGGTATAGAAGTTTAATCTTTATAAATCGGCGCGGCCGGTTCAAATAAAACCGGTAACACTTGCCAGCCGAATTGCACTGGCGCCGACAACCGTGTTTTTGGTTTATCCGGATTAAAGCGGATATTTTTCAATCTGCGCAACATTGTTTGCAGGCAAATTCGAGCTTCAAGACGTCCCAATGGTGCGCCAAGACAATAATGAATGCCGTAGCCAAATGCCAGATGCCGATTAGGATTGCGATTGATATCAAAGACATCCGGTTCAGAGAAAAAACTAGGATCGCGGTTAGCAGATCCAAGGAACAGTTTGACCCAATCCCCTTTTTTTAACTGTTGTCCCGCCAACTCAGTATCCGTGGTGACAACCCGCGCCATGAATTGTGAGGGTGATGTATAGCGTAATATTTCATCAATGGCCATATCGAAAACCTGAGAATCTGCCATAACCTGATCCACTAACTTCGGATTCTGTAAAAACATATTCATGGCATTGCCTATCAATAGCTTTGTTGTATCATGACCGGCATTTACCAAAACTTTGCATGTATTGGCGATTTCATCAATGGTTAAGCACTCATCGTCAACAATGGCGCTTGCCAGTGCACTGATCAAATCAGCACGTGGCGATGCTCTGCGCTCAATTGCAATTGCAGACAAGTAGTCGGTCATTTGCTTGACCATATCGAGCAAATGTTGTTCCGGTTTGATCCGACCCATGGCTTTTTCGATCACGACCAGGCAGGCGGCTGCCCATTTTTTGAATAAATCATGATCATTTACTGGAATTCCCAGCATCTCGGCAATGACTGAAACTGGTAGTGGAAACGCCACGTCATTGACGATATCCATCTCACCTGTGCTGATTACCTTATCAATTAAGCGGTCTGTCATATTCTGAATTTGATCCGCTTGTTGGTTGACCAATTTTAAACTAAAAGCTTTTGATATCAGCTTACGTAACATTGTGTGGCGCGGTGGATCCATCATTGCAACAGTTTGTAGTTCAGGATAGCCGAGCGCGGTATAAACTTCAGATGAAAAAAGATCGGGACGGGTAAAAACTTCAAGACACTCTTTGTAAGTATAAATTTCCCAAACCCTGCCATTTGGATTCAGAAAAACAGGGTTGCTGTTCCGCATGACTTGATAGTGAGGATACAGCGGTGCATCTTTTTCATAATAATTTTCCATGGTGAATCCTGTTATGAGAAATAAGCGGCGTGAAAATACTCTTTTCAATCTTGATTATTATCATACAGTCTTCCCTTGTCAAGCCCGCTTTTTTGCGATATGTAAACAGTGTATGTGTCACAAGCCGTTCTTCGAATATGCAGTTCAGTATGGTTCTTTCTACAAACATGAGGCGGATAAAAACGCCTCAAACTGCTTGAGGCGAAATGAATGTGTATTGATTAAAAGAATGGATTGCATGAAGCAATTTTTGCAAAGGCGGAGGAGAGTATTATTGTTCAGGAAAAATAAAATCAAATGCTCTTTGTTTTTGTTGACCGATTGCCAAGCCAATCCGAGTGGCTGTTCGTGTATTGAGAGCAGCTTGCACATCTTTCAATGGAATCAAGCCTCGTTTGCTATTATCTCCAGAAAGTAGTATCTGCGCATTTTGCGCCAGATATTTTCCCATTTCTAAATTGTTTGGATATAAGGCGAATAAGGCCCCTTTTTTTACATGAAGGAAGTTACTGGAAAAAATGGGGACACTTTTATTCCACGACTCTTTTAGAACCAGGGGCATGATAGTATTTTCTTCAACAGTTGTCGAATCCTGTGGTAACCAAACAGAGTCAAACCGGCCATCGGCTGTGGCAAACACAGATTCGTATTGATGCGCGGCAGTAGCAAGATCCTTCGCTTCAATCGTAAGCAGTTCCAATCCTTGATTTTTGGCGGCAAGACGTGCTAAACGCATTAACCATTCGCTATTGTTTGGATTATAAACGACGATTACACGTTTAATGCCAGGGATTAATTTTTTTAATTGTGAAAATAATAGATTAGGGTCTGGTGTTAAACTTATAACAGTATATTGATTGTGGTCTGACTCAGGTACAGTCAATACGCCTCCCACCACAATACCGATATCCCGATCCAAGCCTGTGGCCAATTTATAGCCGCGCTGCCCCAGGGCTATGACCACTTTGACGCCACTGCGCTTTAATTGATTATTCAGCTCAGCGGATTCCATATTTGCAGGAATAGGAACAGATTTTACTTTTGTTTTTAATTGATCCTCTATTCCTTCAATAATTTTCAGAAAAATAGAGCGATACGGCTCGCCGATATCTGGAAAAACAACGGCGATCGCTTCTGGATTGATTTGTCGCTTTATGTCAGCTTGTGCTATTTGGTAGTCAACTTTGGCATACTTCGCTGGAAATAAATTAAGTATGTTGATTGTGCTTTCAGTGTTGACTGAATTTTGCTGTTGAGTATGTCTTACGCTATTAATGAAATACGAATCAATTCCAGTAGCGGAAAGTGCTACCATGTTGGATAAAGTTTTTGATTCCTCCGCTTGGGAAGATGTATACAGCAGGCAGAGAACTGTCAGAAACAGCCATAAAAAGCTGGATCTTTGATTACTCTTATCCATTTTCGCCTGTCATATTGTCGTCAAAACATCTCATGGTCAGTGGAGACGCCGATTTGATTCATTCGCAGAATATTCCGCATTGATAAAAATCATTATTCTACTGTGTTTTTTTCTTGTTAATTAAGTTTTCTGGTTTCTAGAATGTGTTCATATCACTCCATTTAAGGTGAGGGATCGCACCAATCTGATTGAAGCCACCTCAACAAACTGGCTTTAATACAAGACTTCCGCCAAGCACTCTATATGCTTTCTTCAGTATATGTGGCAAAAAAGATTCCGATGGGAAACTTTTTGTGATGACCCTTAAAATTTATAAACAGCTTCCAGGTACGCAGTGCGACGTGGCAGCGGCAAGTCATTCGGCAAAGCCAAACCAGGCGCTAAGCTGGGATCTCGTGCATTCGTATTAAATAAATTTCGTACCGAAAGAGAGAAATCCCATTGGTTTAATGGCCGTGTGGTGCGCAAGATCATATCCACGGTTTTATAGTCAGCAATTTGCGCGCGGTTGTCGCCAGCCGCGCGCGCGCGATCAGCCACCCAATTTAATTGCGTATTCAGTTGCCAATTATTTGAAAAACGCCAATCCGCACGGGCATAAATTTTGTGATGCGGCGCATAGCCGATGTCACGTTCCAAGCTGTCGCCGGTGGTGGTGCGTTGGTAGGAATAGTTGGTAGTGAGACGGAAACTGCGGTTGAAGTCCCAATTTACTTCCAGCTCCATACCGCGGCCATTTTGATTTCCAAAGTTGGTGTAGGTCGATCCGGTTCCTGCAGTTACATTGGGAATCGCAACAATGATGTTTTTCCGCTTGAAGCGGTAAACATTCATGTTAAGGAGCAGGGAATTGCTTGCCTGCCAGGAGCCTGCCCACTCCAGCGTGCTGATAGTTTCCGGTTTCAGATTGATATTGCCATTGGCGACCGGATTGATGCCGTAAGATTCATTAAATGTTGGCGCGCGGAAAGCTCGGCCAAAAAGTATCTTATTTGTCAAAGTCGGTGTCGTATCCCACACAAGCGCCAAACGGGGATTGATTGTTTTTCCAAAATCAGAATAATTATCGTAGCGGATCCCGGAAGTTAATACCCAATCTTTTGCAAACTCCCATTCATCCTGAGCGTATAAATAGCCAAGCTTACGGCGGGTTGGCAGAATGTGCGGTTGAATTGAGCCGTAATCTTTAAACTCCCCGGTAGGAATCGGAACGCCAGCCGGGCTGAGCAGGAAATTCTTGAATGTAATCGTTTTATATAAATCGAGATCATCCCAGCCGCCACCAATCCGCAGCAAATGATTTTTCCAGCCAGTGTAATTCATATATGCTGACAGACGCAGATGACGTTCAAAGCGCTGCGGGCCACCAATCATGCCGTCAGGGAACAAGCCGGTTGGGAATCTGGTGCCAGGTGGCAGCAGGTTAATCTGTTGACTGGTTAATGCATTATTTAAATTTTGATAAGATATATTGGTATTTATTGTTAAATCATTGAATAAATTTAAGCTATTCCAATTTAGTTGGGCAATCAATCGATCAACTCTGGCTTTTGATTCATTCGGCTTATTCAATGCATAACTATAGCCTGTGCCAGAGCCTAAATCATCTATAAGTTGATATTGAACATTGACGCGCCAATTACTGTATACCATATCAAGTCCGAGATCCATGGACTTGTATTGATTATTTAATGATCCTGGAGCGTTGCTGGTTTTAGTTTTAAAAATTGTATCATTCCTTGTTGCTGCATCTGCTGTAATGACTTCAGAATTGCCATTAGTTTTTTTTGCTCGAATATAAGTGCCAATTTCAACTTTTCCGATTTTTCCACCATGTAACCACCAAAATTCTCTTGTTTTTTGAGAGCCGACATTTACCCCAATTTCAGCAACAGGAATTTCTGCAGCTGTTTTTGTAATAATATTGATGACGCCGGCATATGCGTCTGCACCATATAAAGCTGAGCCGGGGCCTCGTATGATTTCAATACGGCTTATGCTGCGGACAGGCATTTCTGCTGCCATCGAATTTCGATCTCCAGAATATTGTGTGGCAAGGTTAACGCCATTTTGCAGCAGCAAGGTTGATGTATTTACTGCAGATCCTAAGCCTAAACCACGCAGTCCAATTTTGTTTGCAGTTGCCAAACCATCAAGTTGGCAACTGATGCCCGGCACAGTTGATAGGACTTGACACAACTCATGGTACCCCATAGCAGCTATGTCTTCAGCTGTAATGACTGATGCGACTGCTGGCGCCCGCCTGATAGATTGTTTGCTGCCGGTTGCAATCGAAACTGTTGATTTATCTCCATATACCAAGCTTAACTCTTCTTCGTCATTTTTCTGTGTTAATTTATCATTTTGCTGGGCAATCACAGAATATGACTGAGTCAGGAGAAGTACCGCAAACGCAAATCTAGTGTAGGTCAGGGTCTGCATGATCGTCTTCCGGGCGGGGTTGGACAAGTGACCAGTGTATCCTTGAATCGTGATACAAGGGGCAACAGTGCTGGTTTTTTGCAACATAAAACAAGAAGCCGGCCTGCAAGCCGGCAAAAATTGCTCCTTACAGAAAGCGAATCAATGTAGACGGGGAGTGAGCTGTTGCATAATGCATGCAACACTCTCTGTTATGCTGAGCCGGCCAGTATCCAATGTAACTTCTGGGGATTCTGGAATTTCATATGGTGCACTGATGCCGGTAAATTCCTGGATCTTACCATCCCTCACTTTTTGATATAAGCCTTTGGGATCACGTTGCTCGCAAACCTGTAAGCTGGTGCACAAATAGGTTTCAATGAAACGCTCCCGACCAATAATTGCACGGGCCAATTCGCGATCTTCCCGATATGGGGAGATGAAAGAAGTAATAATGAGCATGCCAGCTTCGTTGAAAAGTTTGGCCACTTCAGCAACCCGACGAATATTCTCAGTTCTATCTTGGGGGGAGAAGCCGAGATCACGACTGAGACCGTGGCGTATATTGTCTCCATCCAGTACATAGACCAAGTGCCCGCCAGCAATCAATCTTCTCTCCAGCTCAAACGCAAGGGTTGACTTTCCTGAGCCAGATAAGCCAGTCAGCCACACAGTCGCAGGTTCAACATGCAGCAGGTTGGCGCGTTCTTCTGCATGCACCTTGCTTTGCTGCCATGTGACATCTTGACTGACATGTTGTTCCAGAATTTGATCTGTTAGTTTTTTATCCATTTTCATTGCTCCTTATCCCTGGGGACATAACTGAGACAGCTCAAGTATGCCTATCTTTTCAGGAGGGACGCCTGTTGTTACGGATTTTTTTTAGCTTCATAGGCAGTGTTGTAGCGCGTACGTACAAATTGCATGGCTGACTCGACTTCAGCAGTACTTAAGCCGAATTCTTCCAATGTGTAGCTGTGCCCAACATGATGGGCTTCCTTTTCACTTTCATGCAACCAAGCTTGCAAACCTGCCTCTGTTTTGCCATCGAAGGGAAGATCTATAAATTCATATACCCTATGCATTACATCTTTCCAATTGTGGTTGATATCCTGATAATAAACATCCAACTGTTGATTGGCGGGTAAATTTTCACGTGCCTCGATGGCTCGGCGGGCACTTTGCTGGCAGTAATCCCACCAAACCTCCTTCATTTGCCAACGGCGTGGCGCATCCGTATTTTGACGGCAAAAAAGCCACATTAATGAAATAACTGATCCAACTGTTTTCAATGGATCACGGTGCGGAAATATCATTTTGATATCTGGTAAGAACTTATTAACTGTACACAGATCCAACATATGCTGAGGATTTTTTAAAAGCCAACGTTTGGATGGTGGATCCTTGCGTTGCCAGGAAATCAGTTTCATTAGTTTTACCATGTAAGCATAAGCATGGTCTTTTTCTGCATGCAAGAAATATTGATAAAATTCAGGAATATAGGAGTTACCAAGAAATGAGAAGCTTAAAAAGCTGGTATTCAATAGGAGCATTTCTTCTTCTGGCCAGTCAGGGTGCATTGGATGAGCAATAAATGCCTCACCATAACAGGGGAGCATACCGCCGAGTGCTTGAGTGATCTCTTGATAACGCTGAGCGCGACCAAGGTCGGGAGAATCCAAATAAGGCGCTGGACTCATGCCTTCCCAAGTGGCGAGAAATTGTAAGCGCTGATCTGTCGCCATCATTCTATGCATGCGGGTTGTGCCAGAGCGATGTGGCCCAATGATGCATATAGGATTTTGAATCGGGTAGTCCAATATTTCCGGATGTTTTTTAAAGCAATCGTCTGCGCGTAATCTTGTTTTTAATGGTTCAATGATGCTGCTTAGCACAACCATTTCGCCGAATGGATTCAACTCCGCACTTTTATTCAGTGAGTAGATTAATTTTTCCAACGTTGGTATAAAACTTTCATCCTCAAATTTTTGAAGACCAGTTTCATTTCTAGCTTTTTGCATGAGCGCATCAAGTTGGAATTGATGTGGAATCCAACCCTTGCTTCTTGCATCCTGGTTGAAATTTTTTACTGCCTCAGTATGGTAATGGCTGCTGGGTGTGGTATCCATGATCTATCCTGTCCAGAAGAAAATGAAGCAAACCATGCGATGGTTGCATTTTTGAAAAAGTGTGGCAGCATGTGATTCTGCAACAGAATTGCAATAATTGTTTTTATGCAGTCACCACGACCTTAATCCCGGTCCAGTATATTCAATTTGATCGCATTTCATAGCAAACGTTGCGCCCTCTGGTCTTTCCAGTGCTTCTAAATAGCAAGGGCTCATTCCTGCTACAAAAATTATAAACATATAACAAGTTAACTCGCGCACTGAGAGTCCAAGATCCATCACAATGGCTGAGGCAATAATGGCATAATTTGCTTTAAAGCCCGGCGAGATAGATTGCAGACATTCTTCGACTTCGTATGCGAGATTGGTGTATTGTCCGGGCGAAATTCCCACTTCTTGCATTTTACGAAACACCGCAGGTATACGTTCATCTAATTTCATCGCGGCAATCGGCCGCCCATATCCTTTAATATATTTAAACTTTTCAATTTCATCTTGCAGAAAAGTTTTCAAATCACCGCCAGCATTTTTATTGGCCAGGCAGCGGAATAAAAAATCGCCGCACATATGTTGAATTTGTAAGCCAAATAATTGTGCTTCAGAAGCTGCGCAGGCGGCAGCCATAGCTTGCGTGCTGGTGGTGCGAGCTGTTCCTGCCAAGGTTGCAACGCGATTATTCCAAATACGGGGTTCAGGGTAGCTGGTGCAAGCCAGCACATAATCCAGAACTTTCAGTTCGGCCTGTGTGAAGCGCTTTCCAGTAATGCCAAACAGATTGAGTTCCAGCCATGACATGTCAAATAAATCAACATGTAAGTCAAACCCTCGAAAAACCACGCGCTCACCAGGAAATGCTTGCCCCATCTTGGTCGGAATCGCTCCGCACCATGCTTCAAGTGGATGTTGTGACATATCAATTCTCCTGAACTGCTGTATTGCCTGGATCATTGAGCAATTCGAGCTCAAAATACGGAAATTGACGGAATGTCAGGCGACTTTGCTCTAGTGCATGAGCCATTGCGCCTGGCAAGCGGAGCAGCATATAGATCATTTCTGCTTCAAATTGATCAAAGCCCAGATCATGGAAAGTCGCGGCAGCTACTCCTGACATTGAAAATGCACGTTGCGCAGATTGTTCGAGTGTTTGCTGATGAACGGCCAGCCAGGCAAGATTTCCCTGCGGCAGGTGTTTGCACAATGCTTGCATTGTTTGCAATACCGGTTTAGCGCATGTTTTATCATGTGCGCAAAAACCTGGCGGGTGCTCAGGATCGGGCCATACCAATTCGCGTGCGCGCGGCGGAGGGGCGCTTAATTGGTTTTGCCAAGCTGTCAGGTCTTGCCCAAGTTTCTGCCAGCGTTGCATGCAAAGCAGTATCTCATGACCACCACCATATTGACCTGAACCGCAAGCTAATGCGGCAAACATCGTTGCGCTGGCTGGCGATTTCCCGACTCCCGAGCACATTGCGGCATGTACAGAGGGATCGCGCGGGCCAGGGTTTCCCAGTGCAACAGATAGTATTTGCAATACTTGAATATCGACAGGGCTTGGTTTTTGACGTCGCACCAACAAATATAAGTATTCCAAAAAGCCGATTTTTTCCAATAAATCGCCATACACGTCATATCCGCAGCAAAGCACAGTCTCCGCAGTGAATGGATTGTCTGCGGCTGCACTTTCCTTCCAGATTTCTGTCTTGAACTTCATGTCGCCCATTTTTATCCCTTTTCTGGACACGCCAGAGCGCGAAGATAATGTAGTTTCACCAGCCGCCTTTACTGATTCCCCCCCAACACCCGCATCCGGGCATTCATCGGCGGCACTTCATCCGGATCAATATAGACATCCAGCAAGGTCGGGCCTTTGCGGCTGCAGATTTCTTGCATATCGAGCGCGGCTAAGTCTTGCGGGCCGCGAATGGTGAAGGCTTGTGCGCCCATGGCGCGCGCCATGAGCGCAAAATCTGTCGGACACAGTTCAAATGCAATCTGTTCGGCGCCGCCAAGGCGTTGGCCGTGCTTTACCATTCCCAGCGCCTGGTCATTCAAGACGATAAAAATAATGGTTTGCTTTTCGTACACTGCGCTGGAAATTTCCTGGCCATTCATGAGCCAGCTGCCATCGCCGGTAATGCATACCACCGGCACATGTGGATTGCCGGCGGCGGTGCCGATGGCGCCGCCGATGGCCCAGCCCATGGGGGCAAAATTGGCGGTGATGCGCAGCCAGCCGCCATGCGATTTGCGCCGCCCCTGCGTGCGTTTGCGATTACCGCCACCCATGCGCCGTTCGCAAATACGGCGATCAAAGGGATGCAGATAATGTACGGCCCAGGCCACACTGTTGCCGGCGTCGGCCAGGAAACGGGTAGTCGGCGGGAACATTAAACCCAGCTCGCGCATCAAGCGTTGCGGCTTCATCGGTGCGTCATTGCTGATGTATTTGTCTGGCGCAGCCAAGATGCTTTCCGGATCCCACGGGCCGTTGATCTGCTCGCGGTTGACGCGGCGGCGTTCAATTTCCACCTTGGCGTCTTGCCGCACATTGTAAATCCGCTCCAGCAAGCGGTTGAAAATAGCGGAAATTCTGCCGCGCAGATGAAAGCGCGCCATCGGCGTGCGCGCCAGATGGTCTTCCGATTCATCAATGTGCACCAGGCGGTCATTGAGCAGGCTGTCACACCAGCCGCTGGTGTTCCACTCACCCATAGAAGCGCCGATGGCCAGAATCAAATCCACCGAGTCGTCGCGCAAGGTGGCTTCAGCAGTTGCGTGTCCGCCAAAGCCGAAAACGCCGCGAAACAGCGGGTGATTGGCGTTGACCAGGCCTTTGCCATCCGGCGTGGTGACAAAGACGGCGCCTTTGATGGAAGCAAACTGCATAATGGCGTTGATCGCCTCGCCGCACCAGCCGCCAATCAGCAACACCAGATTGCGGGCGCTGGCCAACATTTGCCGCAGCCGTTCAATCGCTTCATCATCCACCAGCGAGGAGGGTTGCAACAGCGTTGGCAAATCATAGGCCGGGGCCGGGTCGGGATTCGGCTCCAGCCATAAATCGCGCGGCACGGACAGGTGTGAAGGGCCGCAGGGCGAACGGGTGGCGCGTTGCAGCGCGGTGATCAACTTCGGTTCCATCTGCTTGGCGTGTGAAACCAGGGAGTTGTATTGGGTGCAATGTCGGAACATGCCGATCACGTTCACCCCGGTGCAGGATGATTCCTGCAATGGATGTTTGCCGAAAGAGGGCAGGGCAGGTTGGCCGGTAATCACCAGCATCGGAATATTGTTGTCAAAAGCGCAGGCCACGCCGGTGATGAGATTGGTGGCGCCGGGGCCGGAAGTGGCGCAGCAGACCCCGACTTTACCGGTTTCGCGCGCATAGGCGTCGGCCATGTAGGCGGCGCCAGCTTCACTGCGGGCCAGAATCTGTTTCAAACCACCGCGCCGGGTGCTGCGGGCGATGGCGTTGTAGAGCGGTTCAATGGAGCCTCCCGGGACTCCGAAAATGTACTCAATACCGAGTTGTTCAAGATATGACACCAGCAAATCGGCGATGTCCCCATGGATAGCCGGAGCGGGCAGCGTCAATGGCAAGGTCGCGGGCGCAGGCGTGACTTGGCTGCTCATGATGAAACCTTTCACGTATAAAATGCATTGCAAACAGCGGGTTCGGCCTTGCCTTGCTATACGTTACGCCACCGGCTGCGACTGTACACTGCTGCCGCAGGTCGTCGGTTGGCATGCCGTTACAACGGAGCCACCTACCCTGTGCTACCGGTACTGCTGTGAACATCACTCTCGTCAGCATCGATGTCACTTACAATGCAGCTGCGTCAGAGCCGGTCGCGCTTTGCATGATCCACTTGATGCATTGCGTTCCGGCTTCATTTTCTATCTTGCGCGCAGTCACGTTGTCGCGACTTCTTGATAGCTTTACATACTGGCGCCAAACAAAAAAGATGTCTGAAAGAAATATTAACGCAAATCTTCGCATAGGATATGCAAAGATGGCGTAAAAAAAGTATTGCAAATCAAGCGTCATCAGAAATGGCGCGCGATTTTGCAGCACTTATTGTAGCTGCGTCGCAGCCTGCCGATGTGCGCAAAACATAAACTGAGGTATGAAGAAAGTGATTGAAACACAAAAAAACAGGGCGCCATCAGGTCTGTATGCTGATTCTGACTTCAGTCCCGAGCTGGCACAAGCATTTTCTGCGCAAGCCATGCATTGGTTGCAACAAGTCGTGATTGGCTTAAACCTGTGTCCCTTTGCCAAGGCGCCTGTGCAAAAAAACCTGCTGCGCTTAAGACTTTGCGCGGCCAGGACAGCAGAGGATTTACTGCATGCCTTGCATGCTGAACTGACGCTCTTGCAGCAAACTCCGCTGGC
Organism: Massilia sp. W12; assembly: GCF_037300705.1. Classification (NCBI taxonomy): domain Bacteria; kingdom Pseudomonadati; phylum Pseudomonadota; class Betaproteobacteria; order Burkholderiales; family Oxalobacteraceae; genus Massilia; species Massilia sp. W12. Next base: position 2,533,284 of record NZ_CP147776.1, on the reverse strand, counting down.
AGAGCTGGAAACCACGCTCTTGATTCATCCAGGCGTATTGCAGGATTTTTACGATTACAACGACTTTCTGTCTGTGGCCGATGATCTGCTGGCGCGCATGGACTTGGAGGGCGTGTTGCAAATCGCCAGCTTTCATCCCGACTACCAATTTGCCGACAGTGCGCCGCAGGATATTGAAAACTGCACAAACCGCAGCCCCTGGCCCTGCCTGCATTTATTGCGCGAGGAGAGTTTGGACCGTGCGGTGCAGGCTTTTCCGGAAGCGCAGACGATCTGGCGCAAGAATCAGCAAACTATGCGCGAGTTGGGCGGGCAGGGCTGGCGCGACTTGCAAACAGCGCCTGTGCCCTGGCCCGCGAAGTAAGCATGTGAAGGGTCAGACTTGGCCGATAAAGTCGCGTTTGCCGATTTCCACGCCGTTATGGCGCAGGATGTCGTAGGCGGTGGTCAGATGGAAGTAAAAATTGGGCAAGACAAAATGCAGCAAATAAACCTGTCCTTTGAATTTCATCTGCCGCTCGCCGGCGCCAACTTGAATATCGCGTTCTTCGCTGCCATCGATCTGCTCGGGCTGGGCCTGCGCGACAAATTCGAGCGTGCGGGCGACGCGGGCGCGCAATTCCTCAAAGCTCTTTTCATTGTCCTCCCACGAAGGCACATCCTGCCCGGCCAGGCGCGCTGCTGCGCCTTTGGCAAAGTCGCAGGCAATCTGCACCTGGCGCGTGAAGGTGAACATATCCGGAAACAGTCTGGCTTGCAGCAGGGCTTGCGCATCGATTTTGCGGTTTTCCGCGTGCTGTGCGGCTTTTTGCAAAATCGCATCCAGATTCGACAGACTGCGTTGAAAGACAGGGATTGAAGCCTGATACATGGAAATCGTCATCTGCTGCTCCTGTGTGGGAAAGGGGAGGGCAAGCCAGGCTGGCGCCTGCTGAAGGCGGCGCTGGCTCCGGCTGCACATCATATACAAGTCAGCGCGGTTTTGCAGATGTGGCGTGCGACAGGAAAAAAATCGTCTGCAATACTCTGCGAAGGAATTTTGCGTGCATAATGCATCAGCATATTTCATTTCCAGATCCTGGTTTCTGCTGACTGATACCGATTCACTTCCGATGCCAGTTCACATCACAGCTTTAGTACGCAATCAACTCTCTGCCTGGTTTGGCCAGTCAATCTATAAGGCGCTGGTGCTGGTGGTGTTCGCCGGCCTCGCGCTGCCGGCCATGTTCGGCAGTTATCTGCTGGTCGGCGTCAAAGAAGAGCGCGCCGCCCGCCTGGTCTTGAATGAGGCTTTGCAACGCTATGCCGACATTCTGGCGCTGGGCATGCAAGAGCCTTTGTGGATCATGAATCCGGAAACCGCGCAACCCTTGATCGAATCCGTCATGCGTGATCCGGCGGTTTTACAAATCCGCGTGCTGGATCAAGCCAAAAGTCAGTTCATCAACACCACCGCGCCCGCGCGCACGATGGGCAATGTGATTTCAGCAGAGCGTGAAATCATCGCCCACGGTCAGCAAATCGGCTGGATCAGCATTGAAATGGATGACGCCAAAAGCCAGGCTGAATTGCGTGACAAGCAATGGTCGTATGCCTTGATCCTGGCGCTGCAACTGCTGGTGTCTTTATGCCTGATTGTCCTGTTTTTACATACCCGTCTGATGGCCCCCCTGAAGAAACTGATGGTTTCGTCTGACCGTCTGTCGCAGGGCGATTTTGATACCAGTCTGGACTTGGGCAAGCAGGATGAATTGGGGCGACTGGCGCAACAATTGGAACAGATGCGGGTCGCCATCCGCAAACTGTTCGCCGATATCGGCCAGCGCGAAGAGCGCTTCCGCTCGATTGTGACGCAAGCGCCGGGCGCGGTGTTTCGCGTCAAGCCAAATGGGCCGATTGAGTTTGTGAGCGACCGGATTGAGGAAATCTGCGGTTATTCGGCGGCGGTTTTGATGGCAGGCTCGGTGCGCAGCTGGGCCAATATCATCTGCGCTGAAGACCGGGTCATGCAAAAACAGCGTGTCAAAGAGGGCCTGCGCTTTCATAAACGCTATGAAATTGAATACCGGATTGTGGACGCCGCCGGGCAGGAGCGTTGGATCTCAGAATGTGGCCAGCCGGAATATGGCGAAGACGGCGAAATCGCCTTCATTGACGGCATTATTACCGATATCACAGAGCGCAAACAAAATGAGATGCGGATCGCCGCCTTATTGTCAGAGCAAAGCGCGATTCTGGATAATGTGATGCTGGGAATCGCCTTTGTGCGCGAGCGCAATATTATTTCCGCCAATCGCTTTTGTGAGCATATGTTTGGTTTTGCCGAGCATGGCATGCATGGCTTATCTTGTTTGAGTTTGTTGCCCGCTGAGGGGGGCGCGGCGCAGTTGGATGCGCAATTTGAAGCCCTGCAGCATGGCGGTTTGCAAAACGAGCTGCTATGCCGGCGCGCCGATGGCAGCCTGTTCTGGTGTCAGGTGAATGTCTGCGCCCTGGATGCGCAGCAGGCCGAGGCCGGCAGCATCTGGGTATTCGCCGATATTTCCGAGCGGCAGCAGGCAGAAGAAAAATTGCGCCTGGCGGCGACCGTGTTTGACTACATCGCCGATGGCGTGATTGTGACAGACGCCCAATCGCGGATTGTCGCTGTCAATCCGGCCTTTACCCAAATCACCGGCTTTGCCGAGCAGGAAGCGCTGGGCCAGACCCCCGGTATTTTGCGTTCAGGACGGCAGGAAGCGGCTTTTTATGATGCGCTCTGGCGTGAATTGCTGGCGACCGGGTTTTGGCGCGGCGAAATTTGGAACCGGCGCAAAAATCAAGAACTGTATCTGGAGTGGCTGACCATTTCCGCCGTCAAAAACAGCGAAGGCGTCAGCACCCACTATGTCGGGGTGTTTTCCGATATCACCCAGGTCAAAGAATCGCAGGAAAAACTCGATCATCTGGCGCATCACGATCCGCTCACCGGATTGCCCAACCGCCTCTTATTCAGTGATCGCTTAGCGCATGCGATTCAGCTGGCGCAGCGCGAACACCGTCCGCTGGCCCTGCTGTTTATTGATTTGGACCGCTTCAAGAGTGTGAATGACACCCTGGGCCACCATATCGGCGATGAAATGCTGCGTCAGGTGGCGCAAGCCTTATCGGCCAAGGTGCGCGATGGCGATACGCTGGCGCGCCTGGGCGGGGATGAATTTGTGTTGCTGCTCGAAGACAGCGGCGGCAAATATGGCGCCGGGGTAGTGGCGGAAAAACTGATGGCTATTTTTGAGCAGCCGTTTTATGTGGCTTCGCACGAATTGTTCGCCTCATGCAGCATCGGCGTCGCAATTTACCCTGATGATGGCGAAGATTTGAATATCCTGATCCGGAATGCCGACGTGGCCCTGTATCAAGCCAAGGCTGACGGGCGCAATGCCTACCGCTATTTCTCGCCGGAGATGACGGGCGAAGGGGTGGAGCGCTTGCGCCTGGAAAATTTATTGCGCCGCTCGATTGAAAAATCCGAAATCTTTTTGAATTACCAGCCGCAAATCGATCTCACAAGCGGTCAGTTGATCGGTCTGGAGGCGCTGGTGCGCTGGCAGCATCCTGAATTGGGCCTGGTCTCGCCCGCCCGCTTCATCCCGGTGGCGGAAGATACCGGCTTCATTAATCAATTGGGCAAATGGGTCTTGTTTGAAGCTTGCCGCCAGATGGTGCGTTGGCAAGAGCTTGGTTTTTATGCGCCCAAGATGGCCGTCAATCTCTCGGTTAAACAATTTGAACGGGGCGGCATGGCGCAGCAAGTGCGCGAAATTTTGCAGGAAACCGGCTTACAGGCGGCGCGCTTACAGCTTGAAGTCACCGAATCGGTGATTATGCACACCGGCGACGCCTTGCGTTACATCGGTGAATTGCACGAAATCGGCGTGCAATTGGCGATTGATGACTTTGGCACCGGCTATTCCTCCTTGTCTTATCTGAAACGCATGCCGGTGCAGGCATTGAAAATCGACCGTTCATTTATCAAAGACATTGGCGAAAATCCCGATGAAGAAGCGATCGCGATTGCGGTGATTCAATTGGGCAAGAGCTTGCATCTGTCGGTGATCGCTGAAGGGGTGGAAACGGCGCAGCAAGTCGCGTTCCTGCAACGCGAAGGATGCCAACTGGCGCAAGGCTTCTTCTTCAGCAAACCGCTGACGGCAGACCAGATCTTTCAGCAGTGGGGCGCAAACCCCGCCCCGTCTGCGGATGTGATTGAGCCGGCTTGAGCGTCTGCGGTAAGGCCGCGCTTGTCTTGACTGCTGAAATGGTTTGCCGTGCAGCTATCTTAAACACACGCCAGACTCCCCTTTGCTCGTGACAGGCGCCTCGCGCTTGCCGACAAAGTAATACAAACTCAAAATTTTCCAGCCCTGCTCAGTCTTGAACAATTGCAAACTGTTGGCCCCGACAAAATCAGGCTTTGCTTGAGTCAGCGTGCTGCGCGTTTCCACTACGCTGTACACCGTGGCGAAGCGCTCATGCAGCAGCACTTGCCGCTCAATTTCACATTCATAAAAGCCTTTGGCGCTGAGGGGCGCCATCTGTTTTAAAAATTCCGCCTTGCTGCTGCGCGAAACCCTGGGCGCGTCGCCCCGATAGCCGCCGCCAAACACCACTGCATCTTCATGAAACAGCTCACCCAGGGCGGACAGATTGACGGCTTGATTCGGCCCATGCGAGGACAGCGCCCAGAGTTGTTGCAGCAGCGCTTGCGGCGTCTCGGCGGCAGGGCACAGCGTGGCCGCGCTAAGCAACAGCGCACCTGCCAGACGTGATGGCAGCGGAAAATATCGTGAAAAAATATGCATTCAGACGCCTTTTGAAAAAATGCTGTCAATCGCATAGCAGATCAGGCCGCCATGCCGGCCCATCGTACTCACACTTACTGCGCCGGGCCACGCAAACAAAGGCAATTGCCCCATGGATCTTTTACCTGGCACATCTTATGTCCAAACTCAATCGCCCCCGGCCCGCGATACAGCGTGGCGCCGATGCTAAGCAAATGCGCCAGCGAAGCGTCAAAATCCGGCGTATGCCAATACACCACCGAACCGGCGGCAGCATTCGTGACTTTTTCATCAGCAGGCACAAGTTCCAGCATGATGCCGCCCACATCCAGGTAATCAAAGGCAATCGGCTCAGCAATATGGGCGCGGCGCGCGCCCGGCAGGGCCGCGAGATACCAATTCAGCGCGGCAGGCACATCCGGCACATGCACTAAAATCGCAAAAACCGGCTTGGCGGCGTGAATCAATGGGGGCGGGCAGGGTTGCATATCAAGAAGATAGGGACAAGTATAAGCGCAGTGCGCATGGTAAGCGCAGGTGCGGCCGATGGCAATCCAAAATCTGTAGCGCATCTCCGGGCGTTACACGACTGCAGGGCGAATCCACTTCCGATTTTCTGCGGAAGGCAGGTGCGCCATGCGCACCTTGTTCCGATTTATAAACTCGCCAGCGCCGGCGCACTCTGCTGATGCCGCAACACCCCCGCAGCCCAGGTCGAAACCACCGCGCGTTCATCGCCCAGCAGCGCCAGCATGAATAAAATTTCCTCAATCGACTGACAGCGCGCGTGGCGGTTGTGCAGCAGGGGCGTGGCGGCGGGGTTGAGCACGATGAAATCGGCTTCTTTGCCGGGGGTGAAATTGCCCAGCAGATGGTCGAGCTTGAGCGCGCGCGCGGCGCCCAGGGTGGCTTGGTAAAACATTTGCAGCGCCGGCAGATAGCAGCCGGATAAGCGCGCCACGGTGTAGGCGTCGTGCATGGTGCGCAACATGGAAAAAGCCGAGCCGCCGCCGACATCGCAGGCCAGCGTGGTGTGCACCCCGGCTTGCAGAGTGGCTTGCACATCGTATAAGCCGCTGCCCAAAAACAGATTGGAAGACGGGCAGTGCGACAAAATCGCCTGGCGTTCGGCCAGCAGGCTGCGGTCATTCGCATCGAGCCAGATGGCGTGTCCCAAAATACTGCGCTGGTTTAACAGGCCATAGCGCGCATACACATCGGTATAGCTGCGGCAGTGCGGGAACAATTCTTGCACCCAGGCGATTTCATCACGGTTTTCCGCCAAATGGGTCTGCACCCAGACATGCGGGTAGCGCGCCGCCAGTTCGCCCGCCAATTGCAATTGCGCGGGGCTGGATGTGGGCGCAAAGCGCGGTGTGATGGCGTACAGGGCGCGTCCCTTGCCATGCCATTTTTGCAGCAGCGCCTCACTTTGCTCGACCCCGCTTTGCGCTGCATCCAGCAAGAAGTCCGGCGCATGCCGGTCCATTAAGACTTTGCCGGCGATCATGCGCAGATTGCGCGCTTGCGCCGCTTCAAAAAACGCATCCACCGAGGCAGGATGCACGGTGCAATACACGGCGGCGGTGGTGATGCCGCTGGCGAGTAATTGCTGTAAATAGAAATCCGCCACCCGGCGCGCATGGCGCGGGTCGGCGAATTGGCGCTCGGTGGGGAAGGTGTAGCGTTCCAGCCAGGGCAACAGGCCGGGCGCGGGCGAGGCCAGCATTTCGCTTTGCGGGTAGTGTGAATGGGTGTCGATAAAGCCGGGCATGATCCAATAGCCGCGCAAATCCTGCAGCGCGCAATGCGCCGGCAGCTGCGGCGCCAGGCTGGCATAGTCGCCCACGGCAAGCACTTTGCCATCCGCCACCAGCAACAAGCCATCGCTGAATGCTTGCAGCGCGCGGCTGTCCTGTTCGGCTAAGCCGGGGTCATGCAAAAAATGCAAAATGCCGGCGCGGAATGCGCTGCAACTGGCGGTTTGGGTCAGGTCGGGTACAAGCATGCTGGACATGGAAAAATCTCAATCTAACAAAGCCAGGGTCTGCCAATGCATCAGCAATTCGGCGCAGACACTGGCGGCAATAATCGCCGGGTGTTTGGCGTGTAAACCGGGTAAGCCTATCGGGCAGCGCAGGCGCGCAAGTTGCGCCGGCGCAATGCCGCGCTGCTGCAGGCGGCGGGTAAAGCGCGTCGCTTTGCTGGCGGAGCCGATCAGGCCCAGAAATGCGGGCCGGCTGTCTTCCTGCGCCAGCGTGAGCGCGCATAATTCCAGATCAAGCTGGTGATTGTGGCTCATGATTAAGAGCGCGTCTGGTTTCTCGTGCCCGCTTTGCTTGAGCCAGGCGGCCAGCGCGGCGGGCGAATATTCATCCAGATAATGCACATCGGGGGCCGCCTGTAAGTGCGGCGGCAGATGGGCAAACGCATCGGCGCGGCTGTCGGCCCAGGTGACGCGGCAGGGCAGGGGCAAGAGCGCTTGCAGCAGCGCGGCGCCAACATGGCCGGCGCCGTAGATCAACACATGCGCTGCCGGCGCGCCCAGCGCAATGCGCAAGCTGGCGCGGGCATTTTGTTGCGCCGCTTCTTGCGCATCGGCGTCGGCATAGCACAATTGCTCCGCCTGCCACAGCGCTAAGCGGCAGTGCGGCGCGTCCTCCAGATACAGCGCCATGCTGCCGCGTGCGCCGCTGGCGCCGAGCGCGCGCAAGGCGTGCAATTCGGCTTGCCCCAAGCGCCGCCACAGCAGATGCACCACGCCGCCGCAACACTGTCCCAGGGACGGGCCTAAGCTGATTTTGGCCGTCTCGCTGTGCGTCCCTTGCGCCAGCATCTGGCGCGCCTGCTGCATGGCCTGCCATTCCAGCTGGCCGCCGCCGATGGTGTCAAAAGCGAAATCCGGGCCGATTAACATCGCCGCGCCAGCCGCGCGCGGGCTGGAGCCTTGGGTTGCGCTGATGCATAGCAAGATTGCGGCAGCCGGCGGCTGTGGCAGCGCGCACAAGGCCGCCAGCCAGTCTGGTCTCATGCCGCCGCCTTGGCGCGCACGAAGTCAATCGCGTCCAACAGCGCTTCGCCGCCGGCAGGCGCTTGCAGGGGCGGATTGATCTGATGTTGGGCGCAGGCGGAAACCGCGTCGCGCAGCGCGAAAAACACTGCCGCGCCCAAGACCAGGGGCGGCTCGCCCACCGCTTTTGAACCATACAGCGATTGCCGGTGGTTGACGCCCTCATATAAATTCACCCGCACATCCTGCGGCACGCAAGATACCGCCGGGATTTTATAGGTGGATGGCGCATGCGTGCGCAAACGCCCTTGTGCGTCCCACACCAGTTGTTCGGTGGTGAGCCAGCCCATGCCCTGGACAAAGCCGCCTTCGATCTGGCCGATATCAATCGCCGGATTCAGCGATTGGCCGGCGTCATACAAAATATCGGCGCGCGTCAATTTCCATTCGCCGCTCAGGGTGTCGAGCAACACTTCGGCGACTGCGGCGCCGTGCGCAAAGTAAAAATACGGCGCGCCCTGTTTTTTCGCTGCGTCCCAGTGCAAGCCGGGGGTGGCGTAAAAACCATCTGACCACAGCTGGATGCGTGCAGCCCAGGCTTGTTGCGCCAGTGCGGCAAAGCTGATTTCGCGCCCATTGCCGCGCACCATGCCATCCATAAACAGCACTTCATCCATGCTGCAATTGAATTGGCTGGCGGCCAAGCGCGCTAAGCGCTGCCGCACATTGCGCGCGGCGTCGCGCGCGGCCCCGCCGTTCAAATCTGTGCCGCTGGAGGCCGCTGTGGCCGAGGTGTTGGGAATGCGCGCGGTGTCGGTCGGCGCGATTTTGATGGCTGACAGCGGCAAGCCGAATTCATGCGCCACCACTTGCATGACTTTGATATGCAAGCCCTGTCCCATTTCGATGCCGCCATGCGCCACCAGCACGCTGCCGTCGGTATATACATGCACCAGCGCGCCGGCCTGATTCAGCAGGCCCAGATTAAAGGCGATGCCGAATTTGACCGGGGTCAGGGCCAGCCCCTTTTGGAGATAGGCGTTTTGCTGGTTAAAGGCATTGATCGCGCTGCGGCGTGCGCGGTAATCGCTGTCTTGCTCTAACTGGCGCATGAGTTGCTGCAGCAATTTGCCATCCACTTCCTGACCGTAATGGGTGGTGTTGGCCGGCGCTGCGCGGTACAGATTGGCCAGCCGCACATCCAGCGCGTCTTTGCCGAGCTTGCGGGCGATGTCGTCGAGCGCGTATTCAATCGCCATCACTCCCTGCGGGCAGCCGAAGCCGCGAAACGCAGTGTGCGACTGGGTATTGGTCTTGCAACACCAGGCTTGCGCCTGCACCGCCGGCAGAAAATAGGCATTGTCCACATGCGAGATAGCGCGGTTGGCGACCGGGGTGGAGAGGTCATGCGAAAAGCCGCACGACAGCAGCATTTGCACATCCGCCCCCAAGATCATGCCCTCGCGGTCATACGCCACCCGGTATTGGTGCAGAAATGGATGGCGTTTGCCGCTGATGCAAAAATCATCATCGCGGTCTGCGCGCAGTTTGACCGGGCGCTGCAGCTTATGCGCGGCGAACGCCGCCGCTGCGGCCCAGATCGCCGATTGCGATTCCTTGCCGCCAAAGCCGCCGCCAATCCGGCGGCACAGCACTTGCACCTGATGAAAGGGCAGGGCGCAGACATGCGCCACCACATGCTGCATTTCGGTCGGATGCTGGGTTGAGCTGTACACCAGCAGCTGCCCATCTTCGCGCGGCAAGGCGTAGGCGACTTGGCCTTCCAAATAGAAATGTTCTTGTCCGCCGATGGCGAATTCACCCTGCGCCACATCATGCGCGGCGGCAAACGCGGCGTTGAGATCGCCGCGCGCCAAACTTAAGGGGGCCGAGACATACGATTGCGCCGCGTGCGCCTGTTTCACATCCAATATGGCCGGCAGCGGCTGGCAGTTGACGCGCCCAAGGCGGGCGGCGCGGCGCGCTTGTTCTTCGCTGCGGGCAATCACCAAAAACAGTGGTTGTCCGACATATTGCAGCACGCCATCCGCCAATACCGGATCGTCATGCGTCAGCGGGCCGCAGTCGTTGACGCCCGGAATATCCGCCGCCAGATACACCGCCTGCACGCCGGGGGCGCTGCGCACTGCTTGCAAATCAATCGACAGAATCTGCGCGTGCGCGTGTTCAGACAGACCGAAGGCGCCATACAGCGTGCCCGGCAATTCGGCGATATCGTCGGTGTATTCGGCCCGTCCCTGGACTTGCAAATGGGCTGAGTCTTGCGGCGCCGGGGCGCCGAGACTGTGCGTGCTTCTGATTTTTTTCATACAGCCTCCGCGCTGGCGGCGCTTAATTCACAGGCGGCGGCAGGCAAGCCGGCGCCGCTTTGCAAATACGCTTTGTGCAAAAGATTGCGCGCGCAGCGCATGCGGTGCGCCGCGCTGGCGCGTAAATCGTCGAGCGGCTGAAAATCTTGCGTAAGCGCGGCTTGCGCCTGCGCCAGGGCGGCCTCATCCCACCAGCGCCCTTGCAAAGCCTGCTCTGTGGCGCGGGCGCGTTTGGGGGTGGCGGCCATGCCGCCAAAGGCGATGCGCGCGCTGTGAATGCGGCGCTGGCCATCTGCTTCTGGCGCAAAGTGCAAATGAATCGCCGCCGCCACGCTGGAAATATCCTGGTCAAAACGTTTCGCGATTTTCCACACAAACAAGGCGCGCGCTTGCCCGTCCGGCAGCGGCAGCAAGATGCGCAGCAATAATTCATCCGCGCCCAGATCTTTGCGCTGATAGCCCAGATAAAAATCTTCCAGCGCGAGTTGGCGCAGGGCGATGCGGCCATCTTGCAGACGGCCCAATTCAATCCGCGCGCCAAGCGCAATCAAGAGCGGCATGGCGTCGCCGATCGGCGAGCCATTCGCCAGATTGCCGCCGATGGAGCCGGCGTTGCGCACCGGGTGCGAGGCAAAGCGCTGATGATATTCTTCCAGCTGCGGCCAGTGCTGGCGCATGCTCAGCCAAAAGCGGTTCAGATCGCACATGGCGCCGATGTGCAATTCGTGTTCTGTGCTGTGGATTTCCTGCAAAGCATCGATTTTGCCCAGATAGAGGAGCTGCGGCAGCTGGCGCAATTGTTTATTGAGCCAGATACCGACATCGGTGCCGCCGGCCAGCACGCAGGCGTCCGGGTGCGCGGCGCGCAAGCGCAAAGCTTGTTCCACGCTGCGCGGCGCGAACAGAGTGCAGCGCGGGTGGCTGTGGCTGGCGCCTTGCGCATCGTGCAGCGCGGCTAATTGGGGGGTGAGGGTGGCCGGATCAAAGATGGTTTGCGGCGTATAGTCTTGCATTTTCAAGCCGGCTTCGATCAAGGGCTTGTAGCCGGTGCAGCGGCACAGATTGCCGGACAGGGCTTCGACCACTTGCGCGCGTTGCGGCTTGGCGCAGCGCAGCTGCAAATCCGCCAGCGAGACGGCAAAACCCGGTGTGCAAAAGCCGCATTGCGAACCGTGGCAGTCCAATATCGCTTGCTGGGCCGGATGTAATTGCCCGCCTTGCGCCAAATCTTCCACCGTCCACACCGCGCAGCCATCCAGCGCGCCCAGATACTGCATGCAGGCGTTGACGCTGGCCGTCTTAAGTTCGCCTTGCGCGAAGCGCGTCACCAGCACGGTGCAGGCGCCGCAATCGCCTTCCGCGCAGCCTTCTTTGCTGCCGCAGCTGTCGGCGTGGCGGCGCAGGTATTGCAGTAATGAGAGATCCGGCGGCAGGTCGTGAATCTGCTGCAATTGTCCATGCAGATACAGGCGGATAGGGCGGGAGGGCAATTCTTGCGCAGAATCCATGCTGCTCATATCAGAAAACTCCAGTGAAAATCGGGCCAGAGGCGTCGCTGAGGGCCCATGGCGCTTGTCGGGCTTGGCGAAAAAGCAGCAGCGTTTTTCACAGTTCGACAGGCTGCCAGCCGTAAGGCGTGCGCAGGAAAAAACCGGGCAAGTGTAGCATTGCGTCAAGCTGCTTCAATACAAGGCGGCTGATGCCGCTTATTGTTCTGTTGCAATATCAATACATGACTGATTGCCATCTGGCAACTTGTTGCAAGCAAATCGGATTTTTATGTCAATGCGTCAATTTGCCGCACATAAAGCAGTTTGATCGACTAACATGCAGCAGCGGTCCAGGCCGCTTGCAGTTCCTTACACGCTTGCCCGACCGGCTTTGGAACCACACCCAGGCACTTGAAAAAGAAACAAGGAGAGTCAACCATGCATGCGCAACAACCCCGCTCGCGTTTCATTCCCACACTGTTGACATTTTCACTGGCGGCTGCATTTGCGCTGCCAGCCGGCGCTGCTGAATATGTGCGCCAGAGTGTGACAGATTTCAATAAAGATCCGGCCAAGGTGAAAGCCTTCAAGACCGCGATGACCAAGATGCACGCAAACAATAATAAAAAGCGTGATACCGTTGATTTTTACAACAGCTGGGAATATTGGGCCAACACCCATGGCTGGCTGGGCACAGGCCCGAATGCCGCCGGCACCGCCGCCACCTATGTCAAGCGCACTGCCGACCGCAACTGCCCCGGTTCTGCGATGGGGGAAGCGACTTGCCGCAAATATTATGTGCATCTGAAAGACTCGACCCTGCCCAATGACGGTTTCACCAATCAAGTCTGGGGCACTTGCCAGCACGGCAGCAATACCTTCCTGCCCTGGCATCGCATGTATCTGCATTATTTTGAACGCACCTTGCGCAAACTCTCCGGCGACGCCAACTTCGCCCTGCCGTACTGGAATTATTTTGGCGAAATGAGCAAGGGCGGGCTGCAGCTGCCGGCGCTGGTGCGCGGCAAGAGCGCTGTGCCGTTTTATGATGAATGGCGCACCCCCGGCTTGAATGAAAACACCACCACCATGGACGCGCAAAGCGCATCAGCGGCGCAAGCCTTCCGCGCCACCACCTTCCTTGACTTCCAACGCCGCATCGAAGGCCAGCCGCACGGCTCGATGCACTGCGCGGTAGGGTCGGGCTGCGCCGCGCCGGATATCGGCCAGGTGCCGCTGGCGGGCTGGGATCCGGTGTTCTATATGCATCATGCCAATATCGACCGTTTATGGCAGTGCTGGATGGTGCAAAAAGCCGGCGGCAAAACCATTGATCTGGCCTGGGCCAAGGCCAATCTGGGCATGCCGGACGCCTGGTATCAGACCGAATATGTGTTTGCGGATGAAAACGGGCAGAAGGCGACGATGAAGATCGAAGATTTGTTCAAACCTGGCGTGATTGAAAGCCGTTACGACAATGACAAAGCCTGCCAGATCAGTCCGCCGACAGTGCGCACCGCACTGATTGCCGGCACTGATGTGCCGGGCATTGCGCTGGACGCGGCCAAAGCCAAAGGTACGGTGTCGCTCAAGGGCAAACAGACCTTGATGGAGTTTGACGCGCCGCAAAAACTGACCCGCTCAGCTGAAAGCGCAGCCGAAGCCAAACCGGCGCCGGTGCATCTGGTGCTGGAAAACGTGGATATCGTGGGCAATCCGGGCGTGAGCTATAAAGTGTTCCTGGCCTCAAAAGCAGATCCGAAGCGCATGTCATATGTCGCCACCATCAGCTATTTTGGCAAACTGGAGCCGACCGGCCATGATCATCCGCATGCTGATGGCTCCACCGGCAAGATCGGCACCTTGCGTTACGATGTGACGGAAAACATGCATGAACTCAGCGCCTCTTCGGCGGCGGATGTCAGCGTGCAATTCGTCCCCAGCAATCTGACCACCAAGAAAGTGGTGGAAAAGACCACACAGGGATCGGTGACGATGACGGGCATGCGCCTGGAAAACGCGCCGGAACAGAAATAAACGCGCTGGTTTGACGCGGCAAAACGGGCGGTGATTTGGCGCAGCCAACACCGCCCGGCTGGCTGATATTCCGGTCTGCCGCTCAAAAGCATACGCAAGGCAGCGCTGTGAGTTTGTGGTGGGCGCGAGGTGAGTCGCGAAAACCGGCGGCGGATATGGCGCGGCGCCTATTCGCGGCTAAAGCCGATCCGTTTTTTTGCCAATCACATATCCTTTTGCCGCTTTGCGCTCTCAGCAAAACCATAGCGGCATCATTCTTCATAATTGCGGGGCAAAAGCGGGCGGCAGGGAGGTGATAAGATGCCATCCCGGAAGATCAATGCAGCAGGCCAGAGAAGGCCCGGGAGCAGCTTTCGCCGCGCATGGCCAGCGCACAATCGCATCCGCCATTTTGCCTGGCAGAACCCGCCACATGCCGGCAGCACAATAAAAAAAGGCGCTTATCCAGCGCCTTTTTTATCCACATCGCCGCTTACTTGCGTTTGAGCAAGCCGCCATTATCCAGCACCACTTTTTCGCCGCGCTTCCAGGCCGGTTTGTCATTCATACGCAGAGTTTGCACCGAACCATCTTCCATCTTCACCACCACGTCATACACCGTTTTGCCGCTGGCGCTTTTCTTTTCGATTTCATTGCCGATCACGCCGCCGGCTGCGGCGCCAGCCACGGTGGCCAGCTTTTTGCCATCGCCGCCGCCAACTTGATTGCCCAGCACGCCGCCCACCACCGCACCGGCCACAGCGCCCACGCCCGTGGTTTCCGCCGGCAGTTGTACCGTATTCACCGCCTGCACTACGCCGCAATTGCTGCACACGCCACGCGCTTGGCTGGATGTTTTGCTTTGCGTGCCGCTTTTTACGGTGTGGTGTTCATGCTCGTGCTCATGCTCGTGCTGGTGATCGTCATGTTTATGCTTTTTCTTTTCATGCCCGGGCGGGTTATGCCAGGGTTCGTGGTGGGCTAAGATGGTGACGACTTCCGCGCCGCGCGGCACATAGGTGAAGCCCTTGGTGTTGACATCGGCCTGTGCGCACAGCGGCAGCAGAACCAGCAAAGAGATGAGCAGCTTATTCATGGGAAATGTGTTTGGCTGAATAGAAACGGCGCATTGTATCTTTTTTAAGCAGCGGCGCCATTAGATGCAATGCACAGAGGGTAAATTCTGATAGGTTTTGCGCGCTGGCCAATGGGCAGCCCTCATACGCCCCACAGCAAAAATCCCACCAGCGCCAGATTCAAGAGCAGCATGCCGCCAGGCATCAGCCAGTCGGGGGCAAAACTGTCCGGCGGAATGTGGCAGGCGGCGATATTGGCCAGCTTTTCCACATTTTGCGGCAAATTGTCAGCCCCCGGTTCATATTCGCGCCATGCTTGCAGCAAAGCGGCGGCGAGGCGGGAATCTTCAAATTTTCCGGCGCTAAGGCGGATCAGGCGCGGCAGTTCCGGGCTGTGCAGACAGGCTTGCAGCGCTTGCATTTGCGCTTGCGCCTGGGCTTGCGCTTCTGCACTGCCGGGCGCATGGCGCAGCTGGATGCTGTCGGCTTGCGGCAGCGGCATGCGGTGCAATAAATATTGCAGTAAATGGCCCATGTGTTTGCGCGCTAACAGATCCAGCGCACTGGCCATGCCCTGGCTTTGTCCGACCACAATCCATGCCGAGATGCAGGCCAGCAGGACGATTTGCAGCAAGGTGGCGGACGTTTTGCCGTCTTGTATCAGCACGCTGGCGCCAAACAGCAGGGCGGCATTGAGCAGCAAGCCAAACACGCTCCAGCCGATCAGGCGCGAAAGGAAGATGGCCAGCATCTTGGCCCCGGTTTGGGCCAGGATGCTGATTTTGTTGCGGGTTGACATGGCGCCCCCTCAGACTGGTGGAAGATCAGGCCGGCTTTATTCTTTGATGACCAGCTCGCCATTCACGATTCTGGCGCGCAATTCGACCGTGCGTATCATCTCGCGCCAAGCCGGGGTATGTGCGCTTTTATCCGCCGGGGTGGTGCTTAAGGTGAAACTCAGATGCTGCGGGCGCGAGGCGTAAATCACTTCGCGGATGAAAAAACAGCGCGCCTCATCCGGCTGCCAGGTGTAATCCAGCCAGCAGTAGGTGAGGGGATCGAAGTTGTCGCGCTTGAGCAGTAATTGGAAGCCGGGAAACTGGGCGATTTGCTTGAGTCGGTCGGCGATGAAGTCGTCAAATGGTTTATCCAGCGGGCAGTTAAGCCGCATAATGGTCAGGCTGGCCGGGCCTGCCGCTTCACCGCCCGGCAGGTGAAAGCGCTGCACGGTGTGGTCTTCCCATTGTGGCGGCAGGGTGAATTCGCCTTCGTTAAAGATAAATTTGGGCATGTCGGACTGGCAATGTGATAGGGTGCCGGCATTGTAGCGAAAAGCGCGCCCATCGTGCGCGATGTGTGCACGATGCCTTCAGTTCCAGTAGGCAATCGTTAAGACCACAATCAAATTCACACTCAGCATGATGGCCGGCAACCACAGATCCGGCTCAAACCAGGCGCCATCGCTGTGCTCGGCAATCACATTCGCTGCTTCTTTGGCGCTCTCGGCGCGGCCTTTGGCCCCGTTTTTATAGTCCATCCGGGTTTGCCATAAGGCCGCGCTCATGCGCGAGTCAGCAAACATCAGATGCAAAGCCTTGCGCGTGAGCCAGGAATAGTTGGATTGCGCAATCGCGGTTTGCAAAGCGGCTTGCTGCGCTTCCTGGCTGTCCGGCAGGGTGTCGGCGCCGCCGGCCGCAGCCGGGGTTTGCGTGTTGTCAGCAGGACGATACCATCCGGTGAGGCGCAACACGGTTTGCAGCACATCGCGCAAATGTTGCCGGGCCAGGAAGTAGATGCACTGATCCAGCCCTTGCTTGTAGCCGGTGATCCAAAAGCCGGCGATGCAAAGCAAGAGGCTCAATAAAAGCAGCAGGAGATGAAAGCTGGCCCCGGCCATGCTGAGCAAATTGCCTGCCTCATGCGGCCAGATTTTTTGCATTTGCGGGCCTAAATGCCAGAAAAGATAAATATTCACCGCCAGGCCGAATACGCTCCAACCCAATACCCGGCTGGCCAAGAGCCAGCCTAAGCGGGCCCCGGTGAGGACGATTTGCATGCCGGATTTGGCGTAAGCGGCCATGCCGTTTTTTTCATTTTCCGGGTCGGGGGCGCCGTTTGCGGCGGAATCAGATTGATCTGTTTGCATTGAATTCAGGGGGGGGGGGAATAAGCTGCACGCATTGTATCTGTTTCGCAGCTCATCCGGGCAATTCAATGTGGAAGGTGGTGGCTTGTTGCGGTATCGAGTCAAAACCGATGATGCCGCCCATTTGCTCAATCAGCGCTTTGGAGATCGCCAAACCCAGCCCGGCCCCGCCTTTGGCGCGGGTGTCTGAGCTGTCTTGTTGTGAGAATTTCTGGAAAATCTTGGCCTTGAATTCCGGCCCGATGCCGGAACCGTGGTCGGTCACTTCCACCCGCAACATATCGTCGCGGCTGCTGATACGCACTTCCACCACGCCATTTGGCGGCGAAAATTTGGCGGCATTTGAGAGTAAATTCGCCATCACTTGCATAAAACGCATGGCGTCCAGTTTGACTTGCCGGCTGGGGGCAATCTCAATCTGCAAGTGGTATTGCACGCCGTAGTTGGCGGCATAGCTTTGGTTTTCTTCGAGCGCGCGTTGCACCAGCTCGACCAAGGACAGCCATTGCAAATTGAATTCCATTTTGCCGGAGGCGATTTTGTCGATATCCAGCAAATCATTGATTAATTGCAGCAGACGCAGGCAATTGCTTTGCGCCACGGTGAGCAATTTTTGCGATTGGGGCGTGATCTGGCCGGCGGCGCCGCCCAGGATCAGACCCAGGGCGCCGCGAATCGAGGTCAGCGGGGTGCGCAATTCATGGCTGACGGTGGAAATGAATTCGCTCTTCATTTTGTCTGTGCGGCTGCGCTCCTGGGCCAGGCGCGCTTCGCTTTGTTTGCGCATATCGATATCGAGCAGGATGCCGCGCAGCCGGCTTTGGCCATCGTCTTGCGCTAAGCTGCCGATTTCTTCCAACCACAGCCATGTCCCATCCGGTTTTTGTAAACGGTATTCGATTTGATAATTGTCACCCGTTGCGCCCTGGCTGATGTGCCGGCGCGCCGCCTGCAATGCGGGCCAATCTTCGGCATGAATATGGCTTTGCCAAAAGTCTGGCGCCAGCCATTGCGCCTGCGACCAGCCGGTCACGCTGGCGCTTTGCGGTGATAAATAGTGCAGGGTGAAGTGTTCCGGCGCGGCTTCCCAATAAATCACGCGCGCCCCTTCCACCAGCAAACGATAGCGCGCTTCGGTTTCTTGCTGCAGTTTTTGGTGTTGCTCGTGCAATTTGTCCAGCATGTGGTTGATCGATTGCGCCAGGCTGTTGACTTCATGGCTGCCGGCGACTTGCGCGCGCATCTGGCCAAAACCGTTTTGCACGATGCTGCGGGCGAAATCATCCAGTTCGCGCACATCGCGCGTGAGCGCCGGCGCCAAACGCAAGCCCAGCGCCAGCACAATCAGGCTGGCCCCGGCGGCAAACAACAGGATCAAGCCCAGGCTGGTTTCTCTGGCGTCGCTGATTGACTGCCCTTGCGCCTGCCATAGTTTTAAGCCCAGACTTTGCATCGCCGGCGGGGTGCGCAAGACTATCAATTCGCCGGCGCCGGCAGGCGCGCGCTGTGTTCCCCAGAGTAATTTTCCTGTCACCAGTTTTTGCAGATCATCCAAGGCGATTTTGTACACCAGCGCGCCTTCCGGGCTTTGGGTGCGGGAGTACACCATCAAGCCGCTCATCAACAGCCAGCTGCGATTGCTCTGCGTGAAGATGCTGGTTTGCGCCTGACCGCTCTGAATTTGCGCTTGCAGCCAGCTGTTTTGCGCGGCATCAAGCGCGATATCGCCGATGCTGGCGATGGGCTTGCCTTCAAAATCAGCAAACAGGATGTGCAGCGTAATTCCGTTGATGCTGCGCATATCGCGCAAATAGGGGTGCAGATACATTTGCCGCCCGGCGCTGTCCACCAGGGCGTTCGCCATCAGGCTGGAATTGGCGGCTTCATTGAGGCGTTTATCCAAGGCGGTGAGGGCGATTTGCAAGACCTGGGCGTTCATACCGGCTTCGCGCTGGGTCAGGATGCGTGTGGCCAGTTGTTGCTGGCGCTCAATCAGCAACCAGGAACTTAAGGCAGACAACAGCAGCACCGCGCCGCTCAGGGCGGCGGCGGCATAGGCAAAGCGGTGGGCCAGGCTGCGTTGTCCGGCCATTATTTTTGCGCCGGAATCAATACGCCGTCACTGCGGTAGCGCGCCATCAATAATTCATCTGCGCTCAGTGCTTCGTGCCGGCCCGGCGTGAATGCGGGGGCATAACTTTTCACCAGACCGCGCCAGGGTTTGAGTTTTTCCAATGCGTTGCGGATGCTGTTGCGGTCGGTTGAGCCGGCCTGGTTGACGGCCTGCGCCAGCAAATGCGTCATGTCGTAGGCGTGCGCCACACCCACCGGGGCTTGGATTTCATCAATCCGGCGGATCTCTGAGATTTCCGCCAGATATTTCATAAAACGCGCCAGCACGGTTTTGTCAGCTGTGAAGAAACTGAAAGTCTGAATCACCGACAAATCGACCTCACGCAAGGCGGGGCCGGCGGTTTTGGCGAAATCGCCGCCGGTGATGCCCCAGTGGCTGAATACCGGCAAGCGCCGGTTGGGCGGCAAGGCGGCGATTTCTTTCATTAAAATCGCCGCCTCCACATCATTGGCCACCAGCAAAACCGCTTGCGCGCCGGCGTCTTGCAGTTTTTGATATGGGGCCAGCAAACTCGGATCTTTCCAGTTATACCAGGCGAGATCGACGATTTTCTGACGGCTTTGCGTGAGGATGTATTTTTCCGCCGCCGCCTTATTGCTGCGTCCCCAGGCGGTATTGGTGAGCAGCAGTCCGACTTTATCAAACCCGCGCACAGCGGCGGCTTGCAACATCTTGGGCATGGCCAGATTGTCGCGCAAGCTCAAACGGAACACATAATTGGGCTGCATATTGTTGTCGATGATCGGGTCAGCGGATGACCAGACCGCCAAAAACGGAATCTGCAATTCCTGGATTTTGGGTAATTGTTCGATGATCACGGGCGAAAAACGGGCCCCAAACACCGCCACCAGATTCGGCAAGGCCGCCAGTTCGCTCAAATTACGGATGCCGCGCGCCGGCATGGCGCGATTATCACGCGTCGCCAGTTCAAGCTGACGGCCATTCAATACGCCGCCGTTGGCGTTGATTTCCGCCATGGCGACTTTGATGCCCAATTCCACGGCCTGAGCCGAATAGCTGTTTTCAAGCCCGAATTCGGCATCCAGGCCAATGATGACAGCGTTGTTGGATTTGATCTGGGGGGCTGGAGCGGGGGCGGGGGCAGCCAAGGCCAGGGGAGTACTGCTGATTGCCGCAAGGGCAAGCGGCGCATTGCGCGCAAGGCTTGCCAGAAATTTGCGGCGTCTTAACGATAATTTCTGCATCTGACACACCCCTTCTCACGCGCCTGACGGCAATTCCAGAAATGTGCTGGACAGTTAAAGACACTGCAACCATGCTTTTGATAATAGCGCGTTTTATCAGATATGTGTTAGCTTGCTTGCCTGGATGCATTTTTTCTCTGGAATTGTTGCAAGCAGTCGCGCAGCTTTGCTGTTGCGGGGTGAGGGCGGATATAATTTACCTTTGTTTGTCTGGCGCATTCGTCACAATTGCATCAAGTCCGGCGTTGCAAAATGCGCGTCTTTTCCTGTCACCTGTTTTCACGCCTTTGGCGTCTGCCGCATGTCTGATCAAAAGCCTTTGCCTGATTCCAGGCGCCGTTTTTTCCTCAAAGCTTCCGGCGCCACGCTTTCCGCCGGCGCGAGTGCAAGCGCCGCAGCCGCCACAGTGGCCGAATCCTCCTCCCGTGTATTCGATTTGCGCACTGAAGCGTTGCCTTTGGTGCGCTTTGGCTTGATCGGGGTTGGCCAGCGTGGCGGTTTTTTGTGTAAATCCCTGACCGCGATTGAGGGCTGCCGCATTACCGCGATTGCCGACCCGGACGCCGCCGTCTTGCAGCGCGCCGCCGCGTATGTTGAAAAAGCCGGCCAGCCTAAGCCCGTGTTGTATGGCGGCGGCGAGCGCGATTATCTGAAATTGCTGGAGCGCAAAGATGTCGATGCGGTGATCATCGCCACCCCCTGGGAGTGGCATGTGCGGATGAGTGTGGACGCGATGAACGCCGGCAAACATGCGTTTGTCGAAGTGCCGGCGGCAACCGATATCGAAGGTTGTTGGGAATTGGTGCAAACCGCTGAACGCACCCGGCGGCATTGCATGATGCTGGAAAATGTCTGCTATGGGCGGGAAGAGTTGATGCTCTTGAATATGGTGCGCGCCGGTTTGTTTGGCGAGCTGTTGCATGGCGAAGCCGCGTATATTCACGACTTGCGCTGGCAGATCAAGGAGCTGGAGCGCTCCACCGGTTCCTGGCGCACCTTGTGGCACACGCGCAAAAACGGCAATTTGTACCCGACCCACGGTTTAGGCCCGATTGCACAATATTTCGGCATCAATCGCGGCGACCGTTTTCTGTATCTGAATTCGCAAAGCTCGCCGGCGCGCTCCTTTGCCGCCTACAGCCAGCGAGAATTCCCACCCGAACACCCGCGCAATAAGCTGCAATACATCAATGGCGACTTGAACACCAGCCTGATCAAATGCGCTTCCGGCCGCACGATTATGCTGCAGCATGACACCGCCACCCCGCGCCCATACACGCGGCATAATTTTGTGCTGGGCACAAATGGCGCGTTTGGCGGTTTTCCGGCGCGCATTGCGCTGGAATATCTGGATGGTAAAAAACGTATGAGCGCAGATGGCAAACACGAAGCTTTCCATGAGTGGGAGCACGATATGGCGCCATGGCAAAAGCGCTTTGACCATCCTTTGTGGAAAAAACTCGAAGCGCTGGCGCTGAAAAACGGCGGCCATGGCGGCATGGATTTCATCATGCTCTGGCGCATCGTGTATTGTTTGCGTCATGGTTTGCCGCTGGATCAGGATGTGTATGACGCCGCCGCATGGTCGGCGATTTTCCCGCTCTCCTGCGCTTCGGTGGCCGATCGCGGCAACGCCAAAGATGTGCCGGATTTTACGCGCGGCGGCTGGCAGAGCGCCAAGCCGTGGCCGGTGGTGGATATTCAGTTATAAAGTGTGTGGCAATATGAAAAAAGCATGTATTCTGGCCGGGCTGATGCTTGGCGCGAGCCTGTCTGCACTGGCGATCACGCCGCCGCAGGCGCGCGCTGAGATCAGCCACTTGTTATCGACTCTGGAAAGCTCGGATTGTCAGTTTGGCCGCAACGGCGCCTGGTACGATGGCAAACAAGCCGCCGCCCATTTGCAAAAAAAGCGTGAATACCTGGAGCAGCGCGATCAAATCAAGTCGGCGGAAGATTTCATCAAGAAAGCGGCCAGCCAAAGCAGCACCTCGGGTGATGAATACAAGGTGCGCTGCCCTAAGCTGGCGGAACTGAAAAGCGCTGACTGGTTTCAAGGCGAGCTGAAAAAGCAAAGACTGAGTGGCAAGTAAGCTGTCTTTGCGCCTGGCCCAGGGCTTTACCGCCAAGCCCGCATTTTTGCAGCTTCGCGCACTGCAAGGCGTGCTACTTTTTTATCTGATAGTTTGAATCAGGACGCGGCGGCGGCTTTCAGCAGGGCTTTGGCCGCTGCTTCGCCGCTGCGCACAGCGCCTTCCAGTGTGGCAGGATACAGCGCTTTGGGGTCTTGCAACCAGTCGCCGGCCAGCCACAAGCCGGGCGCGGCCTCTGGCGCGGCGGGGCGCCATTTGTCAGATTCCGGCTCGCAGTTGAATGTGGCGCGCTTTTCACAAATCACGCGGCTGGCCTGCGCGTGCCGCAGTTCCGGCATCTGACATTGCGCTGCGAGTTGCGCCATGAGCTGTTGCGGCAAGGCGGCGGCGTCAATTTCCGCCGCGCTGATCACCACCGCCAGCACCCCGGCTTGCGCCGGATCAAGCCAGCCCCGGTCAAATACAAACTGCCCCGGCGCTTCTGGCGTATCGCACAGCGCGTAAAAAGGGCGCGCCAGTTTCAGTTCAGGCGCATAGCGTAAATAGCAGGTGGCGATGGCGCGCGGCGTGCAAGCCTGGAGTTGCGCCGCCAATTCCTGCACGCCGGCTTGCTGCAGCAAGGTCGCGCCTTGCCAGGGATCAGTGGCGATCAAGACCTTGCTGTATGTCCTTTGCCCTTGCTTGCTGTGCAAGAGCCAGACGCCGTCTTGCGCTTGCAGTCCGCGCACCGCACAAGCATTAAAAATACTGGCCCCGCCTGTCTTGAGCAAGCTTTCGACGGCTTGCGGCAACAGCGCGCCCAGTGCGCGGCGCGGCAACAGCATATCGCTGGCCTGACGCCGGGCGGCGCCGAGGCTGTCGCGCAAGACATGTAAAAATACCCGCGCCGAAGCCCATTCCGGCGGCGTGTTCAAGGCCGCCAGGCACAGCGGGCGCCACAGCAGGCGGTACAAATTCGGCGTTTGCGCATAACGTTCCAGCAGAGTGGTGACGCTGCAATCGACTTGCAAATCCCAATCCATCCAGCGCGCGGTGCTGGAAAAGCGCGATAAGGCCAGTTTATCTTCCCAATTCAAGCCGCGCGCCTTCAAGAGCGCTGCGAGCAAATGCAGCGGGGCCGGCCAGGCCGGCGCTTCAAACAACATGCCGCTGCCAAATGGACGTTGCTTCCAGTCCGCCTGATCAAAACCGGGGTAGGGGAATTGCAGCGGCAAGCGCAAAAATGCATCTGCTTGATTTACGCCGCAGTCTTGCAAGAGTTGCAAGGTGTGGCGGTAGGCGCCAAGCAGAATATGCTGACCATTATCGAGCGGGGTGGCGCAAATCTCAGGCAGTTCCAGACTGCGCGCACGTCCGCCCAGGCTGCGGCTGCGTTCATACAAATGCACTTGCCGGCCGCTTAAACTCAGGCGCGCAGCCGCCGCCAAACCGGCCCAGCCGGCGCCGATGACGGCGATGGCCTCAGTTGCGGACATAGGTTTTCCAGGCGATCCAGAGCTTGCGGATCGGGGTCAGGGAGATTTTTTGCTGCAGCACATGAAAGCCGTCGCGTTCGATTTCATCTAACAGGGTGTGATAAATCGCGCCCATGATCAGGCCGGTTTTTTGCGGTTTGCGGTCAGCGGGCGGCAGCAGGGCATACGCTTCCTGATACACGGCGCGTGCGCGTGCGGCTTGGAATTGCATCAGTTTGACAAAATCTTCGCTGTATTGCCCTTTGAGCAAATCAGCGGCTTTGACATTGAATTGCTGTAAATCATTGACCGGGATATAAATGCGGCCCCGGCGCGCATCTTCGCCCACATCGCGGATGATATTCGTGAGTTGCAGCGCCAGCCCCAGTTTTTCCGCATATTGCAAAGTGGCCGGGTCGGAATAGCCAAAAATGCTGGCCGATAAAATGCCGACCACGCCAGCCGCATGCCAGCAGTATTTTTGCAAACCGGGATAGTCCAGATAGCGGGTCTGATCCAAATCCATTTCCATGCCATCAATAATCGCTTGCAAGTGACGCGCCTGTAATTTGAAGCGCGTCATATGCGGCGCCAAGGCTTGCGTCACCGGATGACTGGGGTTGCCTGCCGTCATGGCGGTGACTTCGCGCCGCCACCAGGCCAGTTTATTGCGAGCCACGCTGTCGTCCGTGCATTCATCCACCACATCATCCACCTCGCGGCAAAAAGCGTACAAGGCCGTGATCGCCAGCCGTTTTTCCCTGGGCAGGAAAAGAAAGCTGTAATAAAAGCTGGAGCCGCTTTGCGCGGCTTTTTGCTGGCAATATTCGTCAGGTGACATAGGTGGCGCAGTGGCTGGCAAAAGCCGGGAGTATAGCCGAAAAAGCCTTGGCTCCGGGCTTTATGCCTGCGCGCGCATGCGCATTGCGCGCCAGATCAGCAGCAACCAGTCCGGCTTGCCAAGCTTGGGCCGGCGCTGGAACACATCGTATTGATTGGCTTCGATTTTCTCCAGAATGCGCAAACCGCCTTGCACCACCAGCCGCAATTCCCAGCCGATGCGGCCCGGCAGGCGCAGCGCCAGGTCGGCTCCGCTTAGCATCAAGTTGCGCACGCGCGCAATTTCCGCTTGCATGAGGGCGATGAAATTGGCCGGCAGAGCTGCGCCGGGGGCGCGTTTGGCCAAGCCGAACAGCGCCTCTTCGCTCAGGCCAAAAGCCGCCATCTGTTCTTGCGGCAGATAAATGCGGTCTTTTTCCAGATCGACGCCAATATCTTGCAAAAAATTAATGATTTGCAAGGCGCTGCAAATCGCATCTGATTGCGTCAGGTTGTGCGGCGTGGCGGCTTGATATAAATGCAGCATCAGGCAACCGACCGGATTGGCCGAGCGCGCGCAGTAATCCAATACCTGGGCATGGCTGGCGTAGCGCTTAATCTGCACATCTTGCATAAACGCCGAGAGCAGGGCGTGGCAGGCGGCAATCGGCAGCTGGTGCGCCTGCAGCGCCTGGGCTAAACGGATAAATAGCGGTTCGGACAAGCTGGCGCCGGCTGCAATCCGCTGCAATTGCGCTTCGTAGTGTTGCAGTGCGGCCAGGCGTTGTTGCGGCGTGGCCATGCCTTCGTCGGCAATATCGTCGGCGCTGCGCGCAAAGGCATACACTGCTTCAACCGCGCTGCGCAGACGGGCCGGCAGCAGGAATGAGGCTACCGGGAAGTTTTCATAGTGTTCGACTGGCATAGGTTCTATAGTAAGGGCAGGGGCTATACAAGGCAGGCGGTAAATGCAAGCCCGGATTCTGCAGCAATGTGTTAAAAATGTATCAAATAAATAATCGATAAATAAATGACGCGAAAGTCATTTGCAAAGAATGAAGCGCACATTATAATTGCTGACCACTAAGTCAGTAATTTATGCATGGCGCATTGCATTGTACTGTCTTGCTTCCTGAGTCTTTGTGTCCCGGCTGCGAAAAAATCCGCAGCC
The DNA here is from genome assembly GCF_037300705.1 of Massilia sp. W12. Classification (NCBI taxonomy): domain Bacteria; kingdom Pseudomonadati; phylum Pseudomonadota; class Betaproteobacteria; order Burkholderiales; family Oxalobacteraceae; genus Massilia; species Massilia sp. W12. Next base: position 2,507,520 of record NZ_CP147776.1, on the reverse strand, counting down.
ACAACCGGAAAAGGATTTTGCCGTGTCAGATCAACGCTACTTGCCAGCAGGCGCAAAGCGCACAACTTTGCAGCATCGCGCTGGACTATTCTTGACTTCCGGCCTGCTGGCCGCCTTGCTTGGCTTGAGCGCTTGCAGCAAGCCTGTCGAAAAAACAGAAGATGTGCGCCCGGTGCGCATCATGACGCTGGCGCAAAGCCATATCGAATCCTCGTTTGAATTTGCCGGCGAGGTCAAAGCGCGGATTGAATCGCGTCAGGGTTTTCGTGTGGGCGGCAAAGTCGCCAAGCGTTTGGTGGAGGTGGGGCAGGTGGTGAAACGCGGTCAGCCGCTGCTGCAACTCGATCCGCAGGATTTGCAATTGGCGCGTGAAGGCGCGCAGGCGGCGATGCGGGCGGCGCAAAGCAATCGCGATTTGGCGCAAGCCGAAAGGCGGCGTTATCAGGAATTATTCGACAAGAATTTCGTCAGTAAAGCAGTGTTGGACGCTAAAGACACGGCATATAAAGCGGCGCAAGCCAGTTTGGAACAGGCCCAGGCCGGTTTGCAAGCGCAAAGCAATCAAACCAATTACGCCACCTTGAGCGCGGATATGGATGGGGTGGTGATGGCGCTGGACGCCGAAGTGGGGCAGGTGGTGGCGCCAGGCGCGCCGGTGTTGCGGATTGCCCAGATGGGCGAGCGTGAAGTGCAAATCGGCGTGCCGGAAGACAAGCTTGATCTGATCGCCAAGAGCCAGGATGTGCAAGTGCGCTTCTGGGCCAATCAAAAAACCCTGCTGCGCGGCAAGTTGCGCGAATTATCGCCGGTGGCTGATCCGGCCACCCGCACCTATGCCGCAAAAGTCACGATTCTGGACGCGCCGCCTGAAGTCAAACTCGGCATGACGGCCTATGTTTCCTTTGGCAATAAGCTGGCGCAGCGCATGATCCGCGTGCCGCTCTCTGCGCTGTACCAGGAAAAAGGCATCACCTCGGTGTGGGTGGTGCAAGGCGATAGCGTGAAATTGATCCCGGTCAAGGTGGCGGCGCCTTCCGGCAATGAAATGCTGCTGTCGGATGGGGTGAAGGAGGGTATGCAAGTGGTCACCGCCGGGGTGCATCTGCTGAAACCCGGCCAGAAAGTCAAAATTTTGCCGCAGGCCGCAGTCGCGCCGGTGCAGGCGGCGGATCTGGAGCCGATGGGCAGCCGTGAAATCGCTTCCAGCGCAACGGCGGCGGCATCGCAGACAGGGGCCGCCAAATGAGCACCCCTTCTTCACCGGAAAACACGCCCGGCCAGCTCAATGCCGGCAGCTTCAATCTGTCACGCTGGGCCTTGGAGCATATCCCTTTAATCCGCTATCTGATTGCAGTGATGCTGATTGGCGGCGTGCTCGCCTATATGAGTCTGGGGCAGGACGAAGATCCGCCCTTTACCTTCCGCGCCATGGTGGTGCGCGCCGCCTGGCCGGGCGCCAGCGCGCAGCAGGTGGCCGAGCAGGTCACCGATAAGCTGGAACGCAAGTTGCAGGAAGCCCCGCATATCGACAAAATCCGCAGCTATTCCAAGCCGGGTGAAACCATCATTATCTTGCAGTTGCAGGAATCGGCGACGCCGCAGGAAACCAAGGACGCCTGGTATCAGGTGCGCAAAAAAATCGGCGATATCCGCCCGACTTTGCCGGCCGGCGTGTTGGGGCCGGGCTTTAATGATGAATTCGGCGACACGTTCGGCTCGATTTTCGCGATTTCCGGCGATGGCTTCACCTATGCCGAGATGAAGGACTATGCCGATTTTGTGCGTCAGCAGCTGCTCTCCGTGCCGACGGTGGCCAAGGTGGAGCTGTTTGGCGTGCAGGATGAAAAAATCAATATCGAGATTTCGCACAAGAAATTTTCCCAGCTGGGGATTCCGTTTGAAGCCATCATCAATCAGCTTTCCAGCCAGAACGGGGTGGAAGCCAGCGGTGTGATGCATACTTCCACCGATAATATTCAGGTGCGAGTGACTGGCCAGCTGACATCGGTGAAAGACCTGGAAAACATGGTCTTGCGCGCCAATGGCGTGAATATCCGCCTGGGCGATATCGCCACCATCAAGCGCGAATTCCGCGACCCGCCGCAAGACAAGATGCGCTTTAACGGCAAGCAGGTGATCGGCCTTGGCGTGTCGATGGAGCGGGGCGGCAATATCATTGCGCTGGGTAAAAATTTAGATCAATTGAGCGCAAAAATCCGCGCCAAGCTGCCCGTCGGGATTGAGTTGGAGCGGGTGGCTGATCAGCCGCGCGCGGTCAAAGCCTCGGTCAGTGAATTCGTCAACACCCTGATTGAAGCGGTCTTGATTGTGCTGGCGGTGAGCTTTATCGCGCTCGGTTTGCACACCAAACCCTTCCGTCTGGATGCCCGCCCCGGTCTGGTGGTGGCGCTCACCATTCCGCTGGTGCTGGCGATTACTTTCCTGTGCATGAAGATGTTGAATATTGATTTGCACAAGATTTCCCTGGGCGCGCTGATCATCGCCCTGGGCCTGCTGGTGGATGACGCCATCATCGCGGTGGAAATGATGGTGCGCAAAATGGAAGAGGGCTTTTCGCGCTTTGACGCCGCCACCTTTGCCTATACTTCGACGGCGATGCCGATGCTGACCGGCACATTGATCACGGCAGCCGGCTTTTTGCCGATTGGCCTGGCCAAATCAGCGGCGGGCGAATACACCTTTTCCATGTTCTCGGTGAATGCGCTGGCGCTGATCATTTCCTGGTTTGCCGCCGTCATCTTTACCCCTTACATCGGCTATGTGCTGCTGCGGGTCAAGCCGGCGGCGAATGCGGATGGCCATCATGAATTATTCGACACCCCGTTTTACAGCCGTTTCCGTGCGCTGGTGAATTGGTGCGTGACCTGGCGTAAAACCACGATTGCCGCCACGCTGGCGATTTTCATACTCGGCCTGTTTGGCTTCAAATATATTGAGCAGCAATTTTTCCCGGATTCCAACCGGCCTGAATTATTGGTTGAGCTGTGGTTGCCAGAGGGCAGTTCGTTTGAGGCAACGGAAAAACAATTGCTGGCAGTGGAAAGCTTTGTGCGCAAACAGCCGGGCGTGGAAAGCGTGACCTCATATGTTGGCACCGGCAGCCCGCGCTTTTTCCTTTCGCTGTCGCAAATCTTCCCGCAAAGCAATGTGGCGCAGATGGTGATTTTGCCCAAGGATTTGGCCGCGCGCGCAGCAGTGCGTAAAAAAATCACTGAGGCGCTGCGCACTGATTTTCCTGAAGTGCGTGGCCGCGTGAAATTGTTGCCGAATGGCCCGCCGGTTGAATACCCGGTGCAATTCCGCATCAGCGGCCCGGAAGTCGGCCAGGTGCGTGCGATTGCCGATCAGGTTAAAGACTTGATGCGCGCCAATACCCACACCATTGGCGTGAATGACAATTGGAATGAATCGATCAAAATCCTGCGCCTGGATCTGGATCAGGACAAGCTGCGCGCGCTGGGCATTACTTCCAGCAGTGTGATGCGGGTGGCGAATACAATTTTGTCCGGCACCACCATCGGCCAATATCGTGAAGATAATAAATTGATCGATATTGTGGTGCGCCAGCCGGCGGATGAGCGTTCCACCATTGAGATTTTACGCAATGCCAATTTGCAAACCGCCAGCGGCAAGTCAGTCACCGTGGGGCAGGTGGCGCATGTGCATTTCGCCTGGGAGCCGGGAGTGATCTGGCGTGAAGGGCGCGAATGGGCGATTACCGTGCAATCCGATGTCGCCGATGGCATTCAGGGAACCACAGTTTCGAGCCAGGTCGATAAAGAAGTGCAGAAGATGCGCGAAAAATTGCCGGCGGGCTATGCCATCGCCATCGCCGGCACGGCGGCGGACAGCGGCAAGGCGCAACAATCCATCGCCGCCAATGTGCCGCTGGTGATTTTCATCATCTTCACGCTCTTGATGCTGCAATTGCACAGCTTCTCACGCGCACTGCTGGTGTTTTTGACCGGGCCCCTGGGCATCGCAGGCGCGGCGCTGGCGCTGCTGATTCTGCAAAGACCGTTCGGCTTTGTTGCGCAGCTGGGCGTGATTGCGCTGTTTGGCATGATCATCCGCAATTCGGTGATTTTGATTGACCAGATTGAGCAGGATATCGCGCGCGGCGTGCCGGCCTGGGATGCGGTGGTGGATGCCTCGGTGCGGCGCTTCCGCCCCATCATCCTGACGGCGGCGGCGGCGGTGCTGGCCATGATCCCGCTTTCACGCTCGGTATTCTGGGGGCCGATGGCGGTGTCTATCATGGGCGGTTTGATTATCGCCACCGGCTTGACGCTGCTGTTTTTGCCGGCGCTGTATGCGGCATGGTTCAGGGTCAAAAAAGCGTAAAAAAATCGCCGCAGCCGCCTTTTTGCGTGCTGCGGCCTGGATAATTTGAAATTTGCGCACATTCCAACTGAAATCAGCTAAAATTGCCGCTTTCAGGTTTGGGGGCGGCAGCTTGCAGCCGGGCAGATGCGGAATTGACGCAGATTGACTGGCGCAGCGGGCGAAGGTTCCCGCCGCCCTGGAAGGCCGAGACAGGCTGCACGCAAGTGGGGCGACCGGATGAGTGGTCGCCCTTTCTGTTTATAGCCGGCGTGCAAAGTCTTGGCGCAGCTGTTGGAAGGCTGGCGGCAGCGCACGCCAAGCCGCCCGGGAATGTTCCCGGTTGAGCAGGAAACCCTCGCGCGAGGATGGCGAAATTGGTAGACGCACCAGGTTTAGGTCCTGACGCCAGCAATGGTGTGGGGGTTCGAGTCCCCCTCCTCGCACCACCGTGTGTATTTTTTTGGACGATTTTTACATGGCTACTGCAGTCGAAACCTTGGACAAGCTCGAACGCCGCTTGACTATCTCCCTCCCGTTGAGCGACGTGCAAAACGAAGTTGAAAAGCGCTTAAAGGATAGAGCGCGCACCGCTAAGGCGCCGGGCTTCCGTCCGGGCAAGGTGCCCATGAAGATGGTGGCTGCGCAATATGGCTATCAAATCGAAAGCGATGTGCTGAACGATAAAATCGGCCGCGCTTTTTATGAAGCCACCAATGCCGCCAATCTGAAAGTGGCAGGTTTCCCGCGCTTTGAACAAAAAGAAGGCGACGTGCCGGAAGGTCAAATCGCTTTCAACGCCACCTTTGAAGTATTCCCCGAAGTCTCGCTGGGCGAATTGAGCAGCCTGGAACTGGAAAAACTGACCGCTGAAGTCAGCGACGTGGAAATCGATAAGACCATCGAAATCCTGCGCAAACAGCGCGTGCATTTCCACGCCAAGGGCGAAAGCCATGAACACGGCGACGGCGGCGCAGACGTATCCGCTCAAGCCGGCGACCGCGTGACCCTGGACTTTGAAGGCAAGATTGACGGTGAAGTGTTTGCCGGCGGCGCCGCCACCGACTACGCTTTCGTGCTGGGCGAAGGCCAGATGCTGGAAGAATTTGAAAACGCCGCCACCGGCATGAAGACCGGCGAAAGCAAGACTTTCCCGCTGTCCTTCCCGGAAGACTACCATGGCAAGGATGTGGCCGGCAAAACCGCCGAATTCACCATCACCATCAAAAACGTGGAATGGGCGCATCTGCCGGAAATCAATGAAGATTTCGCCAAATCGCTCGGCATTCCTGACGGCGATCTGGGCAAGATGCGTGATGACATCCGCGTCAATCTGGAACGTGAAGTCAAAGCCCGTCTGCGCGCACGCAACAAAGACAGCGTGATGGATGCGCTGATCAAGATTGCTGAAATGGACGTGCCGAAAGCCCTGATGGAACAGGAAATCGGCCGCATGGCCGAAGGCGCGCGTCAGGATATGGCGCAGCGCGGCATGAACGTCAAAGACGTGAATTTCCCGCCGGAACTGTTTGCGCAACAAGCCGAACGCCGCGTGCGCCTGGGTTTGATCCTGTCGCAATTGGTGAAGAACGCTGATCTGCAAGCCAAGCCGGAACAGGTGAAAGCCCAGGTGGATGACTTCTCCCTGTCGTATGAAGATCCGACTGAAGTGGTCAAGTACTATTACAGCGACCGCCGCCGTCTGGCTGAAGTTGAAGCCCTGGTGCTGGAAGAAAACGTGGTCAACCATGTGATGTCGCAAGCCAAGATTACCGAAAAGGCAATCGGCTTTGACGAACTGATGGGCGCGCGCGCATAATCAGGCAAAAGGGCGGCGATGCCGCCCTTGAATTTTGCGCAAGCGGCGCCATCTGCTGCCACAGCCCCGGTTGCGGGGCGTATCAACAAGGAAGAGAGCGATATGCAAGACGTGCAAAATCTGGGTTTCATCCCGTATGTGATCGAGCAAAGCGGGCGTGGCGAAAGATCGTATGATATCTATTCGCGCCTGCTCAAAGAGCGTGTCGTCTTTCTGGTAGGCCCGGTGGAAGACCACATGGCCAACCTGGTCGTTGCGCAGTTATTGTTTTTGGAAAGTGAAAATCCTGACAAGGATATTTCCCTCTACATCAATTCTCCTGGCGGTTCGATTTCCGCCGGCATGGCGATTTATGACACCATGCAATTCATCAAGCCCAATGTCAGCACCCTGTGCACCGGCATGGCGGCCTCGATGGGCGCCTTCCTGCTGGCTGCAGGCGCCAAGGGCAAACGTTTTTCGCTGCCGAATTCGCGCATTATGATTCACCAGCCCTCAGGCGGTGCGCGCGGGCAGGCTTCGGATATCGAGATTCAAGCCAAAGAATTGAAATATGTCCGTTCCCGTTTCAATGAGATTTTTGCTGAGCTGACCGGCCGCACGGTCGAGCAGGTGGCGATCGACACCGAACGCGACAATTTTATGTCTGCGCAGGAAGCGATTGACTACGGCTTGATCGACAAGGTATTGAGCAAGCGTAACTCCTGATTGCCGCACAGGAACGCAGGCGACGCCCGCCGCATCAACGCGCGCGGGCGTTGTCGTTTTTTCGGCCTTCTGTGCGCATGACAAAATGCCGCAGTGGCGAATATCGCGCCGCAATTCGCCACAAAAGCGAAATTTGCCCGATAATATGGAAGTAATCAAACTGGAATTTTTCCCATGTCAGACAAAAAATCCTCCAGCGGCGAAAAGTTGTTATATTGCTCGTTCTGTGGCAAAAGCCAGCACGAGGTCAAGAAACTGATCGCCGGGCCATCGGTCTTCATCTGCGATGAATGCATAGACCTGTGCAACGACATTATCCGCGATGAGGCGACCACGATTGAAAGTGGCGGCAGCGCCAAGTCCGATTTACCCACCCCGCAGGAAATCTGTGAACTGCTCGATCAATATGTGATCGGCCAGTCCACCGCCAAGCGTATCCTGGCCGTGGCGGTGTATAACCACTACAAGCGCTTAAAGCATCTGGGCAAGAAAGACGAAGTCGAACTGGCCAAGAGCAATATTCTGCTGGTGGGGCCGACCGGCTCCGGTAAGACCCTGCTGGCCCAGACCCTGGCGCGCAAGCTGAATGTGCCGTTTGTGATCGCCGACGCCACCACCCTGACCGAAGCCGGTTATGTTGGCGAAGACGTGGAAAACATCATTCAAAAGCTGCTGCAAAGCTGTGGCTATGAAGTTGAAAAAGCCCAGCGCGGCATCGTCTATATTGATGAAATCGACAAGATTTCGCGTAAATCCGACAATCCCTCAATCACGCGCGACGTCTCCGGCGAAGGCGTGCAGCAGGCATTGCTCAAACTGATCGAAGGCACCATGGCGTCAGTGCCGCCGCAAGGCGGGCGCAAACATCCGAATCAGGATTTTGTGCAGATTGACACCACCAATATCCTCTTTATTTGCGGCGGCGCCTTTGATGGCCTCTCACGCATCATCTCCAACCGCTCGGAAAAAAGCTCGATCGGCTTTGCCGCCTCGGTCAAGAGCAAGGAGGAAGAGGAATCCAGCAGCGTGCTGCAGCAGGTGGAGCCTGAGGATTTGATCAAGTTCGGCTTGATTCCCGAGCTGGTGGGCCGTCTGCCGGTGGTCGCCACGCTCAATGAATTGACCGAAGACGCTTTGATTCAGATCCTGATCGAACCTAAAAACGCCCTCATCAAGCAGTATTCCAAGCTGTTGGAAATGGAAGGCTCTGAGCTGGAAGTGCGGCCCGCCGCCTTGCATGCAATCGCCAAAAAAGCGATTGCGCGCAAAACCGGCGCACGCGGTTTGCGCTCCATTCTGGAACATGCATTGCTGGACGTGATGTATGAATTGCCGGGCCTGGACAATGTCAGCAAGGTGGTGATTGATGAAAACACCATCACCTCCAGCGGCAAACCGCTCTTGATTTACCGCGATATGCCCAAGGCGTCAGGCGAAAACTGAGCGGGCGGCGGCGCGCAAACGCCGCCGGCTGCATCGATGCAACGCCACTGTCAAAAAAAGGCTGTTAAACCTGAATTTGCCATCAATCGCGGTACAATGGGTAAAAACGCCTGAAGACATGCTTCAAGGCAACAGGCTTCAACCGAAAAGCCACACAGCTTTGCTTTACGCAAAACTGGTGGCTTTTTGCTTTGGTGGTTTGCAGCGGTAAGCAAACTGAAGATCAACCAGGAAGGGCGCAGCGCCACGCGCCTGTTATTGAGGGTTTGTTGGGATGATGCGCATGGGGTGGCGGAAAGATTTTTACGCTGCACCCTTGAGTTTTAAGTAAATGCGCCAACATCGTACCCAGATTTTAGAAAAGGTATGCCATGACAATCTCCAAATTTACTGAGCAAACCCAATTACCTTTGCTGCCTTTGCGCGACGTGGTCGTGTTTCCGCACATGGTGATTCCTTTGTTTGTCGGACGTCCGAAATCGATCAAAGCGCTGGAAGCTGCGATGGAAGCGGGCAAGAGCATCATGCTGGCGGCGCAAAAAGCGGCGGCCAAGGATGAGCCAACCGCGACGGATATTTATGAAATCGGTTGTGTGGCGAACATCCTGCAGATGCTGAAACTGCCGGACGGCACGGTCAAAGTGCTGGTCGAAGGCGCGCAGCGCGCCAAAATTCATCACATCCGCGAGAATGATAATTTCTTTGTGGCGGAACTGACGCCGATTTTGAGCGATTTGGGCAATGAGGCGGAAGTCGAAGCGCTGCGCCGCGCCATCGTGCAGCAGTTTGATCAGTATGTGAAACTGAACAAAAAAATCCCGCCGGAAATCCTGGCTTCGCTGGCCAGTATCGATGACGCCGGCCGCCTGGCTGACACCGTGGCGGCGCATCTGCCTTTGAAACTCGAACAGAAGCAAGTGATTCTGGAGATTTTCAATGTTTCGCGCCGCCTCGAACACCTCTTAGGCCAGCTCGAAGGCGAACTCGATATTCTGCAGGTGGAAAAGCGCATCCGTGGCCGCGTCAAGCGCCAGATGGAAAAATCGCAGCGCGAGTACTACCTTAACGAACAGGTCAAAGCAATTCAGAAGGAACTGGGCGAGGGCGAAGACGGCGCTGATCTGGACGAGCTGGAAAAGAAAATTCTGGCCGCCAAGATGCCCAAGGAAGCTTTGGAAAAAGCCCAGGCCGAGCTGAAAAAATTGAAGTTGATGTCGCCCATGTCGGCTGAAGCCACCGTGGTGCGCAACTACATCGACACCCTGGTCAATCTGCCATGGAAAAAGAAATCCAAGATCAGCGCCGACCTGTCCAATGCCGAAAAAGTGCTCGAAGCGGATCACTATGGCTTGGAAAAAGTCAAAGAACGCATCCTGGAATATTTGGCGGTGCAACAGCGCGTGGACAAACTCAAAGCGCCGATTCTGTGCTTTGTCGGCCCGCCGGGCGTGGGTAAGACCTCGCTGGGGCAGTCGATTGCGCGCGCCACCAACCGCAAATTCGTGCGCATGGCGCTGGGCGGGGTGCGTGATGAAGCGGAAATCCGTGGCCATCGCCGCACTTATATCGGCTCCATGCCGGGCAAGATTTTGCAAAGTCTGACCAAGGTCGGCGTGCGCAATCCGCTGTTTTTGCTCGATGAAGTGGACAAGATGGGGGCCGACTTCCGTGGTGATCCGGCCTCGGCCCTTCTTGAAGTGCTGGATCCTGAGCAAAATCACACGTTCTCAGATCACTATATTGAAGTCGATTTCGATTTGTCCGACGTGATGTTTGTCGCCACCTCGAATTCCTACAATATTCCGCCGGCCTTGCTTGACCGTATGGAAGTGATCCGCCTGTCGGGTTACACCGAGGATGAAAAGACCAGCATCGCCTTGCGCTACCTCTTGCCCAAGCAATTGAAAAACAATGGCTTGAAAGAGGATGAGGTCAGCATTTCCGAAGCCGCCTTGCGCGACATCATCCGCTACTACACACGCGAAGCCGGGGTGCGTGCGCTGGAGCGTGAAGTCTCCAAGATCTGCCGCAAAGTGGTCAAGATGCTGCTGCTCAAAAAATCGGAGAAAAAAGTCACTGTCACTCCCAAGAATCTGGATAAATTCTTAGGCGTGCGCCGCTATGACTTCGGGGTGGCGGAAAAAGACCCGCAAGTCGGACAGGTGGTCGGCTTGGCCTGGACCGAGGTGGGCGGCGATCTGCTGACGATTGAAGCGGTAAAAATGACCGGCAAAGGCAATATCATCCGCACCGGTACGCTGGGCGATGTGATGAAAGAGTCGATTGAAGCCGCGCGCACCGTGGTGCGCAGCCGCGCCCAGCGCTTGGGGATTGTGGATGAGGTATTTGAAAAGACTGACATCCATATCCACATGCCGGAAGGCGCCACGCCGAAAGACGGCCCTTCCGCCGGCATCGGCATGACCACCGCCATGGTTTCGGTGTTTACCGGGATTCCGGTTAAAGCCGGCGTCGCCATGACAGGTGAAATCACCTTGCGCGGCGAAGTCTTGCCGATTGGCGGCCTGAAGGAAAAACTGCTGGCGGCGCATCGCGGCGGCATCAAGACGGTCTTGATCCCCGAGGGCAATGTCAAAGATCTGGCGGAAATTCCGGACAATGTCAAAAACAAGCTGGAAATCGTACCGGTGAAGTGGATTGACAAGGTGCTGGAACTGGCGCTGGAACGTGCGCCGCAGCCTTTGGCTGAACCTGAGCCTGCGGTGGAAGCGGCAGCCGTGGCGGGGAAAGAAGCGGGAAACGATAAAAGCGCGCTGACCAAACATTGATTCAGCGCGCCCGCGCCGGCGCTTTGCCGCGTCGGCGCGGATCTGTCCCATTGCCAGCTGGCGCGAGACGCCGGCGCGGCAAAAAAATGCAGGAAAAACGCAAAAATCCAGTTTGGAATACTGGAAATGCTGCAAAAGACGTACTATAATAATGCCTTTGACGCATCTGAGTTGGAGCGGTAGTTCAGTTGGTTAGAATACCGGCCTGTCACGCCGGGGGTCGCGGGTTCGAGCCCCGTCCGCTCCGCCAATAAGATCGTCAAGTCAGCCGAAAGCTGACAGTTTTCGTGAGTTGCTCAGCAGCTTGCATGGAGCGGTAGTTCAGTTGGTTAGAATACCGGCCTGTCACGCCGGGGGTCGCGGGTTCGAGCCCCGTCCGCTCCGCCAACATCGAAAAAAGGCGAACATGGTTCGCCTTTTTTCACATCCGCGCGCCGCATTGCGGCGTGCTTCCAACTATAACGAGATGGCCTACGATGCTTGAATTTGTACGTGAAAATCCAAAAATTGTGCAAGGGGTGCTGGTTCTGATTGTGCTGCCCCCCTTTGTGCTGGGCGGGATTGAAGGTTTGCGCTCGTTGAACGAGGTGGATACCGATGTGGCCCAGGTCGGCAAATCCTCGGTCACCAAGCAGGAATGGGACAATGTGCTGCGCAACCAGATTGAAAACATGCGCGCCCGCTTGGGGCAAAACTATGATCCCAAGCTGTTTGAAACGGCTGAGATGAAGCAGGGCGTGCTGGATCAATTGGTCAATGAGCGTGTGCTTGGCGCCGAAGCGCGCAGCCGTTTGCTGACCGTGCCTGACAGCATGGTGTTGGATGCGCTGAAAGAACAAGTGCCCGGGATTATCGCTGCGGATGGCAAGATTGATAATGCGAATTATCAGAAATTCCTGGAACGCGTCGGCGCCAGCAGCGCACAATATGAAGCCAATTTGCGCGATGGCATGACGCGTCAGCAACTCGGCGTCGCGCTCGGCGCCTCTTCCTTTATTCCGAAAACCGTCAGCACCCGTTTTGCCGAATTGTTCGAGCAGCAGCGCAGCGTGCAAGAGTTGATGATCAAAAACAGCGATTTCGCCGACAAAGTGAAATTGACTGAGGAAATGATCAAAGACTACTACGACAAAAACGCCGACAAATTCAAAACCCGCGAAAGCGCCAAGGTGGAATATGTGGTGTTAGGCCCGGCCCAGGTGGATGCCTTGGTGCAGGCTGATGAAGCCGCCGCGCAAAAATATTACAAAGACAATCTGAGCAAATACGGCTCGACCGAACGCCGCAAAGTCTCGCACATCCTGGTCAAAGCCGGCGCCAGCCAGGCCGAAAAAGACGCCGCCAAAGCCAAAGCCGCCAAATTGCTGGCCGAACTCAAAGCCGCTCCAGCCAGCTTTGCCGATGTCGCCAAAAAGAATTCCGATGACCCCGGTTCTGCGCAGGAAGGCGGCAGCCTGGGCTTTATCATGGCCAATGGCGAAATGGTCAAAGAATTTGAGCAAGCCGCTTTCGCTCTGAAAAAAGATCAGATCAGCGAATTGGTGCAAACCCAGTTCGGTTATCACATTTTGCTGGTGAGCGATATCCAGCCGGCAGCCACCAAGCCGTATGAAGAAGTCAAAGATGGCATTCTGGCCGAATTGAAAAAAGATGCGGTCAAGAAAAAGCTCTCTGAATTGAGTGAAATCTTCTCCAATACGGTGGATGAGCAATCCGATTTGAAGGGCGTTGCCGAGCACGCCAAGCTGAAATTGAAGATTGAAGTGGTGGACAATCTGGGCCGCGAGCCGGATCCGGGTTTAGGCATCGCCACCCCGTATAACAATCCGAAATTCCTGAGCGCGGTGTTTTCCAAGGAAGACATTCTGAAAGGCAAGCGCAATACCGACGTGGTGGACATCGGCAATGGCGTCTTGATCGCCGGCCATGTGACAGAACACCGCCCGGCCAAACCGCGTGCGCTGGCGGATGTGAAACCGGCAATTGAAGCCTTCCTGCGTGAAAAGGAAATGGCAAAACTGGCCAAGGCTGATGGCGAAGCGCGCCTGGCGGCGCTCAAAGCCAAGGATGACGCCAGCGGCTTTGCCACTGAAAAGCAGGTGTCGCGCGATTCCCAGCAACCGGCGCTGCCGCCGGCGGCATTTGAAGCGGTGATGAAAGCCGATATCAGCAAGCTGCCCGTGCTGGTCGGCGCGGAAGTGCCGGGCGCCGGTTATGGCCTGTATCGCATCACCAAAGTCTCGCAAAAGGAAAAACCCGATGAAGCCATGCGCGCGCAGTTGGCGCAGCAAGTCGGAAACGCCTATGCGCAACAGGAAATCGCCGCCAGTCTGGAGTGGTATAAGCAAAAACACAAGGTGAAAGTGTTTAAGCAAAACGCTGGCATTGAAGCTTCTGCATCGGCCTCGGCTTCTGCATCGGCCTCAGCTTCCGCTGCAGCCTCTGCTGAAGCCAGCGCGAAGAAGTAAGCTGCGCTGGAGCTGGAAGTAAAAACGCCCCGCATGCGGGGCGTTTTTTATTGGCGCAGACCTCAGGCTGCAGCGATGATCTCTTGCGCCAAGCGCGGAAAATCCTGCAAATCGCGCAGCTCCCAGCTGTGTGCGTTGTGGAACAGGCTGAAATTGCGCTGCATCGAACGTAAATAACTCGGGTCGTAATGTTGTTCCAGCAAGGCTTGGGTGACTTGCGCAAACTGTCCCAGGCGCACCATTTGCTCCCATTGTTGGACTGTGGCGCGGCCATGCAAAGGCGTCAGAAAAGCCAGTTTTTGCAGCAATCCATCGGGCGCTGTGGTGAAATGGGCATAGTCTTGCAACAGCAATTCCACGCGCAAGGGCAGGGCGGCTTGTAAAAACAGGCAGGGCGCCTGACGCATGCGCTGAATCAGCGATTCCGGCACGCGCAGATTGCCCACTTTTTGACTTTCCGCCTCCACATACACCACCCGCGTAACATCAAAACGGCGCATTTTCTCCCACAAGGCCGATTCAAATGCTTTTTGCGAGGGCTGCGCCTGCTCCGGCAAATGGCCCAGCAGGGAGCCGCGATGACACGCCAATTCTTCCAGATCCAAGACCTGCGCGCCGGCTTGCGCCAGTGCTTGCAGCAGGCGGCTTTTACCGACCCCGGTCATGCCGCATACAATGCGCAGCTCCAGTCCCTGCGCCAAGCCCGGTAAGCTGGCCGCCACATATTGACGATAAGCCTTGTAACCGCCCTCCAGTAGATGCACCGGCCAGCCGATTTTGGCCAGAATATGGGCGCAGGCGCCGCTGCGGTTGCCGCCGCGCCAGCAATACACCAAGGGGCGCCAATCGCGCCCATGGCCTTGCCAGGATTGTTGCAAATGCTGCGCCACATTCGCCGCCACCAGCGCGGCGCCGATTTTTTTCGCTTCAAACGGGCCTTGCTGTTTGTAGAGCGTGCCCACAGTGACCCGCTGCGCATCATCTAGCACCGGGAAATTTTCCGCCCCGGGGACATGATCAAGCAGGAATTCGGACGGCGAGCGCACGTCCAACACAGACATGCCTTGATCCATGCAGGCGGCGAGCGCATCAGCGCTGACGATGTGCGGGTATTTCATTTGGCTTTTGTATTTTTTAATAATGGCGACAGAACCGGCCATATGTTTTCCAGAATTTGCGCATGCGCTTCCTGCTTGGGGTGAATCCGGTCAGCCTGGAATAAATCCTCATTTTCCGCCACGCCCTTGAGCAAAAACGGCAGCAGCGCGACTTTTTCCTGTTGCGCCACTGTGGCGAAGGCGGCATAAAATTTTTGCGTATATTGCTGGCCGTAATTGGGCGGGATTTGCATACCCGCCAAGAGCACGCGCGCGCCAGCCGCCTTGCTGTCTTTGACCATGCTTTGCAAATTCGCGCTCAAGGCCGCAACCGGCAGCCCGCGCAAGCCGTCATTCCCGCCCAGCTCAATAATCACAATCGCCGGCTGATGTTGCTTGAGCAAGGCCGGCAGACGCGACTTGCCGCCGCTGGAAGTCTCGCCGGATACGCTGGCGTTAATCACCTGGTATTCGGGATGACTTTTTTGCAAGCGCGCCTGTAATTGCGCCACCCAGCCGCTGCCGCGCGCAATCCCGTATTCCGCTGAGAGCGAGTCGCCCAGCACGAGCAGGTTTTTTGTTGCACAATAGCCGTCGCGCCCAGCCGCAAGCAGCAGCAGGCCAAAGCACACATGGAAAAATTTGATCATCATTGGATAATACGGCATGCCTTTTTCATCCTCATCGAGTGTGGCGCGCCAGGCGCCCCAAGAAACCACGGCAGAAGACGCGATTTGCGTATCCGCGCTTTGCAAACAGGTGCAAGACGCCGGCGGCTTGCTATCCATCTTGCAAGGTGTCGATTTTACCGTTAAGCGTGGCGAAACGCTGGCCATCATTGGCGCATCCGGTTCCGGCAAATCCACCTTATTGGGCTTGCTGGCCGGCTTGGATACGCCAAGCAGCGGCAAAGTCCTGTTGGAAGGCGTGGATATTTTCGCCATGAACGAAGATGCGCGCGCCAGACTGCGCGCGCAACGCATGGGTTTTGTGTTCCAGTCGTTTCAACTCTTGCCGCACCTCACCGCGCTGGAAAATGTGATGCTGCCGCTTGAACTGCAAGGAGAACGCAATCCCCAGGAAGCCGCGCAAGCCATGCTGCAAAGAGTGGGGCTGGGCGCACGCTTGCAGCACTTGCCCAAATATCTGTCAGGCGGCGAGCAACAGCGCGTCGCGCTGGCGCGCGCCTTTGTCAATCAACCGCCGCTGTTGCTGGCCGATGAACCGACCGGCAGCCTGGACGCCGCCAATGGCGAGGCGATTATTGACCTGATGTTCGCCATGAACCGCGAACGCGGTTCGACTCTGGTGCTGGTGACGCATGATCCGGCGATTGCCGCACGCTGTGGCCGGCGCATCCGCATGGCGGCAGGTCAGCTGCAGCAACAGGATTGAAGCCATGGCCCGCTCAGCGCAGCGCCTGATGCGGGTGATCACGCAGCAATTGATTGAGTTCGCGCCGGATCTGCGCCGGCAACTCGCTGGCGCAGATGCCGCAAGCGCCGCCCATTTCCAGGGTCAGACTGTCGCCGGCCTTGCCATGCAGCCAGCAGGCCGCCAAGGCTGCTTCCCAGGCCGGCCACTGTTGCGCCAGCAAAGCCCCGCATAATCCGGCCAGCACATCGCCAGTGCCGGCGGTGGCCAAAGCCGGGCCGCCGGTCGGATTGATCACCACATGGCCATGCGGGTTGGCGATGATACTGCCCGATCCTTTTAAAATCACAATGCTTGCGTAACGTTGCGCCAATTCGCGCGCGGCTTTGATGCGATCCGCCTGCACTTGCGCCGCGCCGCGCGCACCCTGTCCCAATAAGCGGGCGGCTTCCAGCGGGTGCGGCGTGAGAATGTTGGCGGCGCGCCGGCTGCGCAATAATTGCTGCAAGCCGCTCTCCAGAGACAGCAAATTCAAGGCGTCAGCATCCAACACCAGTGCAGCGTCAGAACTCAAAGCATGTTTGAGCGCGATGCAGGCTTCTTTACTCGACCCCATGCCAGGCCCGACCACTTGCACCGCTTGCTGCGGCGCTTCTTTTTCCAGCGGGCGGCACATTAATTCAGGATGTTGCGGATCAAACGGCGGACAAGCGCTTTGCGGGGCCACAAAAAACACCTGCACCCGCCCGGCTCCGGCCAGCAAGGCGGCGCGCGCGGCCAGAATCAGCGCACCGCTCATACCGGGGGCGCCGCCGATGATGGCCAGATTGCCATGGCTCAGTTTGTGCGAGTAGTGCAGCCGCTGCCGGCTGCAACGCGCAAACAGAGCGCTTGTGTTCAAATCCAGATGACTCGGCTTATACAGGCGGCTGTCAATTTCCAGACGGGCGACATGCACCTGTCCCACATAATCGCGCGCCATCCCGGTATGCAAGCCCGGTTTGTCACCGATAAAAGTAATCGTATGGCTGGCGCGGATCGCCTGCGCCGCATGCGGGTCAGCCGCATCGAAGCCCACCACATTGCCGGTATCCGCATCCAGCCCGCTGGGCACGTCCAGCGCCAGCACCGGGCATTGAAAATGATTCACGCTGTGCACCAGGCGCAACAAATCGCCATGCAAGGGGCGCGTCAAGCCGATCCCGAATAAGCCGTCAATCACCAGATGCCAGCGGGTCGAGGTGATGGAGGAGGCCGGATCGCCGGCGGCGACAGGATCGATGAAATGCACAGCGGATGCGCGCGCGCGTTTGTGCGCCAGATCAGCATCCGGGGTCAAACCGGTTTCGCTTAACAAGAGACAGGACACCTGCATGCCGGCTTGTGACAGACGGGCGGCGCAATCCAGCGCATCGCCGCCATTATTGCCAGGCCCGGCCAACACCAGCACCCGTAATAAACCGCTCGGCCCGCTGACCAATTCCTGCGCCAGTCTGGCCGCAGCGGCCCCGGCGCGTTGCATCAGCGCGCCGGTGGCTAAATTGGCGCAGGCGGCTTGCTCGATTTCCCGTATCTGCGCCACAGAAAACAAGGAATTCATGCGATTTCTCCTGAAGATGAAGGGAAGGCCGGGGTGATATTTCATCTTAAGCCAAAACCCCGCTTGCTGCGTATGGCGGCGCATAAATCTATGGACAGGGCGCCCGATGATGCAGTCGCGCCTGCTGCTGGCGGGGCTTGGGGCGGCGCGCATTTCCTCAGAGTAATTTTCGCATAAGCAATCAGCAAAAAAATGCTTATGCAGCAAGGTTGACCGGGATTCTTGGTTATACTCGTACATCAAGCACACTCCCTGCGTCATTTCATGAACATCATCGGTTTTTCCGGCACGCTCGACCCCATCACCAATGGCCATATGTGGGTCATCGGCGAAGCGCGCGCCATGGCGGACAAGGTCTTGGTGTTTCTTTCTGAAAACACCTTGAAAACGCCCCAATTTCCAGCGGAAGAACGTCGCCGCATCATTCTCGAAAGCACGGCTGAGCGCGGCTGGGACAATATCGAGGTCATGATTGTGCGCGGCGACTACACTGCGCGCACCGCCAAGCGGCATGGCGTGGATTACCTGATTCGCGGCATTCGCAACACCAGCGATTTTGATTACGAAAACCTGATTCAACAAACCAATGTGGATGTCCTGCACGGCGCCAAGACCGTGTTTGTGATGCCGCCGCGCGACCTGGGTTCGGTCAGCTCCAGCTTTGTGCGCGCCTTGCAAGGCCCGGTCGGCTGGCATTGGCATATGAAAAAATTCGTGCCGCCGCCGGCCTACCGCGCCTGGATTCACGATTGGTTGCGTAAAGAATGGATGCAGCTTTGGCAATACAACCAGCTCGGACCGGAAGAAAAGCAAGTGTGCCAGGCTTGCCTGGACTGGTTATTAGGCCCGCAATCATATGGCGCGCCGGAGCGCGCCTATCATAACTGCGACCACTTGGTGCATGGCTTGACTGAATTACGCACCTGGGCCGCCAACAATCCAAACCACGCGGATCAGGCGGCCTGTCTGAAAAAAGCATTCTGGTTTCATGACGCTGTTTATCACCAGGGCGCAGATGCGGCTTGCAGCGATGAAGAAGCCAGCGCGCAAGCCTGGCAACGCTGGCTGGCGCAAGGTTTGCCGGTGTTGCAGGATGAAGCCTTGAGCGTGGCGCAGTTAATCCGCGTGACAGATCATTTCCAGGAACAACAGATTTTGCATCCGGCCAAAGATGTGATGTTGTCTGCCGATTTATCGATTCTGGGTCAGGATGAAGACATTTACAATCAATACGCGCAAGCGATTGCGGCTGAATATGCGCACGTCGCGCCATCCTTATACCGTGAGCGCAGAGTAGGCGCTTTACGCCATTTATTGCAAAGAAACGCTGCTGGCGCGCTGTATGGCGACGCCTTTTTCGCCAGCCAATACCAGGCCATGGCGCAACAGAATTTACAGCGCGAAATCGCGCAGCTGAGCGCAGCGCTGAAACTGCAACACAGTGGAGCATAACCGTGGATCCCCTGCTCAAGCATATGTTGGAGGTGACCGGGCAACGCGACGGCGATTTGCTCGAATTATCCATGCTCTCGGCAGTGTGGCAGATGGCGCAGGCCAGCGAAGTGCGCCTGTATTCCGTAATCCAATCCACCCAGCCGGAGGGCAAAGTGCGCGGCCAGGGCTTGCTGCGCCTGCGTGGCTGGGTCAGAAACAATGAAATCCGCTTGTTGGAAGAAGATCCGGAAAACGAGCCGCCTTTAAACCCATTGTCATTTTTTCCGGCGCTCTCGAATGCGCTACAGCATGGCAAAGCGCTGGCGCACGGACGCGACGAAAGCCGGGGACATTTGCTGTGGTTGCCGATCTGGGTCGAAGGGCATGCCAGCGCCTGCATTGAAATTGCGCGCGCCATGCCATTCCCGCCGCGCGTGCTCGATATGCTGGAAGGGATGGTCGGCGTGTATCGCAATTTTCACAGCCTGCTGGAATATTCCGAACGTGATTCACTGACCGGCTTACTGAACCGCAAAACCTTTGAGCGCCATTTTTCGCGCGCCAAAGTGGCCACCCGCATCGCCCAGGTGCTGGAGCCGGCAGCGCCCAGCCTGCGCCCGGAGCGGCGGCGCGCCCAGCCGCCGCGCCCCATGCGCAGCAATACGCCGCAGGAACACCCTGAAGATGGCCGCTGCGAATGGCTGGCGGTGGTGGACATCGATCACTTTAAAAAGGTGAATGATAATTTCGGCCACTTGTACGGCGATGAAGTCTTGATTCTGGTGGCGCAATTGATGACCCAATCCTTTCGCGCGCATGATCGCGTATTCCGTTTCGGCGGCGAGGAATTCGTGGTCTTGCTGCATGCCGCCAGCGTGGATGATGTGAATGTGGTGATGGAGCGCTTCCGTATCGCTGTCGAAAATCATTATTTTCCGCAGGTCGGCAAAATCACGGTGTCTGTCGGCTATACCTCATTTCATCCCAAAGAAGCGCCGGTTGAGGTGTTGGGACATGCCGATCAGGCCCTGTATTATGCAAAACAACATGGACGCAATCGCTGCTGCCAATATGAAGCGCTGTTGGCGGCGGGCGAATTCTCCTCAGCAGAACAGACCACCACACCGATTGAATTTTTCTAAAATAACCGGCAACGCGGCAGCGTTGCTATCTCTTGGATAAAATCATGCAAAAATGGCAATTTTGGATTGATCGTGGCGGCACGTTTACTGATCTGGTCGCCCTCACTCCTGAAGGCAAATTGCGCACCCATAAGCTGCTCTCTGAAAATCCCGAACACTACCGCGACGCCGCAATTGCCGGCATCCGCGCCATGCTGGGCCTCGCGCCGCATGAGCCGATTCCCGTGCAGCAAATCGGCGCTGTCAAAATGGGCACGACCGTGGCCACCAACGCCTTGCTCGAACGCAAGGGCGAAGCGGTATTGCTGCTGGTGACGCGCGGCTTTGGCGACGCCTTGCGCATCGCTTACCAGAACCGGCCCCGGATTTTCGCGCGCCACATTGAATTGCCCGAACTGCTCTACCGCCAGGTGGCGGAAATTGAAGAGCGCATTGACGCCGATGGTTCGATTGTGCAAGCGCTGGACGCGGCGCAAGCGCGGCAAGCCATGCAAGCCGCCTATGGCGCCGGCTTACGCAGCGTGGCGATTGTGTTGATGCATGGCTGGCGCTATCCGGCGCATGAAAAACAGCTGGCGCAGATTGCCGCCGAGTGCGGCTTTACGCAAATTTCCGTGTCGCATCAGGTCAGTCCCTTGCTCAAACTGGTGGCGCGCGGCGACACTACTGTGGTGGATGCTTATTTATCGCCGGTATTGGCGCGCTATGTGGCGCAGGTGGCCGGCGAATTGCAAGGCGCGCCGCTGCAATTCATGCAAAGCTCAGGCGGCTTGACCGACGCCGCCTGTTTTGCCGGCAAAGACAGTATTTTGTCTGGCCCGGCAGGCGGCATTGTCGGCATGGTGCGCACCGCACAGCACGCCGGCTTTGAAAAAGTGATTGGCTTTGATATGGGCGGCACGTCCACCGATGTGTCACATTTCGGGGGCGAATTCGAGCGCGAATTTGAAACCATGGTAGCCGGCGTCAGAGTGCGCGCGCCGATGATGCGGATTCACACCGTGGCCGCCGGCGGCGGTTCGATCTTGCATTTTGACGGCGCCCGCATGCAAGTCGGGCCGGACTCCGCCGGAGCCAACCCCGGCCCCGCCTGTTACCGGCGCGGCGGCCCGCTGACGGTCACGGATTGCAATCTCATGCTGGGGAAATTGCAAGCTGCGCATTTCCCGCATATTTTCGGCCCGCAAGCCGACGCCCCGCTGGACCGGCATGTGGTGCAACAGCGCTTTGTTGAATTGTGCGCGCAGATTAACGCCAGCCGCAGCCCGGCTGATGAATTAAGCCCGGAGCAGGTAGCCGAGGGCTATCTGCAAATCGCAATTGGCAATATGGCCAACGCCATCAAGCAAATCTCAGTTGCGCGCGGTTATGACGTCAGCACCTATGCCCTGGCCACCTTTGGCGGGGCCGGCGGCCAGCATGCCTGTCTGGTGGCCGACGCCCTGGGCATGGAAACCGTATTTGCGCACAATTTGGCGGGCGTTTTGTCGGCCTATGGCATGGGGCTGGCGGATCAAAGCGTGATCCGCGAACAGGCCGTCGAAGCGCTGCTGGAACCAGCGCTGTGGCCGCAATTGCAAGCGCAGCTGCAGGCCTTGGGCGACGACGCGCGCGCGGCCTTGCTGGCGCAGGGCGTGGCGATGGAGCAGATTGAAGTGATCGGCCATGTGCGCCTGCGCTATCAGGGATCGGACACCGCCTTGAGCGTGCTGGCGGCGGAGCCGGCGGATATGCAAGACCAATTCGAGCAAGCCTATTTGCAGCGCTTCGCCTTTTTGCTGCCAGGGCGCGCCCTGATGGTGGAAGCGCTGTATGTCGAAGCGCTGGGGCGCTCGGATGCGCCGCCGGAACAGAGTGTGCGTGTGGAAACGCTTGCGCCGCGCCGGGAATTGGCGCCGCACAGTCAGGTGCGCATGTATTCCGGCGCCTCCTGGCATGATTGCGCGCTGTATGTGCGCGCCGATTTGCGCCCCGGCGATGTGGTGCGCGGGCCGGCCATCATCGCAGAGGCCAACGCCACCAATGTGATTGAGCCGGGCTGGCAAGCCCAGGTCACAGCATATGATCATCTGGTTTTGCGGCGCTACCTGCCGCGCAGCGAGCGCGCCCGCATTCACAGCGACAAGGCCGACCCGGTAATGCTGGAAATTTTCAATAATCTGTTCATGTCGATTGCGGAACAGATGGGCTTATGTCTGCAAAACACCGCCTGTTCGGTGAATATCAAAGAGCGGCTTGATTTCAGCTGCGCCCTGTTTGACGCCGACGGCAATCTGGTGGCGAATGCGCCGCATATGCCGGTGCATCTGGGTTCCATGGGCGAGAGCATCAAGAGTGTGATTGCGGCCAATGCCGGCCAGATGAAAGCCGGCGATGTGTTCATGTTAAATGACCCTTATCACGGCGGCACGCATCTGCCTGATATCACGGTGATCACGCCGGTGTTTGATGATGAAGGGCGGCATATTCTGTTTTACTGCGCCTCGCGCGGCCACCATGCCGACATTGGCGGCAGCACGCCAGGCTCGATGCCGCCGGATTCGCGCCATATCGAAGAAGAAGGCGTGCTGATCACGAATTTCAAATTGGTCGATGCAGGCCGCTATTGCGAACAGGAAACCCGCGCACTGCTGGGCAGCGGCAAATATCCGGCGCGCAATATTGAGCAGAATATGGCCGATTTGCGCGCCCAGATCGCGGCCAACCAGACCGGGGTCGAAGAATTGCGCAAAATGATCGCCCATTTCGGCCTGCACATGGTGCAAGACTATATGGCGCATGTGCAAGACAATGCCGAGGCCGAAGTGCGGCGCGTGATAGAAGCGCTGGCGGATGGCGAATTTGATTACCCGCTCGATAATGGCGCCAGAATCCGGGTGCGGATTACGCTTGATCACGCCGCACGCAACGCGACCATCGACTTTAGCGGCACATCGGCGCAGCAGGACAATAACTTCAATGCCCCGGCGGCAGTCTGCAAGGCGGCGGTGTTGTATGTCTTCCGCACCCTGGTGGATAAGCCGATCCCATTGAACGCCGGTTGTTTGCGGCCGTTGAATATCATCATTCCGCCCAGCATGCTCAATCCGGCCTATCCGGCGGCGGTGGTCTCAGGCAATGTCGAAACTTCAACCTGTGTCACGAATGCCCTCTACGGCGCGCTCGGCGTACTGGCATCAGCGCAAGGCACGATGAACAATTTCACCTTCGGCAATGCGCAATACCAGTACTACGAAACGATTTCCGGCGGCAGCGGCGCCGGGCCGGGTTTTGATGGTTGCGACGTGGTGCAAACGCATATGACCAATTCGCGCCTGACAGACCCGGAAGTGCTGGAATTGCGCTATCCGGTGCGGCTGGAGTCCTACGCCATCCGCCCTGGCTCAGGCGGGGCAGGGCGCTGGCGCGGCGGCAATGGCGGGGTGCGCAAAATCCGCTTTTTGCAAAACATGACGGCCTCGATTTTGTCGAATAACCGCTTGCATGCGCCGTTTGGCTTGGCCGGCGGCAGCGCGGGACAAGTCGGCGTGAATTGGGTGCTGCGCAGCGACGGCCGGCGCGAGGAAGTGGCGCATGTCGGCAAAACTGAGATGCAAGCGGGTGACATATTTGTGATTGAAACCCCGGGCGGCGGCGGCTTTGGCGCGCCGGCAGACAGCCAGACTTGAATTTGCCAGCATATGGCGTCACATGCAGACCATTCCCAAAGCTGGGAAGGTCTAAACAGGAGAGCAGGAATGAAAGCATTATTCGCGGCAGGCGCCGTTTGTTGCGTATTGGCTGCCAGCGCGCAAGCCGAGGTCATCGGCGAAGTCAACACCGCCTTTAAATTGATCGGCCCCAGTCATAAAGTGGAAGTGCAAGTGTTTGATGATCCCAAAGTGGCTGGCGTGTCCTGCTATTTATCGCGCTCAAAAACCGGCGGCATCACGGGCGCCTTGGGGCTTGCCGAAGACAAGGCAGAAGCCTCGGTGGCTTGCCGCCAAGTGGGTGAGATCCGTTTTAACGGCAACATCCCGCCCAAGGAAGAAGTGTTTTCCGAACGCGCATCCCTGATTTTCAAGCATGTGCGGGTGGTGCGCATGGCCGACGCCAAACGCAATGCCCTGATTTATCTGGTGTATTCCGACCGCTTGATTGACGGCAGCCCGAAAAACAGCGTGACCGCTGTGCCAGTGCCGGCGGCAACCCGGATTCCGATGGGGAAATAAGCTGGCAGCATGCTTGTCTTGCGCAAGTCAGCGCGCTGCATAGCAACTGCGCTGACTTGCTGCGAAAGCGGGAAGAAGAGGCCCGGTTTTCCAGTGTTCAGATACTCGCCAACCGCTGCGCAATTTGATCTGTGGACACAAGACGGCTTGCCACTGGACAATCTGTATTTTGTGGCAGGCTTGAAAAATGATCAGGATGTGAATCTGCTGCCGCAAAGCAACGCCAAAGGTCAAAGCGATAAATTCCGCTCTGACATGCAAGCAGATCAAGTGGCTGCCTTGTATGAAAGCTACTTCTCAGCATCACCCTGTGCGGCGGCGCAAATAGCATCACCAGCGCCGCCGCAAAATATACGGCGAAGAAATCGCGGCTTTGCCTGAATAGGATGGCTTGATAGCAGACATTATTCTGTTTTACTAAAAATTGGCTGATGTTTTCTCTGAAATTCTTCAATACCAAATTGACGCAATCTTTCGAGCCAGATTTCTGAAACTGAGCGTGAATATCCCAAGTCAATAGCAGCTTCTTGCAGCAACGCAAATTCAGTACGTAAGGTGGTAGGCATAATGCCGGGGTCATCCGTGTTGATTAACACGCGGATTGGTCCGCGCCGCAAGCCAAATTGATTGTGCACGCCGCCATCCTCAAGGTTCTTTTCATGCGGTGGATTCCAGCGAAAAATCGGATGTTCGGCATGGTTTTCCATCCGTGCGATATACACATTGGAGCTGGGATTGGTTTCGATAATCAAGCCCTGTCTATCATATTGATCGAGCAAATAGTCTTGCAATGCATGCATAAACGAAAGTTCTTCCGGAGTTTCGTAATCATATAAAAATGCAGGATGCCCGTTTTCCGCATGCTCGCGCCTTGCCCAGTCTTTGGCGTCAGCCACACGAACCAGTACATTGCGCATTTTTTCCTTGTACTCCAATCGGAGTTGTTCGCGGTCAAGATAAATTCGTGCTGCGCTGCCTTGTTCGCTGCGTTGTTCCACTTGGTTGTGCAAGGTGATTGCGCCATCTTCTGCTTGTTTTAGCTTAGCAAAATCAGGGACTGCGCTATCGAGCAACTCGCCGTAAAATGGAGCAGTTTGATTGTTCTTAAATTGGTAATAGCAATTCCGCCGCAATTGCCAGGCTTGATGCAGTGTGCTGGGCGCGATATGAAATTTGACGCTTGAGCTTGGCCGAGAGGCTTCCACATCAATGGGTAAGTACAAAGAAAGCTGATATTGGCTGTTTAACCATGGAATATGATCCACAAAGCGGGCAATGCGTCGCTCAAGGAGCGGGATCACATGGCTGGCAAGCGGTATGCGCGCACTGAGTTCGCTGGCATAATGCCAAGCCCAGACCAAGTTATCTAAATGTTCATCCACTGGCAGCACCATATCGCCATGGCGAGCGACCCATTGCGCTGGAGGGATGCCAATCGCCAAAGCATGGCCTAATCTATCGCCGCTACGCATTTCGCAAAAACGCACGGTTTCATCAATCTGGCGCATACCAGACAGTGGATGGGCATAATCCTCGCCAACATGAATGCTGAAATGAAAATTCGCTGTGGCGCGTGTGTCAGTGTTGCGCGGTAAAAAACCGCGTCGTAACCAGCGCAAGATAGGAGCAAAAATGTCATTGCGTATTATGTTTTCATCACCAGCAATATCCAACCCGCGCAGCCAATTGGCTGGCTGAAAATGAAAAGCAGGGTTGGTATGTCCGCCTAGAAATACATCATCATTCCAAGCACTTTCACTATAAAGAGTCTTCTGAAATTTTATCGCTTTTTTCCACAAATCTTTACGACTTTTAGCGGTTTCCTCCTGTCGTAAAAAATGTGCACAAAAATGCCATTGTTCTAGATAATGTAGATAGGCGATATCTTTTGGCTGCAAGGCAGCGGTGGGGGTGAGCCAACTCAATAAGGGAACAGGAAAATCATGACGATTGCAAGCATCCTTTGCAACTTCGGCGGCTTTATTAGCGTTAAAACTATCAGGAGTAATTTTGATTTCAGCCAAATCGGTTGCATTGGTCATCAGCGCGCGCATCATATCTGCACTACCATGCTGAGTGTGCTTTTTACGCAGTTCGGCATTAAAATAAGTCCGGACAAAGCGACTTAAGCCTTGACCATCCATAATCAAGCCGCGACGGATTTGCATCATCGATGCCATGAGATAAAAGATAGCAATGCGTAAAGCGGGTGGGCTTTGTTTTTGGCGATACAAAAACCACAAATAGACATTTAGCCAAAGCATCGCCCGTGCTAATTCGCCGCCTATCACCGCTTGCGCCAATTGCCAACGCAGCCAATTCGCATCGACAATTCCATGTTGCACAATGCAACTTTCTCGCACACTCTCCCAATCATGGGTGTCGAATGGATCGATGAAATTGCTTGGGATGGCGCAAGTTTGACATAATTTGACCCGTAGCTCAGTGTCTTGCGGGTTAAGCAAAATTCCAATTAACTGCCGTATATGCCTTAAGCGCAGAAAAATTTCCTGCTCTTCTGCTGTCCCGGAACAGAATATGTTCTCACCCAAAATCAGCAAATCAGAGCGAATGCCGCCCAGATGAACATGCCCTTCAGCATAGGGTTTATGCACGCTTGAAGGTGGCGCAAAAAATGGTTGTTGATGTTGAATGACGCGCCGCACATCGTCAGGCAAAGGATTGGCTCGCTCCAGCCAGCTCACCAAATGCCAAGCAACCAGCATGCCTGGGTCTATTTCGGCGCATAAGCGGGCATAAGCCTGTACCTGCGCCACTTGATATTGCACAAAATCGCCATTGCGCTCCATTAAACGTGTGAACAGCTCTTCTAAGATCGGGAGTTCAACGGAGGAAAACAGGTCTTTACCCCAGAGCGCTTTCATCACTTTTTCGATATCGCCTAAGCGAAAACGCCTTGCGTGATCTTGATCCAGGTCTTTTTCCAGTTGCGTGCGGCAATTTCTCACAAAACCGGCGATTGTTTGCTCATCATCGTCAAACGGGTAGGTGGCCAGATAAGCACGCAATTTTTCGCTGACGCGAGTGCTAGTGAACAACGTGCCTATGGCCACTTCGTGCAGGGAGCGGGTGAGCATGATTTATTCTGTGGGTTTAGTGACAGGGGGCGCGCTAGCTGCCCATTCTTCTATCGCACTTAGAAAGGTTGCCATCAAACGCTTTGAGGCAGGAATTTCCTGCTTAATACGGTCATGCAGCTTCAGCGCCTCTGCTTTGGTTAATTTGCCTTTGCGTAAAGCATTGCGTAGAGTCGCTTTTTCAACTCTGCTTTTCAGTGCTACACCTAAAGCTTTTCCTAATTCTGCCTTGGCTCGCCCGACTTCGGTTTCAACTGTATGCTCGGGGTAGTTTAATCCAGAAAGTTCTGTGTTAACAATGATATCCCTAAGGTCTATATCCTCTTGCTCTATCCACCCGCGCAAGGGATGCTCACCCAGCAAGAAGGTAATGCTGCGGATTTTTTCGCCAAAGGTACGGGTATCTTGATCATTTTCACTGGAAAATGGGGAGATATTTTGTCGATACAAATCACTATTTTCAAATTTTTCACCGTCACCAATATTGACGGTGGCAATGATAGGCGACAATTCGTAAAGTGGACCTTTTTCAAAACTGCCAAACGCGCTCCATATCGAGTTAAACATTTTTTGCGCAACTCTGAGCACCGTTTTTTCATCCTGTTTATTATCTATTACACCCGGCGCCATAGGTGGATTAAAAAGCCAAGCCTGATTCATCACTTTATTGAACACATTATAGACTAGCCAAGGGGCAACTTGGATCTCTAATATCTGATATTTGCTTTGCCATTCTCTAATTTTTCTGATTAACAAAGAAATCGTCGCATCTCTTTGTGCAAGTTCCACGTCTGTGTCTTTAGGCCAATCTTCTTCAGGTTTTCCATCATCGTCTGTTATCGTCAGAGTTTTGGTAGCAGCGATGGCGGAGAGAGAATAAAAAGGTGGGCGTTGCAGTAAGGCATGCACATCTTCTTCATTGATCGTGCGTAAAAAACTGGTAATGATTAACTCAAAAATCCGGCCGACACATATCAACACGGTTTTTTTGTTGGTTGAATAAAAATTTTTGTGCAGCAACAAATCAATCAATAAATTGTTTTGTGAACTGTGGGCAACACCAGAAAAACGATATCTGTTTTTGGCGCTAATTGCCCTGCCAGCTTCAGGTATCGGATAGGGCAGTATCGCATGAGATGGCAAGCGAGCCAGCCAAGCGTCTGGCGCACGCCCGTTTAAACCGCGTTTCCAGTCATTTAAATCTCCAGCTGCAGCAAAATTGGCCAATGATTCTTGCTGATGAAGCAAAGGTTGAAATAGCGGTGTATCAAACACATTGCGGGTTCGTAGCTCAATACCTGAAGCAAACCAATCTATTTGTGCCTGTAATACTAAAAATGCTGCACCTGCTTCAGAATCAAATTTGAACTGATCCAACAGCATACGCCGCCATCTATTTTTTCTTTCATTGATCTCACTAGCAGGCTCGTGGAGTTGCGTGTTATTTGATTTCGATAAAATATTGGAAAATTCTTTAAGAAATCCCTTCCGGTTTTGATGGGCTGTGTTAAATGCGGCGACTTTAAGTGCTTTGATGGTTGTTGCATGAAGCAATGTTGCACGTTTTACATTAATAATATCCCATAATTCTGCTGCTGCAATATACCAAACTAAATCGGGTAACAAACCTTTCACCCGATAGATCAATTGCGCTAAGGAGCGCACCGTCTTGAGTGGTAAAGCAAGATAGCTATTTTCCACGCCATTCACCGCACCATTGAGTATTGCCTCAACCCACGCTTGAAAAAATGGCAGTGGCAAGGGGGGCATGCGCGCCTCTTCGTGGGTGAGAAAAATATTTTGATCTTGCAAATACTGCGCAACGCTTGGCATTTGCAGCCGATATTGCAGCGGTAGAATTTTCCGTTGGTATTCTTTCGCCAGCTCTTTTGCCTGCAATGCCGCATCGGCACGCGCATAGCTGCTGTCCTTCAGTAATTTACCGTGAAATTCACGCCACGTCACATCGTGATACAAGCGCTGATCGCCGCTAATAATGGGCAAGACCGCCGGGCTAACCAGATAACGGCGCACTACTTCCAGATTTTCAAACGCTTGATCGAGTGAGGTATCAACATCATCAATCGTTAAAATTAAGAGTTTTTTGCCAAGCAGATTGCACACATCCCTGAAAAAATGATCTACTTCACCGACGAGCTGGTTGTTGCCGATAAAAGAGCGTAACTTATCCAAGCCTTCTTGCGCACGCTGTTTTTGCAAACCTTCCAGCGCGCTGCCCAATCTTTGCAGTTGTTTATGCAGTGCTGCGCGTTTTTCTGGATACCGGGTTTGTGCATCTATCACGGCTTTATCCGATAACACCGCCGCAACAATGACATTCAAAAACAGATTGTCGTGGTCTTCGAGTAATGTGGGGTCGATAGGCTTACAGATATGGACGTGATTGAAAAGCTCTTTATCGACATCCGCCAAGTACAAACCAAGATTGATCAAAACCGAGCTTTTACCAGTGCCGCGTGCGCCGTCAATTAAGATGGCGCGGTGTTGACGCTGCGCGCCCGGCTCACTATTGTCGTCATCAGCCGATGGCAGCGCTACTTTGACAAATGCATGCAATTTCGAATACACGTCAGCAGCAAGCAAAGTGTCTGCCCTTTTTTGAGTCGCACTTTCACGTTGGTCAATTGGAAAAATGAGGCGTCTTGGTTCGTTAGTCATAGCTATTAACACTCTAAAGTAGATAGTTGATTTACATGACTGAATAAGAAAATTGAGATGGATGGACGAAGCCGCTACACGGCAGAAACGCACCTCCATGCAAAATGATCTGGCTAATTGATTCAGAATGTGACTTTGCCACTTTCCCAAGGGTTTCAAAGATAAGGAACCGGGGTCACGACGCTATGAAAACACACATTACAAGAAACTTCAACCGTAAGTATGAACACCACTGCCATTACCTGAAGATTAAAGGGCCGCAGTTCAAGACCATCGATGCAAGCCCTGGCCAGCCTCCGGACTGGTCCAGTCGCCCAACAGCCAGCGTCTGTCCGGCATTTTTTGTCAGCGCGTCATTCTGGAGAAAAATATTGTCGCCATCAGTAATGGGCAGCTGCGTTTTCGTTATCAGAATGCAAAAACAAGGCTGATGGAATGTGACACCGTCGCCGGCGCAAGCTTTGTTTTCTTTTACTTATTTTTGAAATAAACATAGCAAAATAAAATAATTGATTTGCTATGCAAATCAATTTTGCGCAAATATATGCTGTTCTGCAACATTGATAATGCTTGCCGCAAGACAAAGCTGCTCATACACTTCTCATATTTCAGAAGATAACTTCAGCTTTTTCCTTATGATCATTCAAGCCGAACCGCCCCGCCTGCCGCGCCCGCCAAAGTTGACGTATCGCAAACCTGTCGAAGGACGCGATTATTGGATCAAGGATGATTTTTTACCGAATCCGCAGGAAATTTCAGAACGCATGTTTGCGCTGGAAAATTGGGAAATCGGTTTTCCGCGCGCCAAAGAATTCTGGCCGGGGCAGCGCAGTCCCGGCGCCTTGCTGCCTGCGGAATTGGAATATGTCGAAAATTGGGTGAAAAAAGTCACCGGTGCGAAAAAGCTGTGGCAACCCGAAGCGGGCAATGGCGGCAAGGTTTCGCATAATTATGCGCAATTAGTCGGCTTGATCGAATCCGGCCCGCGCCCGCATACCGATTCGCGCAATTTATGCCGCTATGCCGCCGTGATTTATCTGACGCCGGATGCGCCGCCCGAAGGCGGCACCTCGTTTTACCGTCTGCGCTATCGTGACGGCAGCCTGGGCGGCAATCTCTGCACGCCGCCGCACAATCAGCTTGCCGAAGCCCTGGGCACATCCAAACTGCCGCTGCAAGCCTGGCATGAAGATTTGATGGTGCCTAATAAATTCAACCGCATCCTGCTCTACCGCGCCGACCTGGTGCATTCCGCCAGCAATTACTTTGGCATGGCGCACCATGAAAAACGCATGACGGCGCTGTTTTTCTGGATGGCGTAAGGCCTCAGCTGTCGCGCAAACGGCTCAAGCGGCGGTGGTGTTGCGTCAGCAATTGCGGGAATTCGCTGGAGGTTAAAAACGCATACTCCACCAGGCGCTGGCTGCTGATCGGGTCGTCCGCGTTTTTCGCCGCCGCCGGATGGCACATGATCAAGCCGCCGGCGTGCGACTGTTGCAGCCACTGGCCAAACAGGCTTGCATAAGCTTGCGCATTCGGCGCATCAAAGCCATACACCCCGCCAAAACCCTGATTGCTTTCAATTCCCTGCTGGCGCAGGCGGCGTGACAGTTTGGCCCCGCCCAGCCACTCCAGCAAACGCGCCTTGCCGCTTTCGCTGCGCGCTGCGCGCATGGTGTTGCGTACCCAGGGCAGGCGGCTTGCGCCATACCGCTCTTGCATCACCTTGAGCATGGCTTCGCGCACTTGCGGCAATTGATGCACATGCTGATGGCCGTCAATAAAATCCGGCGCGGCGCGCATGGCGCGCTCAAAACCATCCAATTGCGCATGCCAGCTTTGCTGCAAACGTTCAGGCGCCAGCAAATGGACATGGCTTTGCAGCAAAATCGCGCGCAAACTCCAGGCCGGCGGATAGCCAAAGCCCTCAGTCAGATTGAAATGCAAGCCGACATCAAAACTGCGCTGGCCTTGCACCTTGCTGCGCAATTCAAGCAAGGCCGGGGCCGCCATCGCACGCCAGCGCGGCGCATTGCTCATACACGAGACTGCTGATAAGCGGTTTTTTGAGAGCAATAAGATGACTGCCGCATCTATCCCCACATGCTGACCGAAATCATCCGCACACAAGACCAGCGGACTGTAATGCGGCGGCGCTTCGGGCAGCGCGGCATCGTTTTTTGCGCTGCGCTCCGGCTTTGTTTCCTGTTGCTCAATCATCCGCGCCTCCCACCCCTAATTGGGCATGATCATAATCCCGCCCAACCAGATACAGCGGACGTTTTTTCACTTCTTCATACACCCGGCCCAGATATTCGCCCAGCACCCCGATCGAGAGCAATTGCACGCCGGAGAAAAACATCAGTCCGCACACCAGCGTGGCCCAGCCCGGCACCGGATTGCCCCATATCAGCGTTTCCAGCGCCACATAGGCGCCATATAAAATCGCGCCGATCGACACCATGGCCCCGGCTGCGCTCCAAAAGCGCAAGGGCAGGGTGGTAAATGCAGTCAAGCCGGACACCGCCAGCCGCGCCAGTCCGCGCATGGAAAAAGAAGACTGGCCCGAAGCGCGCTCCTCTGGCACAAAGGGCAGCGCCACACTCTTGAAACCGACCCAGGCGTATAAACCCTTCATAAAGCGGTTGCGCTCCGGCAGTTGGCGCAAGGCGGCCCCGACTTTGGCGTCCATTAAGCGGAAATCGCCGGCATTGCGCGGAATATGCAAGGCCGAACCGGCTTCCATTAAGCGGTAAAACAGATTGGTTCCGGCGCGCTTTAAACCCGATTCATGGCGGCGGTCGGCAATCACGCCATACACCATGTCATATCCCTGACGCCACAAGCCAAGCATCTCAGGCAATAAGCGCAAAGGGTGTTGATAATCGGAATCCATTAAGATGATGACATCGCCGCGCGCATGT
Source organism: Massilia sp. W12 (assembly GCF_037300705.1). NCBI lineage: Bacteria > Pseudomonadati > Pseudomonadota > Betaproteobacteria > Burkholderiales > Oxalobacteraceae > Massilia > Massilia sp. W12. Next base: position 2,474,390 of record NZ_CP147776.1, on the reverse strand, counting down.
TCGATGCCAGCCGAGAGCGCCGCTTCTTTGCCGAAATTGCGTGACAGACCAAGATAGCGCACGCTGCATTCAGCCGCCACCGCCAGCACTTCGCTTTCAGTGGCGTCGCGGCTGCCATCATTCACCACCACAATTTCATAGCGCGCACTCATGGATTGCAGAGTCGCGCTCAAATCCAGTAAAAATTGACGGATATGCGCCGCTTCGTTATACGCGGGCGTGATGCAGGTGATCACAGGATGGGCCGGACGCAGTGCTGCAGTGAAAGCCTGTACAGGCAAAGAGGTGGACATGAGTTAATTTTCTGAGCTGATCCGACAGCTGCCGCAAGGCCCCGGCTGCGCTGTTTTTTGCGCTCAAGCAAGGTATAATGCGGCACGCCAATTTTCCTGACCTGCCATTTTATGCCATGGCAGGCCGATACCGTGATTTTACAGAAAAGCGCCTGCACTCCTGAAATGCAATCCGCATCTGCCGCCGATTCCTGCGCCGCCAGCAGCGCTTGCGCGCCGGCAGCCGTGGCGTCAGCTGATGTACAGAGCAAGGCGCAAGGCCGCTTTTATGCGCTGCTGGTTTTCATGGGGTTTTTCTGGCTCTTGATTGCGCTGCTGGGACATCACGCCGCACCGCTGGATGTGATTGAAATGCACACCTGGGCGCAAGCGCCGCAAATCGGCTATTACAAACACCCGCCGCTGCCGGCCTGGGGCATCTGGCTCTCAGAAAGCCTGTTTGGCCACACCCATTTCGCCCTGTTTTTACCCTCCGCCCTGTCGATTGTCCTGAGCCTGTTGTGCGTCTGGCCCTTGGCGCTGGCCTGTCTGGGGCCGCGCCGCGCGCTGCTGGCGATGTTCTTGCAATCTCTGCTGGCTTACTACAATTTATACGCGCCCGACTTCAACCATAATGTGGCGCAAATGCCGGTGTGGGCCGCTGCGATTGGCGCTTTGTACGCCGCCTTGCACAGCCGCAGCCTGTGGTGGTGGGCGGCTTTCGGTCTGGCCCTGGGCTTGAGCGGCTTGAGCAAATACAGCGCAGTGTTTTTACTCGCAGCCATGCTGCTCTATCTGGGATGGGACAGCGCTGCGCGCGCGCGCCTGAATTGGGGCGGCGTGCTGCTGGCCGCCGCGCTCGCGCTGGCCGTGGTCGGCCCGCATCTGTATTGGCTGTATCTGAATGATCTGGCCCCGCTTCACTATGCCCAGGAACGACTGCAGGAAATGACGCAACATTCCGGCTGGGGCAAAAACATCGTTTCTTATATCGGCATGCAAGTCGCCGTCCATATTGCCTTGTGGGCGGTACTGCTGTGGGCCTGGGTGCGCAGCGCGAATGGCTTGCAAGCCCAGCTGCAGCCGGCCCGTGAAAATGCGCTGTCCCATTCGCGCTTTTTACTGGCCTTGGGATTAGGCCCCTTTGCGCTGACCCTGGCCCTGGGCGCCAGCGGCAGTTATTTGCATCCGATGTGGGCTTCCGCCATGTTCCCGCTGTCCGGCATCATCACCGTCTGGTGGCTGGGGGCTGCCGCCGACCAGCTGGCCAGCCGGCGCGCCTTCTTGCTGTGGTTGAGTGTGATGCTGCTGTTTGGCGCGGTATATGCCTGCAAAGGCAGTATCTGGTGGACGCAGTTGACCGGCAAATACACGCGCGCGGCCTATCCGGGGCCGGAATTGGCGCGCGAACTCGATGCGCGCTGGCGTCAGGCCCATCCCGGCAAACCGCTCAAATACATCATCGGCACGCCCTGGGAAGCCGGGGTCGCCAGTTTTTACAGCAGTTATGCGCCGCAGATTGTGATTGACGCCGATTTGCGCATTTCGCCCTGGGTTACGGCGCAAGACATCTACCGCTGCGGCGCCATCACGGTGGCCGTGCAGGGCACAGATCTGGTCGCAGAAATTGAAGACATCTGGCCCGAGATTGAAGAATTCCCGCCATTCCGCTTACGCCCCGCGCGGCCCGGCAGCTTCCCTGAATTGGGCATGGCCTGGGCGATCTTGCCGCCGCATGGGGAATGCAAATGACGTCCAAGTTTCCTTTCTACTTACTGACAGCGCCTGCAGGCTTTCCTGCCGGCGCGCTTTTTTTTGAGCTGAGATCATGCTGATTCTGCCCGCATCCAATGCCCTGTCCGCCTTCCGCGCACAACGCTTGCTGCAACAATTGCAACAAGTCGCGCCTGAGATTAGCGCCATTTCCGGCCAATATATGCACCTGGTGGATTTTCCTGCCGGCCATACTGCAAGCCAGGAGGAAGAACGCAATCTGCAAGCCTTGCTGACGTATGGCGACCCGTATGCCGCGCCAGCCGCGCGCGGCAGTGTGCTGGAATGTTTTGTGATACCGCGTTTAGGCACAATTTCGCCCTGGGCCTCAAAAGCCACCGACATCGTGCATAACTGCGGCTTGACGCATATTCACCGGGTCGAGCGCGCGATTGCCTACCGCATCGAACTCAAAGCCGGCTTGCTGGGCAGCAGCATCGGCGCCGGCAAATTAAGCAGCGCGCAATGGCAGCAAGTGTGCGCGCTGTTGCACGACCGCATGACCGAAAGCGTGCTTGACGATTTGCAGCAAGCCGCAGCATTGTTCTCACGCCTGGAGGCCAAGCCGCTGGCCTTCATCGACATCCTGCAAGGCGGGCGCGCTGCGCTGGCGGCGGCCAACACAGAACTTGGTCTGGCCCTGTCAGAAGATGAAATCGACTACCTGCTGCAAGCTTTCAGCGCCGCCAGCCGCAATCCCACCGATGTGGAATTGATGATGTTTGCGCAAGCCAACAGCGAACACTGCCGGCACAAGATTTTCAATGCCGACTGGGTGGTGGATGGCGAGAAGCAGGAGCGCTCCCTGTTTGGCATGATCAAAAACACCCACCAACTGCAGCCCAAGGGCACGATTGTGGCGTATGCCGATAACGCCGCCATCATGGAAGGCAAGCCGGCCATGCGCTTTTATCCGCAAGGGGCGGCGCAGTTGTACGGCGAAGTGCAAGATTTGACCCACACCTTGATGAAAGTCGAAACGCACAACCACCCGACCGCAATTTCCCCATTCCCCGGCGCCTCCACCGGCGCGGGCGGTGAGATCCGCGACGAAGGCGCCACCGGGCGCGGGGCCAAGCCGAAAGCCGGCTTGACCGGTTTTTCCGTTTCCAATCTGATGATCCCGGACGCCGTGCAGCCCTGGGAAAACGCGCAAGACGTACTGCAGCCCTTGGCCGCGCGCAGCGCCGCCGCACCCTATGGCAAACCGGAGCGCATCGCCTCGGCCTTGCAAATCATGATCGACGGCCCGATTGGCGGCGCGGCTTTCAATAATGAATTTGGCCGCCCCAATCTGGCCGGCTATTTCCGCACCTGGGAACAAAACATCGGCGGCAACATCAGCGGCTATCACAAGCCCATCATGATCGCCGGCGGCCTGGGCAATATTTCCGGCCGCCACACCCACAAACTCGGTTTGCCGGTTGGCAGCCTCCTGATCCAATTGGGCGGCCCCGGCATGCGCATCGGCATGGGCGGCGGCGCCGCCAGCTCGATGGCCACCGGCGCCAATACCGCTGATCTGGATTTTGATTCGGTGCAGCGCGGCAACCCGGAAATGCAGCGCCGCGCGCAGGAAGTGATTAACGCCTGCTGGCAATTGGGCGAAGCCAACCCGGTCTTGTCGATTCACGACGTGGGCGCCGGCGGCCTGTCCAACGCCTTCCCGGAAATCACCAACGACGCCAAGCGCGGCGCGATTTTCCAACTGCGCCAAGTGCCGCTGGAAGAAAGCGGCCTGGCGCCGAAAGAAATCTGGAGCAATGAATCGCAAGAGCGCTATGTGCTGGCGATTGCGCCGGAAAGCCTGGAACAATTCCGCGCCATGTGCGAGCGCGAACGCTGCCCGTTTGCGGTGGTCGGCACGGCCACTGAAGAACGCCAATTGCGTCTGCTCGACGCCGAACACGAAGGCACGCCAGCCGCCGCACCGGTGGATATGGCGATGGATGTGTTGCTGGGCAAACCGCCCAAAATGCTGCGCGATGTGCAACGCCTGGCCAATCCGGCGGCGCCGTTTGACTACAGCGGCGTGACACTGGCCGAATCGGTGGCGCGCGTCTTGCGCCTGCCCACCGTGGGCGATAAATCCTTCCTGATCACGATTGGCGACCGCACCGTGGGCGGCATGAATGTGCGCGACCAGATGGTCGGCCCCTGGCAAGTGCCGGTGGCGGACTGCGCCGTGACAGCCTTGAGCTTTGCCGGTTACGCCGGCGAAGCCATGGCGATGGGCGAACGCACCCCCATGGCGGTGCTCAACGCCGCCGCATCCGGCCGCATGGCGGTAGCGGAAACCATCACCAATCTGGCCGCCGCCGATATCGACGAGATCAGCCAGATCAAACTCTCAGCCAACTGGATGGCCGCCTGTGGCCAGCCGGGCCAGGACGCGGCCCTGTTTGACACCGTGCGCGCGGTCGGCATGGAGCTGTGCCCGAAACTGGGGATCAGCATCCCGGTCGGCAAAGATTCGCTCTCGATGCACACCAAATGGCAAGAAGATGGCAAGCAACGCGCAGTCAGCGCGCCGCTCTCCCTGATCGTCTCCGGTTTTGCTCCGGTGGCCGATGTGCGCCGCTCGCTCACCCCGCAATTGCGCATGGATCTGGGCGAGACCGAATTGCTCCTGATTGACCTGGGACGCGGACAAAACCGCATCGGCGCCTCTTGCTTTGCGCAAGTCTGGCAACAACTGGGCGAACAAGGCCCGGATCTGGAGCAAGCCGAAGACTTAACCGCCTTCTTCGCCGCCGTGGGCGAATTACGCCGCGCCGGCATGATTCTGGCCTATCACGACCGTTCCGACGGCGGCTTATTCGCCACCCTGGCGGAAATGGCGTTTGCCGGGCGTTGCGGGATATCGCTGAATCTGGACATGCTGGTGTTGGAAGGCGAACATGATTCCGATTGGGGCGATGCGAAAAACTGGGCCAGCCAGGTCAGCGCACGGCGCGAAGAGCGCAGCCTGCGCGCCCTGTTTGCCGAAGAATTGGGCGCGGTTTTGCAATACAAGCTGGAGCAGCGCAGCGCGGTAATGGATATTTTGCGCAAACATGGCTTAGGCGCTTGCAGCCACACCATCGGCAAACCAAATCCGCGCGGCATGTTTGAAATCATGCGCGACGGCAAACTCTTATGGAGCGAGAGCCGCAGCGCGCTGCATAAAATGTGGAGTGAAACCAGCTGGCGCATTGCGCGCCTGCGCGACAACCCGGCCTGCGCCGATGCCGAATACGCGCGCATCGAAAGCGATGATCCGGGCATGCAGCCGCATCTCACCTTCGATCCGCAACAAGACGTGGCAGCGCCATTCCTGAACCTGGGCGCACGTCCGCAAGTGGCGATTTTGCGCGAGCAGGGCGTCAATTCCCATATTGAAACCGCGTATGTGATGCATAAAGCCGGCTTTGCCGCGCACGATGTGCATATGAGCGATTTGATCGCCGGCCGCACCAAGCTGGAAGATTTCAAAGGCCTGATCGCAGTTGGCGGATTTTCCTATGGCGACGTGTTAGGCGCCGGCGAAGGCTGGGCCAAGACCATTTTGTTCAACCAGGCCATGCGCGAACAATTTGCGCAATTCTTTGCCCGCAGCGACAGCTTTGGCTTAGGCATTTGCAATGGCTGCCAGATGATGAGCAATTTGAAATCCATCATCCCCGGCGCCGCTCACTGGCCCAAATTCACGCGCAATAAATCCGAGCAGTTTGAAGCGCGCTTTGCCCTGGTTGAAGTGGCGGCATCGCCTTCGATTTTGTTTGCAGGCATGCAAGGCAGCCGTCTGCCGATCGCGGTTGCGCATGGCGAAGGCTTTGCCGACTTCTCGCAAACCGGCGACATAGCTCAAGCCGCTGCGGCCTTGCATTATGTGGATCACTTTGGCGCGCGCACTGAAGCATATCCCTTCAATCCGAATGGCTCGCCGCAAGGCATCGCCGCCGTCACCAACGCCGATGGCCGCTTCACGGTGATGATGCCGCACGCCGAGCGTGTGTTCCGCACTGTGCTGCATTCCTGGCATCCGGATGGCTGGGGCGAAGACGGCCCGTGGTTGCGCATGTTCCGCAACGCGCGCGCCTGGCTGGCCTAAAAAAGTTCAGCAAACACCGCATGTAAGCGCTATCTTCATCAAAAGCGCTGCATGCGCTGTTTGTCAGCAATTTTAAGGAGACCGGCATGCCCGACACCGCGCGCCTGATCGCCACTGCGCGTCTGACACTTTGTTGCCGCCAGGCCGGCGCTGGCGCGCCCTTATTATTGATCGGCGGCACCGGCTGGGACTTGCGCGAGCCGCCCTCCAGTTTTGAGCGCAGCTTACAGCAGCATTGGCGCGTGATCCGGCATGACCAGCGCGGCCAGGGCAGAAGCGATATGCCGGACTGCCGCTACACCATGGCCGACTATGCCGATGACTGCGCCGCACTGCTCGACGCCCTTGGCCATGTCAGGGTGCCGGTGGTCGGAATTTCATTTGGCGGCATGGTGGCGCAAGAATTCGCGTTGCGCCATCCACAGCGCGTGGCGCGCTTAGTTCTGGCCTGCACCAGCAGCGGCGGGGCGGGCGGACATTCCCACCCCTTGCATGAATTACAGCATTTGCCGGCGGCAGACTATGCGCGGCGTTTTTTGCAACTCGCCAACCTGCGCCGCGACGCCGCATGGCAGCAAGCCAATGCCGATTTGTTCGCCGCCATGGTGCAAGTGATGCAAATGGGGCGCGAAGCGCTGGATGCGCCGGCGCGCGATGGCTTAGCGCGCCAATTGCAGGCGCGCAAAATGCATAATTGTTGGGAACGTTTGCCGCAAATCGCCGCACCGACCCTGGTGTGCGGCGGCATCGACGACGGAATTTGCCCGCCGCCGAATCTGGAAAACATCGCACGCAGCATTCCCGGCGCGCAATTACAGATGTTTTCCGGCGGACATGGGTTTTATATGGAAGATCAACGCGTTTTGCCGGCAGTCAAGGCGTTTTTAGCGCATGCGGCCTGATCGGCAGGAGCCGTTCTGCATGGCACATGCAAAGGAAAGATCAGCTCGGACCTGTGTCCATTTTTGCTGAACTTGTTGAACACGGGCTTACCCCGTACAACCATGCCCAACGACCGCCTCCGGGCGAACGGCAGGCAAAAATATGGCTGGCGCTATTCCAGCATCTGTCCATAAACCGTTCGTGCTGAGCTTGTCGAAGCACGGTTTTATCGAAGGGTTGAATAGACACGATTTATCATGAGGTAAGAAATTAGCACTTGATTAAATCCGTGTTTCCCTCACATCCTCTCAAAGATCAAACAGAATGCAACAGGCTTTTTTTTCAGAATTATCACAAGCCAAATCGGTGTTGATTGCCGGCGCCGGCGGTGGTTTTGATGTCATCAGCGGTTTGCCGCTGTACTTTTATTTGCGCCGCCAGGGTGTGGCGGTCACGCTCGCCAATCTCTCATTCACTGAATTGGCCTTTGCCGAGAGCCGGCAGGTTTTTCCGCAGCTCTATCAAATCAGCGCGCATGATGCGGCGCTGCCTTATTTCCCGGAAAAATATCTGTTGGAATTTTTGCAGCAGCGCGGCGAAGATCCCGCCGTATACGCCTTTGCCTACGACGTCGGCGTGCAGCCGCTGCGCGCGGCCTATGCCTGGCTGGCGCAAACGCATCAGATCGACACCATTGTGCTGGTCGATGGCGGCACAGACAGCTTGATGTTTGGCGATGAAGCCAAAGTCGGCACCCTGGTTGAAGACGCCTGTTCCATCATCGCCGCCGCCAAAATTCCCTGCGCGCGCCGTTTGCTGTTGGCGATTGGGTTTGGCGTGGAACATGAATTCAACCACCACGCCTGTTTGCAAAATATCGCCAGCTTATGTGAAAGCGGCGATTTTCTCGGCAGTTTTTCGCTCACGCCGCAAATGCCGGAAGGGCAGGCGTTTTTGCAATTGACAGCGTTTTTAAATCAGCGCATGCCCTTGCACACCAGCATCGTCACCAATTCCATCGCCGGCGCCATGCGCGGCGCATTTGGCGACATCCACGTCACCGCGCGCAGCCGCGACAGCGAGCAATTTCTCAGTCCATTGATGTCGCTGTATTGGAGTTTCAAACTCGATGGCCTGGCAGCGCGCATCCAGTTCGGCGCGGAAATAGAACACAGCCAAACCATGTCAGAAGTCGCACAGGCATTCAAACTCAGCCGCATCCGCAACCCACGGCGGGCGCATCAGAGTATTCCGCTGAAATAAAGCGAATTGCTCAGCCTGCTTTCAGCGAGAGCGGGAATCCATGGACAGTGTGGCGTTAATATTCAGCCGGATTCAGGCCAAAAAACGCAGGCAGGCTTGAGCGCAGTGATAACCCGGCGTCCGACAGCGGCGGATCAACAAAGGAATTGGTGCGGGATTTGTGCGGGATTAGCAAGAACGTTCAAATACCTTGAAACAAGCCCCCACCCTGGAATAACTACGCTGTTGCATTCTTGCAGCAACAGATAGCGTGCACACGGCGCAGGCCAGCTCACTGATATAGAATAAAGCAGCAATGGTCAGTAATAAGACATTATCCTGTTAGATTTGACAGGTAGTTGCTTCGCCGTTCTTTCATATCATTCACTTATTCACACAAAAGGAGGAGATATGTTTCTCATGGGTATTAAAAAGTTGGCTGTCACGCTTGCGTTTCTCGCGCCTGGCCTGTTGCCCTTACAAGCCAGCGCCACTGACGGCGCTACTTATGTCCTCAGTTTGACGCCGATGGGAATAGAGGCGACTGAAAAGACCCAGACTGTGAAAGCCAGGGAAAATCAAGCGGTTGAGTTGATTGTGCAGGATGTCAATGGCAAGCAATACTATAAATACACGCTCAAACCCAGCAAACAGTTCCCACCTGGATTTGATAAAATCCAGCCAGTGGTGAAAATGCAAGACCCCTTGGCGGTGGAAGTGCAGATTGCATTTTCTGTGGATGGTAAAAACTGGGAGGAAGCCGGGAAGCAGTACAATATTTTAGATGGAAATAAAGATGGCGAAATAAAAGTTGAGTTCGCTGATGGGAAAACTGCGCACTATATTTTGCAACAGATGCGGCAGTAAAGCCGGTTTATTTACGCAAGCAGCAAATCAGAGAAATATAAAACATTTAATTTTTAAATAAAAAATATTCTGGAGACTCAGCCCATGCAATTATCATTCCTGTTCAGCGTACCTGTTCAGCAATATTGAATTACAGCAGTCGATCTTTTTTTTCGCGTAACATTTCAGTCGGAATTACGATGGTTAAAAAATTTTGACTATTCAGCCGCCAACGTATCTGCTCTGAGAACTTGTTTCAAGGTATTTAAACGTCTGCACCCTATCTTGCTTATCCATCACGGTAATTCTTTTTGTATCTATTCAGCCGCTGCGCTAACAATTCGGTCTTATATACCAAGCGGGTTGCAGCTTCATTGTGGGGAGCCGGTTGAACTATGGTTTTTGGTTTTGCCGTTGGTGGTGAGCTTGTCGAACCACGGTTTTCCATGCTCAACCATGCCCCTCGACAGGCTCAGGGGCGAACGGAATCTGCTTCGTCCATCCTTATGAAGGCTGAACAGTCACTTCTTTTTTGATCCACCGCTGTTGCAAGCCGGGTTTCGCAGCGCTCAACCCAGCCTTCTACCTTGATGGCCTGAATTCGGCTGAATCATCGCCTTGTTTCAACATATGGAACGGCTGCAGTCGGTCTTGCGTCCTCACCCCCCCAAACTCGCCCCCCCATCCACAATGAGATTTTGCATACACAAATGGCGCGCCGCATCTGAGGCTAAGAACAGCACGCTGTTGGCCACATCCGCGCCTTGCGCCACGCGGCCCAGGGGGATGCCCAGGCGGAAGCGTTCTGGATTGCCGACGATGCAGGCGGCGTCGTCCACGCCCATGCCGTACAGCATCGGGCTGGCGGTGGAGCCGGGGGAGACGGTGTTGCAGCGCACCCCATACGGCGCCATTTCCAGCGCCAGACAGCGCATGAATTGCAGGGCGGCGGCTTTGGAAGCGGCATAAGCCGCCATTTGCTGGCGCGGCGTGCTGGCGGCATTCGAGGCGACGCAAATCATGGCGCCGCTGCGGCGCGCTTGCATTGCCGGCGCCAGCGCCTGACACAGATGAAACAGGGCGTCCACATTCACCGCAAAACAGGCGCGCCAATCGGCTTCTTGCAAATCTGTCACGGCCCCGGTGCGCAAGACCCCGGCCACATGCACCAGGCAATCTATCGGCGCCTGTTCAGCCTGGATCTGGCGCAGCAAGGCGCTGATCTGTGTGCTGTCGCGCAAATCCGCTGTATAACAAGCCGCTTGCGGCGGCGCTGATGTGACGCTTTGCGCGTCGATCAGGATTAAACGCGCCTCTTGCGCGGCGAAGGCATAGGCCACGGCCTGGCCTATGCCTTGCGCCGCGCCGGTGATCAGGATGGTTTTGCCGGCCAGGTCAGGGTAATGCGGATAAACAGTGTTATGCATGTTCTTGTCTCTACAATCGGAGCGGAAACTAGGCCAGCGCTGGCGCAGCCGGCCAGCGTGGCGCGATGATCGGGGCGCCGTCTTGCGGCGCTTGCAGCAGATCGACTTCAATGCCGTACAACTGGCGCAGTAAATCGGGCTGCAAAATGCGGCGCGGACAGCCGGCGGCGATGATGCGGCCATCGCGCATGGCGATCAGTTGATCCGCCAGACGCGCGGCGGCCTGAATGTCGTGCATCACCAGCAGCACGCAGCGGCCTTGCTTTGCCAATTGGCGCAGGCGCAACAGCAAATCCAACTGATGGCCGGGGTCGAGCATGCTGGTTGGTTCGTCCAGCAGCAGGATGGGGGTGTCTTGCGCTAAGGCCAACGCTAATTGCGCACGCTGGCGCTGACCGCCGGATAATTCGCTCAAGGGACGCGCAGCCAGGTCGGCGATGTCGCAGGCCGCCAGCGCGCTGCTGACTGCGGCTTGATCGCTGCTGCGCCAAGCCCCATGCCAGGGGCGGTGCGGATGACGCCCCAAGCGCACCAATTCTTCCACCGTGATTTCCGGCGGCGCGCCGCTCTCCTGCGGCATCCAGGCCAGCAGGCGGGCGCGCTGTTTTGGCGTGAGGCTGTGCAAGGCTTGCGCCGGCCCAGTCTGGCCCGCCAGCCGGATTTGACCGCTTTGCAGCGGATGCAAGCCGGCAATCGTGCGCAAGAGGGTCGATTTGCCGCAGCCATTCGGCCCTGCCAGCACATGCACTTGGCCGGCTTCGCAGCGTAAATCAATCGCGCGCAAGCCCTGTTCGCTATGCGCGCCAAAGCGCGCCGCCACGCCTTGCAGGCAAAGCGCGGGGGGCGCAGCTTGAGAATCGGGAAAAGTATCGATTGTCATTTTGTGTGTGCAGCGTCGCGCCGCAATAAAAGCCAGAGTAAAAGCGGGCCGGCGCTGATCTGGCAAATCAATCCGGCCGGAATATCCATACCCTGCAATCCAAGCCAGGATGGTAAGCACAGCGGCAGCCAACGCCCCAGGGTGTCAGCGGCTGCCCCCAGCAGCGCGCCGCACAGGAGACACAAGCGCAGGCTGTGGCCGGCATGCAGACGGCGCGCCAATGCCGGCGCCGCCAGGGCGATAAAGGCCAGCGGGCTGGCCAGCGCCAGCGCCAAGGCCGCCGCCAGGGCGGCGCACAGCAAGATTTTGGCTTCCAAGCGCAACTGGCGCACGCCAAGCGTGGCGGCTTGTTGCGGCAGGCAGGCGTACAACTTGAGATCGGCGCGCCAGGGTAAGAGGCAGAGCAAGAGCGCGCCCAGGCCGCCCAGCAAACGCCAGGCGGCAGTCGCATCGCGTCCTTGCAAACTGCCCATGCTCCAGGCCGCCAGATTCATGGCGTGCGCCAAATCCTGGCGCGCCTGCCACAGTTCGGCCAGGGCGCGCAATAAAGCCCCCAGCGCAATTCCGGCCAGCACCAAGCGCTCGCGCGGCACCGCTTGCCCGGCGCGCGCCGCCGGCAACACAATCAGGGCAAACAAAAGCAACAGCGCGCAGCCGGCCCCGAGCGCGGCCAGCGGCCATTGCAACAGCGCTTGCAGGCCCAGGCCCAGCAACAGGGCTAACAGCGCGGCTTCATTCACCCCCAGCAAATCCGGCCCGGCCAAGGGATTGCGGCATAACAATTGCAATAAATACCCGCTCAAGGCCAGCGCGGCCCCGGCCCCGGCGGCGCAGGCAAAGCGCGGTAAGCGTAATTCTCCCAGCAATACATCCAGGGTGGCGTCAGGTGTCCCGCTCAACCAGGCCCAGACCTTGGCCAGCGGCACGCTGCTTTCCCCCACGCACATGGCGGCCAGCGCCAAGCCGGCCAGACTGGCGAGCAGCAATACGCTCCATGGCAGCAGGCTGCGGCGCGGCTTGTTACTGTTGCGTTTGCCGCCTGCCAGCGCAGCTTGTGCGGGCTGCGCAAGTTGTTGTCTGAGCGCATCCATCATGCCGCCGCTCCTGGCGGGCGCGCTTGCAAGCGCCACAGCAAAACCAGGGCGCCGGGCAGGGCGCACAGGACGCCAAGCGGGCTTTCATAGGGCGCCGCCAGCAGGCGCGCGGCGCAATCGCACAGCAGCAGCAAGGCCGCGCCGCAGGCCGCACACAAGCCCAGGCGCAGGCGCGCGCTGCAGCCGGGCAGCCAGCGCGTTTGCACGCCCTGCGCCAACCACACGCCGAGCATGCCGCAAAAGCCCAAAGGCCCGGCCAGCGCCACCGCGCCGGCGGCGGCCAGGCTGCAGCACAACAGCGCATGCAGGCGCAGGCGGGCCGGATGCGCGCCTGCCGTCAGCGCGCGCGAGTGGCCCAGATGCAAGAGGGAGAAATACGGCGCGCACAGCAGCATCAGACACAACACCGCGCCCAGCAAAGCGCCGGCGGCCAGCAGCATATCGGCTTGCACCAGGGCCAGCGAACCCAAGACCCATTGGCGGTATTGATCCAGGCCGTCGGCTTGGCGCAGCATGATCAGCGAAGCCAGCCCGCCGCAGCTGGCGGAGAGCGCGACGCCGGCCAGAATCAGGCTGTGCGCGCTGCGCTGGCGCGCCTGCAGCGCCGGCAACAGCGCGCCCAGCGCCAGCAGAGCCAGCAAGCTGCCGCCCAGGCTGGCTAAGAGCAGGGCGAGCGGATTGCGCCAGTGCAAAAAACACAGCGCACAAACCAGCGCCAGGGCGGCGGCGGCGTGCACCCCGAGCAAACCGGGTTCGGCCACCGGATTGCCGCTTAAATCCTGCAGCAGGCGCGCACTTACCGCACACGCCGCGCCGACCAGCAGCGCCGCCGCGCCGCGCCAGGCGCGCAAGGCCCATACTTCGGCAGGCGCGGCGCTGAGGCCGCCGGCGCCGGCCAGCAGGGACAGTAAAAACAGCGCCAGCAAGCCGCCCGCCAACAAGCCGCCAACGCGCTGCAGCGGGATGTTTATTGCCATTGCGCGATATCCCGCAACAGCGCTTGCGCCGCCAGATAGCCGCCGGGGCCGGTCCAGACCGCGCCGTCCACCACCCGCATGCGGCCCTGGCGCACGGCGTGCAATTGCGCCATGGCCGGGTGTTTGCGCGCGCTGTGCAAATCCTGTTGCGCTTGCGGGCCTAAGCCGCCAATCGCAATCCAATCCGCATCCAGTACGGCAAACGCTTCTTGCGATAAGGGCGCACTGTGGGCGCTGCCGGGCAGGGCTTGCGCCGGCGGGCGGCGCCAGCCCAGGCTGTGGATCAGGCGCGAGGCGAAGGCGTCGCGTTGCATAAAGGCCGGGCCGCTGATATTCCAGCGCACGATGCTGATGGAAGCCGGTTTGAGTTGCTGTTTCAGGCGCGCGATTTCCTGCTGTTGGGCGTGCAAGAGTTGTTGCGCCTGTTCGCTTTTATCCAGCGCGGCGGCGATGCGCAAAAAGCCGCTTTCCCATGTCTCGCCGGGGGTAAAGCTGACGATCACGGGGGCGATTTTGCTCCATTGCGCCAGTTGCGCCGGGTCATTGTGGCTGCCGGCCAGGATCAGGTCGGGCTTGTATTGCATGATGGCTTCGCTGCCGGTTTGCATGAAATTGCCGAGTTGGGCGACTTGTTTGATGCCGGGCGCTTGCTGCAGATAGGCAGGAAAACCGTTTTGTCCGCGTCCGCGCGAAGCCGCCAGCGGCGGCGCGCCGAGCGCCAGCAGGGCGTCCAGATCGGGTTCGGACAGGGCCAGAATGCGGCGCGGCGCATCCGGCGCCTGCACCTTGCGCCCGAGCGCATCCTGCACCTCGCGCGCCTGGGCCGGCAATATCAGCATGGCGCCAGCGGCCAGCAGGGAGAAGAGGGATTGAAGCAAAGCAAATGATTTCATCGTGATTGAGATTGGCAAAAAAATTCTTGGGGCAAGTTTGTTCATCCTGCGTTGCGGATTGGATAAGCCGGCGTGCAAATCGGGACGGTGCTCGATTGGGCGCAGGCTGGCTTCAAAGGCCGATGCCGCCAAAACCGGCGCCGGCCCAGATCAAGCCCCTCTGCGTCAAACAGCGCTGTTTGTTGCGCACCGATTCGCGGCTGAAGCCGCTCCCACCACAAATTCGCAGGTTTTCCTTGCGCAGGCTGTTGAGGGGAGCACGCGAAAGTGAGCCAATCGGCAGACTGTAAAATCCGCCAATCGGCACACTTTAAAATCCGCCATCGCGACAAGCTGCGAATTGACAAAATACCGGTAGGAGCGGCTTTAGCCGCGAATAGGCGCCGCGCCATATCCGCCGCCGGTTTTCGCGGCTGAAGCCGCTCCCACCACAAACTCGCAGGTTTGCCTTGCGCAGGCTGTTGCACAGCCGCCAGCCTCATTCGGCCCCCAATTCATCCATAATCCGATGCCGCTCGGCGTGGTAAGCCTCTTCGTCATGCGCCTGTTTCCAATACGGTACGGCGTACATCATGGCGCGCTGCGCGCCTTGCGCCAGCAACCAGTCGCGCGCGGCCACCACCTGGCTGCTTTCGCCGGCCAGGGTGATCGAACAGGCGCGCCAATCTTCCGCCTGCCATTCCTGGCAATGCGCTTGCAAAGCGGCGATCAGGGCCGCGCAGTCATAGCCCAGGCGCGCCAGCTGCATGCCGGGCGGCAGCGTCAGCGGCGGCAAATCCTCGCCATTTGCATGCGCGCTTTGCAACAGCAATAAACCGGGTCTGGGCGACGATTGCATTTGCTGCAGGCAGGCGCTCAGCATCGGGGCTGCGCTGGCGTCGCCCAACAGCAGCCAGTGGCGCGCCTGAGGCGCAAAGCGGCGCGGCCCGCCGGGGCCGGCGACGCCGATCAGGCTGCCGGCCTGCACATTGCGCGCCCAATCCGCCGCCGGGCCGCTGGCGGCGTGCAACACAAAATCCACCGCCAGCCGGCCTTGCACCGGGTCCCAGGCCGCCACCGTGTAAGTGCGTTTAATCGGACTGACATCGCGCGGCGGCCAATGCACTTCGCCTGCCGCATCGAGCACTGGCAGTTGCGGCGCGCGCTGGCCGGGGCGCGCCAGCATCAGCTTGATATGGCTGCCGGCCACCGGCGCACCCTCCAGGGACGCCGGAAAACCGGCCAGCGCTTCACCCTGCAACCAGACGCGGCGCAGATGCGGACTTAATTCTTCCACCGCGCAGGCGGCGAGCAGGCGCGGCCCGGAACGCGGCGGCGCGGCGCTGTTGCTTTGATTCATATTTCTCCTTTTCCATGTAAGGGACTGGCCCAGGCTTGTTGCAGCAAGCCGGCCCATTGCGCCAGCATGGCCGGCTGACACAGCGCGTTATGTTCACAATCGAGCACATGCGTTTGCAGTGCGCCGCGTTGCCAGCCGGCCCAGCTGAGCGCATCAAAGCGCGCGCTGCTGGCCTTGGCCTGGATAAATTGCATGGGCACGCCGCGCAATTGCGGCATGTCCCAATTGCGGTAGGCTTGCATGGCTTGCAGCAAATCCGCTTCCAACTGCGCCAGCCGCGCCGCGCCCAGACTGTGCAAGGCTGCGCCAGGCTGCAGCAGGGCGGCGCGTAATTCAGCTTCTGACATGGCGGCAGCGCGCGCATACGTTTGCGCCGGCACGGCCCCGGGCAGATCGGCCAGCGCCTGCAAGATGGTCATGGCGTCTGGCGCAGGCTGATCGGCCCACAGCGGCGCCGGGTAGGCGTCCAGCAGACACAGACCGGCGATGCGCGCCCCATATTGCCGGCGCAGGCGCGCCGCCAATTCAAAGGCATAACCGCCGCCGCTCGACCAGCCGAGCAAATAAATGCGGCGCGTTGTGCTGTGCTGCGCAATCAAGTCTTGCCACAGCTGCACTTGTGCGTCCCAATCCAGGGCCGCGCCGCGCCAGCATTGCGCTTGCAAGGCGTGGATGCGCCAGTGCGGAAAGCTGGCCGCCAGCGGGCGATAACACCAGCCCAAGCCTTCGCCTGGCGGCAGGCAGAATAGATCCACCACCGCGTGCGCCGGGGTGGCGATGGGCAGCAGTGCGGCGTATTCGCTTTCATCGCAGACTTGATTTGCGCTGCTGTTTTGCCCATGCATTTGATGCAGGGCTTGCAGCAAATCAGCAAAGCGCGGATGGCGGTATAAGAGGGCTGCCGGCAGCGGGCGACCGAGTAAGGCGGCGAGGCGGTTGGCCAGGCGGATCGCCTGCAGCGATTGGCCGCCTTGGGCAAAAAAATCGTCTTGCGCGGCGGGGCTGGCGCCGAGGGTCTCGCGCCACATGGCCGCCAGCGCCGTGGCCAGTTGATCCGCGCCGTCCTGCGCAGCGGCAGGCGCTTGTTGTGCGCCCCAGGCCGCCAGCAGGGCGCGCCGGTCCAGCTTGCCGTTCGCGTTTTTCGGCAGCGCGTCCATCTGCAGCCAATGCGAGGGCAGAGCCTGGCGCGGCAATTCCTGCGCCAATGCGCTCTGTACGCTGTGCAATTGCGGCGCGCTGAGCGCTTGCGGCGCGGCGTAACAGGCGATGATCTTTTGATCCTGCGCCAACAGCGCGACTTGCTGCGCCTGCGGCAGCTGGCGGCGCAGCGCGTTTTCCACTTCCAGCAAATCCACCCGCATGCCGCCGATTTTGACTTGCCAGTCGCGCCGCCCCAGGTAGTACAAGAGGCCATCCGCCCCCTGGCGCGCCAAGTCGCCGCTCAAATAAGCGTGATGCAATCCGTGTCCGGTGTCGATTTGCACAAAGCGCTGCGCCTGCAATTCGGCGCGGCGCCAGTATTGGCCCAGGGTCGGCCCGAGAATCGCCAGTTCGCCCACGCCGCCCTGGCGCACCGTATGCCAGACGCCGGCTATGTTTTCCACCAGCGCCAGGGACAAACCGGGCAGCGGCGCGCCAAGCGCGACCTGTTCAGATGCGTCTTGCAAATCATGGCTGCAACACACAATACAGGTCTCAGTCGGGCCATAGGTGTTGATCAGCCGCACGGTGGGCGGCACATGGGCGCGCCACCACGCCAGGGACGCGCTTTGCGCCGCTTCGCCGCCGATGATCACGCAACGCACACTGGCCGGCCAGGTCAGGGCTTGATGCGCCAGCGCATGCGCCAATTCGGCCCAGAATGCGGTCGGCAAATCGAGCAGGGTGATGCGCAAGTCCTCGCAGCGCTGTAAAAACGCGGCCAGATCGGTATGCATATCGGCATCGCGCAAAATCAGGCAGCCATACAGCAAACCAAACCAGATTTCTTCCTGACTGGCGTCAAAATGCAGGGGTGCGAATTGCAAGATGCGGCTGCCATGCTGCACAGCGTAGCGCTGCGCCGCCGCCGCAATAAAGTGCGCCAAGGCGGCCCGTCCCAACAAGACGCCATTCGGCGCGCCGGTCGAGCCTGAGGTGTAGAGCTGATAGGCCGGCAATGTGGGCGCTAAGCAGGGCGGGCCGGCTTGTTGTCTATCAGCCGGGGCCAGATTGGCCAGCGCCAGACAGGGCAATTCGACTTGTACGAGGCCCGGCGCGGCCCCATCGTGCAAGAGCAGATCCAAATCCGCGTCTTGCAATAATTGCTGTAAGCGCGCCGCCGGTTGCTGGCAATCCAGCGGCAAAAAAGTCACGCCGCGCCACAGCGCAGCGAGCTGGCAGATAATCGCCTGATCGCTGCGCGCCAGCAGCAAGCCCACGCGATGGCCCTGGCCTAAACCCAGGGCGGCGAATTGGGCTGCGCGTTGCCGCACCGCATCCAGCAGGGCGGCCCCGGTATAGCTGCGCGCGCCATCTTGCAAGATTTCTTCATGCGGACGGCTGGCGATGCGCGACAACAGCGCTTGCAACACATCGGGGGCCGGGGCGTCAAGCGCTGCGCCATCCAGCTGTGCGCGTGCGGCCAGCCCCGGTTGTAAAGCGCGCAAGCTTTGCTGCGGCGCTTGCAGCCAGGCCAGCAGCGCGGCTTGCAAACTGGCGTGCCATTGCGGCAGGCAATCCGCCAGCGCGGCATTGCTTTGCCATTCCCAGCTCAAGCCATCCGCCCCGCTGCAATACAAGGCCGGTTCGACAATCGCGCCGCTGGCGTGCCGCGCAACCCCGGCTGCGCTGGAAAATGGCAGAAAATTAAACACCGGCCCGAACAGTGATTGCGCCGCCGGCAGCAGCGCTTGCAGGGCTTCGTGCCGCGCCGCACTGTGGCGGCGCAATTGCGCTTGCGCGCTTTGCACGGCTTGCAGCGCGCCCGGCAAATCGCCCAAGAGCGGCGCGGCAGGCAGGGCCAGCGGCAGGATATTCATGCACATACAGGGCAAATCCAGCGCCACGCTGCCAAACCTTTGCATATGCGGCGCCCCCAGGCGCAAGGGGTGTGCGCTGTACTGCGTTTGCAGCCAGGCGGCATATACCGTGAGCAGCAATGCGCCGGCGTCGCAGCGCCATTCACGGCAGCGCTGCTGCAGCAGTTGGGCTAAGCGCGCCTGTTGCGCCGGCGGCAGCGGCGGCGCTTGATAAATGCTGGCCGCACTCAGTTTATCCAGCGGATTGCCGGGCGCGCTGTCCGGCGCCAACAGGGATAATGCGGGCGCCGCCGGCCAGCTTTGCAGCTGCGCGCGCCACCACGCCAGATCCTGCGCCGCTTTCTGCTGCGCGGCCTCGCTTTCGCCCTCGGCCAGCCAGGCTTGCCATTGGCTGGCGTCACGCAGGCGCAGGCTGTGCGCTTGCGCGTCGAGTTGCGCGGCGGGCGTGGCGAGCAAGGCCAGCAGGCGCCGCCACAGCAGCGCGAAGCCGGCCCCGTCCAGCAGCAGATGGTGGGCGCGCAAATAGGCGTACAAGCGGCCTTCGCATTGCTGCAGGGCGGCGTGGGCCAAGGGCGCGCCATGCAATTGCACCGGGCTTTGCAAATCGGCGGCAATCCAGGCCTGGCGCTCAGCCTGGCTGGCGAAAGTTTGCCAGATTGCGCATGGCGCGCCGGCATGGCGCATGATGGCGCCGCCGTCCTGTCCCGGAGCCGGGTGCAATTGCTGCGCCAGCGCGCTGCTGCTGTCTAAACAGGCTTGCCAGGCGGCTTGCGCATGGGACTGGCTGGCGGACGGCAGCAGGCAGGATTCCGCGCCCCAAAACCAGGGCGCTTCAGCCGCCAGATTTTGCGCCAGATACAGTCCCTGTTGCGCCGGATGCAGCGCGGCGCCTGCGC